>NZ_VENN01000002.1:0-660201 GCF_008087365.1 Bacillus sp. E214 | reverse complement strand
GGCCGATCACCCTCTCAGGTCGGCTACGCATCGTTGCCTTGGTGAGCCGTTACCTCACCAACTAGCTAATGCGCCGCGGGCCCATCCCTAAGTGTTAGCCGAAGCCAACTTTCCTTCCAACACCATGAGGTGTTGGAAACTATTCGGTATTAGCACCGGTTTCCCGGAGTTATCCCAATCTTAGGGGCAGGTTGCCCACGTGTTACTCACCCGTCCGCCGCTAATCGTTGGGAGCAAGCTCCCTCAGATTCGCTCGACTTGCATGTATTAGGCACGCCGCCAGCGTTCGTCCTGAGCCAGGATCAAACTCTCCGAAAGATGTTTGATCTAGCTAAATTTTAAAGCAAATTGACGAGATTTTAAAAATCTCTTATTTTTAGACTTGCTTGGCGTTTCGTTTTGTTTAGTTTTCAAAGAACAATCTGTATGTCGTGTTAGCGACTTTTATATTATATCAAGATAACTTTTCTTTGTCAACAACTTTTTTAAAAGTTTTTTTGACTTATTTTAACTTGTTATCTCGTTCGCGTTAGCGACTTTTATAATATATCAGAATAACTTATTTTCGTCAACAACTTTTTTTAAAAGTTTTTTTAACGAATGTTCAACGAAGTGAACGATAGTTAATATATCATGGACAACTATTAGGATGCAAGTACTTTTTTACTTTTTTTCGCTTTTTTATATTATTTCTACATAACATCATAAAAATCACATATATCCAATACATTGACATACAACTCTTCATTAAGATTAGCAGTGTTTGTTTGCCTAACCATCCTGATCACTAAGCACGCCCTTTAATGTTCATAAGAATGAATTCCTTCAACAATACACTAAAAATCGGAAAAAGTTCAACACCAATTATATTTTAAAAAAACAGAGACATCCTTCTTGGATGCCCTGCAATGCAATTAATAGTTAACTTCGCTATTCTCTATTGCGTCTCTTCTTCTATTCATTAATATAAATAAAGATAACCCCACCAATACTAATGTTGCACCAAACAATTGTATAGCAGATAGGCTTTCATTAAATAAAAAGTACGCCAATACTGCCGCACCTATTGGTTCAAATAATATAGCCATCGATATTTTTGTTGCACTAACCCATTCAATTGCCCAATTAAAAAGTGAATGCCCCAACAATGTAGGAATGATTGCAAGCAAGATAAATAGGTACCACTCTTTTTTAGGATAATCGAATAACTCCTGGCCGCTCCCCAATACATAGATCAATAATATAATTGCGCTAATACCGTATACAATAAAAGTGTAAGCAGTTAACCCCATTCTTTTACGTACCATTTGTCCAATCAAGAAATAAGCTGTTGCAAGAGCACAAGCTACTATGGCAAGTACATCTCCGAACAAAGCTCCCTTATTATGCGAAAAATCGCTGGCACTAATCAATATACTGCCTGAAATCGCCACAATAATACTTACGACTCCACCGATAGATACTCGTTCCTTAAATAAAAAATAGGTACCTAAAAAAGCAAATATAGGCTGCATTGTGACTAGGACAGTTGAATTAGCCACTGAAGTATACCGAAGAGACTCAAACCAAAAAATAAAATGAAAAGCAAGAAACGCTCCGGCCGCTGCACATAATACCCAATCTTTTTTATTAATCCTTCCTATCTCTTTAACAGCCTCCCTACAAAAGTACGGAATTAGAATTAAACAGGAAAATAACATGCGGTAAAAAGCAATGACACCAGACTCGGCTTCCGAATAGCGAACAAGTATCGCTGAGAAGGATACAGCAATCACTCCTACAACAATGGCAAGATAAGGTTTAAAAAGTGACTGAGTCATATATTATTCCACCCTTTAACTGTAATTTAAACAAATAAATATTCATAATTCATAATTCTGGAACAGATCCGTCTCATATTCTATTCTATATAGAAGAACTTATAAAGGCAGGTTGGCAATATGGATTTCTCAATTGATATACAGATGATTATTAAATTATGCATATCAGCAGTATTAGGGCTTATCATAGGACTGGAACGGGAAATCAAAAGAAAACCTGTTGGTCTGAAAACATCTCTAGTAATCTCAATCGTTAGTTGTTTATTAACTATTGTCTCTATTGAATCTGCATATAATGCAAAAGGATCAGCATATGGAGTCACAGTAACAATGGATCCGCTCCGTCTTGCAGCCCAGATAGTATCCGGAATTGGTTTTATTGGAGCTGGCGTTATATTAAGGAGAGGCAATGACAGTATATCTGGTTTAACTACTGCAGCATTAATATGGGGAGCAGGCGGAATAGGGATTACAGTAGGTGCAGGTTTTTATATGGAAGCAATAGCAGGTGTAGTTTTGTTAATCATCAGCGTTGAATTGCTGCCCATGTTATTTAATTATATTGGGCCAAAAAAGTTTAGAGAAAAAGAGTTAAACCTCCAGTTAATTATTGCAGAAAAAGACAGTATAGCGCCAATTATAAATTTAATTGAACAAAAAGAGATTTCAATTAAGTCTGTTCGCATAAAAGATCTGACTAACAGTCATCAAATTCGTTTAAGAACCACCATAGACAGCAAAAGGCTAATTACAGATGTTTATTATTCCGTTTCTTCTATCGATGGAGTCATGAGCATTGAAATTGAAAATGCATAATCAATAGGAGCAGGAAAGAAGCATAGGCAGTTTCTTTCCTACTCTTTTTTACCCTGCATTATAGCTTGGTTAAGTTAGAAGATTCAGCAAAAATACTTCATACAAGATTGACATTCGTATTAAATTAGTTAAAATAAGGTTGTACATAATTTTATTACTTATTATGGGGCTATAGTTCAGCGGGAGAATGCTTCGCTGGCAGCGAAGAGGTCAGGGGTTCGAATCCCCTTAGCTCCATACCGGAAAACCCTTGTATATCAAGGGTTTTTTCTTTTTTTACAGGAGACATCTATGCAAAGAATCGGTTGAGTTGCACAACTAGTGCACAATTTGTTAACTAGGCGTTTGACCTTAGAACTTCAAAGCGGACCTCCATAACAATTATGAGTGAAGATGTACTACTGTATAGTTAGAATTTATTAAGTTATTTTCTATTACAGCCATAATGATCAGCGAGTACATTTCCATTCCCCCCAAATAACATAAAAAACAATTAATAATGATTTGTTAAGGAGCTACAGTCGTTGCTCCTTTTTCTTCTGCTTGAAAGAAGGTTTCTGAGAGTCAAATTCAGAATACAGGTTTTAACTCCTAAGACTTTCTAAGCACTTAAAAAAAGACCTTAATTTAAGTTAAGGTCTAAAATTACATATCCATATCCTCATTTATAAATAATTCATCTACTGTTGTATCTAATACAGCAGCTATACTAAAAGCCAATTGTAATGTAGGGTCATATTTATCGTTTTCAATCGCATTTATCGTTTGTCGTGATACATTGCAAAGTTTAGCAAGTTCTTCTTGAGATAGCTTTGCTGATTTTCTTAATTCTCTAATATGATTTTTCAACTTAACCACCATATTTCTTTTTGCAAAATAGTAGTGAGATTAAATACACTAAAGAAATACCTATAAGAGCAGTAAATGGATTTATGCCTTCGTAAGTGTTGTCTGTCCAGAAAGTTACATAAATAGATTCAACAAGATTAATCAATAAATATCCAATAACACCTGCAAATGCAAACGACTGAGCTTTCATCTTAATAAAATCTTTTCTTTCATCACCCAGTTGAGGTAATGACACAAGAGTAACGATGATGAGTAAAACACAAATTGCTAAAATCACAAACAACAGCAAGATAGCTAACCAATCCATTAATGACAGCTCCTTTGAAAATGTAAAAACCTTTTGACATTTTCATTGTATCCATACTCATCATAAATGTCAAAAAGTTTTTACATATCGGACTTCTAAATAATATAGATTATTCAAAGGCAGTGATCTAATGTATCTCAATTCTATAGGTTAACTCCCTGCTATCATCATCACTCTTGCAGTTGTATTAAAATCAAATCCACTATCTCGGTATGTGTTAAATGACCTGTTACTTTCACTTCATTTTCCACTTCCAAATAATCATTTGGGGTCCACCATTTTCGTAAAGCATCTACACCGAACTCTTCCTTTTTATCACGTGAGAGATGACGTTTTACCGTTTCTTCGAATGACAAGTCAAAATAAAAGATATATGCCTTTCCGCCATAGAACTGGATTAAGTCATTTAGCATTTGACCATAGCGACTTTTATTCAGAATTCCTTCAACAATGGTGTGTTCACATCTCCCTTTCCCATACTCAGCAATTTGACGAATCAAATCAATCGAAAGATTCCCTTCTCTATCCTCGACCTTCAACATCTCACGCCGAACATTATCTTGAGAAACTAACAGGGTACCTTTTCCTAACTGATCTTGAATGCTTTTAGCAATGGTTGTTTTTCCACTTCCGGAGTTTCCTCTTAGAATAATTAAGTTTGATTCCATCGATCCCATTCCCTATTATGTTTTTTATTTCTCTATAAGCCTCTTATGAAAATAATAATTCGGTATGATTAATCATTTTCCTTTTTATCATCTAAGTAAAAAAGTCGCCTCCTATAAATTAGGAAAGCGACTTTATGTCTCTACTGCTTAAACGGTCTTTTAAATTTAGATCAAAATCCTTACTTAAGTGAATATGTATAGTCTTTAGATACTCTGAACGAAGCTCACTATTAAATAAACAGCGATACAAACCACAATACTTTGTAAGTAAAGGCCTGCTTCCTTCTTTGCAGATTCATCTTTACTATTTTGATTTTTCACGGAACGTACGGAACCATAAAGAATACCTGCAATAACAGCAATTATTAAGGGAACTGTATTCATAGCATCTGCCTCCTTTGTGATTATTCTAACATAGAAGTTTTTCTTATATTATCTATAATGCTTTTGTGTATCAAATCTATTTACTATCCATAAAATAAGTATTACATTAGTTAATTTACCAAAATCTTCAGTATATATTTTTCGGTGAATATTTAGATACTACCTATTAAATTTGTTACGTTAATAAAGGATTAATTACATCTCAGGGGGTTCATAATGAAAAGTGGTAAACTGCTCTTTCTATTAGTATTGAGTATTATGCTGGTTGCTTGCTCATCAAAGGATGAGGAAAATAAAAATTCCGATAATGTGGATGTCAATAAGGGAATGGTAAATGTTGAAGTGACATTACCTGCATCATTTTTTGAAGACACAGATATGGTGAAACTAAAGAAAGAGGCTAAAGAGGACGGGGTAAAAGAAGTAATTGTAAATGATGATGGATCGGTTACATATAAAATGTCCAAATCTAAGCATAAGGAAATGCTGAAAGAGATGGGAGATACAATAGACACTTCTATTAAAGAAATAGAAGCCGATGAAGACTTTCCTTCAATTAAAAAGATAGAACACAATAAATCATTTACAGAGTATACGATTAAAATGGATCAGGAGCTTTATGAAAACAGCAGTATGGACGGATTTGCCTTCTTCAATTTAGCTTATCAATCACTGTACTATCAATTATTTAATGGTGTAAATGAAGATGATTATAAGGTTACCTTCCAGCTAAAGAACGAAGAAACCTCCAAAACATTTGATACCATCGTTTATCCGGATGATATCCAAACAGATGAGAATAAAACAGAAGAGAATAAGTAAGCCAATTTTAAGCTGTCTTCCCGATGAAGGCAGCTCTTTTCATGAATGAATAGTATTTCCACTATACAAATTCTGCTTTTCGTAAAACAATTCAATTGGTTCCCTCTCTTATACTATTTCCTCTTCGGAGCAATTTATTTTAAAAAAATTTCATCTCGATAAAACACCGAGAATCTTCAGTTAAGGGGAGATAACAACTTATTTTTAAAGAAGGTATAAATAGCCTTTCCCCAGATTTGAATACAATTGATTAATTATCTTTCTTCACTTTTATGACCTACTGCTTGCTCTTCCATAAGCTTTTTATAGAAAATCAGTGTTGTATTCTCATTTAATTTTCGGAGTTCACCGGTATTTATATAACCCATTTTTTCATATAGATGACAATTCCGTTCTTCTTCTTTTATCGTGGCCAGTTCCCAGCTTTTTGCTTTGCAATAATAATCTTCAATGATTTTTATTGTTTCCTGTGCAATTCCCATCCCCTGATATTCAGGTAAAATGAACATGGGACTGATTTTATATTCTTCGGTCCCCTCTCTCCACAGAATATTAATGGCTCCAACTAGCTGTTTATTGAACATAATTTTATAAAATACACCATTAGGATTGTTTAATCGTAGGATCAGCCGATCTACTTTTTCATTTGCAGGATTCGTATCGTAATCCTTATATTTTTCTAATAAAGGCATGAACGATTTGCGTTGGATGGCAAATAAAGCTGCTGCATCCTTTTCATCTGCCTTGAGCAATTCAATACTCAAATTATCACTCTCCACTTGCTTCTAATTATTTAGATATGTATCCTGCCACGCTCTTTTCCTACGCCCTTTGTCTCAGCAAAAACGCACTTCTTCATTTATTTCGAATACGATGATAAAAAAACGGAAGGGACTGTAAGAATGGAATCTGAAAATGACTTAAATATATTGGATTTCGCCCTCCCGCTGCTGGATATTATTGTGATTATGCTGACAGACGAAAATCCTGTAAACGGGGTCATCCTTTTAGTGCTATTAAAAGCCGTAACAAACGATCCTTTAATGGAAATATTGTTTATGATATTAGCCATTGTTCTATGGGCTGCCCGACAGAGTGAAGAAGATTGAACTGTTTTTTAATATAAGACAGGCTATCTTGATTCCCTCGTTCATCATAGGCTTAAATAACAAAATAATATTCTTGACTGCAAACTTGAAAAAGGCGCTATGTTGTTTAGCCCTTTTTCTTCATATTTAGGTAACATGGTTATGCAGTAATACTACTACACTTTTATAAATATGGGATGGCGTTGATCGGCATGATTATCTAGCCCAAAATGGAACAGATGAAATAAAAACACGGATTTTATTAAATCTAAGTGTTTTTATAGGAGTATCATATAGTGAAACGACCGACTGCCTCTCACAATTGTTACATACTTTCCGATTTTATTTTCTTGGTGGTAGGGTTTATATAGGATTGATAGGATTTCCAGTAAACAAAAGCAACAAGAATAGATCCGCCTATGGCATTCCCCAAAAAGACAGGTACAAAGTTATTAAAATAATCCATCCAGGTAAAATAACCTTCAAATATTGCTGCCGGAATCACAAACATATTCGCTACTACGTGCTGAAAGCCAATTGCTACAAATGCCATGATTGGAAACCATATCCCTGCTATTTTTCCTGCGATATCGTTTGCACTGTATGAAAGCCAAACACCTAATGCCACAAGCCAGTTACAACCAACACCTGAAATAAGAGCCGGCCAAAAATCAACATCTATTTTATGAGCAGCCACGTCCACCGTTTTTTCGAGAAAGACACCGCTGGCTGTAAACTCTCCTAAGTGGCCAAAGAAATAAGCTACAAAAATAGCACCTGCGAAGTTGCTAATCGTAATCCAAAACCAATTGTGAACTAATCGTGAGAAAGGAATCCGTTTGGCAAGCCAGGCCATTGGCACTGCCATCATATTACCAGTCAATAATTCTCCGCCTGCAATTAAAATTAAAATAAGTCCAAGTGGGAAAACAGATGCACCAATAAATGTTCCAAAGGTCCCCCAGTCTTCAGGCAAGCTTGCGGTTACTCGGATATATAGTAAATAACCCACAGATATATAAGCACCGCCCAAAAATCCCAATAGTAATAAATTTGTTAAAGGTAAACTGGTCTTCTTCACACCTGCTTCTACTGCTGCTATGGCAATTTCCTGTGGAGTTTTGAAACTCATGTATGTTCTCTCCAATCTATGTAATACGTCTTCCACATCATCATATGGAAATAATTATCAATCTATCCAAGTTTATTATATTCGTATTTTAGAAATGCTTAAAGAGAACATTTTATGAATAATTCAAATTCTAATGATGTTAACTAAAAAATCCCCTCCGTTTTTTACAGATGGGGATTTAATTTATATCATTTTTTTATGTTCTTTTAATTCTTCATCAATCATGGAATCGAGTTTTATAATACTGGCTTTCGCTCTTTCATACTCAATCTTCCGATAATGGTGAAGGCCGCCTTCCTCTTCATCTTTTTCATCTGCCCATTTAACAATCTGTTGAAGAGGTGTTCTAACAATATCATTTGAAGGTAAAAAGGAATCTGTATGAAATAAAATTGCGAGGGAGATCGTTTTCGCCTGAACCGGATTTTCACCAAGCCTTATTAATAATTTATGCGCTCTTTCAGCGCCCTTAATTGGATGTATATCGTTCTTTCTATATAAATCATAATCCCATTTACCATTACGGTACCAAGTAAAATGTCCAATGTCATGGAGCAGACCTGCTTTTGCTGCAGAATCGACATCGATATTCTGTTCTTTCGCTAAATGAAAGGCATGGTAAGCAACGGCAATTGCATGTGCCAAGCCAGAACGATTTAAATATTTTTGAGCAATGCGATGCTCAAATATATCAAGTAAAGTTACTTCTCTCATAAGGTCTCCCTCCCTGGTTATTTTTGTATATTTATAGAGATAAATATATATTTTTGTGCATTATAGCATAGATACTTCACTGTTTAAAAGGAATTTATTATTCTATAAAATTATCTTGTTTCTGTACTTTTAAACGAAATTTTACAATTAGCCTTCCTTTACACCCTTATTCGCATTCATTCTTTTGCACTTTATGGCTAGTATTATCGCTAATCATGGAAAACCGTGGCAGCTTGTCAAGATATTAACATGGACCAAGTTATTATTCATTATTGTATGTTCATGCCCTGTCTTTAAAAACGGCAAAATTCGTAGTTGGGCAGATACTAGTTTAGAAAAAACATAAGTATTTCCGAAAAACTCCCATACAAAAATATCCAGGTTGACTTGTTTATCATCATCTAAAAAGGGAATTTTGTGAATACAGGAGGAGGAGTACAAATGAATCAGTATCAAACTTTTTTCTTCGAGGATGATGGTAGGATACCTAATAATCCAAACTTACCAGTCATTCTATATGATCAAGCTGTAGACAGCCCTGAATCCACTATGGAAAGCCTATTTAATGAAAATCAATGGCTAAATAGTTGGACAAATGGGGTATTTGACTATCATCATTATCACAGTAATTCTCATGAGGTACTAGGGGTTATTAGAGGTGAAGCCACCCTTATGATTGGCGGTGAAACAGGAAGGAAGATTCATGTTCAGTCAGGTGATGTGATTATTCTTCCAGCCGGAACCGGCCATAAACGCCTTAGAGCCAGCTCTGACTTTTCTGTCGTTGGAGCTTATCCAAATGGGATGGACTATAACACTAAATACGGGAAAGAAAATGAACGTCCTGAAGTATTAGAGGAAATTAGCAAGGTTCCCATCCCAAAGACTGATCCTATTAACGGTAAGGATGGTCCTCTGATAAAAGAGTGGCAGGTATAATTTCAAAAGAAGATATGCATGTTATACCGTTTGATAAAGTAGTGTGACTTTAAATTGTTCAGCGATTAATCTCCTGATTTTTTAGCGTTCCGCAAAACAATATTTTACTGTCTTTCAAAATGTTTCAAAGACTATTAATAGGGAATAAAGAACTTACTAAAATGAATATATAGGGGAATTATTATATGCCGGATACAAAAACAAATTTAAGTTTATTAGAAAAACAAGATATGACCAATCCACAAATAGTACCACAATGGGTAACAGAAGAATACCAAACATTTCATAACATTGTTACAAACCCAACATTTCCATGTTACTTTGGTATGAAAGCAGAAAATAAAGGAGAACTCCGTTATGCGTATATGACTCATAATGATTGGTCCTCTCTTCCAAAAGCAGTAGAAAGCTTTCTTGAACTATTTAAGAATCCACCTCATATAAGACACGGTTTATTTGTTTTTGTTGAACCTGAAAAAGAGGAACGCGATATCCCTTACTATAGAGATTATTTTTGGAGAATCCTACAGTATTTACACGAGCATGATCCGAAGCTTTGGCCTGAGGATAAACCGAAGGATCCTGAACATTTCCTTTGGGACTTTCACTTTGCAGGTGAACCATTCTTTATCTTCGGCAATTGCCCTGCCTACAAGCAACGGAAAACCCGTGACCTCGGTAATAGTTTAGTTCTTGGCTTTCAACCGCGAATGATTTTTGAAGGACTTGAAGGGACTGAAAAAGGCGGAATCATGTCCAGAGAGAAAGTTCGTGAACGAGTAGAGAAATGGGATCAGCTCCCTAAGCATCCGGATATCAGTCATTATGGGGATCAAAACCATAATGAATGGAAGCAATACTTTATCGGTGATGATATAGAACCAATCGCTGGGAAATGTCCATTTCACCATAAAGATTCATAATCATATAAAAAAGAAGCTGATCATTGAATCAGCTTCTTTTTTATAGAGTGGGAGCTTGTACGCCTTCAAGATTCGATACATTATTTAATAATCTGCTGAACCCGTCCTACCTGACCATCCGTTAACCGTACCTTAATGCCATGCGGATGTGTTGCTGAATTGGTTAAAATATCTTTAACGATACCGCGAGTTAATGCACCTGAGCGCTGGTCTTTTTTTAACACGATATCGACTTCCAGTCCTGCTCGTATATCACTACGATTCTTTCCATTGTTCATTTTTCTAACCTCCCTTATTTATCTCGATCCATAAATACATTCATTGAGCATAACGTAATCTATCCACTAATGGTATAATGGACAAATAGTAAAATCCACTTTTTTGGAGGCAATATGTTAACTTTTGAAGAAAAAATTGCAATTATAGAGTCCTTTAAGGAACTCGAACGTAAAAATGTTTCACTTGGGCGTATCAACTATCAATATCCTGAAAGCAAATTAGATAAATCGAATGTTGTTTATCACCTGCATCCAAACGGTAA
Source organism: Bacillus sp. E214 (assembly GCF_008087365.1). Classification (NCBI taxonomy): domain Bacteria; kingdom Bacillati; phylum Bacillota; class Bacilli; order Caryophanales; family Bacillaceae; genus Bacillus; species Bacillus sp. E214. Next base: position 649,198 of record NZ_VENN01000002.1, on the reverse strand, counting down.
TGGTTTCGTTTATGCAGAAGGCATTCCTGGGTACCGTGTGGGTCAAAAGGGATTGGTGAATATCAAGGATTTTTCCGCTGAGCAATTAGAAACTATCATAGCTAAATCCATAGAGCTTCTATCTACTGATCCTTATGAAGATTATGCTGGCGATATAGCAGGTGAAGAAGAAATCTGGAGGAATAACGAAGGACATACTCTTACCGTTATAGCAGAAGAGGATATGTGGAATGTATATGCTGGCTTAAACCTAGATGGCACATTCCCATCCTACAATGAAGCAAAATCTTATTTAATGGAAGAAGGATTCCATAAAGTAAAGTAAACGAACCTAACAGCCCGTTGGTAATCCATAATCCAATGGGCTGTTCCTATTTAATCCAACAAATAAACGGACCATGCAGACACTATCTAATTTATTTACCTGAAAACTCTGCCTTTCGCTTCATAAAGAAGGCACTGATTCCCTCCATCGCATCCTCCGAACGGGCTATTTTCAGCATATTCTCTAGTTCAATTGAGATTCCATCTTCTAAGGAAACTTCTGTACCTCTCCCCACAGAATCAAGGATCCCTTTAAGCGCAAGCGGCGGCCCTTCAGCTAAATTGGCTGCAATCGCTAAAGTTTCATACTTCAGCATTTTAGCAGGCACAACTTTGTTGATTAAACCATACTCCAATGCTTTTATCGCCGAAATTTTTTCACCACTTAAGATTAATTCAAGAGCCCGCCTGCGGCCAATCAATCTTGGCAGCCGTTGGGTCCCCCCATAGCCAGGCATAATTCCGAGCTTTATTTCTGGAAGAGCAAACTCTGCTGTGTCTGCAGCTATTACCAAGTGGCAAGCCATTTGCAATTCATTCCCACCACCCAGCGCACGACCGTTTATGCTTGCAATGATAGGTTTAGAGAAAGACTCAATTCGGTTAAATAGATCATGCATCCCTTGAATCGTTGCCCTCGCTTTTTCCGGATCCGCTAAATCTGCAAATTCATTTACATCTGCACCAGCTGAAAAAGATTTTTCTCCTGCTCCGGTTATTATAATAGCTCTAATTGTATGATTGTTTTCGATATCATCCAAATAGGTGCCAATCTCATATAATGTATCTCTGCTCAATGTATTTAGGGGAGGTCGATTGATCGTAATGATTGCCACCCTATCTGTTACTTCCAACAAACAATTTTGCCCCATTACCCTACCTCCCTTTCCAGTATTACGGCAATTGCCTGACCAAAACCGATACACATGGTTGCAAGTCCGAATCTTCCGTTTGTTCTTTCCAATTCATTAAGTAAAGTAGCTATAAGACGAGCTCCGCTTGCGCCCAGAGGATGGCCCAATGCGATCGCTCCTCCATTCGGATTTACTTTATCCATGTCTGGTTTCAGCTCTTTCGCCCATGCTAATACAACTGAAGCAAAGGCTTCATTCACTTCAAAAATATCGATATCATCCATGGAAAGACCTGCCTTATCCAATACCTTTTGTGTTGCCGGGATAATAGCACCGGTAACAAGAGCTACTTTTCCTTCCAGTGAAAATGACATACTTATTAATCTCCTTTCGATTTAGGCAATGACAGGCCAACTGCTACTTCATTAGCAGCTACCTCGATCTCTGCATATGCGTCTTCTTCATACATTTGTTCAATAACTTCTTTATACTTTTCTTCTATTTCTTTAAAACGTACCTTTAAGGACGGAGTCATCTCCCCACCCTCCACAGTCCATTCTTTCGTTACAATGATTAGTTTTTTGGGCTGTTCATAGCGTGCGAATTTATGAGTATTGGATTTTACTTCTCTCGTAATCAATTCCTGTACTTTTTTATTCGTAACCAACTCATTGACAGAACCACGAATGCCCTTCCTTTTGCACCAGCTCTTAAGATTTTCATAATTTAGAGTTAATAAGACGATTACATACTTCTGATTTTGTCCAACCAAAACGGCATTTTCTATATAAATACTTTGGTGAAGTGCATTTTCCACAGGCTGTGGAGCCACATTTATCCCCGAAGTAAGTACTATAATCCGCTTCTTTCGATCCACAATTCTTAAGAAGCCATCTTCATCAAACTCGCCTATATCGCCAGTCTTGAACCACCCATTTTCAAAGTGTTCCTTGGTAGCCTCTTCATCATGATAGTAACCTTTCATGATACTTGGGCCTTTAACAAGTACCTCACCATCATCTGAGATATGGACGTCCAGGTTCGGCAATGGTTTTCCTACTGTTCCAACTTTGGTTCTGGAAAACGGATTTACGCAGATAACGGGGGAGGTTTCTGTCAGGCCATATCCTTCAAGGACCGGAAGATCAACACTCCAGAAAAACTTCCCGATTTCTGGATTTAAAGCTCCTCCGCCTGATATAAAGCCTCTGATTCTTCCACCCAATTGTTTTTTTACTTTTTGGTAGACAAGTTTATCAGCTATTTTCCACTTTCTCCTAAACTCTTTCGGTAGTTCACTTTTACGAACCATTACATCTGTAGCACTGGATAAATAATATTTATATCTTGTATTTCCGACTTTAAGTGCCCAGTCAAAAATTTTTCTGCGAATAGGGGTACCGGATTCGACCATCTTTTGAGCCTGGGCATATACTTTTTCAAATAACAATGGGACACTGACTAGGATGGTAGGTTGTACTTCTAGAAGGTTTTGTTGTACGGTATCAATATTTTCTGCATAAGCAATTGTTGCACCAACTGACAAAGGAAAAAATTGACCTGCCATACGTTCAAATATGTGGGATAGTGGTAAGTGGGATAACATGATGTCGTCAGGCCGGGCTTCCAACACCCAAAATTGAACGCCTTCAACATTTGATAAAATATTTCCATGCGTTAACATTGCACCTTTTGGATAACCAGTTGTTCCCGAGGTATGAATAATCGTTGCTAAATCATCTCTTGTTATTGCCTGGAACCCATCTTCCCAGTTAACTAAAGGATGTTTTTCACCTGCTGACATTAATTGTTCCATTGTCAGCATATCTTCTTTCTTTTCTGCTAAGGAATCACTGGGATAAAAGATAATCAGTTTATCGAGAGTAGAATTAGCAAGAATCTTTTGCAGTTGCTTTTGATTTTCTACAAAAAGAAACTTACAGTCTGCATTACTGAGAATGTCAGAAATCTGATCAGATGGTAAAGTTGAATGGATTGGCACACTGACTGCACCCAAACTCATAATCGCTATATCGCTTATAGCCCAGTAAGGATTATTATCAGATAATATGGCTACATGATCACCAAAGCCAACCCCATAATGTGCCAGTCCGGCAGCCGTTTGTGAAACCTGTATCCAAAAATCCCTGTATGTGATCCCCTTATATTCACCTGCTACTTTAACCAAAAAACCATTCTTTTGTGAATTTTTTTCGGCTGTTCTCCAAACCATCTCTACCAAATTTGCAGGTTTCATAAAACACCTCCCTTAGGCCTACACGTCGTAGGGTCACGAAGACGTTGCCACACGATGTGGCGTTTTTAGTCTTTGGTCCACCTTACATGGTCTCCGTTTTTAGCGAGATCTAGCTTCCGTGGCTAAAAGCTCGGACATAAGCATAGCCTCTGCGGGGAAAGTTCATCCCCTACGAGCCTCTGTCTTATGCTCCTCGCTTTTGAGCAAGCCACTCCAGCCTTTCTTGAGATCTAGCTTCGGCTCCTAGCTCCTCGAGTCATAAGTGTAGCCACTGCTGGAGGGAGAACACCTCCCTACGTGACTCCTCTTATGCTTGTCGGAGCTGAACAGTCGCCGCAGCCTTTCTTATAAATATTCCTTTACGTTATATTGTTTCAGTATTCCTTCTAGTTTGATTGCTTTTCCGATGTCGCCTTTGATTTTTAGTTTGCCGGACATGAAGGCTACGGTTCCGTTTAGTTTGCCGAGAAGGAATTGGCGGAAGTTTTCGACAGACATGGTGAGTGTACAATCCGCTGGTGTTTCTTCTCCTTCGACTACCTCTGCCTGACCATCGTGTATATTAAGCTGATAGATTCCTTCTTCGGAACCGGTGATTGTGAATTGATAGCGTGTCGTAATTCCTTGAATTGGCTGAGGATCGTTTTTAAGTGCTTCCTCAATTTTTTCAAAAGACTCTCTTAATGTATAATCTTCAATTGCTTTTCCCATTTTAAAATTCCTCCCTTTATTATTAAAGGATATTTTTTGATTTTTCAGTTTTATTTAGATGCAGCATTTTTGTCCTGTCGTTTCACCACCTCCTGAACGTATTTATAAAATCATTACACACGAATACCATATGGTTCATACAGATGACGCGCAATAATTAATTGCTGAATTTGATTAGTCCCTTCAAAAATGTCATAAATTTTTGCGTCACGATATAATTTCTCGACTAGATGTCCCTCAAGACCATATGGACCGAGTATTTCCTGACAGGCTGAAGTAACCTCCAAAGCAATCTTTCCACCATAGGCCTTACACATGGCTGCTTCTTTTGCATTCGCTTTTCCCAAATCTGCTTTCCAGGCAGCTTCCCAGGTTAACAGACGAGCTCCCTGAATTTTTTGCTGCATCTCTGAGAAGAGTCTCAGGGCTTGATGATAATGATTGCCGTGCTGAGGATATTCTCTTTTTACAAAATCCAATGTATATTCATAGGACGCTCTTGCAATTCCGGTAGCCATGGCTGCTATTATGGGTCTTGTGTTGTCGAATGTTTTCATAGCAACCCTGAAGCCACCTGATCCATTCGCTTTATTGACATAGGCCTCTTCTCCACCTAAAAGGTTTTCATCCGGAACAAAGCAATCCTCAAACACAAGTTCTGCTGTTTCAGAAGCACGAAGACCCATTTTTTCCGCCAATCTCGAGCATGAGAAGCCGGGTGTACCTTTTTCTATAACAAATGCCCGGTGACCAGCCCTACCTAAATTGCGGTCTACCGTAGCAAATACAACAACCCAGGAAGCTCTTTTGCCATTTGTAATAAATATCTTCTGCCCGTTTATCACATAACCGCCGTCCACTTTAACAGCTGTCGTCTGTAAACCGGATACATCAGAACCTGCCTCTGGTTCAGTCAAAGCATATGCTCCCCACTTCGGTTTCTCATCTCTGGAGAAAATGGATAAAAAACGTTCCTTTTGTTCCGGTGTGCCGCTATGCTGAACAGGCGGACCTCCAAGCCCTGGCCCGGGTAGCGTCAAGGCAATCGCGCAATCTCCCCAGCCTAATTCCTCAGAGGCAATGACTCTCAATCGATTTCCTTGGCGCTCCTTCGCTTTTTTAAAATCTTTTTTCTTTTTATCATCATTGGACTCTCCAAAAGAAGACATGCTTAAAGAAATTCCGAGTTGATTTACTTTATCCAGCCAATCATCCGGTACTTTCTTTAATTGATCGGCAATCATGGATACCGGTCGCATTTCATTTTCAGCAAACCAATGGACCACTTCCTTAACTTGACTTTGATGTGGCGTCAACTCGTATGTGATCATTACTCATCCCCCTCTCCTTACCATACATGATCCAGTTTCCTGCCCTGATTTCTAAATCGCCCTCTTGTTCAAACCAACCGACTTGTGCCTGAGCGTCCCTCATCCACTTCTCAACAGGATGGTCCTGAACATATCCATGCCCACCAAGGAGCTGTACAGCTGAATCTGTTACATATCGAAGCGATTGATGGGCTTTTTTAAGTGCCTGGATACTGTGGAAAACAGCATCAGTTTCACCTTCATCAATTTGTTTTGCCGCATATAAAACAAGATGCCTTGCTGCACCCGTCTGGATAGCCATTTGTGCAAGGTTAAAAGAAACACCCTGGAATTTTGCGATTTCTACCCCAAACGCTTTTCTCTGGGAGGTATATTCAACTGTGTAATCAAGGGCAGCTGCCATAACACCAATTTCTTTTGCAGCCTCTAACGTACGTACACGGCTCAATGATTGATCCATCCAAGTTTCAGCTTCGGCACCACTAGCCAAAATATTGTTTTTGGAAACGCTTACTTCTTTAAGCTGAATTCTCGAAAAGCCGGCACTCAATAGCCCCAAGCGATAATCACCGTCAAGCACTCTCCAAGAATGATTATTGTCTTGATCTATCCAGAACAACACCGCTTCACCATTAGTAGCAGTTCCTGCAATTAATAGATATTCAGCCTTTCTGGCATTTTTCAGCGGACTCGTTTCTCCATCAATGATGTATCCATTGTCTATTTTTTTAATTTGGAGTTTATGTTGATTGGGATAAACAAAGGCGACTGTTGGGCAAATTCCCGTTTCACACTGAGTTTGATAAAAAGAAAATGCGTTATGATCCTCTTTTAGTCGAATAAACGATGCTCCCTCCCCGGCTCCTGGAAGCCCCTGAATAGTATCAAGGTCACCATAAGCAAGCGCCTCAACAATCTGTACCTGGGAAACGAGCGGCAATTCCAGGCCACCGTATGATTCAGGCAGTTCCAAATTTAATAATCCAAGGTCACTCAACTTTCTGACCACGTCCTCACTTACACCCTGATTTTTTTCCGTTTGCCTGGCATAGGGACGGATCTTTTGAATTGCAAAATCCTTTGCTACATCAACAAATGCCTTTTCTTCCTCACTTGGTAAAAAAGAAACCAACTTTCTCCCTCCTTCATATCAATAGTTTATTAATTTGAGAGACTGCTAAATGAGCGCATGACCAATCGGTTTAATAATCTAGCAAGATATTCTACATCTGTCTTTTGGTGATTTGGTTCCCGGAATTTTTGAATGACGACCTCATTGATTGCTCCAACCATTGCCTGAGAGATGATCCTAACTTCCTGTTCATTCACATTCTCCGGAAACTCCCGATAGGCAAAAACAAAGATGAGATCTGCGAAACTTTTAAGTGCTTCTCGTCTGACCAGTTCTACTTCGAATGAAACTCCGACTGATTCGAGTAAAATAAAATTGGCAACAGCCTTATTGGAAAAGCAAATTTCCAAATAGCGAAAAATTCCGGCATATGCTTTATAACCAATTCGTGGTTCCCGTAAAGCCGCAAGCTTAATCTCTTCTGCAACTTCTCCAATCAAACTTTCACAAAGCGCAACAATCAAAGTCTCTTTATTGCCGAATTGTTGGTAGAACGTTGTTTTCGAGACATGTGCATACTCAACTATGTCCAGAACTGATGTATTCTTGTAACCTCTTGTAGTGAATAATTGGAGGGCTGCATATAGCATTTTATCTCTTGCTTCGGTCGGCAGGTCATTTACATATAACATTCTTATCATTCCAATCCCATGTGTGAGTACGAATACGTATTGGTATCATCATACCTACTCAAAAGGGAAATTCCAACAAAATTGTTAGAAAATTTAATTTATTTTCTTCAACAAAAAAAGAGCCTCCCAAAGTAAAATGGGCGGCTCTTAAATGAAAATGTTTATTTAAATATTTCAGGATAGATTTTTTCAGCTATCAATTGCAAGCCTTCTGTTAAACGTGGTCCCGGTCTTGACACTGTGTCATTATCTACATCATAAACCTGCTTATTTTGAACGGCAGGTACCTCGGACCAAGCTTTTCTTCCATATACCTTTTCTTCTGGATTTTCAATATAATAGCCATATGTAGTAAGAATAACATCAGGATTGCGATCAATGACTTGTTCTTCATTCATTGTTACCCAACCCTCTTGATCAGCGGCAATATTCTCTGCCTGAATGATATCAAGCATTTCGTCTATATAGGTTCCGTTAGCCGCTGTATATAAATCCGGTGAGGAAGATACTTCAATCCAAACCTTCTTCTTATCTTTTATAGCACTTGCTTTCTCTTTAATTTCTGCTACTTCTTTTTTCATATCCGAAATAATTTCATCAGCTTTGTCTGATGTTCCGGTTGCTTTAGCAATCAATTCAATTGTTCCATATGCACCATCAAACGAATTCGCGTCAGGTACGATAATAACATCAATACCAGCTGTCTGGAATTGTTTAATGGTATCCTTAGCATTATTAAAATGACTGGCAGAAAGCAATAAAAGATCCGGATTTAATTCCAACACTTTTTCAATATTGATTTCTAACCCGCCGACCTTAGGTTTGTCAGCAGCTTCTGTAGGAAAATTACAATAATCTGATACACCAATGATTTTCTCTCCAAGACCTAGTGCATAGGCCGTTTCAGTATTGCTTGGCAGCAAGGATACGATCGTGTCCGGCTTTTCCTCAATCTTGATGCTTTCTCCGGATCCATCCCTTACCTCAACAGGAAAGGCTGTGGACGTTGATTCAGAAACCTCTTTCTTCTGGTTTGAGTCATCTTCAGTTGACGAACACCCAAACATTAACATAGATAGCGTAAGCATTAGCATAAATAAAAATAAATAGTTTTGCTTTTTTAGCATAGTTATTCCCCTTTCCAACATAATAAAAAAGCCTTAGCTCGAAAAAAGCTAAGGCGAAAATCCACATTAAAATAACAGGATTGGACGCCTACTTTTCCCTCCGAAAAATAGTACATACAAAAGAAAGAGCAGGTCTCCTGGCTGACGCATCAATTTACTCTGATTTACCTTCCCATGCTCTAAACAAAGAGCCGGTGGTTTACAAATCATTTCATCCGCGTATACAGTAGCGGGGGCTGCACCGGATTTGCACCGGTTTCCCTATTATCCTAATAAATAAGGCACTCTTACACTATTCAATATTTATATTTTTTATATAATCAGCTATCTTCATTCTTCTTCATATTCAACATCAGTATGTTCCCTGCAAAATTGTAAAACCATCGATAATTCATCTTCCTCAAGCTCAAAATCCAAAATACTTTGTGTTTCACTTTCTATAAACTCATATTTTGAAATTTGGTCCTGATTTTCATCCATTACATATATAACACGCAACAGAAGACCCTTATCGGTATATAGTTCATCTTCCTCGGGAACGGAAATCTCCAGTACATATTCGAACCTTTCTCCAGAAAGGATACCAAACGGGTCTTCCAGTTTCTCAACTGTATAACTTTGTATCTCGATCATCTTTATCAACCTTTCTAAAATGCTTATGTCTATTATACATGTTCAATCTCTTTATTAAACATTTTACCCAATTATTCAACTCCGTTTAGGAATATTTTTTAACAAGAATCAAAAACTATATTAAAATCACTTAATCCATAGGAGTTTATTATGCGTACTCTATCTGTTCTCACATTGCTCATTATCCAGCTTCTTATTCCATCTGAAACATTTGCAAAGACAGCCTACCTCAGTTTTGATGATGGTCCCTCAAACATCACACAGGAAATCCTCGATATCCTCAAAGTTCAGGATGTTAAGGCAACCTTTTTTGTAACGGGAACAGCCAGCCCGGGACATATGTATTTATATAAAGATATCGTAAAAAATGGACACGCTCTTGGACTGCATTCCTATTCTCATAATTATTCCAAAATCTATCGATCCAAGGATACTTTTTTTAAAGACATTACTCAACTGGAAGAATTTTTGGAAAGGGAAGTAGGCGTAAGCCCGAAAATCCTACGATTCCCCGGCGGCTCCAATAACTATGTCGCAAAACAATATGCCGGGACTGATTTAATGGATCAATTAAAGACTGAGGTAATAAAAAGAGGATATAAATATTATGATTGGAACTGCGATGCTAACGATGGATTAAATCCTCCAATTCCAGAAAAAAAATTACTTAAATTAATTATGCAAGGGGTAGGTGAAAAAGAAAATCTCTATATCCTCCTGCATGATTTTAACGGCAATACAACAATCGTGGATGGGCTTCCGGAAATCATTCGCCGTCTGAAACATAAGGGATACACCTTTAAAATAATGGATGAGTCCACACCAACTTTTATATTTTAAAAATGATAAATACTCCTATCAGTTCAAATCGCAAATGCTGTCCATTATTCTGTAACGCTTCTTTTCTAACCTGAAATAAGGTTTACATTATAAAACAAACGCCCTTTCAGGTAGGGGCGTTTTGTTTTTTATTATTCGACTACAAGGTAATTGCCATGTTCCATATTGATTACGTATTCTGGCTTTGGGGGCTTACCTCCGTGCTCCTTGATTTTCGCTTTATGGCCAGCGATATGCTCAGGGCTCTTTTCCCATGCTTTCCATGCTTCCTCTGATTCCCAGCGGATAATCATGACAACTTCTTCTTCCCCACGCGTTGTTTTTTTCACTAATAACTCCCGACTTATAAAGCCTTCACGCTGCTCAATTAACGACGGACCTTGATCTGGCTTCTTTTTGAAGCGTTCCAATATCTTGTCTGAATTTCCCTCTGTCACTATCCACTTACGGATTTGAACAAACATACATAATCGCCCCTTATTAAAGGAGCATGCCCCACTTGAGACATGCTCCTTGTTATGAAGATTATTTTAATTCATTTAAGATTTCATCTAATTTTTCTGCTTCAGTCGTTACACCGTTACTTGAGAAGTACCAGTTAACACCGTCTAAATAGACAATTTTGCCTTCTTTGTAAGCACTGGTTTTTTTGATAATATCATTTTCAATATCTTTTTTAATTGTTTCTACATCAGAAGCAGTACGGTCGATAATTAACAATACTTCTGGATCAACAGAAAGGATTGACTCATAAGAGAAATCAGAACCGTGGGAAGATGCTTCGATATCAGTTGTTGCTGGCTTGAAGCCAAAGTCATTATATACATATGCGAAACGTGAATCTTCACCATTGTCGAAACCGGAGATTTTCTTGTCATTGTACATCGCTACCAATGCATTTTCATAACCAGCAGCTTTTTCTTTTACTGCATCAACTTTTTCTTGTAATGAAGCTTTCAATTCTTTGCCTTTTTCTTCTTTATCAAAGATTTGAGCTGCTAAATCAACTGTTTCATATACAGCCTCTATGTAATTATCATTGTCAGAACCAATGAAAATAACGTTAGGTGTGATTTCTTTTAATTGTTCATAAAATGGTGTTTGACGACCAGAGATGAAAATAACATCCGGCTCAGCAGCTGCTACTGCTTCAAAATCGATTTGCTTTAGTGTACCAACATCGGCAACACCCTCAGCAACATATTTTTCTTTTAAATGCGCTGGCATATTTCCTTTACCGCCACCAGCAGCTACGCCTACGATTCCTCCAACACCTAATGCATCAAGTGTATCTAAAAAGCCATAATCCAGAGCAATAATGCGTTCTGGCATTTTATCTAATTTTACTTCTTCAAATGTAGTTGTCGTACCCTTTTCTTCATCTTCACGTGATTCTGTTAAGGAAGATACTGTCATTGGAAATTTAGAACTTTCGACAGTTTCTTTTTCTTCTGTTGGTTTTGTCTCAGAAGACTCCCCTGTTGTTGACTCGTCACCTGAGTTACAAGCTGTCAACATTAATGTTAACGCTGCCAAAGCAGTTAAAATTTTCCATTTCTTCATCCTTTGTTCTCCTCCTAAAATACGCTGTTGGTAATTGAAAACGATTATCATTTTCAATCGACATTATCATTCTAAATGAGAATCACAAAATATGTCAACTCTTTTGAAGTGTTTGATAAATAATTTTATTTTTCCTATCTGACCTAACGAGAATTAGACATGGATGATTTCGTATCATTCTCGAGATATTCTCTCCTTGAAAAGTTAAATATCAGTTAGAAATGTGCTCAGCAAAAGAAATACTATAAAAAAAGACTCCAAAATAACAGCTATTTTGGAGTCTTCGCGAAAACTTAAGTATACGACCCTTAACTTGAACAAGATTTTGCTGCTGTCAATTGTTCCAAAAATATAAGGCCAGAATCTATTTTAGAATCTAATGTGAATTAAAGTATACACATATACGACATCCATCTTGCTCTTGTACAGGAATATGCATGTCATATACATCACGCAAGGATTCTGAGTTAATAATCTCATGCGCTGGACCGTCCTTTATCAGACGCCCATCCTTTAACGCCACTATGCGATCAGAGTATACAGAAGCAAAGTTGATATCATGCAAGACAATTACAACCGTTTTCCCTAACTCATCTACCAGCTTGCGCAGTATTTTCATAATTTGCACAGAGTGTTTCATATCCAGATTGTTTAATGGCTCATCTAATAAAATATAATCCGTATCTTGTGCAATAACCATTGAAATAAAGGCACGTTGTTTTTGACCGCCTGATAACTCATCCAACAGCTTATCCTGCATATCTGTTAAATTTAAATACTCCAGTGCTTGGTCTACAATTCGTTCATCATCTGCATTCAGCCGCCCTTTTGAATATGGATAGCGTCCAAAAGAAACAAGCTCGCGTACGGTTAAACGAATATTCAAGTGATTGGTCTGCCTTAAAATAGCCACCCGCTTTGCAAAAGCATCTGATTTCATTTTCTTAACGTCAGTTTGATCTAAAAATACTTCACCTGTATCAGCATCTAAGAGACGGCTCACCATTGATAATAACGTTGATTTACCAGCGCCATTTGGACCAATAAAAGAAGTGATAGCTCTTGGTTGGATTTGCAATGTTACATTTTCAATAACAGATTTTTTCCCAAAGCTTTTAGAAAGCCCTTTAATATCAATCATCCTGCTTTCCTACTTTCCCTTAGTAATAAGTAAATAAAGTAAATCCCACCGACAAAGTTAATAACGACACTAATCGTTGTATTCAAATGGAAAACATGCTGAACAAGAAATTGTCCTCCGACAAGCGCAATAATACTGATCAAGCTTGCCCCAATGATTAATATCGAATGCTTATATGTAGCCAAATATTGATAGGCTAAATTCGCCACAATTAATCCTAAAAATGTTACAGGTCCAACCAGTGCGGTAGAAGTAGCGATTAAAATAGACGATAGAATCAGCACTTTCAGCACGATTTTATCATAGGCGACACCAAGATTAATCGCGTTATCTCGACCTAGTGATACAACATCTAAATCACGTAATAACCGATAGCCATATATAAAGGCGGTACATAAAATAACAATAGCAATGCTCAGTAATTCCGTCTTCACGTTCATAAAGCTGGCAAACAAGCGAGCTTGCAAACTTTCATATTCCACAGGATCAATTAGAACTTGCATGAACGTTACCAGACTTCCGAGTAATGTTCCAAGTACCATACCTGCTAATAATAGAAGAAAAATTGGATATTTATCTGCCCTGAATAAAAAACGATACAAAATCAATGCGAATACTACCATCGCAATGATTGCTACACTAAAGTTTAAGTAACGGCTTACAACGAAGATTGAAGCCGACCCTGCCGTAAAATAAATGACAGTTTGAACGACTTCATACATCGAGTCGATCCCCATAACAGATGGTGTTAATAAACGGTTATGTGTAATGGTTTGGAATATAACACTTGCATACGCAATTGCCGTTCCGGTAATAACCATAGCAACTATGCGCTCAATACGCTTTGGAAAGGCGTAACTAAAACCGCCCTGAATATTATAGAAAGCAAATAAAGCCATACATCCAATTGCAATAACAGCTAAAATAATTAGCTTTACACTATTTTTTCGCATATGCTTTCCCCCTAAACAACATAATTAAGAAGATCGCACTGCCAATTACTGCAACTGTAGTATTTACAGGTATCTCATATGGATGGACAATCAATCGGCTTAGAATATCACATGCCAATAAGAATGCCGCCCCCATGAATATTGTATGAGGGATTGTTTTACGTAAATTATCGCCCAGATAAAGGGAAACCAGATTTGGTACAATCAACCCTAAAAACGGAATAATCCCTACCGTTAAAATGACTGTTGTAGAAATTACCGCTACGATAACTAGACCAATGTTTAACACTGTACGATAACTTAAACCCAGGTTTTTCGCAAAATCCTCACCCATACCAGCTACTGTGAATTTATTTGCATATAGATAAGCAATGATAATTGCTGGAACCGCTACATACAACAGTTCATAGCGTCCTGAAACGATCAAGGTAAAACTCCCCAAGAAAAACGTATCTACATTTTGCAGAACATCCGCTTCATATCCAATGAATGTTGAAATCGCCCCGATGATATTACCGTACATAATTCCGATAAGAGGGACGAATATGACATCTTTGAATTTAATGCGCTCAAGTAAATTCATAAAAATAAATGTACCAATTAATGCGAATGCAAAACTAAATAGTATTTGCCCCATATAGGACATATTAGTAAAAAACACCATAGAGACAATGACACCTAGTTTTGCTGCATCTAGCGTACCAGCCGTTGTCGGTGATACAAACTTGTTTCGGCTTAAGCTTTGCATAATTAAGCCCGCAATTCCCATTCCTGCACCAGCTAAAATAATGGCCATTAACCGTGGTAATCGACTCATCAAGAAGATTTGCGTCTTGTCTGAATCTAAATCTAGTAAATCACTCGGTTTAATATCAATAGCCCCTATAAATAGCGAAATAAAGGATAGGATAATAGTTACTAATACTAACATCCATAGTCTCATTGCAATCCCCGTCAAATTAGTTTCTCAACAACATTACTGATAATGATAATCATTATTGAGTCGTCTTTAATTATAGTCAATGAAAATAGTAAAATCAACATCTAGTGATAATCATTACCAATGATAAAATGAAAATTCAGGAAAATTGTAACGATTTTAAGCACCTGTAAAATTGCTTCTAAAATAATATTCCTTTAACCCAACGATCGCTGAAAGGTTTCATCAACTTAGGCTTTTGTAATAAAAACTCAAAAAAGGCATTCCTACTAAGTTACAGGTGAAATCCATTTAAACTCCTACTTAAGAATCATTTTTATACAATCTTCCTTTAATTCGTAGTAATCTTATAAGGTTTATTGTAATATACATCTATCCAAACAACGGAGGGATCTCATCATGATACAAATTATTAGTTATGGCCTTATCGTCGGACTTCTCTTAGGCTTTGTCTTACAAAGAGGACGTTTTTGTGTTGTCGGAGCATACCGTGACCTGCTTCTCGCTAGGGATGGACGCATGTTTCTCGCAACCATGATCGTTATTGCCATTCAGGCAATTGGTGTATATGCACTTGCAGCTAACGGAATCATCACCATCCAAGCGGATGCATTTCCGTGGTTAGGAACGATTGTTGGCGGATTTATCTTCGGAATTGGTATGGTTCTAGCCGGAGGATGTGCTACTGGTACGTGGTATCGGGCTGGTGAAGGGTTAATTGGGAGCTGGATTGCATTAGGCGGCTATGCACTTGGTGCCGCAATGACTAAGTTTGGGATATTAAGCGCTGTGGGCGGAAATGTACTATCCTATAGAACCAGCGATACGTATATCCATGAAACTTTCAACCTATCTCCATGGGTACTTGTCATTGCTTTTGCATTACTTATTGGATTTTTCGTATACCGTAACTTAAAACAGCCTAAGCTGCCATCCTTTAAAATGAAACAACAGAAAACAGGGATTGCCCATATTTTATTTGAGAAACGCTGGCATCCATTCATCACGGCGCTGCTCGTTGGCCTCATCGCTATTCTTGCATGGCCTTTAAGTGAAGCAACAGGGCGAATGGCCGGTCTTGGGATCACAACTCCAACCGCACAGTTGTTAACATTCTTTGTTAATGGTGATACATCCCTATTAAACTGGGGAGTTTTCCTTGTACTTGGTATTGGCCTTGGATCCTATATTGCCGCTCGCGGCAGCAATGAATTCAAATGGCGCCTTCCGGATAAAAGAACACTTGCATACAATGCTAGCGGTGGACTTATCATGGGCTTTGGTGCATCGCTTGCAGGCGGATGTACCATCGGAAATGGGCTTGTAAATACTGCTCTGTTTACTTGGCAAGGCTGGGTTGCTGTTGTCTTCTTCTTATTAGGAACATGGACGGCTACTTACTTTACAATTATCCGAAAACAAAAAAAACAAAAAGCAGGTACCGGTAATACAGCGGTGGCCTAATTTAATAGGAGGGTATACATTATGGCAAAAGTACTCGAGACAAACGGAATGGTTTGCCCCTTCCCACTAGAAGAGGCGAAAGTGGCAATGGTAGAAATGGCTGTTGGCGAAGAATTAATCATCAATTTTGATTGCACCCAAGGAACAGAAAGCATTCCGCGCTGGGCCGCAAAAGAAGGTCATGAGATTACTAATTTTGAACAAACAGGCAGTGCCGAATGGCAAATCGTCTTGAAAAAAGGCCAATAAATTAAACAAGGGGCAGTCGCATAAATATATTAGCGACTGCCCCTTGTTAATTCCCCCACAAAGTCTCTCCTATTAGTAATGCCTTCAATTGTTCTTTCTGCAACTGTCTCCTGCTCCACTCATCCAACAATCGCTCTAATGCTTCTGGTCCTGTATCATCAGCCAATCGATAGGCACCGTAATGCATAGGGATAAAATAGTCCCCCTTCAATTCTAAAAATGCTTTGATAGCATCTTCAGGATTAATATGAGAGCTTGCCATAAACCATTCAGGCTCATATGCTCCAATTGGCATAAGTACATAATTGATTTGGAACTTCTCCGCTATATCTTTAAATCCTCTGAAATAACCTGTGTCTCCAACAAAATAGACCTTTTCAGATGTATTGACTTTTTCAATCACCCATCCTCCCCAGTGGGAAGTATTCATATCAAAAGCCCCTCGTCTTGTCCAATGCTGCGCAGGAACAAAATGAAAAGATACATCTCCATGTACGAATGTCTCCCACCAGTTTGCTTCATGAACTTTCCCATACCCTCTTTTTAAGAAAGCTTTTCCCAGACCAATGGGTACATAATAAACCGGGTCACCCTTCAATTTTTGGATGGTCGGGAAATCCAGATGATCATAATGTCCATGAGAAATTAAAACGGCATCGATTGATGGTAGGTCATCTATCTTCAAACCCGGTTCTGTCAGTCGGGTTTGAACACCCATCCGCCTCGCCCAAACTGGGTCAGTCAAAATATTTATCCCTGCCATTTGAATTAAAAAGGTTGAATGGCCAATCCAGGTTATAGAAGTTCGGGATTGATTTCTTTTTAGCTCCTCAATCTGCGGGTTATCAACACGGCTAATTTGAGTTTTTAAATCCTTTTGTTTTCTCCGCCGTTCTTTATTCCACCGATACATATCCAGAAATGTATGATCATTCCCTACGCGATCAAGATTTTCAAATTTTTTCATCATATAGATACAATCCCTCACTCTTCTTTATAAACCCAGTGAAATGTATTTAATCTCTAAATATTCATCTATTCCATAATGGCTTCCTTCTCTGCCCAGTCCACTCTCTTTAAATCCTCCAAAAGGTGCCTGCGCTGTTGAAGGCAACCCATCATTAACTCCAACAATCCCATATTCCAGATTTTCAGCTATCCAAACAGCCTCCCGAATATTATCCGAGAAAACATAAGCAGCCAATCCAAATGGTGTATGATTTGCACGTTCTACCGCTTCTTCAACTTGATCAAACACTGAAATTGGAGCAATTGGGCCAAAGGTTTCTTCTTTCATACACAGCATATCATCAGTCGCACCCGAGATAATTGCAGGAGTTATAAAATGTCCCGGCATGTCTTTCGGAACATATCCACCTGTAAGAATGGTTGCGCCCTTTTCTTTCGCATCATCGAGGTGTGACATAACCTTTTTTACAGCTTCCTCATTTATGAGCGGGCCAATATTATTTCCCTTTATCAATCCATTGCCTACCTTTAATTGTTTGACTTTTTCCGTGTATAGATTAGTAAATTCATCCATAATTGATTGTTGGACAAATATCCGGTTGGCGCATACACACGTCTGACCCGCATTACGGAATTTGGAATCGATTGCTCCCTGAACTGCTTTTTCAATATCAGCATGCTTTGTTACAATAAAAGGCGCAAGTCCTCCTAGTTCGAGAGAAATCTTCTTCACCGTATCTGCAGCATCTTTCATTAAAATCTTCCCTACTTCAGTCGAACCGGTGAATGTAATTTTGCGGACTCTTGAATCCTTCTGCCAAACAGACACGATACGCTTTGCATCACCTGTAACAATATTAATGACTCCGGCAGGGATATCAGCTTTTTCAGCCAACTCAATCAATTTCAAGGCTGTGAATGGTGTTTCTTCAGATGGCTTCAGAACAACCGTACATCCTGCTGCCAATGCCGGTGCCACTTTTCTCGTAATCATGGCAGCCGGAAAATTCCAAGGTGTAATCGCTGCTATCACCCCGACAGGCTGTTTTTGAACGAATATCCGTTTATTAGGTGAAGATGCCGGGATTGTCTCGCCGTATACACGTCTACCCTCTTCAGCAAACCAGGTAATAAAACTGTTGGCGTAGCGTAATTCCCCTTTCGCCTCTTCAAATGGTTTACCCTGCTCAAGCGTCATAATTTCTGCTAATTCATCTATATGTACATCTATTAATCTGGACCATTCCCGGAGTTTTGTACTCCGCTCCTCTGCAGTAAATTTTGACCATGCCACTCCACTCTTATAAGCTGCCTCAACCGCATCCTTTGCATCAGATTCAGATCCATTCGGAACGCTTCCTATCACCTCGCATGTAGCTGGATTATATACATTTATTGTATTTTCACTGTCTCTCCATTCTCCATTAATATACATTTGTTGTGGAAAGCATATACTCTTCATCCCTATATTCCCCTCCCTAAAGTAAAAAAGATACTATTTACTAGTTTCCCATTCTTTTTCATCTAAAAACAATCATTTGTTTCGCCCTTGCGAATTGAATATGAAAATAGAACAAAATCAATAGTAATATCCATATTAATCCATTAAAATGAAAATAAGACAGTTTTTATAATTTTTGGAGGTTGAGAGATTGAAGAATCCCCAACGAAAGAAAAAGAAAAAAAAGCAATCCGTTAATACGCGAACAAATATATTACTTTTTGTTGTCTTTTTACTATTCACAGCCTTAATTTTACGATTAGGATTTTTACAGATTGCTCATGGTGAATCCTTCAAGAAAGAAGTCGAAAGGACAGAGGATATCACCATTAACAAACCTGTACCACGCGGCCTGATTTATGATAAAAATCATAAATTAATAGTTGATAATCAACCTGTCAATGCAATCACCTATACGCGCAGTAAAACAGCAAAAACAAAGGAAATGGTAGAGACAGCCGAGAAACTATCTGAATTAATCGATATTAGTAAAGATGACCTGGAAGATATAAAAGAACGGGACCTCAAGGACTTTTGGATTATTATGAATCCGAAGGTAGCAGGGAAAAAAGTAACAAAAAAAGAGCTTTCTGATAAGAAGGATAAAGAATTATATAAACTTCAGCTCGAGCGTATCACTGAAGAAGAGTTATCTTCATTCACAAAGGCAGAGTTAAAAACTCTCGCTATTTTCCGTAAGTTTAACAGCGGAACATACTTGACTCCACAAATTGTTAAGAATAAGGATGTCACCGATGAAGAAATGGCTCGGGTCACTGAAAATCTGGATGAATTGCCTGGAGTCGATACCTCAGTCGATTGGAATCGTGCATATCCGCTTGACAGTACTTTAAGATCTATCCTTGGCAGAACAACCTCATCTGATGAAGGTCTCCCAAAGGAAAAGGTCGAATATTATTCTTCCCGTGGATACAGTCTTAACGAGCGTGTCGGTGTTTCAAACCTTGAACTTCAATATGAAGATATTTTACATGGCCAAAAAGCTAAGTCAAAAAACAAACTCGATAAAAGCGGAAATATTTTATCCATAGAAGAACTTAGTGATGGTCAACGTGGAAAGGACCTAGTTCTGACAATTGACATAGATTTCCAAAAGAAAGTGGAAACCATTATTGAAGAAGAGTTAAGAGCTAAAAAAGCAGCGTATTATGCACCTTATCTTGATCGAGCATTTGTTGTAGCCATGAATCCTAATACTGGCGAAATATTAGCGTTAGCAGGCAAACAATATGTTTGGGATGACGAAAAAAATAAATATGAAATGAAGGACTTTGCCCAAGGGACTTATACAACTGCATATGCAATGGGGTCGGCAGTCAAAGCAGCCACCGTATTAACCGGTTATCAGGAAGGGGTTCTTAATCCCGGAACCACTCTATATGATGCTCCAATGATCATAAAAGAAACACCTATAAAAAAATCCTATACAAATATGGGGTACGTTTCTGACTTAACTGCCTTACAGCGATCATCCAATGTGTATATGTTTAAAACAGCTATTGCAATTGGTGAAGGCAATTATGTTCCGAACGGACCATTATCTGTAAAACCTGAAGCATTTGATATGATGCGAAATCATTTCTATGAGTTTGGATTGGGTAAACGAACAGGTATCGATCTGCCCGGAGAACAAATTGGCTACAAGGGGACAGAATTGGGTGCCGGTAAACTGATGGACTTGGCGATCGGGCAATATGACACATATACTCCGTTGCAGCTTGCGCAATATATCTCTACCATTGCCAATGGTGGATATCGTATTCAGCCTCGTGTTGTTAAGGAGCTTCGTGAACCAGTACTTGAAAAAGGAAAACTTGGACCAATCTTCCAAGAAATTGAACCTAAATTCCAAAACCAATTGAGTATGAATGAAGATTGGATTAATCGTGTTAAAGAAGGGTTACGGCTTGTTACCCAAACGTCAACAGGAACCGGATACAAAGAAATGGGTAGAGAACCATATAGACCAGCTGGCAAGACAGGTACAGCAGAAGCCTTCTATGATGGACCAAAATGGACACCAGGAACCGAACAACCGGAAACATGGAATATCACATTTGCTGCGTACGCACCACATGATAATCCGGAAATCGCTATAAGTGTTGTAGTACCGTGGGCGTATCAATCAAATGGACATCGTATGAATATGGATATTGGGAAAAAGGTATTTAGAGCCTACTTTGGAACGGAAAAAGAGAAGGAAGCAAATTAAAGAGACAAACCATACAAAAGGAAATAATACAATACATTCTGTTTGAGCCATCGCCCATCTTTTAGACGAATAAGCTCCTTCTTTATATAGACACATATACTATAAGGAACCAGTTCAGAAGGAGTGAATGGAATGCCAAATGAATATGATCAGCAAAATGTAAATTTCCCACATGAAATGAGACAACAAGGCTATTATGGCAGCGGTTATGGACATGGGCAACACGGTCATTATGGTGGTGGTATGGGCCATCATCAACATCATCACGGATATCACGGCGGTATGGGATACCCTCATTATTCAGGCGGAGGATATGGACACCATATGCCTTACCATCCAGGCCATCACCATCATCAACATCACGGATATGGCGGAGGCCACGGATTCCCACATCACGGCTGGCAAGGACAGCAGTGGGGCCAAGGATGGGGTCAAGGACAATCAGGTTACGGAGGCTTTTCATCTCAAGGTCGCGATCCGTATTCCTATGAGGAATTTGCCACAGATCCATCACAATATTCAAACCCATATTACCAATATTAATAGAGTAAAACACACAGGTTTATCCAATCTGTGTGTTTTTTTCGTAAAATTTATCCAGATTAACTTTACGCTTTCAAGGGTAAAAACCTTCAATAAGCTTATTAAGTACTTAGAAAGGAATTTTTCTCATGAAAGAGCTCTCGATAACTGAAAAACAGGTTTCTAGTGCCAACTTCCAATTTGTATTCCCATTTTCGCTTATACGCGGAAAGGAAGATGATTTGGTTGAGAAATTGAAAAAAAATCAGTTTAAATGGTTTAGACTGGATAACCTTGAAAAAGAAGATGATTTCTATGGCAGGTTTGAAATAAATCACGAGAACATGGAAAATTTTTTTCTTCCTTTTACAAATCGAATTATGTTCCCTAAAAAGGAGGATGGAAAAGGATTTCAACGGTATTCGAAAATGTATCAGGTTCCTAGTACATTAAAGACAAAGTATTGCAACACAAGATTTGTAGTTGAATCCATTGATATAACCGTGTGTCCATATCAGTTAGGTTTTTTAACCATACGTATTCACTTGGAAGACCAGGATCAATCATTGGATCTTACTGAAGCTATTCATTTTGCTTCAGAATTTAGAATCATGGAACAAAATCAGCCGACTTCCAAAATAATCTATGAAGATCAGGAGTTCGAACATGTTGAGCGCTTTTTGCTAGATTGTCTCATGCCTGAAATTAAAAAATATATGGATGATAGCACTGAAGATAATGCTTACTTTGAATCCTTCCCATTTTTTGAAAATAATCATTTATACGTCCAGTCCTTGATTGGATTAGTACCTGATGAAAAAATTGAGGATTACGATGTTTACCGATTAGGTAATCTGGATGGGTATTCCCAAAATAAAAAGCCATATATCAGTTGCAATAATCAACAATTTATTGATCAATATATGGAGTCGATCGTTTATACCCGTTGGGCACCGTTTACTTATTACATACCCGATGAACAGGGAATTGCTTGTATAACCAATCGTACAAATGAAGCATTTAATAATATTGCCAGTACTTTTTATGGCGAATACTATTACGGATTAATGCTCACTTTATTTCATAAAATCACCTTGCTTAAGGTGGCAAACGAATACTCACGTGTGAGAATTTCACAGGATACAAAACAAGTGGAAAAATTAATTCATGCGATCAATGCCTTCTCATCCAATTATTATTTTTTTGAACTGGCAACCAACTCGAAGGGCCGTGATATTTTTATCCGGCTAAGAGAAAGGTTTAAGGTAGACGATCTATTCGAGGATACACGTGCAACGCTGCAAAGTTTAAATCAATATCAAGAAAATTTCACATCTAAACAAGGTAATATGCTTTTACAAATTTTAACTCTCTATTCTGTCATAACTGGAATATTCGGAATGAATTTAGTTTCTGAACAGCTTAAAGGGAATATAAATTGGTCCAGTTTATTATCAAGTTATAATCGGCTCGAATACTTAGCATTATTTGTAACATTAACCGGTGTATTTATCTCCATTATCTTAGGACTTAGATTTATTTTTTTATGGATAATAGATAAAAGGGACCGTAAAAAATGGAGAAAGGAAATTGAGTATCCAAATACAAAGTAAATTTTATAACAGATAAACCTCCGTTTAAATCAATGTAAACGGAGGTTTTTATATTCCTCCCCCTCTAAACTAAATCAAAAAGATTTAACTCCAGAATTATCCATGAATCAAAGACCTAATTTGCTTACTATTACTTTTGGCTATCTTATTTTCAATCAAGTTTTGCAGCAATTCATAATCCAGCACACCTGCAATCATTTGAATAATATTCCTTAGTTAACTAATACTAACGTTTATCAATTAAGGTTTAGGTGATGGATATGAAATTCTTTAAAAAGAGAACGACAAACCAGACTAACGAACAAGTACAATCGAACGAGGCATCTACTCCAGATATACGGAGCTTACAAACAACCTGTCATGTAGAAGATAATATTGAAAAACTGAAAACAGCCTTTTCTAGTACACAAGATTTCGATACACGTTATTTCTCAAATGGTGATCAAAAATATGGAATGGCATTCATCAAAACAATCGTTAAAAAGGATATTATTGATCACTTTCTGATAGAACCATTAGTGATTAACTCTTCACTCAGCCCTGCTAACTTACCTGTGGCACATGTTTCTGCTTATACCTGTTTTGAAGATATTATTAATAATATGCTCGACGGTAATATTGCTCTGTTTAAAGAAGGTGATACAGCCTGTTATTTAGTAGAAGCAGCAGATTTTAAGACTCGTTCTATTGAGGAACCTGCATCGGAACAAAGTATACGTGGTTCTCATGAAGGGTTTGTAGAGAAAATTGAAGATAATTTAAATCTGATAAGAAAAAGGGTCAAAACGGAGAACTTGGTGGTTAAAACAAAAACACTTGGTTCATATCCAAAGGCTACTGCCGCTCTTTTTTATATAAATGGGAAAGCAGACCCGGAGGTTATAGAAAAAATAGAAAAAAAATTAGACTCTATTCATCTTGATACAGCTATCAATACAGAAGTTATTCAAAATTATATAGAAGACTCAGTTTATTCACCATTTCCGCAAATTTTGAATACAGAAAAACCTAATCGGGTTGCACATCACTTATCAATGGGTGCCGTTGGCTTAATGACTGAAGGAAGCTCTACTGTCTTCCTGATGCCAATTACATTCTTTACTTTTTTTCATGCAGCGGATGATATTGAAAGCCGTTTTTATATAAGCTCATTTGAACGGATTTTACGCCTGTTTGCCTTATTTCTGGCCATTACCTTACCATCATTTTATATCGCTCTTGTATCATTTGATTTCGAGATTATCCCGTTAAATCTTGTAGCAAATGTTAAAGGATCTTTGGAGAACATTCCCTACTCCCCCTTAATCGAAGCTCTTATTATGGTGGTCATATTGGAACTTCTTAAGGAATCCGCCATCCGTTTACCCAGTTCCGTTTCACCAACGATTGGTGTGGTAGGTGCTTTGGTCATAGGTACTGCAATTGTTCAGGCTAACCTGGTTTCTAATACGATGTTAATCGTGATTGCGATTACAGCCATTTCGGCATTTACTATTCCAAATCAGGAAGTCGCACAAATGATTCGTATTCTAAACTTCCCGCTCATCATTATAACTTATATTTTTGGCTTAGTTGGAATAGCGATTGGATTCACTTTAATTATCTATCATTTATGTGAATTGGAATCTATGGGAAAACCTTATTTAGCACCGGTCGCGCCGTTTAATTTTAAAAGCTTGTCGAAAATGCTATTCAAAATACCATTTAAGAAGGAGAGTTAAATGGACTATGATAGCTTCTAATAAAAAGTTATTGTCAGCTCACCAATTATACTTTTTAACCGTCCAATCCGTTAGCTCTGTCATGATTTTTGCCATTCCTTATCTTGTTAATGAGCATAGTAAACATAATGCCTGGATATCTGCCATCATCACTTTAATCTTCTTTCAACTAATTGGATGGGTCATCTTTTCATTGCATAAACGATTACCGGATAAGAATCTATTCCAAATGACAGAGATTCTAACAAGCAAATGGATCGGAAAAATAATGAATTGGCTGTATATCATCTATTTCATTGGCCTTGCTACCTATACGGCTTTATATTTTACGTATTTATCAAAGGAATGGACACTGCCTGTCACACCGCTATTTGTTGTTTACCTAATCTTTATTTTAATGGGACTCTATATAGCCAAAGGGACGATAACTACACTCGCGCGGTTCAGCGGCATAACATTCCTGGCGTTAACAGGCTTTCTCCTGTTCTCTATTTCTTTTGCCATTCCTAAAATGCATCTTTTATTTCTACTGCCAGTTGGGGATGTTCCGGTTACTAAAATTTTGAATGGTTCATATCATATGGGGATTGGTTATGCAGGCCTAAGTTCATTACTTGTATTATTACCACTTCTTCATGACAAATTAAAAACAAAAAAAAGAGTAATTACTTTTTCAATCCTGACTATTTCATTGATTTATCTTGTTTTATTAGTAATCTGTCTTGCCCATTTTGGTACATATTCATTAGGTCTAGTTCCAATTCCAGTTCTCTATTTACTAAAAATATTGACGATACTTAGCATTTTTGAACGGATGGATTTGATTATTATGTGCGCCTGGATTTCTCCAATGCTCGTTTCCTATGTCCTATATATTTTTATAGCAGGAATAGGAATATCAGAAAATACTCGATTCAAGAACAAAAAAATCATTGTATTGGTTATTACTTTGATAATCTCACTTCTATGTGCTCTTTTTCCGGAAGCGCAGGATAACATGATTCGTCTTAATAATTATTTGCTACCCTTTACTTATGTGTTCATGATAGGGTTTCCCATTCTTCTACTGGCTATTGCTATGATTCGAAAAATAAACCAGAGTCATCAAAATCAGGCAGGTGATTGATCCATGAAACTATTAAAGATAGGTTTAATATTATCAATATTGATTGCTACCACAGGATGCTGGGACCAAAATTTTTTATCTAAAACTTCCCTGGCATTCAGTTTAGGTTTTGACAAAGCTAAAGGCCCGGAACCACTGGAATTAATTACAATTATTCGTGCATTAAAGCCTGCAGGTGGGGGACAAATAGAACCCTATAATACCAGTTATAAAGTAAAGGGAGCATCTCCATTAATTTTAAGGGAAAAAATGAATCAAATTACGCCCGGCGAATTCTCAATAAATAAATTAAGTAATGTTTTAATAGGCGAGGAA
Organism: Bacillus sp. E214; assembly: GCF_008087365.1. Lineage (NCBI taxonomy): Bacteria > Bacillati > Bacillota > Bacilli > Caryophanales > Bacillaceae > Bacillus > Bacillus sp. E214. The sequence continues at coordinate 623,047 of NZ_VENN01000002.1, read as the reverse complement.
TTGGCGAAAACAGATATCTATCCCCTGCTGGATGTGTTATATCGTGATGCAAAAAGTAATGTAAACGCAAAAGTCTTGATTACAAAAGGAAAATCACGAGACATTTTAAAAGACGAGTATATTAAGGGCACTTTAATTAGTAGAGCCATACAAGAGTTACTCGACAGTGCAGAAGACCATTCCATGATTCCTGAGCAATCATTAGCTACGATTATGCCTGCCATGTTTGATCCAGGTCAGGATTTTGTCCTTCCCTATGTAGAAAAACTTAAGGGTGGCCTGGTAAAAGTAAAGGGAGTAGCTTTATTCGATAACTTAAGTTATACCGGTAAAAATTTAATTGGGGAGGACTCTTCTTTATACTTATTAATGGTTGGCAAAGAAGGAACCTATACTCAATTTACAATAAATAATCCGGAGAAAAAAAATGAAATTGATGAAAAGGTTAGCTTTTTTATTCGAAAAAACACCCATAAAATAAAATTAAAAATCAAGGACTCTAAACCGGTCTATACAGTTTCATTAAACTTAAGGGTTTCTGTATCTGAATATACAAAGGGTTTGCTTAAAGAGGACGAAATTAAAACCCTTGAGAAGCATATTTCTAAGGACTTAACGAAACAAGCTAGAAAAGTAACTGATACGTTAGTGAAAAGCAATTGCGATGCACTCGCGCTTGGCCGTAAGCTGATGGTTAAGGATCCAAAATTGTTTGATGAGTATAAGAAGAATGGAAAGTTAGATTTAAAAAAAGTTGAGATTAACCCAACTGTTAAAATAAAAGTTGTGGACAATGGAATTTTAGATTGAATAGATTTTTGATAAGAGCGAGGACGACGTATGAATACTGCTCAGTATATTTTCAATAAACTTCATTTAGTTGCTCGTCTGATTATTATTATCGTTGGCATTATTCTAGTCTATGGAATCCTTATGCATCTGATTGAGCCTTCAACATTTACCAACATTGGTGAAGGAATATGGTTTACCATTGAATCAATTACAACTGTGGGGTATGGCGAAATTGTGCCCAAAACTCTTTTAGGGAGGTTAACTGCCAGTACATTAATCTTAATTGGTGCAGCATTTGTTTCTTACTACTACGCATCTATGTCATCCTATGTGATTAAACGGCAGACAGCCCTGCAGCTTGGTTCTGCCATCTATACAAAACGTAAGCATCTTATTATAGTTGGTTGGAATGAATGTACTAAAATGCTAATCGATACATGGCATAAGGAGAATCCACGAAGAAATATAGTCATCATAGACGAGACATTAGAATCTCATCCAATGCCAGACACTCATATCTTTTTTTTGAAAAATGACAGTACAAATGAACAGACATGGATTCATGCAAATGTAACCGAGAGTGAATTCATCATTTTAACAGCAGATCGCTCGAAAACTGAACGTGCTTCTGATTTGCATGTCATCGCTTCCTTACTGTGTATTAAAGGCCTTTATCCAGAAGCCACTTGTATTTGTGAAATAATGGCTCCCTTTCAAATGAAAAATGCCAAACGAGCTGGTGCAGATCGTATTATTGCAACTAATACGATTATTAGCCAAACCATTATAGAAACAGTCGAACAAGAGCCGTCTTCAAGATAATTTTATTCATATCCCAACACAGCAATTTCCGCTTCATTTACTAATACTCTGCCTAGATCTAAATATCTTTCCAAACCTGAATCACCACCGTACACATTATCTGATGGATTTGAGTAATGATCAAATTCACATTCATCTGAATATGGGTGGTGATTCATATAAAATTGGGCACCGGTTTTAGCTTCATAAGATAATAAGTAAGGAGTCCCAAAGCGGATTACTCCGTTTTTATCTTCTATAGACCCCTTAATGGTGGTAAAGGGAATCCTAATATAATTTGATTTACTACCGCCATCCATTAGATAATCAAAATAACCATGCTTATAATCCCAGTTCCCGCCAACGATAAACCCATGGCTTCCAAGCTGATGATGGGCATACACATAATTTGTTATAGTATTTGTTAGACGTGATGGTATTTCAATCATGTTATCCCTTCCTTCCTTTAGATCCTTTATTAATATCCACTGATAGAAGGAAAGGTATGTCTGGTATTGGCAGCCTTCAACACCTAATATTCTCAACTATGGTACATATAAAAAATACCCGGTTCATTTACCGGGTATTTTTTGCACGAACATAATATTAAGAATTTAATCGTTTTTCAAGCTCAGCTTTCTTTTCTTCAAAGCCAGCTTTGCCAAGTAAAGCGAACATATTAACTTTATATGCTTCGACACCTGGCTGATCAAATGGATTTACCCCCATTAAATAGCAGCTCATTGCGCATGCTTTTTCGAAGAAGTAGACCATATAACCAAATGTATATTCATCAAGTGCCGGAATGCTCACAACCAAGTTCGGAACTCCGCCATCTGTATGAGCTAATAATGTACCCTCAAATGCCTTATTATTCACGAAATCTACTGTTTGTCCAGCTAAATAATTGAGGTTATCCAAATCATTTGCTGCCTCTTCAAGAACTAATTCATGGCGTGGCTTTTCTACTTTTATAACTGTTTCAAACAGATCTCTGCGACCTTCCTGCACGTATTGTCCTAATGAGTGAAGATCAGTTGAGAAGTTCGCAGAAGATGGATAAACTCCTTTTTGATCTTTTCCTTCACTTTCACCAAAGAGCTGTTTCCACCACTCGGAGAAATACTGTAAGGATGGCTCATAGTTAATCAACATCTCAATGGTTTTCCCTTTACGATAAAGAAGATTACGAACAACTGCATATTGATACGCCTCATTGTTCTCTAATTCAGATTCAGAATAATCTTGCTCAGCTGCAGCTGCACCTTTCATGATAACATCGATATCCGCTCCGCTTGCGGCAATCGGCAGTAATCCAACAGCTGTAAGAACAGAATAACGTCCGCCTACATCATCAGGAATGACAAATGTTTCAAACCCTTCTTCATCAGCAACTGTTTTTAAAGCGCCTCTAGCTTTATCTGTAGTTGCATAAATGCGGCCCTTTGCTGCTTCTGCGCCATATTTTTCTTCCAATAGCTTACGGAAAATACGGAAGGCAATCGCTGGTTCAGTAGTTGTACCGGATTTAGATATAACATTAATCGAGAAATCTTTTCCTTCAAGAAGATCCATTAAATCGCGCATATATGTAGAACTGATATTGTTACCTGCAAAAATGATTTGCGGAGCTTTACGCTTTTCACTAGGCAGAATATTAAAGAAGCTGTGTTGAAGCATTTCAATTGCCGCTCTAGCTCCAAGATAAGATCCGCCAATCCCAATAACTAATAAGATATCAGAATCGTTTTTAATCTTTTCTGCTGCTTTCTTTATACGTGCAAACTCTTCTTTATCATAATCAGAAGGCAAAGATAACCATCCAAGATAATCATTACCAGCTCCTGTTTTTTCATGGATTGTATGATGCAGTTGCTTTACAGTATCCTTCATATAAGACACTTCATGCTCTTGGAAAAATTCTAGTGCTTTTGAATAATCAAATTTAATATGAGTCATTTTTTGTCCTCCATTCAGTTTCCTCATTTTCACTTTACAGAATCCGAAAATGATAATCAAGTTGCGACTAATAGCTTCAAAAATTTCAAGCGTTTACATTTCGTAACATTGAGAAAAAGGTCTTACAGGAAGACCTTTTTTTCAAACTATAAAGATGCTTTGAGAATAGATAGTACATCCTCTTTATTAAGCTTTTTAAAGTTTCCGAACTCTCCATTCACCATTGCTTTGTCTGCTATTAACTCTATTTTGGAATCGTCTATATCATAATCAGCCAATCGGGATGGAGCACCGATTCCTGTCCAGAAATCTCTTATATTACGGATACAATCATTAGCGATTTCCTCTTTTGATTTACCAGCTGGATCAACGTCAAATACCTCAGTTCCCAATCTAACTAACTTATCAAGATTTTCGTGCATACAGTGCTTCATCCAGTTTGGAAATAAGATTGCAAGCCCCCCTGCATGAGGAATATCATAGACAGCTGAAACAGCATGTTCGATATTATGCGTTGCCCAATCGCCACGGATACCCACACTCAATGTACCATTTAAAGCCACCGTTCCACAGTAAAGAATAGTTTCCCGATATTGATAATTTTCCATATCGTTCAATAATTTCGGAGCCGTTTCTTTAACTGTTTTTAACACTGATTCACACATTCTATCCTGTAAAGGTGTATTTTCTGTGTGGTTAAAATATGTTTCCAACACATGTGACATCATATCAACCATTCCGTAAATCGTCTGATCGCGAGGAACTGTGAACGTATTAACCGGATCAAGGATAGAAAACTGAGGGTAAGTATATGGTGAACCCCACCCGTGCTTCTCCTGTGTCTCCCAATTCGTAATCACACTGCCAGAGTTCATTTCAGAGCCTGTGGCTGCCAGTGTTAAAACTGTACCAAACGGCATAGCGCCCTTTACTTTGGCTTTCTTGGTGACTAAATCCCATGGATCTCCCTCATACACAACACCTGCCGCAATTGCCTTCGTACAATCAATAACACTACCTCCGCCAATAGCTAAAAGAAAATCAACCTCATTTTCTCGGCATATATCGACACCTTTGCGCACAGTAGAGATACGCGGATTTGGTTCTACTCCAGATAATTCATGATAGGTTAGTTCTCTGTGCTTCAGCTCATCAACAACACGATCATATAAGCCATTTTTCTTTATGCTTCCCCCACCATAAATTAATAAAATATTTTTTGAATCGGCTGGTATTAAATTTTTCAGTTCTTTAACTGTATCCTTACCAAATACTAAATTTGTCGGATTTTTATATGTAAAATTTTGCATAATTCTATTTCCTCCCTATTATTCCGTTTTCTTTATCTTTAATTCCTTTAATTTCATTAATAAAACCTAAAATCATGTATAATATTTTCTTTTTTTAACCACTCTATAACTGAACCATGCTTTTTGAAGGAGGAAATCAAATGAGTGGTATACAACGTACCGCACTTGTCTTAACAATTATAGGCGCCATTAACTGGGGACTTATCGGATTTTTCCAATTCGATTTGGTTGCAACTGTTTTTGGGGGCGGAAGCCAAGCTGGTGGTTTCGCACGTGTTATTTATGCACTTGTTGGAATTGCAGGCCTTGTCAATCTTGGATTATTATTCAAGCCAAGCGAACAAACAAGCAGCCAGGAACAACCAAATCCATCAAAATCATAATATCTAGAATAGGCCCATCCCTTTATTTGGATGGGCCTATTCATTTATACAGACAATACCTTTTTAATTTTTGAAATCGCCCAATCAAGCTCTTCTTTGGTAATGATAAGTGGTGGGGCAAAACGGATGACATTATCATGAGTTTCCTTACATAATAAGCCCTCATCCTTTAACCGTTCACAATATGGGCGTGCTGATTCCGTTAATTCCATACCAATAAATAAACCACGGCCTCTGATTTCTTTTATAATAGGATTTTCAATCTTCCTTAATTCTTCACTCAGATAGGCTCCCAGCTGTTCGGATTTTCCAGCCAAATTCTCTTCAACTAACACATCAATAGCCTCCATAGATACTGCGCAGGCTAATGGATTACCACCAAAAGTAGATCCATGGGACCCCGGATTAAAAACATCAAGAATATCATGATTGGCCAGAATACAGGAAATTGGGAATACTCCGCCACCAAGGGCCTTACCCAAAATATAAATATCAGGAACAACATCCTCCCACTCACATGCAAACATCCTGCCCGTTCTGCAAAGCCCTACCTGAATCTCATCTGCAATAAATAAAACATCATTAGCCTTACATACATCATATGCTCCCTTAAGGAACCCTTCAGAAGGTATATTAATTCCTGCTTCACCTTGGATTGGCTCAATCAAAAAGCCTGCTGTATTGGGAGTAATCGCTTCCTTTAAAGCTTCTATATCGCCAAATGGGATAAGCTTAATGCCTGGCAGCATTGGACCAAAACCTCTTTTATATTCTTCATCAGAAGAAAGAGAAACAGCGAGCATCGTTCTGCCATGAAAGTTCCCAGTGCAGGCGATAAATTCTGCCTTGTCCTTTTCCACTCCTTTTACATCATAGGCCCATCTTCTTGCAGCTTTAAAAGCTGTTTCAACCGCCTCCGCACCAGTATTCATAGGAAGTGCTTTGTCTTTGTTTGCTAGCTTACAAATTTTTTCATACCATGGACCAAGCTGATCATTATGAAAAGCTCTTGACGTCAGAGTTACACGATCTGCTTGCTCCTTTAAAGCTCGAATAATTCTTGGGTGACGATGTCCCTGGTTTACAGCCGAATAAGCACTCAGCATGTCCATATATCGGTTTCCCTCTGGATCCTTCACCCAAACACCCTCAGCTTCTGCTATAACAATCGGCAATGGGTGATAGTTCCTGGCACCATATTGTTCTGTTTGTTCAATCACTTCGTTGGAAACAGTTGTCTTTGTCACATGAATCGGCCCCCTATCTAAGTTTTTCATTCGTATAAGGTATAATTCCATTCGACTAAAAACCCATTTAAACGATAATTGAGTCTTGTCTATATTATCCGATAATTTACGAACAATTGGAATTAATAACTGTTTACAACAAAAAAACTGCCCTCATCACAGTCGAAACAAGTGATGAGGGCAGTTTCTGCATTTCTATTCAATTATTTTTTAATAAGATCTTCGCGTTTGGATTGTTCAATCCACTCTTCCAATTTATCTTTAAGTGTATTGAATCCTTGTGGTGTTTCAGCAGGCGGAATTTTAACTGAACCTTGTTGAGATTTTTTCTTAGGCTTACGAGCTTCCTGTTTAACTGCTGGCGGCTCTTCTGTAGCACGGATAGATAAAGCGATTTTTCCAGCTTCTTCATTAACGGAAAGAACTTTAACTTTAACTTCATCGCCTAATTTTAATTGATCATTAATATCTTTCACAAACCCGTACGTAATTTCAGAAATATGAACGAGTCCTTGTGTATTTTCGTCTAAGGCAACGAATGCTCCATAAGGCTGAATGCCAGTTACTTTACCGGTAAGAATTTGACCTACTTCATATTTTGTAGTCATAATAACACTCCTATAAATGTTTAAATTTTTCGTTTATATACGCAATATAAAATTATAGCATAATGTTGAGCCATTATCAAAAATGACCTACACACTCTTCTATTTTTATTTACCCTATCGCCTAATAATAAACACCTTTCCCGACAGGAATAACTTACCTGTTCAATCAGATTTAATATTCTGGCAATTATTCCTGTATAATGCTACTATTATACGATTAATAAGATTACAAGCTATGAGGTGCATACATGCAAAAACATGAACAATGGTCATCAAAGATTGGATTTATTTTAGCTGCTGCCGGTTCAGCAATTGGACTGGGTGCCATTTGGAAATTCCCCTACATGGCTGGAACAAATGGCGGTGCAGCCTTCTTCCTTTTATTTATTGCGTTCACACTTTTTATCGGTGCTCCTATTTTAATTGCCGAATTTGTCATTGGACGAAATGCACAAAAAGATGCAGTCAGTGCCTATAAAGTTATAGCCCCTAATTCTAAATGGTTTTTATTGGGGTGGATGGGTGTAATTGCTTCCGTTCTGTTGCTATCCTTTTACAGTGTGGTAGGCGGCTGGATTTTATCCTATCTAGGCAGAAGTCTACTTGGGCAGATAACAGGGGTAGCTAATTATGAATCATTATTTAATAACATTATTGAAAATCCATATGAATCAATCATTTCTCAGATTCTGTTCATATTATTGACAATATGGGTGGTTCAGGGAGGAATCAAAAAAGGGATTGAACGGGCAAGCAAGTATATGATGCCGGCATTATTCATTTTGTTTATTATATTGGCCGTTCGATCGTTAACCTTGGATGGAGCTATGGAAGGTGTTAGATTCTTCTTGCAGCCAGACTTCAATAAAATCACTGGTGAATCCGTATTGCTGGCACTTGGACAAGCCTTTTTCGCTCTTAGTGTGGGAACATCTGTAATGGTGACCTACGCTTCCTATTTGCCGAAAAACGAGAATTTGATGAAATCTGGCTTTTCAGTTGTGGGATTAAATATTTTAATCTCCTTATTAGCAGGACTTGTTATCTTCCCTGCTGTATTTGCGTTAGGATATGATCCTGCATCAGGTCCAGGACTAGTTTTTGTCATACTACCAGCTGTATTTAATGAGATCGCATTCGGAGGATTTTTCATGATCATCTTTATGATCTTATTGTTATTTGCGACTCTTACCTCAGCCTTTTCCATTTTGGAAATTGTTGTAGCAGTCATTTCAAAAGAAAATCCCGAAAAACGAAAATCATCCGCATGGCTGGCTGGAGTCATCACTTTCATTGTAGGGATTCCGAGTGCTTTATCCTATGGCATTTTAAATGATGTTCATATTGCAGGGAAAACATTCTTTGATCTGGCAGATTTTATTGTTTCAAATCTTGCCCTGCCGCTCGGTTCACTATTTATCTCTATATTTATAGGTTACGTTATGGATAAAAACGCAGTCAGAACAGAGTTACAAAATGGCTCGAAATTGAAATACTGGATGTTTAACGGTTGGTATATCCTAGTCCGTTACGTATGCCCTGCCGCAATTTTATTAGTCTTCCTGAACTCTATTGGAATTATTTAGTAAGGTGGTAGAATATAAGGAGAACTATTAATATCGGGAGGGATTGATAATGGCTACAATTGGAGAAAATATTCGTAAGTACAGAATTGACAAAGGAATGAGTGTGGAAGAGCTAGCGTTACGCTCCAGAATCGGCACTCACAAACTTGAGCAATACGAGGAAAATGAAATAACACCAAGCCTCCAGGTTCTCCTGACTATTTCAACTGCATTGGATTGCCCTGCCTCTGAACTAATGGAGCACGCCAATCCAACAGGACCATGCCAACTAGATCCCGAACTCCATCACCTCATCAACACAATGGGGCAAAAGCGAGCGAAATTAATACTAAAGAAAACCCAAGACATAACCGAAGCCGACTTCCTAAGGATAATGGGGAACTTAAAAAGCTGAAACGGCTCGTTCAGAAGCGAGCAGCATAAGAGAAAGCCACGAAGGGAATGGTCTTCCCCGCAGTGGCTTTTCTTATGTCCTGAGCTTCTAGCCTTGAAGCTGGATTAACTAAAAGGCTGAAACGACTGCCCAGGCCCGAAAAGCATAAGAGAGAGGCACGCAGGGAGGTGTTCTTCCCTCCCGCAGTGGCTATCCTTATGACTCGAGGGACTAGGAGTTGAAGCTGGATTGATTAAAAGGCTGAGGCGACTACCCAGGAGCGACAAGCATAAGACGAATACTCGGAGGGAGGTTTTTTCTCCCGCAGAGTATTTGCTTATGACTCGAGCTCCTAGGAGCCGAAGCTGGATTAACTAAAAGGCTGAAGGGCCTTGCCCAGGAGCGAGGAGCATAAGACAAGGCTCGGAGGGGATGTTCTTCCTCCGTAGAGGCTATGCTTATGTCCCGAGCTCCTAGGCCCTGAAGCTAGATTAACTAAAAGGCTGAGGCGACTGCCCAGGCCCGAAAAGCATAAGAGAGAGGCACGCAGGGAGGTGTTCTTCCCTCCCGCAGTGGCTATCCTTATGACTCGAGGGACTAGGAGTTGAAGCTGGATTGATTAAAAGGCTGAGGCGACTGTTTCAAGGAACAAAGACTAAGAACGCCACGTCGTGTGGCAACGCCTTTGTGACCAACATCCTGTTGGCTTCAACCAAACAAAGGGGCAACCATAGGTCATTTAACGACTTATGGTTGCCCCCTCATTTTTTATATTTGAAAATCTTTTCCCTATACTCAGAAAACTCTTAGTAAAAGTCCTTAAGGAAATTTATGAATGATTGTTTAAAAATCGTTCAATTCTGGTTAAGGCTTCCCGTAATTGATCGATAGATGTAGCGTAAGAGCAACGGATATGCCCTTCTCCGCCTATACCAAATACATTGCCTGGTACTACTGCTACCTTTTCCTCAATCAATAATTTTTCTGCAAATTCTTCAGAGCTCATGCCAGTAGATTCAATGGATGGAAAAGCATAAAATGCTCCACCCGGTGTGTGGCACTTCAAACCAATCTCATTAAATGAACTAACAATATAATTTCTTCGATGATTATAGCTCATACGCATTTCTTCCACATATCCCGCCCCATATCGCAGGGCCTCCAAAGCAGCATATTGGGCAGATGTAGGGGCACACATAATCGCATACTGGTGGATTTTCAGCATAGCTTCAGAGATTTCTTTGTTTGCACATACAAAACCAAGCCTCCAGCCTGTCATAGCAAATCCCTTTGAGAAGCCTGATATTAAAATCGTCCGTTCATACATCCCTTCAATGGCTGCAAAGCTGGTATACGCGTCATCATAAACAAGTTCCGCATAGATTTCATCGGAAATCACAAGAACATCATGTTTAATAGCAATTTCAGCTAATGCTTTCAAATCATCCTTAGACAATTGGGTTCCTGTTGGATTATTGGGTGAACAAATCATAATCGCCTTCGTTTTCGGTGTTATAGCTGCTTCTAACTGTTCGGGTAACAGTTTAAAATCAGATTCTTTCATGGTTCCAACCGAAACAGGCTTACCTCCTGCCAATGCCACTAATGGAGCATAGGATACGAAGCATGGTTCAACGACTATTACTTCTTCTCCTGGGTTGAGAATGGCTCGTAAGGCGATATCGATTGCCTGACTTGCACCTACAGTTACAATAATTTGATTTTCAGGGGAGTATGTTACCTGAAAACGTCTACTCATATAGGCTGCAATTTCCTCGCGTAAATCAAGCAATCCTGCATTTGCTGTGTAAGACGTATAGCCTTCTTCCATCGAGAGGATAGCAGCTTCCCTGTATCGCCACGGAGTAACAAAATCTGGCTCACCTACACCAAGCGAAACGATACCTTCCATGCCTGCTGCCAAATCAAAAAATTTACGTATTCCGGAGGGCTTCATTTCTCGAGCCGTATCAGATAGATAACTCGTTTTAATCATGGAGTTATCACAATCCTTTTATCCTCATCAAGAGGTGCAAATACAGTCCCATCATGTTTATACTTTTTAAGAATAAAGTGAGTCGTTGTAGAAATAACTGAATCAAGAGTCGATAATTTGTCTGAAACAAATCGCGCTACCTCATTCATCGACTTGCCCTCAATGACCACAGATAAGTCATAAGCACCTGACATTAAATAAACGGATGTGACCTCTTCATAGCGATAAATTCGTTTTGCTGTCTCATCAAAGCCTACGCCTCTTTTAGGGGTTACTTTCACATCAATCATGGCAGTAACTCCTTCGTGATCTTTAACTTTCGACCAATCGACCAAAGCGGCATAGCCAACAATAATATTGGATTCTTTCAGTTTTTTTAAGGCTAGTTCAACTTCCTCTTTAGACATTGCTGTCATTTTTACTATATCATCCAGAGGGATTCTGGCGTTTTCTTCGAGAATATTCAAAATCTCAATTTCCTTAGCTGTAAGGTTCATACCCTCACCTCCATTAAAAGTATCATTAGATATAAAGATATCTGAAAATTTAATTTAAATTAAACTTTTTCCATTATAACACTCATTTTATACATATGAATATGTAATCAATTATTTTCATCTCACATACCATATTTATTTGAGAAAACAAGCCAATTAATAAATCTTCTAAAACTGCCAGTCTGTAAATATATGATAAAATAAGGGAATCATATAAAGGCGGGGTGAAAAAATGAACAGTACAACAAATACAGAAACCATTATAGATCGTAAAGGAACAGCTTCGTATAAATGGGATAACGTTGATTCATTATTCGCAGGCAGTGACTTATGGCCAATGTGGGTGGCAGACATGGACTGGGCTTCGCCTGTTCAGGTACAGGAAGCTTTAATTACCCGCATACAGCACCCAATATTCGGATATACATATGCCTCCGATTCTGTATACCAGGCTATCATAAATTGGATGAACGAAAAGCATAAATGGTCGCTTAAAAGAGAAAATATTTCTTTTAGTCCAGGTGTAGTTCCGTCCTTATCAGCAGCTGTTCTTGCATTTACTGAAGCTGGAGATCAAGTGATGATTCAAACACCTGTCTACGGTCCATTTCATAATGTCGTTAAAAGTAATGGCCGAACTCTTGTTACCAATAGAATGAAAATCAACCAAAATCAATTTGAAATTGATTTTGAAGACTTTGAAAACAAGCTTCGTAATGGAGTAAAATTATTCATCTTATGCAGCCCGCACAATCCTGGTGGAACGGTTTGGGCAAAGAAAGACCTTGAGAGAATGATTAGCCTATGTCAGCACTATCAAGTGCCTGTCATTTCCGATGAAATTCACGCTGACCTGATTCTTTATGACAATATTCACACACCTGCCGGAATCATCAGCAAAGATGTTATTACACTGATGGCTCCTAGTAAAACCTTTAATATCGCTGGATTGCATGGCTCTCTGATCCTAAGTGAAAATAAAGATTACCTCTTAAAAATGGAACAGCAATTCCTCAAGCAAGGTATTGGGGGCATTAATGTACTTGCCTATACTGCCATGGAAGCGGCCTACACCCATGGTGCTGAGTGGGTGAGTGAGACCGTATCCAAAATTGAAGAGAATATTGAAATCCTGACTGATTATGTTTCTAAGCATTTACCGAAAATAAACATCATGATTCCTCAAGCATCTTTCCTTGTTTGGATCGATTTACGGGATTTAGGAATATCAGATATTGAAATCACAGAAAGGCTCATCCATAAAGGGAAATTGGCTCTTGAACCCGGTGCGAAATATGGGCAGGATGGCCAAGGATTTGTTCGAATGAATATAGGGTGCTCTAAGGACACTCTCACTGAGGGCTTGCGCAGATTGCACGAAGCATTCCAAGACCTCAACTAATTATGTAACAAGCATTTGCCAATCAGTCTGGCAAATGCTTGTTTAATTTTAAGAAGAATCCACTCAGATTTCGGCAAAAAAAAACTGCACACTTTGCATGTGCAGCCATCATTGAATATTTTGCTCTTTTAATTTTTCTTCCAATTCCTTTGCCTTCTGTACCTGCTTACGATTATAAACAATGATAAACCGCATCGTTAACACTGCAAACAATGTAAAAATGGCCATCGTTAATCCGGCTGGAATGTATTCTCTTTTATCTTCAGGAAAATACAAGAATAATCCTATAATAAACGCTAATGGCTGAGACATGTTTTGAGACACCCTTTCCTGATTTGAAAACATTTGAATTTTAACCATATTATAACACGACTAGGGTGAGTATAAGTGATATTTGATTATCCTCATTTATAAATAAGAAAAAAGCTGCCGAGTCATCGACAGCCTACTTACATTATAGGGATTATTTTAGGATGTTGATTTTTTCAATCACTACATCATAAACCGGTTTATCGTTAGGACCTACTTTAGTAGTTGCGATGTCATCTACAACATCCATTCCTTCAGTAACTTGTCCAAACACGGTATGTCTGTGGTCAAGCCAAGGAGTTCCGCCTATTTCCATGTATTTTTCCACTGCTTCCTGAGGATATCCCGCTTGTTCCATTTGTCCTTTTAGATTCGCTTCAACAGCACCTTTTTGAACAATAAAGAATTGACTTCCATTTGTACCAGGGCCGGCATTTGCCATAGACAAAGCACCACGGAAATTAAATAAATCCATCGTGAATTCATCTTCGAATGATTTACCCCAAATGCTTTCTCCACCCATTCCTGTTCCAGTTGGATCTCCGCCTTGAATCATGAAATCATTGATCACGCGGTGGAAAATGATCCCCTCGTAGTATCCATTTTCTGCATGAGTCAGGAAATTTTCAACCGCTTTAGGAGCTTGGTCAGGGAATAATTTGATTTGGATGGAACCTTTATTAGTTACCATCTCCACTAATCTTTCATTACCTTGTACTTCTGTAAATTGAGGTAATACTGTCATTTTATCTTCGCCTTCTTTCTCTTTAATGGTTTGATCCAGCTTTAAAGTTGTTTGATCACCAGATTGGAATACCTTATCTTTTATATACAGATTCCAAATCGCTGCACCAAGGAGGATTATTAATAATAGTATCATGGTCTTCCATTTCATTTAAACTACCTCCAATTTTTCACTTTACACGATTCTCAAAAAAAAAGCATCTTTCTGAAGAGCTTTTTATAGGATTGATTATGGTACATCGGTATGATAGAGAAGAACAGATATGAATGGGGGATAAAAATGAATGAACTCACTATTGGCGACCAAGTGATTGCACATTATAAAACCGGTAAATATGTAGGCGAAATCACCAATATCCGAACAAATGGATATATGGTTGTTAAAATACTGGCTGTATTAAAGCACCCTATGCAGGGAGATCTTCATCATCCAAAACAAACAGAAGTTGATTTTTTCCATGAGCGAAAGGCTTTAGCTTACAGGGAACAAACCAACATCCCGGTAAACATGGTGAAACCGTTTAAAGGGGAAATTCCTGATTACACAGAATCCCTGCGCCAGTCTCTTGAAACATTAAAACAGGAATTGCTAAAAGAAGAATCAAAGTGGTCAGATATGTCTTTGTCAGCTATATCGAATATAGAGCGCGAGTATTTTCCAATATGATAAACATAAAAAACCAAATCACTCTTTACTGATTTGGTTTTTTACGTCAACCCATTAAATAACTGTGAAAAATCCACAACGTCTCCGATTGTCGTTGGCTTATAGTTATCCACATACCTCCTGTCCTGCTCAATTAATGTAAACAGTTCATAAGTCATTCTGGCATCATCCAAAGCACGATGCCAAACGCCTTTAGCCTTGTCCCCATATTGCTGAACTGCTTTCCATAGGCCTGTCTGATTTCGGTCACCAAAGAATTTTTGATACTCAATCGATAAATCCAATTGCTTTCCCGTTAAAGGGAATATATGTCCTGAATACTGACAGTTTTGCTTTAACACCTTCATATCCATGTTTCCCCATGTAGCAATCGTTGGAGAGTTAGGATGATCCAATTCTCGCAGTAAACTGTGAAAAACATCAAATTCCACCCCTGTCTTAAGATCATCTTCGGTAATGTGCAAAAAGTTCTTACATCGGTTCGTTAACGACTGAAATACTCTGGGCAGGACATAAGAATTGTATTGATTGACTATTGTTCCACTCTTTACCTCGATAATTCCATATTCAATGATTTCAGGAAAGAACCCATTCGGATTATTTCGATCCTCTGGCATTGTAAATTCAAAATCTATGAATAAATAGTGGTCATCCTTCTTCACAATGATACAACCTCCTTGTTTTCGTGTAATCTATTGCTCCTTCCAAATTTTCCTCTTTTAACCATAAAATCAATACGATATAGTTAAATATACGAATAGAATTCCAGGTGGGTAAAAATGAGAAAATCAATTGGATTTTGTATGATTTTATTACTGGTTCCATCCTTATACGGATTGAGTACATTAACACTGAATGAGTTTTCCAAATTGCAAAGCCTCAATCATGTTTTGGACACCAATTTACAAATAGATCAATCAGCCATGCAGCTTAACAGTACAATCACAGATTCCGATGGACAATTATCAGAGAAATCTATCAAACAGAGAATCGGAAATATATAAAGGATGCTGATATCCCTCAAATTTTAAAGGATATTTACGTAGTTTCAGAGGATCAGCATTTTTATTCACATAAGGGGTTTGATTTATCAGCTATTAGCAGAGCGTTCATAATTAATACGGAAAGCGGGGGAATTCATCAAGGGGGCAGCACCATTACACAACAGCTCGCTCGAAATTTATTCCTCACAAATGAACGTACATATAATCGTAAATTAACTGAACTGCTTTACGCCTATCAGCTTGAGCGTGATTTTTCAAAAGATTAACTATTAAATACTTACATAATTGCGATTTACTATGGTAACAGTTCCTATGGAATTGAAGCTGCTGCTCATTTTTATTTTTCCAAATCAGCAAAGAATCTCAAGCATGGTGAACTCTCTTTTCTAGCGGCAATTCCTAATAACCCTAGTCTTTATGACCCGCTGACTAATTTCCAAAATACAAAAAAACGCCAGGTTAGACTTCTGCAGCAACTTGAGAATAAGAATTTCATAACGAATGGAGAAAAAGAGCAAATTTTAAAAGAATCAATAAAATTAAATCTTTCCAAACGAATCCAAGAATTTCCTGATTATACCGATTACACGCTGGCTGAATTTCGTCAGCTGGTCGCAGAGCAGGATGGTTATCAGTTTTCTGGTTTATCTGAACAAGAATCTAATCAATTAACAGAGAAAATAGATAACCGCATCACGGAACTGCTGCATTCAGGAATTACGATCCACACTTTTTCTCGATTCAGATATTCAGAAAAAGCCAAATCAGCCGTTAGTAGCATCCTGCCTTATAAAAACGTTGAAGCATCAGCGGTAGTTATTAATCATTCTACTCATGAGCTTGTCTCATTGATTGGGGGAAAAACATATAAACCCTCAACATTTAATCGAGCCCATTAAAGTTTTCGTCAGCCAGGATCTACGATTAAACCATTGCTGATGCGCCTTATTTGAAAACTAATAAGGATCGTTCCATACATCAAAAAATAGACGCTTCAGCGATATGCATCGAAAATTACTGCCCAGAGAACTATGGTCATTCAACATATAGCAATCCTCCACTCAATCAGGCAATGGCCAAATCGGTTAATACTGCAGCTGTTCGATTGCTTCAAAAAACAGGTAGCTTATATAGGAGGAAAAACCGGTACAACAAATGATTATCATGATTTATGGTTTATTGGGATGACTGCTTCGTATACTGGTGGGGTCTGGGTGGGCAAGGATCAGCCGTCCAGTATTGATTTTTTAAATAAAAGTCAGCCGCAAATACAAATATGGAAAAGCATGATGTATTCTCTCTATTAGAGGTTCATCATGCTTTTTCCTTTACAGCGGAAGTCCCGCCATTATACTATTATATAATTTTAAGACAGAGAGACAGACTGCCAATAACAGAACGGCCCAGATAGTTACATGAAAAAATATAATCCCTATCAATCAGGTACTCGATAAGGATGAACTGATTTTATACAGAAAGTATATAAAAGCGAATAATGAAGTAAGTAAAAAGCAGCCTGCAAGCAACCAAAGACAACATAACATAGATATAAGTCCACCTATCAGAAAAATGATAGAAGTCCCTCTCAGCTTTTGCAGGTCTTCTCCCACCTTATCCTTTGAGAAAAATAAAAGTGACAGTTCCAAAAAGGTATCGACAAGAAGCTTTAACGCAGCAAGTAACATAAAAAAACAGATAAAGAACAATAATAAAAAGGATAATTTAATATGGATCTCTGATAACAATCCAGTCATGCCTGAATAGAGCCCATTGCTTTTTAAAAATGCAATCAAATAAGATGAACAGCAAAGAACAGACTAAATGCCATTATCGATAATAAGGGAAAATAACCTGTTACATATGTATTCTTCATTTTCATTATTCCTTATACTTCACATTTTCCTATTATAAACCATTTATCGGAAAGGAGAATTAAATTTTTAAATTTTTTCCTTCATATAATACATGGTTAAAACACATGAATACCAGTCTTTTCAAGTACAGTCTAATATAAATTTGCTGTATAATTTGCTATGCTGAATGTACGGATTGGTACATTTTGTTGTAATTTTTCAATATTTTATAATTTTTTAAGGGAGGTCCTTATGTCAATGCTTCACTTGAGTATATTACTGCCTTTTTTGGCTGCGATATGTATTCCGTTTATAGGCAAATATGCTCGTAAAATACATACCGGATGGTTCGTACTCATTATACCTATCGTATTATTTGGTTATTTGTTTACGTTCCTGCCTGAAATAACGGATCATCAATCCATAACAGCTAGTTTTGAGTGGATTCCTTCACTAAACATATCATTTGATGTTTATGTAGACGGATTAGGCCTGCTCTTCGCTATGCTGATCACAGGTATTGGTACACTAGTTATTCTGTACTCCATCTTTTATATGGACAAAACAAAAGAAAAACTGAGTAATTTTTATGTTTATTTACTATTATTTATGGGGGCTATGCTTGGGGTTGTCCTATCTGACAACTTAATCGTCCTTTATACGTTTTGGGAATTTACCAGCCTTTCTTCCTTCCTGCTGATTGGCTATTGGCATGAGAGAAAAGGATCTCGCTACGGAGCGCAAAAATCATTATTAATCACCTTTTTAGGTGGCTTATCCATGCTAGGAGGTTTTATAACCCTCTCTGTAATGGGAAATACCTTCAGCATCAGAGAATTAATTTCAATGGCTCCTGATTTGGTAAACCATCCTCTTTTTTATTTTTCGATGATACTCGTTTTATTAGGGGCATTCACGAAGTCTGCCCAATTCCCATTCCACATTTGGTTACCTGATGCAATGGAAGCACCTACACCAGTCAGTGCATATCTTCATTCAGCAACGATGGTTAAAGCAGGTATCTATTTAGTAGCACGTTTGAGCCCTATATTTGCTTTATCAGGTGAATGGGTATGGATTATCGGCCTGGTCGGTATCATAACCTTAATTTGGGGTTCCTTTAATGCAGTACGTCAGTATGATTTAAAAGGGATTCTTGCCTACTCAACAGTCAGCCAGCTCGGCTTAATCATGTCCCTGCTTGGCATCGGTGCGGCTTCCCTCCATTTTGGATCAGCCGAGAATAATGTATATATTGCCGCTGTTTCGGCAGCTGTTTTTCACCTAATTAACCATGCAACCTTTAAAGGTTCATTATTCATGGCAGTCGGTATAATTGATCACGAAACGGGAACTAGGGATATTCGTAAACTGGGCGGATTAATGACCATAATGCCAATCACTTTTACTATTGCTGCAATCGGAGCATTCTCAATGGCAGGCTTGCCTCCATTCAATGGCTTCTTGAGTAAGGAAATGTTCTTTGGCAGCCTATTAGATATAACAAAAGCAGATTTTCTTAACCTGCAAACATGGGGTAATTTATTCCCTGTTATTGGATGGCTGGCAAGTGTATTCACATTTGTTTACTGTATGATTCTTTTATTTAGAACATTTGGCGGCAAACTTCAGCCTGAAAAATTAACGAAAAAACCACATGAAGCACCGATTGGATTATTGATTTCACCAATCACGCTTGCAGCCTTGGTTATTATTTTTGGATTATTTCCAAACATCCTTACTTCAACAATTATTGAGCCAGCTACTGCAGCTATCCTGCCGAGCCTTTATGAAAACGGAAACCCTCCGCATCTTCATATACAAATGTGGCACGGAGTAAATGGCGCATTATTAATGACAATCGGAGTTGTCATCTTAGGAATTATCTTGTATAAGTTCTATCCAAAATGGAGCAAGATTTATACGTATTTCTCTGATAAATACACATTAAACAATGCATATAATATGGGATTAAGATCACTGGATACAGGTTCACGTCTCATTACCCGCGGATATATGAACGGGAGTATCCATGATTATTTAGTTTATATATTTGGCTTCTTGATTATCAGTTTACTTTATACGGTTTGGAAAACCGATAGCTTTGCATTCGAAACAACCAGTATGACTCCAATTGGGGTATACGAAGTTATTTTGATCTTTATCTTAGTTCTGGCTTCAATCATGATTCTATTTGCAAAATCGAGACTGACTTCAATCATTTTAATGGGAGCGGTTGGTTATACGGTATCACTTTTATTTGTTCTATTTAGGGCACCTGATTTAGCCTTAACTCAATTTGTCATTGAAACAGTATCTACATCGCTGTTCTTGCTTTGTTTCTATCACTTGCCGAAGTATAAACCAAAGGAAAAGCGTATGCGTTTTAAATTGACAAACCTGGCAATCTCTCTCGGTGTCGGAATTACGATGACACTTATCGCGCTGGCTTCTCACAGTACGAAGCTATTTGAATCCATCTCTGAATTTTATAAAGAGGTTACGTACAAAGAAGCTGGTGGAGAGAATATGGTTAACGTAATCCTGGTTGACTTCCGTGGTTTGGATACCATGTTTGAAATCACCGTATTATCCATTGCAGCCATGGGAATTTACACCATGATTAAACTCCGTCTCACGAAAAGAGGAGGGGAAGAATGAAAACAAATGATTTAATTTTACAGACGGTTACTAAAATCGCAACTTTTATTATTATTTTGTTCTCTATACACATTTTCTTTGCCGGACACTATACGCCGGGCGGTGGATTTATCGGTGGTCTTATGACTTCTTCTGCCATCATTCTTTTATTGCTGGCATTTGATTTAAAAACCGTAAAAAGTTTTCTGCCGGTAAATTATTTATCGTTGATAGCTGTGGGGTTGTTGTTATCTGTCGGGACTGGAGCTGGTGCGTTATTCTTCGATGCTCCTTTCCTGACGCACGCCTTTGATTATTTTGATTTGCCGCTCCTTGGAAAAACATCCCTTCATACAGCAGTTATCTTTGATACGGGTGTTTATCTAGTTGTAATCGGCGTGACAATGACCATTATTCAAACGATTGGGGAGAGTGAATGATGGAGATTTTAATGTGTTTTGCTATAGGAATTCTATTTACGATTTCCACCTATTTACTTTTATCAAAAAGCTTGCTTCGTATCATTATTGGAACAAGCATATTGAGCCATGCGGTGAATTTATTGGTTCTTACCATGGGAGGATTAAAACAAGGAGCTGTGCCTATCTTAAGTGAACACGCCAAATCCTATGTGGATCCGCTGCCACAGGCATTAATCCTGACAGCGATTGTAATTAGCTTCGGTGTCACATCTTTCTTCCTGGTATTGGCCTATCGTTCCTATCAGGAACTTGGAACGGATAACATGGATCAACTGAGAGGAAATAAGTCATATGAATAACCTTGTTATATTACCTATTTTACTTCCGTTATTGACAGGAATTTTATTGTTATTCCTTGCGAAAA
The DNA here is from genome assembly GCF_008087365.1 of Bacillus sp. E214. NCBI lineage: Bacteria > Bacillati > Bacillota > Bacilli > Caryophanales > Bacillaceae > Bacillus > Bacillus sp. E214. The sequence goes on along the minus strand of NZ_VENN01000002.1, from coordinate 602,030 downwards.
AAATAAATGCCCAACGAATAGTCGCCTTGGCCTCTTCTATACTGGTCCTGGTAGTTACCTTTTCACTTTTAATAGAGGTAAAAACAAATGGCATTCTAACCTTGCAGGCCGGCAGCTGGGATGCCCCTTTCGGAATTAGTCTTGTAGCGGATATGCTGGCAGCCTTACTGGTTTTAACTACATCTCTTATTACATTAGTAACGATTATTTATTCTTTTAAAAATATTGATGCAAACCGTGAAAAATATTTCTACTATGCCCTTATCCAATTTTTAATTGTAGGTGTTAACGGGGCATTTTTGACCGGAGATATATTCAACTTATTTGTATTTTTTGAAGTAATGCTGATGTCATCTTATGTATTACTTGTGACAGGTGGTACAAAAGTACAGCTTCGCGAGTCTATTAAATATTTGCTTGTAAATGTAATTGCTTCTGGCCTTTTTGTTGCTGCTGTTGCATTCTTATACTCTGTTGTAGGTACGCTGAATATGGCAGATATCTCAGAAAGAATTGCGGAAGTAGACCAGCCGGGAATCATCACGGTTATCGCTGTTCTGTTTCTAATCGTGTTTGGATTGAAGGCAGCCATTTTTCCTTTATATTTTTGGATGCCCGGCTCATACTTTGCGCCGCCAATTCCAATCCTGGCTTTGTTTGGTTCATTATTAACGAAGGTTGGTGTTTATTCCATCCTAAGAACCTTTACCATTATGTTTTATCATCATACTGATTATACGCATACATTGCTGGAGTACCTTGGAATTTTAACCATTGTATTTGGCTGTATCGGTGTATTGGCCTATATGGATGGTAAAAAAATCATCATTTACAATATCGTAATTGCCATTGGTGTTATAATCTTCGGTATTTCAATCATGAATACCGCATCCATATCCGGTTCAATTATGTATACAATTCATGACATGATGATTAAAGCAGCCCTGTTTCTGCTTATTGGAGTAATGATGGCCAAAACAGGGACAAGTAATATTAAGCGCATGGGTGGGTTAATTCACGAATCTCCACTTTTAGCTTGGATGTTCTTCATAGCGGCTATATCGTTAGCAGGGGTTCCACCTTTCAGCGGTTTTACAGGAAAATTACTAATCATTCAGGGTGCCTTTGATGAAAGGCATTACGTAGGAGGATTGGTAGTCCTATTCTCAAGTTTAATTGTTTTATATTCCGTGATGCGCATTTTCATATTCGCGTTCTGGGGAGAGAAAAAAGTTTACGATGAGAACTTCTCCAAGAAAGATAACCGTTTTTTACTATTGCCGATCGGCATTTTACTTGTAGTCTCAATATTGTACGGATTGGGCTCTGAAGTTGTTTATACGTATGTTTCTGATGCGGTTGATGTTTTAATGAATCCATCAGATTACATTCAGGCCGTACTAAAGGAGTGATGAAGATATGTCTTATCAAATATTATTAAATGTAATTCTAGCCTTGACCTGGATGTTCCTGACGACGTCAAATACAGCCGCTTCCTTTATTATCGGCTATTTAATTGGGGCGATTATTCTTTTTCTATTCAGACGCTTTTTTTCGACTCGGTTTTATTTGCATAAGGTAGTGGCTGTCCTTCACCTTCTGGGGATATTTATACGAGAATTATTGATTGCAAACTTCGACGTTTTTAAAACAATCATCAGACCAAAGCTTGAACTGAAGCCAGGAATTTTTACTTATGAAACCAAACTTAAATCGGATTGGCAGATCACTCTTCTGTCCTGTCTGATTACCTTAACTCCCGGTACATTAGTTCTGGATATTTCTTCTGATAACAAAACATTATTCATCCATGCATTAAACATATCGGAGATTCCAGAGATGCAAGAAAGTATAAAAAATTCATTTGAGCGGCTTATTCTGGAGGTGAGTGAGTAATGATTAATTTCATCCTTCAGCTTTCTTTAGTCTGTATAGCTATTTCGATGCTCATTCTAATTTATAGAGTAATTAAGGGACCAAGCATCCCTGATCGTGTAATGGCATTGGATGCTATTGGCATGAACTTAATTTGCATGATTGCCATACTATCTTTATTGCTCAGCACATCCATGTTTTTAGAGGTTATCCTTCTGATCAGTATTCTTTCGTTCACTGGTACGGTTGCCTTTTCGAAATTCCTGGAGAAAGGGGAAATCATAGAAAATGAACGAAATTAGTTCCTATATTTTTGTTTGTATCGTTTTAATCGGTTCTATATTAACCGTTGTATCAGCTCTTGGAATACTCCGTTTACCCGATGTCTATACGCGGAACCATGCAGCTTCTAAAACATCCACTTTGGGTGTAACCCTTGTATTGCTTGGCACATTCTTATATTTCTGGATTACAGAGGGCCATTTTAACTCCCGTATCCTGTTAGCTATCTTCTTTATTTTTATGACAGCTCCGGTTGCCGGACATTTAATCAGCCGTGCAGCCTATAATACAGGCGTTAAATTGTGGAAACATAGTGTGCGTGATGATTTAAAAAAGGCAAAAACAAAAAAATAGCTAATGACAGAAAAAGAGGATGCTTACAAGATCGCTTTAGACCTTGTAAAACATCCTCATTTTTTTATTTGAATAACAGCAAGCGTACATCTGCTGATACATATTAATTCGTTCTCTTCATCCGTTATTTTAATTTCCCATACCATTGTTTTTTTTCCTCTGTGTACAATATTTCCTGTTGCGGTCACCAAGCCTTCCCTTTTGCTTTTAAGATGATTCGCATTAATCTCTAAACCAACGACTGCTTCTTTCTCCTCGTCAACCATTGTATATCCACCAAGACTGGCGACCGTTTCGGCAAGAGCCACCGATGCGCCACCGTGAAGAAGTCCCATCGGCTGGTGTGTCCGATGGTCAACAGGCATGGTTGCAACAACTCTTCCTTCACAGACCTCAACTATTTCTATCCCTAATGTACCCATCAATGTTTTACTTAAATCCAATTAAAGGCATCCTTTCCATTGCTTATTTGTTATGAATTAGATAAAGAGCGGAAAAATAAAGGAGTAAAGCTTTCTTACAACTGATTCCTATTCTGATTTTTAAGGTGAATCCCTTCGAAAAAAGATGAACTGGATATCTGTAAGACTTTACAAAAAGCATATCTAGATGATGGAGGATTGGTCAAATGGATCTTCGAGAAGGAATGGTTCCAACTGTATTAGGTACCGCTGTTGCTGCTACTGGTTATGCCCTTAAACAAAAGCATAATAGCAATAAAATGATTGCCAATGCACTATTTGGATTTGGGCTTGCCCATATTGCTCTTGGTGTTATTGATTTAGTCGAGCATCGCAACGATATCTAAACGAACATCATCTATCCCCTAAATAAGCAACCTAACCGTTGCTTATTTTTTGGTCTAATACAATCTACCTTCTCTTATATATAGTTATAAGGTATTTTATTTCGTAAGAGGAGGTGCCCATATGTATGCAAATCAACAGTTTTATAACTGGGCTCAAAGTCTAGGTCCTCATTACCACATACCCACATGGATCCATCCATCTGTTACTGGTATGAATTCTTATTCTTCATATAACAGAAAAGTTCCTGCTATAGATACAACAAAATTTAAGAATTCTGCCAATCGAACCGCGTCCTATCTGACTGAAGCATTAAGAATTGCCAATCAGATCTCTGCATCTCAAGATTTAGCTCGTCAAATTATGGCAGCCTCTGAGTTTAATAACCTAAGCGAAGTGAATCGATTATTGCTTTCAACCGGTATTCGAATAGCTCCTTCCATCTATTACGATCCGGAGGGAATTCGGCTGGTTTTTGCTGATAAACAAACCAGTCCTCCCTGTTGTGAAGTTGGGGTAGTCATACGATGGAGCTAAAAACCAGCAGTTTGATAACTGCTGGTTTTGTTTACAAATTATTATTAATAAAATCCGCCACCATATCCCCATGGGGACCCATATCCATACGGAGGATAACCATATCCATATCCCCATGGTCTGCTAAGCAATGCTCCACCTATTAATCCGCCGGCTAATCCTAAACCAAATCCCCCGATCGGACCTCCAAATCCAAAACCAAAACCTGGTCTACCCCATGGTCTTCCCCACGGTCCGCCCCACGGTCTGCCCCATGGTCTTCTCTGTCTGTAATCCATCTGTAAAATACCTCCTGTTTGTTTAAATGCCTACACTATTATGTATGCAGAAACCTAACAGCAGGTAAGGGCGTATGCCCTCTTACAAGGATAACATTCACATTTAAATCTATTTATGAGATTAGATTAATCTTCACCATCCAAACCAAAACGTTCAACCAATACAGCCAATGTCCTCGCCATTACACCAGTAGCACCTGATGGTCCAAGTTCATAGCTGGAACGTCTTGTAGATGTACCAGCTATATCTAAATGCACCCATGGAGTCTCCTCGGCAAACTCACCAACAAATGCACCTCCCATAATGGCATGCCCCTCTGCTCCCGGCGAATTATTAAGATCAGCTATTTTGCTATTGCGAACACGCGCTTTATCCCTTTCGGTAATTGGCAATCTCCACATGGGTTCTCCAGCTTCATCAGATGCTTTTAAGACTTCCTCAAACCAGCTTTCATGATTTGTCATCGCACCTGTCATTTCTACACCTAATGCTGTAATAACTCCCCCGGTTAATGTAGCTACATCAACTAAATAATCCGCTCCATGCTGTTTAGCATATGTAATCGCATCTGCCAACACAAGACGCCCCTCGGCATCTGTATTCAAGACCTCAATTGTTTTACCAGCCATGGAAACTATGACATCATCCGGTTTGAAGGCATTTCCGGAAATCATATTATCTGTTGATGGAATAACAGCCACAACATTTTGTTCAGGTCTCAATTCCCCAATTATCTCCATAGCTCCAAGGACAGCGGCTGCTCCCCCCATATCCGTTTTCATTCCAACTATCCCTGCTTTTGTCTTTATTGAATATCCGCCTGTATCAAATGTAATTCCTTTGCCAACCAAACCAATTACATCTGTCCAGTCAGATTTCCCTTGATATTTTAGGACAATCATTTTAGGTGGTTCAGCAGATCCTTGGTTGACGGCAAGCAAGGCTCCCATTCCAAGCTCCTGCATATCTTCTTTTTCAAGGATTTCGCACTCAAACTGATACTTATCAGCCAGCCCTTTAGCATAATTGGCCATATCTGTAGACGTTAGCATATTACCTGGAAGATTTACTAAAGTCCGAGCTGAATTGGTTCCTTTTCCATATGTATATCCAACAAAAAGGGAAGACTCAACTAGCTCTCGGTCGGCTTCCGTATATACAGAAACCTCTTCTATTTTCTGATCTGGTTCATTTTTCTTATGCTTATATCCTTCAAATTCATACGTAGACAAGGCTAATGCTTCTCCTAAAGCATGTGCTGCATCCTCCACCGTAATGACATCTGTCAGGAATGACGTTAAGTCGACGCTAATCTTTGTCCATCCACGACCTTCGACTTTCTGAAACATTTTGCCAAATGCTTCTTTCAGCTCTTCGAATGTTAAATCTTTTTGTTTCCCCAATCCAACGAACACCAATCTCTCCGGTGGAATAAGATCAAGTGTATGCAATGTCGAAACTTTTTTCTTCCGAGCGGAAATATCTCCAACCTTGGCAAGCTCCTGAAGCTTACTATTCATCATTTTATCCGCTTCCGATAAAGTCGCTGCAAGCGTAACTGGATGATTAAATGCTCCAGTTACCAAAACAGGCATATGTAGTTGACTCGGATTTTCATTATAAACTTTAAACATACTACTCCTCCTGATCGTTTATCTTTATTCATGCCTTTTCTTACTGACATTAACTATCCTTACCTATTATCTTACCATTGGCATCATAATTTAGAACAAATGACGCATTCCATTCACTGAAAAATTAAACGATTTACCCCGACATATCTTGCCTATTTTACCCTTCCTTTAGACATAAAAAAACAGAGGACTATTATCCTCTGTGAATTAGTTGCGGAGGCCAACAGGATGTTGGTCACAAAGACGTTGTCACAGGACATGGCGTTCTTAGTCTTTGTTCCTTGAAATGGTCGCCTCAGCTTTTATGCAATCCGGCTTCAACGGCTAGAAGCTCACAGGACATAAGCATGACCTCTACAGGAGGGGAGAACGCCTCCTTCCGAGCCCCTGTCTTATGCTCCTCGCTTCTGAGCAAGCCGTTTCAGCACTATAGATTATATCCAACACATACCGGCGCTTGGTCATATGGGTCGATGATGATTCTGGCTTCTATTTGGAATACGGTTTTTAGTACTTCTTGGTTAATGATTTCGGTTGGTGTGCCGGATTTGATTATACTGCCGTCTTTCATGGCTATGATATGGTCTGAGTATCTGGAGGCATGGTTAATATCATGAAGAACCATTACAATTGTACTTTTTTCTTGGCGATTGAGTTCCTGAATAATTTGCAATACATCCAGCTGGTGGGCCATATCCAAGTATGTTGTGGGCTCGTCTAAGAGGATGATATCTGTTTTCTGAGCTAGGGCCATGGCTAGCCAAACCTTTTGTCTTTGCCCACCAGATAAGCTTGCGATGCTTCGGTTTCGGAAAGGGGATGTTTTAGTTATATCCATTGCCCATTCAATGATTTCCATATCTTCATTCGTCATTATTTTATTATTTTTACGATGTGGATAACGTCCATAGGATACCAATTCCTCCACACCCAACAAGCCCGGTGCAACCGGGCTTTGCGGCAGCATAGAAAGCCGTCTGGCAATCTCCTTCGTTGAAATCGTGTTCATATCTTGCTCTTGCAAAAATACCTTCCCTTGCTTTTGTTTCAGTATACGTCCCATTGTTTTTAATAAAGTAGATTTTCCACAACCGTTCGGTCCAATAATAGTCGTTATTTTTCCTTTAGTAATGTCTAAGTTTAAATTTTGAAACACGGTCTTTTTTTCATAACAGGCTTCAAGATTTTCTGTACGCAGAATACTCATATCAAATATCCCCCCTTTATGCTTTCGCCTTTTTGAGTAAATACAAGAAGAATGGTACCCCAATAATGGATACGATAATACCAACTGGCAGTTCAGCAGGGGCAATGATTGTTTTGGCAATATAATCAGAAGAGACTACCAACAGCGCACCGATTGCTGCACTCACAGGGATAACAAATCTATTTTGAACACCAACAAGATAGCGCGATATATGCGGCGCCATTAAGCCAATAAATCCAATACTGCCTGATACTGATACACAAGCGCTTATTAAGCCGATACTGCTGAGAAGTAAGATTGATTTTTCTTTATTAATGGCTATACCTAAACTGATAGCGCTACTATCCTCTAATTGGAGCAAATCAAGTATATAGGCCTTTTTTAGAATGATCGGTATACATATAAACAGCCAGGGGGCCATGGCAAGTATGTAAAGCCAATTGGCATCATAAATGCTGCCTGTGATCCACACAACTGCCATTTCAAAATCAGTTGCTTTCATTTTCAGCGACAAATATAAGGAAACGGCACCAAAAGCTGAACCAATCGCTATTCCAGTCAAGATGAGTCGTTCTACATCAAGGGAACCATTTTTCCATGAAAAGGCGAATATAATTAAGGCCGCCAGCAATCCTCCAACGAGACCAAATAAGGGCATAGCCATAATGGAGAGCCATGTCATTCCTTGAAATACGCTATGAAAGAAAAACATAAATAAAACTACAGCCGTACCAGCACCGGCATTAATACCAAGTATTCCTGGATCGGCCAAGCCATTCTTCGTCACTCCCTGAATCACAGCACCGGCTATTCCAAGCCCAATCCCAACCAGACAGCCAATCAGAATCCTCGGTAACCTAAAATCAAAGATGACCAAATCGTGTTCCGGATTTACGTCTATTCGAGCTAATGTCTTTATTACATCGATAACAGACAATTGAAAGGTTCCGGCCATCAAGCTATAAACGATGACTGCTGTAATAGCGAGTACAATCAGCCATAATGTTATGTAATATCTTAGTTTTGAAACTTTATGCAAGGCCTCTTCCTCCTTTTGTTCTGATTAAATAGAGGAAGAATGGTACACCAATCAATGCAGTCACAACGCCAATCGGTGTTTCAAAGGGATAATTAATAAACCTGCTTAAAACGTCACATAAACCAAGAAATACAGCCCCGAGTATGCCTGCACAAGGAATTATCCATTTATAATCAACGCCGACAAGCATACGGCTAATGTGCGGAATGATTAAGCCTACGAAACCAACTTTTCCTACTAATGCAATTGCCGTACCCGTTAAACAAATAACAGACAGAATACAAATTACTTTGACTAATCCGGTACGCTGGCCCAGGCTGATTGAAACTTCTTCACCAAGAGAAAGAATCGTTACGGATTTGGAAACTAGTAAGGCAAGGAAGATTCCAACTATTCCAATTGGTACAGCCAGTCCAAGGAGCTCTGAATCTATTTGATGCAATCTCGCATTATACCAAAAACTAATATTCTGGGAGACTTGGTAATAGGAGGCCAATGCTTGAGACAGGCTGCTCAGAAACGTCCCAATTACAGTACCTATAATTGCCAAACTAACAGGTGATAAACCATTGGGAAGCATAGAGCCAAATCCATAAACAATTCCTGCACCGAGCGCTGAACCAACCATTGACAACAAAATCATTTCAATAGATGTCATATTCGGTAGGAAAATCATTGATACAGTAATGATAAAAGCTGAACCGTCTGCCACCCCCATAATGGAAGGGGATGCAAGATAGTTTCTTGTCATCCCCTGCATTAGTGCACCTGATATGGCAAGGAAAGCTCCAACAAGAAGTGCGCCTATTGCTCTCGGTAAACGGGATGTCATAATAATGGCATGGTCTACATTACCGGCATCATAATGAAAAAGGGCATTCCAAATCGTTATATAATCTATATTTTTGGCTCCATAAAAAACGGATAACAGGATGATAAGGAGTATAAGAATGGGTGCCGCACATATTATCAATAAAGGTAATTCCCTCTTATCCATACACCTTCAACCTTACTCAGTCAAAGAGCTGGTTGCAGCTTCGAGGAAAGCCGTCTTACTCCATGCCGTACCGCCCTGGGCAAGAGGATCCACAGTATTAACGAATACTTTTTCGTTTTTAGCAGCATTCATACTTTTCCAAATTGGATTAGCTTCTAGTTCTTCTAATGCTTTCGGTTTATCAGCATTTTCACTTTCTTCGAATTGAAGGAACACATAATCCGGATTCACTTCCGCAAGCTTTTCCATTGAGATAACTTCCTGTGCCTTCGCAGATTTTACCACTTCCGGTACCTCAAGTCCTAAATCATTGTATAGAACTGGGTTAAGGTACATACTTTCCGGATACACATAGACATTGCCTCCTCGGATACGAAGTACCATTGCCTTTTTCCCTTTCAGAGATTCACCCAATTGTTCTTTTGCTTCCTCAGCATCTTTCTTATAACCAGAAATAATCATATCTGCTTCAGTTTCTTTACCTGTCAAATGAGCCATTAAATTTAAGTTATCTTCCCAATTTGTTGAGATATGGGAGTATGGGAATGTTGGTGCAACCTTCGTTAATTGTTCAGTAACATTCTCCTTCGCTTTGGAAGTCCAAAGGATTACATCAGGCTTTAATCCAAGTAACGTTTCATAATTTGGCTGTGTTTTTTCCCCTATCGACTTGGCACCAGCCAAATCTTCAGCCAAATAAGCAGGTAGTTCTCCGGCAATTGTAATAGCGCCTACAGGCTTAACTCCTAAAATTGCTGCATCCTCCATGGATTCAAGACTCGCTGTAGCAATCTTTTTCACTTCAGAAGGTACCGTATATTCTTTATCTAGGTATGTAATCGTTTGAGTTTTATCTTCTGATTTCTTGCTTTCATTAGCTTGAACTTTATTGTCGGATTGTTTTATTTGTGTCTCAGTACCATTGCATGCTGCCAAACCAAGGCAAATCATTGCGGATAAACCCACTATTAATAAATTCTTTTTAATACTCATTTTCCTCTTCCTCCATCTAATCTTTTTTCTATGTACTCGCTTTCACTCTAACTTAACTATTGTTTTTCCTACCCCCATATTTATCGCAGAAAGTATTGAAAATGATAATCATTATCAAGTATTATATAAAATATATACTAACAAACTGGAATTTTCAATTAATTTTATGTAAATTTTTGAATGATTTATACTTAATTTGTCAAATAATCTTTTGAATCAAATGAAAAGAGGTCAATAAATGAGAGAGACACCCAAAAAAAATCCTATGGAAGACAGCTTGCCTTGGCAGCAAAATATTTCTATACCCAATACCTGGGAAATAGATATGTACAATCAGAAACAGGACCGGTTTTATCGTATTTTTATTTACAAGCCGGATACTGTTCCTCCTCCTGAAGGATACCCGGTTATCTATGCGTTGGATGCAAACTCTGTATTTGGCACCTTTGTTGATGCAATGCGTGTGCAGATGAGAAAGCCGGAAAAAACTGGCGTGTATCCAGCGATTATTGTTGGAATTGGTTATCACACAGATCAGCCATTCTCTCCTTACCGTGTCTATGATTTTACTAGGGCAATATCAAAAGAGGATTTACCGCCGCACCCAGCAGGCTTGGAATGGCCGTCTCATGGCGGAGCTGAATCTTTCATTACATTTATTAAAGAGAAAGTTAAACCTGAAATTGAGCGCCATCTGCCGGTCAATATAGACAAACAAACACTATTTGGCCATTCACTAGGCGGATTATTTGTTTTACAAACTCTTTTTTCAGAGCCAGATACTTTTCATACATACATTGCAGGAAGCCCCTCTATTCATTGGGATATACAGTTTTTTAGAAGTGAGAAAGAAGCATTCATCCATAAGGTAAAGCAATCTCAACGGCAAATAAAGATTTTGGTCGGGGTAGGCGAGCTGGAAAAGCTACACTTTAGCGGAATGAATAAAAATGCTGCTGAAATTTCCGAAGAACTTAATCAATTGCATCAATACGGTATTCACATACAGTTCAGAGAGTTTACAGAGGAAAGTCATGTATCGGTATTATTACCACTTATTAATCGTGCAATTAAACTGGGGAGTATATAAAAAAGCTATATAGCGAACACCGAATTTAAATCATAAAAAAACCGCCCATGAGGAACGGTAAAGGAAGAAAAATATTTCACTACTTGTTATTAATAATTTGATTTCTAAATACTTGCAAGCTCTCTGTTTCATTCAAAGCTTTTAGCTCAGGTTCAGTCAGCTTGCCTGTTCCCATACTGACTACATACACCTTCAGCTGCTTTTTCCCCCATTTCTGATATACATCGTCCACGGTATCGTAATAAAGATCTATTTTATTCCCCTTTATGGCTGAACCTGTATCAGCAACCACTCCATACCCATAGGATGGGATAAAAAGAATGGTCCCAATTGGAAAGACACTTGTGTCCGCTGCAATCGTTGAATATAAGTCACGTTTTACCCTAACACCGGAATAGGTGATTCCGTAGCTGGGATGGTTTGGATTTTTCCCAGTTGACTCGTATCCTGCTGTATAACCTGTAGCAATCACTTCTTTAGCCGGGTATTTATTCCAATTATCATTTTCTTCCAGCGTGGACGCTGATTTTATTTGTTTAACAGAGGAAGTTGTGTCATAGCTTGATAACGATATTTGCTCTTTGGGCTTAGGATTTTCCCTTACTATTTTAGAATGTATATGGCGAAAAACAGGAAACTCATGAACACTAATTCCTGTAAAATATGAAAGGGTTACAACGGTAGCCAGTAAGAATAAAAAAACGAGTGAAATTGCTCTGATAAATTTAAAAGTATGGTCCATGTGACGATTTCTCCTTTCACACAAACCATTTTTCCCAATACCAGATTATCTATTCGTTTTTCAGAACTATCTATATTTTTTCAAATAAAAAACCCTTTAACGATTGCTCGAAAAGGGTTAAAACATTCTGTATCCCATGGTACGAAGTATTCTTATAACGATACCTGAAACAATCGACCCTGCTAAACCTGCGGCTAGGATAATTGCATCTGCAGAGGCAAGATTGAATAAATGCTCTTTTAATGATTGAAAGCTAGAAGATGGATTTACAAAGTACTCCGTTAACTTAACACTGTTAATAAAATATAATGCTGCCAAAGGATAAATAACGGCCATAATCCATGTCTTTCTAAATAACATATTTAAAATAAAGCCCAATCCGAAAAAAAGAATAAAGAACAATACAACTGATATAATTACAACCGGAATTGACATGCCCATTCTCTATAACTCCCCCTTAGTCGTACAAAAGTAAGTTTATAGGATGGAATAATTTTCGTCAATTGGGTTGTTTTTGAAAAATAACATTTATTTAGTGTTTTTTGTTTTACCACTTCCTCCGCAACATGAGCATGTTTCAGATCCTCCAAGCAATAATTGAAAATATCCCTTTCCATAGCAATACGGGCACTGATAGGCTTTTTGATTCATAATATGATCAACCCCTAATTTAATTGAATTTTCTGATAATATAACAGAAAATTTGGTAAATGAAAAGCACCCCAAAAGACTCAGTAATTTAATGTAAGCGTATACAAGTTAAATTTCCTTTTAAATACTCCCTTATACACCGCTTATAAATTATATAAATAATTTATAAGCGGTGTATTGAAAGACATCCCCAGGATTGATTCCTTCAAGCGGTTTCTTATGAAGGGATGCATGCTTTTCATTTAACTCCGTCAATAACAATGAACTGTCCGGATCCTTTTTAATTGTCTCCTGGTCCATAAAAGCGACATCCAATAATTCAGTTTTTTGTATCGAAATCTCTCCGGAAATTGGTTCCAATAAAAACAGCAGCATATTATCACTGATCTCATTACGTATAACACCTGTTCTAAGGCCAAATAATCCAATGATTTTCGTCTCAATCCCCGTCTCTTCTTTAATCTCTCTAACCACTGCTTCATCTGCTGTTTCTCCCGGCTGTACAAAACCTGCCGGCAATGACCATTTCCCTTTTAAACCGCCATAAGACTTCTTCACAACAAGCCATCTGCCATCCTTTGTTACGACCAATCCTGCTACACCTAACCAGACATATTTGCTTCTTTCTAACATATGAGCACCTTTTCCTAGATTTTTTTAATTATCTATACAAAAAGCTGTCTCGAGTATAATCGGACAGCTTTCTTTCGAAGTATATTATACCTTTATTAGATTAATTTAAATTTACCCTTTTTCATGAGAAGCGGCAAGCCACCCATCATGTATAAGGCACGATTATCAATGATTTTTTTCATCGCAGCTGCTTTTGTACCTTTTAATTTTTTGCCAAAAACGACTCCAATAGCATCATCATCCCCAAGTGAACATACAGTGCCTTTTGGTTCAAATACGAAATCTTTCATTTTCTCTCCTCGAATAAGGGCAGCAATATTTTCAGAGCAAACTTCTGCCTGCTGCATAGAAATTTGAGCTGTTGGTGGGTAAGGACGATTAATCTCTTCATTAATGATTAACGCACAATCTCCAATGACAAAAACATTTTCAAGACCGGGCGCCTGCAAGGTAGGCTCTACTTTCACACGGCCTCGCATCGCCTCAATACCTGACTTTTCAATGATACTGCTTCCTCTGACACCCGCAGCCCAGATAACTGTACCGGCTTTTATTAATTCTGTATCGTCTTCGCCTTTTCCGACAAGAATTCCCTCTTCCGTGCAGCCTTTGACTGGTGTGCCAATCATAAACTCAACACCTTTTTTCTCCAATCGTGCAACAGCATATTGTACAAGCTCCGGATCAAAGCCTGGCAATGCTGTAGGTGCTGCTTCTACACAAATAATACGCGCTTTATTAGGATCAACATCATATTCTTCACAAAGAACTGGCATACGATTAGCAAGCTCTCCAATAAATTCAATACCTGTAAATCCAGCACCGCCTACTATAATAGTCAGTCTTTCTTCCTTTTTATCCGTTTGGTATTGGGAGAACTGATAATCAATATGTTCACGAATATGACGTGCTTTATTCACACTGGAAATACTGAATGCATATTCCTTTAATCCTTCAATACCAAATGTTTCAGATTCAGCACCTAAAGCAACTACTAAATAATCATATGAAACAGTACCATTCTCGCAAACTATCACTTTCTCATCTTTTTTTATTTCTACAACGGTATCTTCAATCATGGCTACCTTATTACGATCGATGATACTGCTAATATCATAACGTACTTTATTGTGATGTATGGTACCCGCTGACGCTTCATGCAGCCAAGTTGTTTCATAATGATAACGATGCTTATTAATTAGTGTAATTTCAGCTTCATTCACATTAATTTTATTTTGCAAACGCTTAGCTGTTAACAATCCGCCATAACCGGCTCCTAGAATAACAATTTGAGGCTTTTTCACTAGTATCACGTCCACCTTTTTTATATGATATAAAAATTCAAACATCTTGTGATATCATTCACGTATATCACGTCAAAAATGTCACAAAATATTAACATTTCGCTATAGATTACTATATTCTCTTTTGGTTATTTTTTCAAGCGCTGAAATAAAAAGGATAAAAAAATAAGTAACGGTATTACCTTTGACTTTTTTGAATATTTACTCTTATTATCTTTATATACACACATATCCTTTAGAGGAACGTTATACCAAGATATATGGTACTATTTATTAAAGATTTATTTACAATATAGGGGGTAATCAAGTGAAAGAAGATCAAAAAGTATATGACGTAACGATCATAGGTGGAGGACCTGTAGGATTGTTCACTGCTTTCTATGGTGGTATGAGGCAAGCCTCAGTGAAAATCATCGAAAGTCTGCCCCAGCTAGGCGGACAATTATCCGCACTCTATCCCGAGAAATATATTTATGATGTAGCGGGTTTTCCCAAAATACTCGCTCAAGAATTAGTTAATAACCTAAAGGAACAAATGGCTAAGTTCGATCCAACCATTTGCCTTGAACAAGCTGTCGAGAATGTTGAAAAACAGGCAGATGGCGTTTTTAAAGTAACAACCGATAAGGAAGTTCATTATTCAAACACGATCATCATCACAGCCGGTAATGGAGCATTCCAGCCAAGGCGCCTTGAACTTGAAAATGCGTCTAATTATGAAGGGAAAAATCTTCATTATTTTGTTGATGATTTAAATAAATTTGCCGGTAAAAAAGTCGTCGTATGTGGCGGAGGGGACTCTGCAGTAGACTGGGCATTAATGCTTGAGCCTATCGCCGAGGAAGTAACCCTTGTTCATCGCCGTGATAAATTCCGTGCCCATGAACATAGTGTGGAAAATCTTAAAAATTCAAGTGTAATCATAAAGACTCCATATATACCATCTGAATTAGTTGGCGATGGGGAATCCATTAAACAAATCGTGTTGGATGATGCAACCGGGGATCATAAAGAAACGATTGATGTTGATGACGTATTAGTTACGTTTGGCTTTGTTTCTTCACTTGGACCTATTAAAGAGTGGGGACTTAATATCGAGAAAAATTCCATCATTGTGAATAGCAAAATGGAAACTAATATACCTGGTATATATGCAGCAGGAGATATTTGCACATATGATGGGAAAGTGAAGCTAATTGCCTGTGGATTTGGTGAAGCTCCTACGGCTATTAACAATGCAAAAGCATATATGGATCCTAAAGCAAGAATCCAGCCCCTTCACAGTACAAGTATGTTTAAGGATTGATTTATTGAATTAAAACTGGTCAAGACGCGCCATGCAGAATAAATAAAGGAATTCAGGATGTAAGCTGATTTGCTCACACATTCTGAATTCCTTCTTTTTTTAGAACCCAACCTTCCCTCTTTGTATGTATACAAATTCTTCCCTTACGTACTAGTAAATACCAGAGTCAGGCCCCCTATGAAGCGGGTATGAGTTACTAGTGAGGTGATTACAATGAATGTGTTAATAGTCGGTGCAAACAATCGCACAGGCCAGCGAGTACTTGAGCTTTTGAATAAGTCTTCTCATCAGGCATACTGTTTAGTACATGATGAAAATCTTGCTTCATTAGTTAGAAGTCTTGGTGCTGAACCCATGTTCGGAGAAATAACCGATTCTCTCCAATTGGAGGGCATGCACGCAGTTATTTACGCAGTCGATGTAACAAATCCTAGTATTCATGATACGATCTCCCATGTAACACAGCACGGAGCTATCCACTTTATACGAGAGTGTGAAAAAGCGGGCATAGAGCGCTTCGTCATGCTAAGCTCCGTTTATGCTGACAAACCGGATGAAGCACCATGTGTTCTTTATTCCTTATTGGAGGAAACAAGGATGACGGAGAATTATTTAACTGGATCCAGTAGGTTAAAGTATACAATTGTCCGTCCAGGCAAAATGATTGATTCTGATGGCACATTTAAAATACTGGCGGCAGAATCTATCGATGATGATGGAATGATTTCACGTAATGAAGTTGCACAGATTTTAGTTGATACATTAGAAATAGATACGACTTTTAATAAGAAATTTTATTGTATTGAAGGCCCTTTTCCTATTAAGGAAGCCTTGGCTGAAGTGTAATATAAAAACAACTAGTCTCCCTCTCCCCGCTCTTATTGGGAGAGGTTATTTTTGTATTTAGCAGGAACCTTAAAATGCCTTAGTCTCATATAAAAAATTCCTTCTCAATAGATACCTTTTTGATCGCATCTGTTTAAAGAAGGAATTCCAACTAAATCAGTATTGATTTGTTAGTTTAACATTGCTCTGGATTACCCGTAACTTTAGCTGTACGAAATGAAGACCCACAACCACATGTGGCAATGGCATTCGGATTATCAATCGTAAAACCTCCGCCGAGCATCGATTGTTTATAGTCTATACGCGTTCCAGTCAGGATAGGCGCGTCCTCTTTATTCACAAGAAAATGAATTTCATGCTGTATGGTTTCAATATCACTATCTTGTTTTTTTTGCTCAAAGTTCATGCCATACGATAAACCGCTGCACCCTCCACCATGGACGGAAACACGCAAATATGGCTGATCTTCCCCGCTTTCTTTTATCATCGTATTTATTTGAAAAGCTGCTGCTTCTGTTACAATAATGACATCATTATTCATTACCATTCTTCCCCCTTATAAAAAGTTAGAAGGAAATTAAATCCTCTATTTATTAGTATATACATTAACCGGTGTCCTCTCAACCTTAAAACTGCCCATAATATGCTGCTGTTCGCACGTTTTTGAATAAGATATACGCTTTTAAATAACACTTTACCTAAATGACTATATTATTTTATCCAAAAGATTAATTAATATTTTTTACATAAACAGCAGCGGAATGAAAGAAAATAGAAAGACGAAATTGAAAGGAGTTTCCTTGATGCTTTCTTCCGAACAACAATCCAATCTTCAATCAAAATTAGCAGATGAAAAAAAGGAACTTGAACATCACATTTCCCTGAATAATCATTTTGGCATAGGGGAAGATGAAAATTTTTATAATTATGTAGGAGAACTCTCTACATATGATAACCATCCTGCGGATACCGCCACTGAGCTATATGAACGTGGTAAAGACCTAGCCTTAAATGAACATTTTGAGAATGAACTTAATCAGGTAAATAGAGCTTTACAGGCAATTGAACAAGGAACCTATGGTAAATGTGAAGTATGCGGTAAAGACATCCCTTTTGAGCGGCTTCAAGCAATACCATCTACCACTTATTGCATCGAGCACAGTACTGAGCAAACCGTTTCTCACGAACGTCCAATAGAAGAACAGGTCCTGCATCCATTATATGAAAAAAAGCATGAGACAGAAGTAAATGGCTTTGATGAAGAAGATTCCTGGCAGGCTGTTGCGGAGTGGGGGAGTTCAGATACCCCATCTGATTATTATGATCCAAAAGAGCACTATGATCAGGTCTATTTAAATTCCGATGAATATATTGGATATGTGGAGGATATTGAAAATTTCGCTGGAAACGATATTGAAGGGAAAAATGTTCAAATCTATCCTACAGCAGAACTTGAGCAATTAAAGGATTTATTGGATGAAGAAGGTATCATGACATCCTTTGGCGATTTAAAACCATATGAGGAAGATCCTTATACTGAAGATACCAATGATGATGAGTAATTCTTTATACAAAAAATAGGGAAGAAATAAGCAGAGTATGCCTATTTCTTCCCTTTTTATTATATTAAAACATTGGGTTCTCTTCCAGATATTCATAAATATGATCTACTAATTCTTCCGGACTGTCCCCTGTTACGACTTCTCCATTTACAAGGGCATACATACTGGCAGAGCAAATTCCACAATAACTAAGACACCCATATTCAATAACATCCAAATTAGGATCTTTATCTAAAATCTCCATAGCGGCCTGTGAACCGCTGACAAGATTACTGACACATAATTCAATTATTGGTTTCATACTATTGTCACCCCTTAGCACAACCAAAATCCTACTCTAAAATGATATAATAGTCAATTAATTAAGGTGAATCAGTTACCTTTTTATACTCCATCTGCCGAGAGATGTGATAGAGAAAATGTTTTTAAATTAGGACATCCGAAACGGAGTAATAATGTGACTTTTCACAAATTATACACAATCCAGTTGTTATTTTTTCCTATTTTCGATATACTTTGTATGGAATTTTACAATATTGACATCTATTATAATAATTTAATATTTTTATAGCACTACTTTGAATTTAGTATTCTAGCATAGTTTAAAATTAGAAAATTGTATCCCAACAAAGGAGTCGTCATTTCTATGAAAAACTTAGTCATCCTCGGTGGTGGGTATGGTGGTATGAGAATACTTAACAAGCTCACTGATCATCATTTTCCCGCAGATATTCATGTTACTTTGGTCGATCGAATTCCTTATCATTGTTTAAAAACTGAATTTTATGCGCTTGCCGCTGGTTCCATTTCTGACCACACTATTCGTGTATCATTTCCTCAGCACGAAAGAATTCAATACAAGTACGGTGAAGTATCCTCTATCGATTTATCAAATAAGAAAGTTCTATTAAAAGATCAGGAACCGCTTACATATGATGAACTGATTATCGGCCTGGGCTGTGAGGACAATTATCATAATGTGCCTGGAGCCGCAGAATATACCTATAGCATACAGTCTATTGATAAATCTCGCAGTACCTATCAAGCACTGAATAACCTCGGACCAGGTAAAGTAGTTGCCATCATTGGCGGAGGATTAAGCGGAATTGAACTAGCTAGTGAATTGATTGAAGGACGCCCGGATTTAAATATTAAGCTTTTTGACCGTAATGACCATATTTTATCAGCATTTCCTAAAAAACTTAGTAATTATGTGGAAAGCTGGTTTCATGAACATCGTGTAGACTTAGTCCCAAATAGTAATATTACTAAGATAGAACCTAACCTGCTTTATAATGGTGACGTTTCCATTCCATGTGATGCCATTGTTTGGACCGCTGGCATTCAGCCAGTACAGCCAGTCAGAGAACTGCCTGTTGAAAAAGACAGCGGTAACAAAATAAAACTGACAGTCCAGCACACCATCCCAGGCTATCCAGATGTATTTGTCATTGGAGATTGCGCAAGCCTTGGACATGCCCCAAGTGCGCAATTGGCAGAGGGGCAAGGTGAACAAATTTATCAGGTACTGGTTAAAAAATGGGCCGGAGAACCGCTCCCAGAATCCTTCCCTCCAATTAAACTGAAGGGAATTCTAGGATCCCTTGGTAAAAAACATGGTTTCGGACTAATGTCTGAACGTACTATTATTACTGGCAGAATGGCGCGGCTGTTAAAGTCAGGGGTTTTGTGGATGTACAAGTATCATAATGGATAATAGGACCCTATGTTGATGGTTCGAATATATCGATTATTAAAAAACAAGCTTGCAGACCCTAAAAGTAGGCTGCAAGCTTTATCCAAATAATTATTCACTTTTATATCCGTAATCTCGTAAAGCTTCAGTTATTACCTTTAATCGAGGGCTTCCTTCTCCGACTACTTTCCCGTCCAAGATGACTAAAGGATAAAAATATTCTCCTTCGGCAACTTTCTCAGCTATTTCTTTAATTTTCGGATCTTCTGGTGGGTTAAAAATATCGATGTATGTGATCGTTAATGGGTGACTTGGGAATTTTCTCGATAAGGCAGCCTGCAGCCATTCATATGTTTCTTTTGATGATGGCATTCCAACACAGCTTGCACATATTTGTGTGGCTCCGTATACATATAAATTTGCAACCGTCACCTGTTTTCCCCCTATTTTATCGCTTTTCTTTTCATCATACATAAATTTAATATAAGAAACAAATTTTAACTATAAGCTAAGGAATGTAGATAGCTTTTTTAAGGTAAAATCATTATAATATGATTAGGAAAGGAGTCGATAGCCATGGCAGAACAAGAATTATTTGGGCAAGTTCAGGAAGTACTAGATAAATTACGTCCATTTCTTCTTCGCGACGGCGGCGACTGTGAGCTGGTTGATGTGGATGATGGAATTGTAAAATTACGTCTTTTAGGGGCTTGCGGAAGCTGTCCCAGCTCCACAATCACATTGAAAGCTGGCATCGAACGTGCACTTCTTGAAGAAGTTCCAGGCGTTGTTGAAGTTGAACAAGTTTTCTAATGATCAAAACACAAATAGCAGCGATTCCCCAATTATAGGGGAATCGCTGTTTTTAATTTAAATCCGTCAGTTGTATAATAGAACCCGTATTGACCATTGGAATATGAAGGATATTCATTTCAGGAAACTCTCCTTTAAGACGTTCACAAATAAGTGGAACAGAATGTGAAGGAGCTAAAGAAAAAATGGTTGGCCCGGCACCGCTGATTGAACTGCCATAAGCTCCTTCCTCTTTTGCTAAACGTTTAATTCTAGAATAGTGAGGCATTAACTCACTTCGATACTTTTCATGGAAATCATCTCTTTCCATCATCTCTCCAACCAGTTTCCAATCATTTGTAGCAGCAGCGGCTACCAAAATGTTCGCTGCAGCACTTGAAGAAACAGCTTGAGAATGGGACAGATGAGTTGGCAATACTTCACGTGCTCTTTCAGTGTTCAACTCAAACGGAGGAATCGTTACAATTGCCCCGACATCCCCAATCGGTAATGATACAAGGGTTGATTCACAATCATTATGAATGCCGACAATCATGCCACCGTAAATGGATGCACCCACATTATCTGGATGCCCTTCCTCTAAACTCGCAAATCTTAGTTTTTCTTCCTTGCTCAAATTCAGATTACAAAAGACATTGGCAAGCTCAAGTCCCGCTACAATTGCTGACGCACTGCTGCCCAGACCTCTTGCCAACGGTATTTCACTTTTCACCATCAATCTGCAGACCGGCATTTCTGCCCCAAAATAGGCTGCAGCTTTCTTAGCCATACGAACAATAAAATTACTTTCATCCGAAGGAGTTTTCTTTAATTCATCCGATTTGATAATAACCATCCATTCATCTGATGGCATTGCTTCTATCGTCAAATACAAGCCCAGTGCGATTCCAATTGAGTCAAATCCCGGTCCCAGATTGGCTGTACTTGCCGGTATTTTAATACGCAACATGTCAGGCTGGTTCATGATGAGACTACACCGCCAAAGCATCTTACCAATTCTTCTTCATCGTTTTCAATAACAGTTGGTTGTATTTGACTGTACTCCACAGCCGTATTTGGGTCTTTAAGCCCGTTACCGGTTAATACTGCGACAACTGTTTGTCCCTTCTTTATTTCTCCTGTTTGCAATTGTTTATAGATACCTGCAATGGAAGCACAGGAAGCTGGTTCGGCAAATATTCCTTCTTTTCTGGCTAATAACTGATAAGCCTTGATAATATCATCATCATTGATTTCATCTATTTTTCCGTTTGATTCCTTTACCGCCTCAACGGCATATTCCCAACTGGCCGGATTTCCGATACGAATCGCAGTGGCTATGGTTTCTGGTTGTTCGAATACCCGATTATGTACAATCGCAGCCGCACCTTCCGCTTCGAAGCCTCTCATTTCCGGAAGCCCACTCTGGCATTGCTCATGATATTCCTTAAACCCTTTCCAATACGCTGTAATATTACCGGCATTTCCAACCGGTATTGCGAGCACATCAGGGGCCTTACCCAATTGTTTACATATCTCAAAAGCAGCCGTTTTTTGCCCTTCAATTCTGTAAGGATTCACCGAATTGACAAGTGTGATGGGAAATTTGGCACTGATGGAGCGGACCATAGCCAATGCCTGATCGAAGTTCCCTTTAATGGCATAGATTTCGGCTCCATACATAACTGCCTGAGCTAACTTACCCATGGCAATTTTCCCATCAGGAATAACAACAATGCAGCGTAGCCCGGATCGGGCTGCGTAGGCTGCAGCTGCAGCGGATGTATTGCCGGTTGAAGCACATATAATCGTATCACTGCCTTCTTCTATGGCTTTTGCTACTGCCATCACCATTCCCCGATCTTTAAAGGAGCCTGTTGGATTGGCACCTTCATATTTAACATATAAATCAATCCCCAACTCCTTTGAAAGATTATGACAGCGAATTAACGGCGTATTCCCCTCCAACAGACTTAAATTCGGGGTCTGGTTATTCACCGGTAAAAATTCTTTAAATTCCTGCAGTAACCCATTCCAGCTCATTCTATGCTCCCCCTTCAACTCGATACGTACTTTTTATGGAGTAAACTTTTTCATTAGTTTCCAGCTCACGCAATACGTTTTCAAAATTAGCCACTGGAGCCTTATGTGATACAAGTACAATTTCCGATAATTCGTTGACCTTAATTGGCAGCTGCATGATTTTCTCAAAGCTTATTCCATGGTTAGCAAAAATAGCAGTTAGCTGTGCAAAAACACCAACTTCATCCTTCACATGAATCCGCAGAAAAAATTTGCTATTAATTTCTTCATTCGTTTTTAATTTTTTATCAAATTGAGGTATAACTGCACTTCGCCCATTTACATCCAGCCTCATATTTTTCATGATGGCAACAAGATCCGATACTACTGCTGTTGCTGTTGGCAGACTGCCGGCTCCAGGTCCGTAAAACATGGTCTCACCAACTGCCTCCCCATATACATACACCGCATTATATTCGTCATTTACGGTAGCAAGAGGATGTTCCTCCGGTAAAAGGGTGGGTTGGACGCTCACCTCCACTTTATTTTCGGTTCGATTGGCAAACCCAAGCAGCTTCATAGTGTATCCAAGCCTTTTGCAGAGCGCTAGGTCCGCATCAGAAACAGTTGTAATCCCCTGTACCTTCACATCTTCCAATCCAATATTCATTGAAAAGCCCAAGGTTGCCAGAATCGCCATCTTTCTTGCTGCATCTAAGCCTTCTACATCGGCAGTTGGATCTGCTTCAGCAAAGCCAAGATCCTGTGCTTCTTTTAACGCTTCCTGATAAGAGACTTTTTCCTTGGTCATTTTCGTCATAATATAATTCGTAGTACCATTTACAATGCCCATTATTTTTGTAATATGATCTGATGCAAGTCCATCTACCAAGCTTCGTAAAATAGGGATTCCCCCAGCTACACTTGCCTCATAAAATAAATCACAGCCATTCTCTGAAGCAGTACGCAATAAATCCGGTCCATAGACTGCCATCAGATCTTTATTAGCTGTTACTATATGTTTTTTATTATTTAAAGCCTGCATCAGCAACAAGTAAGTATCTTCCACACCGCCTATTACCTCAATAACGATATCTATTTCAGGATCAGAGATGATGTCTGTTGCGGAAGTCGTTATAAGTTCGGATGATACATCCATTGCTCTATCTTTATATTTATCTTTAACAAGGATTCTTTTAATCTCTACCGGGCAACCAACCTGATGCATCAGTTTTTCCTGGTGATTCTGAATGATTTGTACCACACCTGTTCCGACAGTTCCCAGTCCCAGTAATCCAATTGTAATTGGTTTCACCCTATCTCCCCCTTTTTGTCTACCACAAAAATACATTTGTTTATGTATAGAAGACATTATAAATATAAACATAACCGTTTACAATATTAAATTAATTAAAAATTAAAATAATTTTACCCTACCGTTCTATTATACACAATATTCTAAAAATATATTTGAACCATAAGCAAAGTAAATTCTTCTCCGCATACTAAATGGGTGTCTTCTTATGGATGCAAATTTTATTCAGCAAATAATCACCTCTTATTAGCATGCTTACTAAGATATAAAAAGAAGAATATTTCATAATTAAAGCGATATGGATTTTACAAAGATTGCAAGGATAGATGATTAGCCGATAAGGAAGAAGGCCTTTTAATATGCTCATCAACCACTATTTGTACGTATTATAAATGGAAGTCGGTGTACACTTAATGAAAGATAAATCAATTGATAAAACGGAACAGACTGCAAGACAATGGCTAATGGATCGCGGCGTATCGGTAAAAGATATCGGTGAATTAGTTATGTATCTCCAGCATAAATACCATGATGATTTGCAATTGGAAGATTGTATTTACAATGTGGAACGCGTACTTTCAAAACGCGAGGTTCAAAATGCCATTTTAACCGGCATTCAATTAGATATGTTAGCTGAAAAGGGCTTATTGGAGGAACCAATACAATCCATTATTGGTGTCGATGAAGGTTTGTATGGCGTGGATGAGATTCTTGCATTAAGCATTGTTAATGTATATGGCTCCATTGGCTTTACCAACTATGGATATGTAGATAAACTTAAGCCCGGTATCCTGAAGCGATTAAATGATAAATCAACCGGAGAATGTCATACCTTTCTAGATGATATTGTCGGCGCCATCGCAGCTGCTGCCTCTAGCCGGCTGGCACACCGTATTGAAAACGTGGAGTAAAATCATTAAAGAAGGCTCACACTCGAGAATTAATCATGAGTTGTGAGCCTTTTTTTAGATTAAATAGTCCATTGATCCAATGAATCAATTGTATAAGTTGGCTTGCGGTCATAGCCTTTTAAATGTTCTCTGGTCGTAACACCAGTATGAACAAGCAATGTATCAACCCCAGCATTCATACCAGCCATAATATCCGTATCATAGTTATCTCCAACCATCAACGTCTCTTCTTTAGAGACACCCAGCACCTTCATCGCCTGTTCCATAATGATTGATTCAGGCTTTCCGATAAATATAGGCTCCGTTTGAGTAGACACAGTAACAACAGAAGTTAATGATCCATTACCTGGTAAGAGCCCTCTCTCAGTTGGAATGGCAATATCAGCATTGGTAGAAATGAATGTTGCTCCATTACGGACTGCAAGACAGGCAACCGATAATTTTTCATATGTAATTCCACGATCAATTCCAGTAATCACAAAATCAGCATCTTCATTCTTAAAGGTAAATCCTTTTTCTTTACAGGCTTCAATGATACCGTCTTCCCCAATAATGAAAACAGATGCATCTTGTTTTTTCTCATATATATAATTTGCTGTAGCCATACTTGTTGTAAAAACTTGTTCCCCTGTAGCAGGAATGTCAAATTGGCGCAGCTTTTCAGCTACCTGCTCAGGAGTACGTGATGAATTATTCGTTACAAATAAATAAGGAATCTCTTGTCTTTTTAGTTCCTGCACAAAATGGACAGCCTCCAAAATTCGTTCTGTTCCCTTATACATTGTTCCATCTAAATCAATTAAATAACCTTTATACTTTTTCATACGCATTGTTCTCTCCTGGACGTGTTAGATTTACTTCATTTACTTTACCACAGTAGCATTCAATCGAAAAGCGGAAGCCCGTCTAATTATCTCCTGATGCTAATTAGGACATACCCAAGTAGTTTAATCCTCTTTTTCTACTTTTAAGCCTTCTATTTGGCCAATTAACTTCCTATAAAATTCCGAACGAATGGAAAATCCACCGAACTCCTCATGTGTAGTACAGGTGAACCATGCAAAATTGTTCAAGTATTTCTTGTTTATAAGTTAATTCTTTCCGTGTTACAAAATAGAATGTGTCCGAGTAATCACATAAGACTTCTAATAATTGCTGATAAGTATTACCTACAGGATTTTCAGTTAAGTTCCAGATTTCCATCATAGCACCTTCTTTTATCAGGGTATTTAAAATTCAAAGTACCCAAAATGTCTAACTCAAACGATTATCACAATCATTAAAAAAACGATAAGCATATTGGCTCATCGTTTATGTACGTATCATTTATCATATGGTTTAAAAGCTGTTACGACACCTAATTCAGTTTCAATATAGCTTCTTATACATGCAGGGAATTGTTGAATAGTGTTCAAATTTTCATATACTGCTTTTTGCAGTTGCTCGTGATGAATAGCTGTGTAGGCTTGCACGAGTTCTTTCCTGTATGGGAGCAATGTTTTTAAATCAATCTCTATCGCTGAATCAATCACTTTTTCATCCAGCAGGATATCGATTATGTCTTCATAGCTGCCTGGATCTCTCATAATAAAACCATCTATCATTGAATTCCCTACATCCAGAACGGCATCAATGATGGTTTGAAAGATACGCTCTAATGCCAGTTTCTCAATAGTCGACTCAGTCCATTCTCCTTTACTTTTCAGAAGATTTGTCTGAGTTTCTAAATAAAGCAGTTTATCCTCAATTGCTTCTCGATCTACGAAGTACATCCTGTATTCCTCCTCATCAATCTCACCACATATACTATCCATTTTTAAGCTTAAATGGTTGCTAATGAAAGTTCAAGAAATTGGGGTCTCCCATAAAAATAACCCTGAGCAAGGTCTACCTTATTCCGTACCATCACCATAGCCTCATCTTCATTTTCTATTCCTTCTGCAACAACAAGAGAACCCGTTTCTTTAGCAATGAGCAGCAGACCCTTAAGCATAGATTCTTTCACACGGTTTGAATGAATATTTTGTATAACTGTACGATCGATTTTTATGATATCCGGCAATACTTCTCCTATAATATGCAAACTTGCATAGCCAGCTCCTGTATCATCAATAGCTATTCTAATTCCAAGTGAACGTAAATAGCTGACATTTGATCTTAATAGATGAACTCCTTCAATCGAATCTCTCTCGGTTATTTCAAACACTACCACGGATGGTTCAATCTCATATTTTTTTAATAACATCTCTACATGGCCAGGAAAATTACGTTCTCCCATTGTTATTGGTGTAAAATTGATATAGATATCACCCTCTATATCCGTCATTTGGATGTGTTGAAATACCTTTTCCAACACAATCATTTCAAGAGTAAACAATCTGCCAGTTTGTTTAGCGTCTGCAAATAACGTTAACGGATTTTCAAGCTTCGTTCCGGACGGTCCTCTTGATAGCATTTCCCATGCTTTAACCTTACCCGTTTCTACTTCTAAGATAGCCTGTGACATCAAGCGAATCGATTTATCATGGATAATACCAGTAAGCTGATGAATCATATCATTATAATCTGGCTCCACCTCATTACGAGCCATGGAATGAGCTAAAACAAAGGCCCGATTAACCGTTGTTTCAATATTTATATAGGTCCGGTCACAGTACATATATCCACGTCCGATTGTAAGCTCAATTGGCGAATATCTATATATGTCAGATTCCTGTACTGACTGGTGTATATTCCCTATTATATTATCCAACTGGTCAGTTCCTGGTGTGCACAAAGGACTCCTTTCATACAAGACAATGCTATCCTGATTAAAATCTTGTACTCCCATAATATTTGTTCTGTAAATATATTTTTTAATAGCTATTTCAAATTCTTTTTTTAAATCATGAAAGAAGGAGTAATAGGCTTGCTCACCAGCCATTTCCTTTAATTCATCCATTTTGCTAATATGAAATACAACAATTGCAATTTCACCTTGATTTCCAAATGCTTTTTTTATCCTTGATACAATTGGGTTTCTTATTGTAAATTTCGGAGGATAGAACAGAAGTCTCGAATCAAGAAGAAAAATGGACATCCACTTACTCCATTTTGTTCCTCCATTATAGGAATGAACCATATTACACAATCCTCTCACAAAAGCATAGTTGGGATTTAACATTAGAGCCTTAAACTTTCAGTATATTCCTATTATATCCTTTTTTTAAAATTTTTTGTTGGAAAATGTTAGAATAAGACTAGAAGTCTCCAGTATAAAAACCATAGGATTTAGAAGAATCAAATGATAATAACAAAATGGAGGAACCCATATGTCCGAGCGATTTTTTCTTTACGATGACACGTATGATACAAAAACTAGATTTGTCAGTTTCATGGGTGAAAACAGCAGAATTGACCTAGCT
Source organism: Bacillus sp. E214 (assembly GCF_008087365.1). NCBI lineage: Bacteria > Bacillati > Bacillota > Bacilli > Caryophanales > Bacillaceae > Bacillus > Bacillus sp. E214. The sequence continues at coordinate 573,753 of NZ_VENN01000002.1, read as the reverse complement.
TTAACCAGAACCGATCGTTTCTATGGAAAAACACTTGTGTTGGATATGCAAGGAAACCGTTTCGCCATTATTGGACCAGACGATTTAGAGGAGCCCGGCTATTTGGAATATGCTTTTTCTATAACGAGTGATGAGGCATTGGAGTGGAAAAAATTCTTAGACGAGGTCATTTAACTCTGCACAGCGGTTAAAATAATAGCCCCTCAATTACGAAGAATTGGGGGCTTTTCACTCACTTTTTAGTTTTCTTTAAAATAAAGTACGAACAGCCAAAGTTACAGTATTCATACAGATATTCTTTGATGGTACTTATTTTATTATCGTAGGATGCTTTCTGATTCTGGTCATCAAAAAACCCTTTAAGGCGAAGTTGTCCATATCCCCAGTCCCCAAGTATATAGTCATAACGGTTCAATATCTCACTAAAACGGCTTTTAAAGGTCTCTTCATTAAACCCGTCTCCATGTTCTTCTACAATCTCATATTGAGTGTTATTAATGGTAATCATTTGTTCACCTCTTACTCATTTATTCCGTAATTTGTTTCCTTATTATATCATTCCCCACATATAACCATGAAGTTTTTTATTTATGATGTGGATTTCTCTAGCCCTCCATTTTCTTTATCCATGTTTACCTACTGTTATTATAATGAGCTACCTTACAGATTTTACAATCACTTTCCAATTTCCTACTAAAATAATCATCCTCATTTATCGGTATACTAACGAACAGTAAAGGAGTGTTCCAAATGTTCTATCGTATATTGATTCTATTCATTCTGGCAGCTTATATCTCCCCCTGCATACCTGTGCAAGCATCAGCCAGTCAAGATGAGCAGCAACTATTAAAAAAACGGATGGAAATGTACAAACGTGTAGAAGACTCCACCCAACTCCCTTGGTACTATATAGCTGCTTTTGATCAATATGAACGAAGTATCAGATTGGCTCGAAAAGACCTATCGGACCCAAATACACTTGGTATTCTAATTCCAGCAGATAAGTGGACCGGAATCTCAAATCCAAATACCAAAGACACTAACCCTTTAACCATTTCTTTTTTTGGTGGCATGGGGATTGATGGTGATCAAGATGGTAAAGCAGATCCCTTTAATGAATATGATCAATTAGCTGCGATAAATCAATATTTACTATCCTATGGAGTAGATAAAGATAACTTCCGTATCGGTATATGGGAATACTATAAAAGAGATCGAGCAGTAAGTATTATTATGAGCAATGCTCAATTATTTAAAAAACATCAAACCATTGATTTGCAGAAAAAAGCTTTTCCTGTTCCACTTGGCAGCCATTATACATATACAAGCACATGGGGAGTTGCCCGTGGCTGGGGTGGCCGTCGTTCTCATGAAGGTACAGATATTTTTGCAGGCTATGGTGTACCCGTAAGATCCACCTGTTATGGAATTATAGAGCTAAAGGGGTGGAATAAATTTGGCGGGTGGAGAATTGGCATTCGTGATATCAATAACACCTATCATTATTTTGCACATCTAAATGGATTTGCAAAAGGGATTGAGGTTGGTCAATTAGTTGAACCAGGCACTCTCCTTGGAGGTGTTGGCAGCTCTGGATATGGTCCCCCCGGTACATCTGGAAAATTCCCTCCTCATCTTCATTATGGGATGTATAAAGAAAACGGCCGCACTGAATGGTCCTTTAATCCATATCCGTATTTAAAGCTTTGGGAAAGCGCTGAAAAAGCCGCGAAGGCAAAGTAAACTAGAAAGGCTTGGGTCCTGTATAAAACAAGATTCAAGCCTTTTTCTATTGAACAGACCCCTATTTTGCAGGTAGTTGGATAGCAGGGGATCCCCCTGTCCCACTCCCATTGAAATAAGTAGGAACATGACCGGACACGACTCTCATTCCCATTGGAATAGTGGTTTTAATCTTCGTCGGCTTTGAAGCAAATGGGATAATAACCTGGGCATGAACTTCAACCTCTAAATAAACCTTAATCAGGGCGTTATTGATTCCGTATGGCTCCAGGGTCGTTTTGACATCACTTTGTATATCACTGATTGTTTCCATTTCCACCGGGATTTTTGGACCAAGATTACCAAGTAAGGCATTATTCGTTGCTTTCCCGAGCGGAACCTCATGTATAATTCCCTTTGAACCATTTTCCTTCACCCTTACTCGATCCTTCAGATAGTCAAAGGATGATAAATTACCATTTTCTATTTCACTTAATTGATTTTGGATAAGCAAAGAGGTTTCCGAACGGATTCTATTAATAATTTCTGTGTTAAACTGGATTCCATCCACAGCTATATCGTCTCCCTGCTTGGGTATATCTGTAATAATTTTGTCCATATCATTATGTGTGGAAAGAGTTTCTTTAATTGCTTGATTAATAACCAAGCTGGTAAGTTTTTTCGTTTCAGATTCTGCATAACGCATCAATGTAGGTTCAATAGCCGCATTCACGATCCAAAGACTGATTAGGCTCGTTCCCATAAAGAACAAAAATGTTATAATAAGGACATGCTTAACCGGCAAGGGACCCCGCATAATAGATCGTTTCCTTTTAATCCGTTTACGTCTATACATAAAAAATCCCCTCCTTACAAGTATACCTATGCTTGTAAGAAGAGGTTTATTAGCTTAATTTCATTGTATGATTGCTGAAGGTTGTATCACATTTTTTAATGGTTACATCCAGCTGTATTTTCAAATCAACTTCATATCTAAATGGGAGCTGCTCACCATTTCTTTCATACACTTCTATGACAGGGCGATCACTGTAGCCTGCATTCTGCCTAGATACGATTCCTTTTCGTCCATCATTTAATTCAACAGTGATGCCGACTGGATAAATGGCAATCGACCTCTTGAATGCATCCACAATCTCCCGATCAAATTTAGTACCTGTACCTGCATACAACAGTTCCAGAGCTTCACTTGGCAGCATCGCTTCCCGATACACACGTTTAGATGTAACAGCATCAAAAACATCTGCTACAGCAATAATTTTAGCCATGTATAAAATTTCATTGTTTTTTAGTCCTCGAGGATACCCGCTGCCATCAAGCCGTTCATGATGCTGATATGCACAATGAGCCACGAGCAATGAAAGATTGTGGACCTGTCTGAGTATATGGAATCCTTCTTCCGAATGCCGTTTAATAATTTGGAACTCACTTTCCAGAAGTTTTCCTGGTTTAAAGAGGATTTCCTCCGGAACGGCCATTTTCCCCACATCATGCAAGATTGAACCAAGTCCCAATGTTTTTAATACATCTGGCTTTAACTTTAATTCCAGACCGATGGCCAGTGAATATAGTGCCACATTTAAAGAGTGGTTAAAAACATAATTGTCAAATGCATAGATATCAGAAATAATATGAAATAAATCCTGATGTCCTTTTAATTCGGCTGTCAGTTGATCAACCAGCTTTGACATAGTCAATGCAGCCTTTTCTATGACTATACTTTTAGATTGCTTGACTTCATTCTTCATATTATCAAAGGTATCTTTAATTGTTACAATAGCTCCTCTTCGGATTTTATCTGAAATGATATCCTCAGGAATTATATGACTGGTTTCTATATCATCAATATAAACATAAGGAATATTATATTTCTGCAGCCGTTTAATCTGCCAATCTGTAATTTGCACACCTTTATGCAACAGGGTACGCCCCTTGATATCAACGATTGGCTTTCCTAAAACGGCACCCGAAGTTAAATAAGCTGTCTGAACGATTCTCATTTTTATACCTCTGTTTAGGAAAAGATTTAATGTCTATAATTTGACATCTTATCCTATATTATAACAGATTAACCTAAAATTATTTTCAAATTTTGGAATATATTATAAAAAATTGTTTGTTAATCACACTATTCCATTAGTTCGTTAACATAAAAAAAGAGCACCCCTTTAGGAGTTGCTCTACATAAATTGAATTGCATCTTTTCCAAGCATTCCTGGAACAATCCCTCTTCTTTTGGCTTCTTCCGTTACTGATTCGAGCGGAGCATTCAATAATTCCTCTAGGGTACGTACCCCTACCGCTCTTCCGGCAATAATCCTACGTTCGTTGAGCCTTTCATTCAATAATCCAATATCCAGTGCTCCGCACATAATATATCCCTTCTGTCCGGCAATTGCCAGTAGAGATGTCTTTGGAAGCTGTACACTCACACCCTTATATAATTTACCGTCTATTTCAAAGGGCACAAATTCAATCATGAGCACCACCCCTTATTCCAGTACCATTCATAAAGTATATGGCTGCTCACCCTAAAAAATGCCGTTAAGATGCAAGCTGCGCTAATTTCCAGGCAAGAATATCTCTAAGAAATTCTGGCATCAAATAGGTTTTGTTCTCAACCTCTCTGACTTCCGGAAAAAGATGGCCAAACGTAAACATATCAGGAATGGCCACCCTGTACAGCTCCTGTGTATTAATTTGTTTACCATTATGTAACCAACAGCTCTGATTATCCCTATCTATCAATTGAACACCGTCATAAACAAATGATCCCATTATTTTCCCCCTAAAGCCAAGACCCTTTACTTGCAGATGAGGCCAGTCGGGATTACGAGTCAGATTTAAAATTTGTATTAATTTTTCTCCTGTAATGGTTAATATACATGGATTAATTGGGTGAGGACAAATTTTGTGGATATCATATTTAGTCACATCTTTAGCATCCAAACCATCCAATAGTAGACCTGAATTTAATAAGGCGATATCCACTTCACACCATTCCTTCAACCCTTGGCAAAGTAATTTAGAAAGATCTGAATCATGAAACCAGTCAGTTTTTAACGGCTGTTCTAGAGTTAGTATCGTTTCATTGAGAGTTGTCTTTCCGATTTGGTACAGTTTATCTGCCATTAACTGATCTGCTACCGTTAATCCATCTGCTCGCATATCTACAAGACCCGCCCGTGTAGAAATAAATCCTTCATCTATTGTTACTTCTGCATGACCGACGTACATTCCATATTTACCTGCACAACATAAAAGAGTTTGGTTAATCCTTTTTCCACTATGCAAAATATGATGAGTATGCCCTCCAATAATCAGAGAAATTTCCGGATGTTTGGCTGCGATAATTTCATCACTTGGTAAGCCTAAGTGAGATAATAAAATTATAATATCTGCTTTTCCCTTTAATTCATTTATAATACGTTCGACCTCATAAAATGGATCTGTGATGGACCACCCTAGGAGATGATACAATTCAGTAAATGGAGCTGTTACGCCAAAAAAAGCAATACGCCTTCCTTTAGGCGTTACCCTAATATAATATGGCAAAGCCCAGCTAGGTCTGCTTCCATCAGGTTTATAAAGATTGGCAACGGTAACTGAAAATTCGGCTTCCTCATATAAATGATCCAATTCATCATGGGGTAATGTAATTCCCTCGTTATTGCCAATCGTTGCACCGTTTATGCCCGCTTCATTTAATAATTGAATATTTCCTTTTCCCATTGTACCTTCCGTAAAAGGATGAAATCGGTCAACATGATCGCCTATATCGAGCTTAAACACAATATCTCCGGCTTCCTCATATGCCGCCTGCTGATTATTCATATATGTTACAATTTTATTCCAATGCTCAAAATGACTATGTATATCATTTATATGAAACAAATGAATTGTTTCCTTCATATTCCCACCTCTAAATTAACGCTTGTACCCCTTCCCAGATCAATTTTATGCCAACTACTACCAGCATGATTCTGAGTGCGATGACCAAGGTTGTACTTTTCATTTTCGTATTTACAAAGGCACCCAATTTTGCTCCAATATATCCACCCGGTATTAGCGCCAATGCATAAAGCCAATTGACATGGCCTTGAAAAATGTGGCTAATGGATCCAATAATGGAAGAGAAGAATATTAACAACATCGATGTCCCGACAGCGACATGGGGAGGAAAATGGAACGCAATCAACATAACCGGTACCATCAAAGAGCCTCCGCCTATCCCAAATAACGAAGAGAGAAAGCCGACCGCAAAAGAGACCAATATGGCGCTACTTTTTTTGTAACCATATTGATGCTCACGCCCTTCCTTATCTATGTATGTACGTGTAACCATCCCGTTGAAATTCTTCTTTTTTGGCTTCAGTTTATTTCTGACCATAAGGAGAAAGGACATGAAAACCATAAGGATTCCAAACAGGATATTAAAGGCATCCACATTTAAATAGGAATTGGCCCATCCTCCAATCAAACTGCCTGGCGCAATCCCAATCAAAAATAAATATGCACTTTTATAGTCCACAGTCTTCTGCTTTAAATAAGCAAGAGTAGAAGACAGCCCCGTAAAAATCAGGGTAAACAGAGAAGTACCCACTGCCATTTGGGGGCTGAGGGCACCGAGGATTCCACCTGATAAAAATAATAGAATCGGAACGATGATAATACCTCCGCCCAATCCAACAAGGGAACCGAAAAAGCCGGCAGCTACCCCCACAATTATTAATAAAATATAACTCATATAATCCGCCTTCCAATGATTTAGTAATAAAGAGACAAAGCTGCTTGATTATAGCTCATCGGTTGTTTATATCATTAATAACACCTCGACGTTATTGCAGAGAAAAATCGTCCAGGCGTATCTGCCTAATAAATCCTTGCGATGTTCCTTCCAACCGCTGGAGGCTTTTAACTTGATTCAGTCGAAGTTTGAACTCCTACTGATTTATCTCACGACCTAATCGAGGTGGGGAGACTTCTGCTGAATCAAGTTAAAACAAATCCATTTGTCTCGGATTTAAATCTTGATAGCTTATCCCGAGCATTTGTTGAAATTCCTTTGCGTTACCAGCGGCGTCTCCACCGGAATTATTGTTAAATAAGACAATGATATCCCTTGTATCCTTTGCTAACTCCTGGATTCTCATTCTCCATTCAAGCAGTTCTTCTTCATTGTATTTATATAAATATCGAACTTCCCGCCAATTTGCATCATTCGGTTTATTCCAGCCATACACATTTCTTCCATGCATCCGCACAAGTGTAACTTCGGAATCGGTTGCAACTGGTACTGTCGGGATTGAACCCTCGCCTGCTTGCGGTTCATCCACAATTGAATGAATCCACCCTTCTTCTTTCATAAAAGACAAGGTTGCTTCACGATATTTCTCACTAAACCATGATTGATTTCTGAATTCCAAGACCACCTTACAATCGCCCATCATTTCCTTGCAATACCTTAAATAACTGACGTTTTCTTTTTTACAATCAAACCATGGGGGAAATTGAAACAAAACCAAGGCCAGCTTATTCGCGTTACTGTACGGCTTTAAGGAATCCTTAAAAGCATGGAACATGTCTTTTTTTGATTCAAAAGGGATATCGCCACGCTGATGGCCCGTCATTCCTTGATAGGCTTTAACTATAAATTTAAAAGAATCAGGTGTCTCTTTAACCCATTTCTCAGCGTTCCTAATCGGCTGTACCGCGTAAAAGGAGGCATCAACTTCCACTACCGGAAAATGGCTGCTGTACTCAGCCAGCTTATCTTTAGGCTTAATAGTTGAAGGATAAAGGGTATCATGATCACCCCAACCAGTTACACCAATATAAATCATAAAGGATCTCCTCCTACGTCATATAATAGCATATGAATACAGATCCTTGGTGAATGGTGCTCCTTTGTTATGGAGGACTACATTTAATCCTATATACAAAAAAGACGGCACATTTCATGCCGTCTTTTTTACCAGATTATTAAACTCCTTTGTACGCTTCTCTTAAGATTTCTTCCAGTTCACTGATTAGAGGTAATTTTGGATTGGCAGTTGTACATTGGTCTTCAAATGCACGCTCTGCTAATATTTTTACATTTTCCTCAAATCTTTCTTGAGTTATTCCTTGTCCTTTAATGCTCATATCGATTTCCAATGATTTACCCAGCTCAGTGACAGCCTCTATTAATGACTGAACCCCTTCTTCAGTTGTGCTTGCAGGTAGTCCCAGTATTCTGGCTATTTGAGCATATCGCTCATCCGCACAGTAGTATTCATATTTAGGGAAGAGCGCATGTTTTCTTGGACGAATGGCATTGTAACGAATAACATGCGGCATAAGAATTGCATTAGAGCGGCCATGCGGGATATGGAATTCAGCTCCAATCTTATGTGCTAGGCTGTGATTAATACCCAGGAAGGCATTGGAGAAGGCCATCCCTGCCATACAGGATGCATTATGCATTTTCTCACGAGCTTCCTCATTCGCTCCGTCATGGTACGCTGTTTTTAAATTATTAAAGACTAGTTCAATAGCTTTTAAGGCTAAACCATCTGTATAATCATTTGCCATTACAGACACATAAGCCTCAATGGCATGTGTTAAAACGTCCATCCCTGTATCAGCTGTGATATTTTTAGGAACAGTCATGACAAACTGGGAATCCAGGATTGCTACATCCGGTGTTAAGGCATAGTCAGCCAGCGGATACTTTACATTCGTTTCTTTATCCGTAATAACCGCAAATGGCGTTACTTCAGAACCAGTACCGGAGGTGGTCGGGATGGCAACAAATTGGGCTTTTTCACCTAAGTCAGGATATTTATACGTACGTTTCCTGATATCAATGAATTTTTGTTTAATGTTAAAGAATGATGTTTCCGGTTGTTCATAGAATAACCACATGCCCTTCGCTGCATCCAGCGCAGAACCACCGCCCAGAGCGACAATTACATCCGGCTCAAAGCTATGCATTAATTTAGCACCCTTGAATACTGTTTCATCAGATGGATCCGGTTCAACATCCGCAAACATTTCGATTGCTTCAATCCCTTTATTTTTCCATAAATATTCTTTAACAATATCAACATAACCAAGGCTTACCATGCCTGGATCCGTTACAATAAAGGCACGTTTGATTCTTCTCATTTTTGCTAGATACTGTGTGGAATACTTCTCAAAATAAATTTTTGGCGGCAATTTAAACCATTGCATATTATTACGACGCTGTGTCATCATCTTCACGTTAATCAAGTGAGTAGCTGATACATTTTCAGAAACTGAGTTATTTCCATAAGAGCCACAACCAAGTGTTAAAGATGGAATGAAGGCATTATAGATGTCACCAATTCCTCCTTGAGCAGATGGGGAATTTACAATAATACGACATGCTTTCATTTTTATTCCGTATTCCCGTTGGATTTGTTCATTGGTGCTATGAATAACGGCCGAGTGTCCAAGACCACCTAAGTTCAGCATATCCATACATGCACCAAAGCCCTCTTCCGTAGATTTAACACGGATACACGCCAATACCGGACTTAATTTTTCACGAGATAAAGGATATTGTGGACCTGCACCATCAATTTCGGCAATTATTATTTTGGTATGCTCAGGTACTTTAATTCCAGCCATTTCAGCTATCTCATTAGCAGATTTTCCAACAATATGAGCATTAACGGCACATGATTGTTCATCAATAACAAGACGTTCAAGTTTCTTTAATTCTTTATCATTTACAAAATAGCAGTTATTTTTTATAAACTCTTGTTTAACTTCTTCATAGATCTGATCATCTACAATAATAGCTTGCTCAGAGGCACAGATCATGCCGTTATCAAAAGACTTCGATAAAATAACATCATTGACTGCACGCTTTACTTTAGCTGACTTTTCAATATAACAAGGTACGTTACCAGGACCTACACCTAGTGCCGGCTTACCTGTAGAATAAGCTGATTTAACCATTCCTGCTCCGCCTGTCGCAAGCACTAATGCGATATCTTTATGATTCATTAATTGCTTTGTAGCTTCAATGGATGGGTGCTCAATCCATTGAATACATCCTTTAGGAGCACCTGCAGCTACGGCAGCATCATGCAGGACTTGCGCCGCCTTCTTGGAGCATTCTTGTGCTGATGGATGGAAAGCAAATATAATTGGGTTACGTGTCTTAATAGATATTAAAGCTTTAAACATAGTAGTCGAAGTAGGATTCGTAACTGGTGTGACACCTGCAACAATTCCGACAGGCTCTGCAATCTCCATGACACCTGTTTGTTGATCTTCACGAATGACACCAACCGTTTTATCGTATTTAATACTGTGCCAAATATATTCCGTTGCAAACATGTTTTTAGTACATTTATCTTCGTAAATCCCTCTGCCAGTCTCTTCCACCGCCATTTTAGCTAAAAGCATGTGTTGATCAAGACCGGCAATTGCCATTTGATGAACAATCTCATCGATTTTTTCTTGATCAAATGTCTCAAATGTACGCAGGGCCGATTTTCCATTTTCGATTAACTCTTCAATCATCTCAGATACCTTAAGGACTTCTTCTATTTTTTCTTCTTTAACAGCCATTTCAATTTCCTCCTTATAGAAAACTTAGTATTGGTCGTAAATAGTCCCACAGGGATAAAATACGTCCCTATTAGTGAAAAAAATTACTGAACATCCTATCTGACAATTTAATTTTATCAGATTATTTAAAATCAGTCTGTAAACAATTTGTGAACACCTTCACCTTACAGATTGTGAAATACTTCACATACTTATTATATGCCTGCTTTATGTATTTGTCTAACTGTAGTCATTATTTTTTGAATTTAAGTCCTTTGTCATAGATCCACTTCTATCGGATTGACAGAGAAGTCTTTATATTGACAAAATAATAAACTCAAGTAAAGTAATTCTTAAATAGAACTGAAGGGAGAATGATTCCTATGTACAAAAAAGCCCTCTTACTGGCAGGCTTAGTTTTTTCTTTAACTGCATGCTCTTCTGGTAATGAAGAAGAATCGCAAAAACCACTAACAGAAGAAGAAAAAATATATGCCAATAACTGTGCTTCCTGCCATGGCAATGCTTTAGAAGGCTATGCCGGACCAAAGCTTGAGGATATCGGAAATAGTATGAGTAAGGATGAAATCCTGGATATAATCAATAACGGTGCGAAAGGAATGCCTGCAGGAATAATCAAAGGCGAGGATGCAGAGAAAGTTGCTGCATGGCTTGCTGAGAAAAAGTAGAATAGAGATTTAAAGAGAGATATGGAATCAATGGTTTATGGTTTAATGAAAATTAAACAGCACTAAGAAATGCCGTTACCACTACGTAACGGCATTTCTTAGTGTTCTATATAATCCTTTTGTCTATCTTGTACGGCAAATTGTTGCGATGCTAAACCAATACGATTTTCATACATTTTCTGCGCCATAACTTTCTTAGCCATTTGAGCTGCTTCCATATAGTACTCATCGCTTACTGTAGCTTTGATTGAAAATCGTAAGCCATACGGACTGCTATCTAATGAAGATAAGCCATGAACTTGATAGGGTTCGAGATATTCTCCTTTTAAATCAGTTTTGAGATAATGGATTTGCTTTTGGTTGAGTTCATCACATACCTCAGCAAGTAACTCTTCTATTTTTGCAGGATTCTCTTGGAAACTAACAATTACGCTCTCAAAAATTCTTCTCCTTTCAACATTTCCGTTTTCTACTTTGCGAATTTCACCATTTGGAACTGTCATTAGTTTTCCGTTAAGTAATCGGATTTTCACCACTCTAAATCCCATATCCTCTACTGTCCCACCATCTATTTCCCCATTTACGTGGACAAAATCCCCTCGCTGAAATTGTTTTTCGAATATCATAAAAAACCCTGCCAGAAGATCAGTCATAATTTTTTGGGCACCCAGTCCAACTACAATTCCTACCACTCCGCCGGCAACCAGTATATTTTTGATATCCACGAAGGGTTTAATCATGGCAAGAATAATAATAAAGAAACCCAAATAATTAGACGTGTTGCGTACTACAGATTCAATTGTTTGTTCCTTTTTCTCAATCAAAAAATTTGTATGCTTAAAGAACTTGTGAAGAATAAACCTGACGAGATAAATCAAAGCATAGGTGATGATAAAAGTGTATAGGATTGTTAATCCATAACTTTTGAGTTGAGGCCAATCAATGCTGATATAACTTTGTAACCTGTTAATAAAGTCCATATCTATCCTCCCTAATTATAAAAACAATATAAGGATTACTAAATACTACTAAATATTCTTTTATTATCCAAGTGTTATTGTTTAATAAAATCCATTAGACCTATTTAAATAAAATAGAGGCAGATGCTATGGAGTCTAAATTATATGGTTCATGGCTAATATAAGTTGCATTGCTTATTCTTCCTTCGGTAAAGATGGGGCATAGCCGCGTCATAGGTGGCTTCCTCCACCTTTCCTGCACCTTTACCCCGGTATAGGTGGGGCATAACTACGCCATAGGTAGGGTATAGGTGATTCCCCTTCAACTTTGGAGACGATAAAAAAAGAATCCGAAAATAAATTCGGATTCTTAATATAGTGGAAAGAGTTGTCTCAGTATTAACCGATAGAACCTTCCATCTCAAATTTAATTAATCTGTTCATTTCAACTGCATATTCCATTGGAAGTTCTTTTGTGAACGGTTCAATGAATCCCATAACGATCATTTCTGTTGCTTCCTGTTCTGAGATACCGCGGCTCATTAAATAGAAGAGCTGCTCTTCAGATACTTTGGAAACTTTCGCTTCATGCTCAAGTGAGATATTATCATTGTGGATTTCATTGTATGGAATCGTATCAGAAGTTGATTGATTATCCATAATGAGTGTATCACACTCGATATTAGAGCGTGCTCCATCAGCCCTTTTACCAAAGTGCACAACCCCACGATAGCTCACTTTACCGCCATGCTGAGAAATTGACTTAGATACAATCGTAGAAGATGTATTTGGAGCTAAGTGAATCATTTTAGCACCTGCATCCTGGTGTTGACCTTTACCTGCAATAGCAATGGAAAGCGTCATACCACGGGCACCCTCACCGCGTAAAATACAAGCTGGATATTTCATGGTAAGCTTGGAGCCGATGTTTCCATCTACCCATTCCATTGTACCGTGAGCATCTACTACTGTACGTTTAGTAACAAGGTTATATACATTGTTTGCCCAGTTTTGGATTGTTGTGTAACGGCAATAAGCATTTTCTTTAACAATGATTTCAACAACAGCACTGTGAAGTGAATTTGTTGTATAAACAGGAGCCGTACAGCCTTCTACATAATGTACGGACGCATCTTTATCAACGATGATTAAAGTACGCTCAAACTGACCCATGTTTTCAGAGTTAATACGGAAATATGCTTGCAATGGTGTATCTACTTTAATACCTGGTGGGACATAGATAAATGATCCACCGGACCAAACTGCAGAGTTCAATGCAGCAAATTTATTATCAGATGGCGGAATTACTTTAGCAAAGTGTTCACGGAAAAGATCTTCATTTTCACGTAAAGCGGAATCTGTATCTTTGAATACGATTCCCATTGCTTCCAGGTCTTCCTTCATATTATGGTACACAACCTCGGATTCATATTGAGCTGATACACCGGCTAGGTATTTTTGTTCAGCTTCAGGAATACCAAGTTTATCGAATGTACGTTTAATTTCCTCAGGAACTTCATCCCAAGATTTCTCAGACTTCTCAGATGGTTTTACATAATACGTAATCTCATCAAAGTTTAAGTCTGAGAGATTGCCTCCCCATTGTGGCATTGGCATTTTATAAAAATGTTCAAGAGACTTCAAGCGGAAGTCAAGCATCCATTGTGGTTCGTTCTTCATACGAGAGATTTCTTCAACAATCTCTTTAGTTAAACCGCGTTTAGAACGAAAGATGGAAACGTCCTTATCATGAAAGCCATATTTATAATCACCGATATCAGGCATTTTTTTAGCCATCGATCGCTTCCTCCTTCTTACTTAGTTTTAGCTGTTTTTCACTCTCAGCTAAAACATGTCATTTTAGTTTTCGTTAAGCCCTTTTTCCATAGCTTTCCAAGCAAGTGTCGCACACTTAATACGTGCTGGAAATTTACTCACACCTTGAAGGGCCTCTATATCACCAAGATCAAGATCGCCTTCGTCATATTCCTTGCCCTGTATCATGTTCGAAAATATACCAGCAAGCTTTAAGGCTTCCTCACTACTTTTGCCTTTTACGATTTGAGTCATCATGGAAGCTGATGACATAGAGATGGAACAACCTTCTCCATCAAACTTTGCATCTTGCACAATACCATCCTCTACTTTAAGTGTAAGATGAATACGATCTCCACAAGTAGGGTTATTCATATCTATCACAAGACTGCCGTCTTCTAGGCTTCCTTTATTCCGTGGATTTTTATAGTGATCCATGATCACTTGCCTGTAAAGGGTATCTAAATTATTAGAAGCCATTACTGAAATACTCCTTTGTTTTAACGAGTCCTTCGACTAAACGGTCGATATCTTGTTCTGTATTATATACATAAAAACTTGCTCTCGCCGTAGACGAAGCTTTTAACCATTTCATAAGCGGTTGTGCACAGTGATGCCCGGCACGAATAGCTATTCCATCTGCATCCAGAACGGTAGCGACATCATGCGGATGAACATCCTCAAGGTTAAAAGTTACTACACCAGCTCTTGATTCCGGATTTTTAGGTCCATAGATTTGGAGCCCCTCTATACTTGATAATTTATCAAGTGCATAAGCAGCAAGCTTATGCTCATGCGCCTCTACATTATCAAGACCAATCTCATTCAAGAAATCAATTGCAGCTCCAAGTCCAATGGCACCTGCAATGATTGGAGTACCGCCTTCAAATTTCCAAGGCAGCTCTTTCCATGTAGAATCCTGCAATCCTACAAAATCAATCATCTCTCCGCCAAATTCGATTGGTTCCATATTCTCGAGGTATTCCTTTTTCCCGTACATGACACCAATGCCAGTTGGTCCACACATTTTATGTGCAGAAAAGGCAAAGAAATCACAGTCAAGATCCTGAACATCCACTTTCAAATGCGGAGTGCTTTGCGCACCATCTACAACCATTACTGCTCCATTTTCATGGGCAATTTTCGCAATTTCTTTAACCGGATTGATGACACCAAGCACATTCGATACATGCATAACTGAAACGATTTTCGTGTTTGAAGTAATCACTTCTTTGACTGTTTCAAGTGAAATAGTACCGTCTTCTTCAAGCGGGATATATTTCAATGTCGCACCGGTTGCTTTAGCTACTTGCTGCCATGGAATGATATTACTATGATGTTCCATCATACTGATAACAATTTCATCACCAGCTTTTAGGTTAGCTTTCCCGTAGCTGGCAGCAATTGTATTAATCGAAGTCGTTGTCCCTCTTGTAAAGACAACTTCTTCGATGGATTTCGCATTAATGAACTTTCTTACCTTTTCACGTGCTCCCTCATAAGCATCCGTGGCCATCGTTCCAAGTGTGTGAACACCACGGTGTACATTAGAGTTATACCGCTTGTAATACTCATCAATAGTCTGAATAACGGATGCTGGCTTCTGCGAAGTTGCGGCACTGTCCAGATATACTAATGAATGACCATTGACTTTCTCATTTAAAATTGGGAAAAGTTCTTTAATATTCGTTGGAATCATTATTTAACTTTCCTTTCAATTACCTCAGTCAACTGCTTTTTAACAGCTTCAACAGGTAATTGATTTACTACTGGGGCAAGGAACCCATGGATAATTAAACGTTCTGCTTCTGTTTTACTGATCCCTCTGCTCATTAAATAATAAAGCTGAATTGGATCCACACGGCCTACAGAAGCTGCGTGTCCAGCTGTTACATCATCTTCATCAATTAACAGAATAGGGTTTGCATCCCCACGTGCTTTCGGACTAAGCATTAATACTCTGGATTCCTGTACAGCATCAGCTTTAGTGGCACCATGTTCAATCTTACCGATACCATTAAAAATGGAGGATGCTTCATCCTTCATAACACCGTGCTTCAGGATATATCCATTTGAGTTTTTACCAAAATGAACAACTTTAGTTGTAAAGTTTTGAGTTTGTTTACCAGTACCAACCACTACTGTTTTAGTATCACCATATGAACCATTACCATGTAGGTTTGTAATATTCTCTGAAATAGTATTACCATCGTTCATTAAGCCCAATGCCCATTCCACTCGTCCATCATTTCCTACATATGCATTACGGTTTACATAGGTTTTCATATCTTTAGATAATGTATCAACTGCACCATATTTAACGACCGCATTGTTGCCGACGATAACCTCAGAAATGATATTTCCAATAGTCTCTTTGCCGTCAACCAATGAAATATAGTTTTCAACGTACGTTACGGAGCTGCTCTCTTCAGCAACAACAAGTACGTGATTATATAATTCAGTCTCCGCATTATCAATCATGAAGATAGCCTGGATGGGTTCTTCAATAACCACGTTGCGTGGGATATAAAGAAAAGCTCCACCATTAAAGAGTGCTGCATGTAAAGCTGTAAGCTTATTCGTTTTTACAGGAACACTTGTAGTCATGAAGTATTTTTGCAAAAGTTCAGGATGTTCTTTAGCAGCAGTCCTGATATCTGTAAAAATAACACCTTTATCTTTAAGTTCCTGAGATACTGTCAAATAAGCAGCTGTATTGTTTCGTTGTACATACAAACTTCTGTTCTCATCAGGATTGATCAGCTTTTTCACGTCTTCAGCAAGTTCATCAATAGATGTAAATGTCTCGCTTGTAACGGAGTTCACTTTCATATCCTCTAATTGCCATTTATCAATCTTCGTTTTATCAGGTCTCGGCATAGGTAGCTCAGCTGAGGCAGAAAGGGCGTCTAAACGGAAGCTTTCAAGCCAGGCAGGCTCACTATGTGCTTTTGAAAAAGATGATACAACATCTTTTTCGAGTAATGTAGTTTCGATTGTCATAACGATCCTCCTATTGCTTATGCTTCAATTCCTACTGTTTCGTCTTCAATACCTAATTCTTTTTTAATCCAGTCATATCCTTCTGCTTCTAAGCGTTGCGCTAGTTCTGCTCCACCGGATTTCACGATTTTACCTTGCATCATTACGTGAACATAATCTGGAGTAATGTAGTTCAATAAGCGTTGATAGTGAGTAATCATTAGGCAGCCAAAATCTTCGTTTCTCATTTGGTTGATTCCTTTGGAAACAACTTTCAGCGCATCAATATCTAAACCGGAGTCGATTTCATCAAGAATCGCAATGGCTGGTTGCAGCATTAATAATTGAAGAATTTCATTACGTTTCTTTTCACCGCCGGAAAAGCCTTCATTTAAATAACGTTGAGCCATATCTTGATCCATTTCTAATAGATCCATTTTTTTATCCATTTCTTTAATGAATTTCATTAAGGAAATTTCGTCTCCTTCTTCACGTTTACTGTTAATAGCAGAACGCATGAAGTCGGCATTAGTAACCCCAGTAATTTCACTTGGGTATTGCATTGCTAAAAATAGACCGGCACGAGCACGTTCGTCAACTTCCATTTCAAGAACATCTTCACCGTCCATTGTGATGGAACCACTTGTTACTTCATATTTTGGGTGACCCATGATAGCAGATGACAATGTAGATTTTCCTGTACCATTTGGCCCCATAATTGCATGGATTTCTCCACCTTTAACTTCAAGGTTTACCCCTTTAAGAATCTCTTTACCTTCTATTGAAACATGTAAATCTTTAATTGTAAGAACTGAACCAGCCATTCTTATACCTCCAATATATAGTCATCTAAAGTTTTAGATTATTTCTATTCTCAATTTATTCTCATTACAATCTTATAACAAATCAAATCTAGATTCAACTTTTTGAAACGAGAAAATTACATAAAATGGACATAATATTTTAACATAATACTTAGCTTTACTGACATTATAATGTTAATTTTCACGAAAGAAAAGAACCAGCATGATCTTTACCAACCACCCTGATTTTAAAGACGGCAGTAACATTTTTGCACTAATTGAAAACATAAAAACAGGTAGAAGGAGAAATTGATTTTTCTTCCGCTACCTGTTTTTATGATTATCACTTTTAGAATTATTCACTTTATCACTTGATTCATTTACCCATGTACTCTTCTATTCACATCATTTAAGATTTGATTACTCTTCATATAACTACGTTCACGCTTCTCTTCTACTTTCATACGCACTTCAAGATTCTGACTGTAAACTTCATAGCCAACTCCATGTGCCTGCCTCATCGCTTTTTCCATTTCATCTGTTACTCTAAGCTGTAACTGATTGTCAAAGATAATGAATCATTCCTTTCCATTTATTATAATAAGGGTATCACTTTGCAGAAGAACCCTCAAAGTCTATATACCACACTGAGCACATCTTAAAAGTGATATTGCGTATTTCTTCTAGGAAATCCTTGATTATCCTGAAAAATAATACCAGAGAAGAAAATAATTCATTGGAAAAGCATCTTATAATACACCTATTATATGACAAAAAAGGTGCAGCTAAATGAATAGCTGCACCTTTTTTGTCTATTATTTATTTGATGGGATAACGGACCCTTTGTAGTTTTCATTAATGAAATCCTGGATATCTTTAGAATGAAGAACTTCAACCAATGTTTTAATTTCTTCCTTATTCTTATCCTCAGATCTAACAGCAATAATGTTTACGTATGGATTATTATCAGCACTTTCCAATGCAATCGCATCCTCAGCTGGTACAAGATCCGCTTCAATGGCATAGTTGGAATTAATCAGTACTGCATCGCCTTCATCATTATTGTAAACCTGCGTAAGCATAGGTGCTTCAATATCCGTTTTAAACTTTAAATTCTTCGGATTTTCCGCAATATCATCCACAGTTGCTTTAGTTTTATCAATGCCTTCTTTTAGCTTTATTAAGCCTTCTGTTTCCAGCATAGATAACATACGTCCATGATCAGCTACTGAGCTGCTCATAATGATGCTTGCGCCTTTTGGTAGGTCATCCAGGCTGTCGTATTTTTTAGAATAAACACCAATCGGTTCAATATGGATTCCGCCTGCATTGGCGAAATCATACCCATTATCCTTCACTTGACTCTCAAAATAAGGGATGTGTTGGAAATAGTTAGCGTCAATTGAGCCATCTTCCAATGCTTTATTCGGCATTACATAGTCTGTAAATACTTCAACTTCAAGTTTAATACCTTTTTCTTCAAGAAGAGTTGCTGCTTCTTCCAATATTTCTGCATGTGGAACATTTGATGCGCCAATTTTAATCGTTTTTAGTTCTTTGTCCCCGGAATTGGATTCATCTCCTGATCCACCGCAGGCTGCCAATAATAGGGTTAATCCTAAAACAAGTATGAACGATAACTTTTTCACTTTGGTTTCCTCCCTAGCGCTTATCTAATTTTCTTGTTATAAAATCTCCAATAAATTGGAGAATAAACACAATAATCAATACTAAAATAGTAGCAACAATCGTGACATCTGTCTGTCCGCGGCTAAACCCTTCCAAATAGGCAAGGTTTCCAAGTCCGCCCGCACCAATCATACCTGCCATCGCTGTATAACCTACAAGCGCAATTGCCGTAACTGTGATACCAGAAACAAGTGCAGGCAGAGATTCAGGAATTAGCACCTTCCATATGATTGTAAAGGAAGTGGCCCCCATCGATCTTGCTGCTTCGATTACACCTTTATCAATTTCACGCAATCCAATCTCAACCATTCGCGCATAGAATGGAGCAGCACCTATAATTAAAGCTGGCAAAGCCGCATTGACACCGATAATACTTCCTACTAATGCCTTTGTGAAAGGAATTAACAACACGATTAGAATAATGAATGGAATGGAACGGAATATGTTAACGAAAGCACCTACAATTCCGTAAATCACTTTGTTTTCCCACATATTCCCCTTTGAGGTCAAGAATAATAGCAGACCCAATATAATTCCAAGGAAAAAAGTTGCGATTAATGAGACACCTGTCATATACAAGGTTTCCCATGTCTTTTCATAAATTCGTTCCCAAACTACATTTGGTAATAATGTTTCCATCATTCTGAAATCACCTCCACACCAATTTCCTGATTGTGGAGATAGTCAATCGCTTTCGCCACTTCAGCAGCATCACCGTCTACATGAATAAATAACGTTCCATAGGACCCGTGCTGAGTCTGCGAAATTTTACCCTGTAATATGTTTACATTGATTTTGTAAGAGCGGATAACCTCTGATAAAACAGGGGTTTCAGCTGATTCGCCAATAAAGGATAATTGTACAACTTTCCCCGTCGGATATTCAGCAAGCAAATGCTCAATCGTCTCTTTCGTTTCTTCTGGCTCAGTCACTTGCTGTACAAATCGTTTAGTAATCGGAGCATTTGGTTTTTTAAATACATCAAGTACTTTTCCGCTCTCGACCACTTTCCCCATCTCCATCACAGCAACGCGATGACAGATTTTACGAATAACATGCATTTCATGTGTAATTAATACGATTGTCAAGCCAAGTCTTTTATTTATATCAACGAGCAAATCCAAAATATCGTCTGTAGTCTGAGGATCAAGTGCTGATGTCGCCTCGTCACAAAGAAGAACCTGTGGATTGTTCGCTAATGCGCGCGCTATACCGACCCGCTGCTTCTGACCGCCGCTCAACTGAGATGGATAAGCATTTTCACGGCCATCTAATCCTACCAGACTTACAAGTTCCTTCACTCTTTCTTTACGTACCTTGCTTGGTACGCCCGCAATTTCTAAAGGAAACTCTATATTTTCGCTGACTGTCCTTGACCAGAGGAGATTAAAGTGTTGAAAAATCATACTTATTTCCATTCTGGCTTTTCTTAATTCAGCGCCTTTTATAGCAGCCATATCTTTGCCTGCCACCAAGACACTGCCTTCTGTTGGCTTCTCTAAACCGTTCAGCATTCTAATGAGGGTACTTTTTCCCGCACCGCTGTACCCAATAATTCCAAAGATCTCGCCTTTTTCAATAGATAATGAGACTTGATCCACTGCTTTGACAGCTGATGAACGTTTAAATGTTCCTGAGAAGGTCTTCGATACATCACGTAATGTAATCATGAAAAGTTCACCTGCTCTTTCTATCAACCTATAATTAAAGAATAACTTCAGTTAAACAAAAATGCCTTTCTGCGGAGGCAGAAAGGCATGATTTATTTATAACATGTTCCTTTCTCTCATCTCCCAGGATTTATTATCCTGTGTGAATTGGCACCTTTTCAATCATAAATGATTGCCGGTTGCCGGGCGTCAAAGGGCACTTCCCTCGGCCTCTCTTGATAAGAGTACTTAAACTATTCAATTAAATCTAACTGTCTGCTATCCTATCATGTTGAAGAAAGAACTGTCAACACCAAAGTCTGCATAGCATGTTCAATATTTATTTCACAACCACCTCAGTGGAAGCTATACCTGTTGCTTTTTCAATCGCAAGCTCCAATTCTTCAATTAGATCTTCTGCATGTTCAATTCCAACAGACAGTCTGATTAAATCCTCCTGTACACCTGATGCTTTTAATCCCTCTTCACTTAGTTGCTGATGAGTCGTGCTTGCCGGATGGATAATTAGGCTCTTTGCATCTCCCACATTGGCCACATGGGACCACAGTTCAACGGAATCAATCAGTTTTTTACCTGCCTCACGTCCACCCTTTATTCCAAAAACAACGACTGCTCCAGCACCTTTGGGTAAATATTTCTTCGTTTTTTCGTAATCAGGGTGATCTGAATCTCCTGGATACAAGACCCACGATACAGCCGGATGCTGTTTTAAATAGTCAACTATTAATCTCGTATTGGCTACATGCTCCTTCATCCTCACATGCAGAGTTTCCAATCCGAGAATAAATTGAAAGGCATTGTACGGGCTTAAGGAAGGACCTAAATCTCTCAACAGCTGAACTCTGGCCTTCACAATAAATGCTGCTGCACCAATTGCTTCACTGTAAATCAGATCATGATAGCTTGGATCGGGTTCAGTAAAGCCCGGAAATTTAGATGAATTCCAGTCAAACTTCCCTCCATCGACTATGACCCCGCCTAATGTGGTTCCATTTCCAAGCAGCCATTTCGTAGCTGAGTGTACGACGATATCCGCTCCAAACTCAATCGGACGGGATAAATAAGGAGTTGCAAATGTATTATCAATGATTAACGGAATTCCAGCTTCATGAGCAATTTCCGCCACCCGTTCAATATCAAGAACCTGCAGGCTTGGATTTCCAATCGTTTCTCCAAAAATAGCTTTGGTCTTTGATGTAATCGCTTCTCTAAAATTTTCAGTGTCACTTGGATCCACGAACCTTACGTTAATACCATACTTAGGGAGAGTATTGGCAAATAAATTGTAGGTTCCGCCGTATAGAGTGGACGCAGAGATAATTTCATCACCTGCTCCCGCAATATTTAGGATTGAGAGTGTTATAGCTGCAGCACCACTTGATACCGCTAAAGCTCCAATGCCACCTTCTAATTCTGCTATACGTTCTTCGAATACACTTGAAGTTGGATTATGGATTCTAGTATAAATATAGCCAGTCTCAGCTAATCCAAATAAATCCGCAGCATGATCTGTGTCTTTAAATAAATAAGCATTCGTCTGGTAAATCGGCACGCTTCTCGCTCCAGTTACCGAATCCTGCTGCAATCCTCCGTGTATACCTACTGTTTCAAACCGATACTTCTTTTCTTCATTTGCCATTCTACATCTCTCCATTTCATTTTAAGTAGAGAAGTGAGTAAATGAAAAAACCTCTTCACATAAGAAGAGGCAGGCATTTTCCATCTCTCCTTATCTCCCGGATTTATTTGTATCCGCAGGAATTGGCACCGTGTATTATAAAAATACCGGTTGCCGGGCTTCAACGGGCCAGTCCCTCCACCTCTCTTGATAAGAACAAAGTATTAAGTTGTTAAAACTATAGCATATGGAAAAATATGAGTCAATTGATTATTCAGAATTTTTGAATTAAATAACGAGGAGCTTCTTTTACTATAATAAATGCCTCCAGTTAGCCACTTAACAATCGTCTAATCGGTTGAGATTACAGGCTATTATAGAGAATTCTACAAATCAATTAAAACTTCTGACATAGACAGCGTAAAATAGAAACAGCACCTTTAAAAGATTCTAGTTAAATATTCATCGACATATTTCCTGAGAAATAACTGCTCTTATTCTGTAATTCTCTTTAATTGATCAACAAGATAGGGAACTGAGTGGAAGGCATAGATTTTCTCGATTAGCTGGTTATCCTTGATTAAAATGAGGCATGGTACACTTTGAATTTGATATTCTTCTGCAAGTTCCTTAGCATAGTTAAGATTGACTTTTTCCAAAGAGGCATTTGGGAGGACTTCCTTTGCAATATCAAGCATTTTACCTGCTAATTGACATGTTCCGCAAAGAGGAGTAAAAGTATAGATCGCTTTATTTATCGTGGTTTGATTGTTCATTTTTCATTACATCCTTCATTTGTTTTAAAAATTCGGCTTTTACATCTATATTGGCTGCCAAAAGAACCGTTGCTAAATGATATCTTGGCGCATTAGCAACTTCACGGTATGTACGATCAATATATATGTGAGATGCATTTGGCATTTCTCGTCTTAACTGTTTTCTCAGCTTTTCTCCGGATTCATCTGCATCAGCCAAAATATACACGTCTCTCTGTTCAAGTTCGTCTACTAATTCATCCATTTTCGATAGACTGATGGTTCCATTTGTACATCTTATATCGACAGATTCGTTAAGTACAGATTGTATTTTTTGGCGGTCGGTAGAACCTTCCACAATAATTACTTTCTCACTTTGAGCATCCTGCATGATTGATCACCTTTTATTAGGAGAGTACGTTCTATGTGATTGGACAATTGCCTTCGTCTTTTTCATTATATGTATCTTACCCTAACATAGTGGAAAGTAACAATTGATCTAAAAACATAATAAAAAGGAAAGAAGCTGACGAATGACCCCAAACTTCTCCCCTCTATTGACTACTCTTCTTTAGTCGCTGTTTCGTATTGGCCAGCATCCATTAATTCATCATATTCGCTGATTTCGGATGGTTCAACAACTACCATCCATGCTTTTTCATATGGAGATTCATTAACATATTCTGGACTATCCGCTAATTCTTCATTTACTTCAACAACTGTCCCACTGATTGGCGCATACAATTCAGATACTGTCTTAACTGATTCTACACTGCCAAACGGTTCATTACGGGTCAATTGATCACCTATTTCCGGTAGTTCCACAAATACGATGTCTCCCAATTCTTTTTGAGCAAAATCAGTTATTCCAATTCGAATCTTACCATCCTCTTGTTTAACCCATTCATGCTCAGCTGTATAACGTAATCCCGCTGGAATGCTCATGATTTAATCCCCCCAAAATGTATGTATGGTTCCTATTTATCATGACATCAAACTGGTTATTTGACAATTGTTTCATGCCCAGATTTTCTGGTAATTTACCTCTTTGAATCCTACTGTTACTTTTTCTCCATCAAATGCGATTGGGCGCTTGATTAGCATCCCGTCTGATGCAAGCAAGGTAAGAATTTCATCTTCAGACATATCCTTCACTTTATCTTTTAACCCAAGTTCTCTGTATTTCATCCCACTTGTGTTAAAAAATTTCTGAAGAGACAATTCACTTTTTTGATAAATTATTTCTAGCTCTTCTTTCGATGGAGGATTTTGCGCTATATCAACTTCTTGATAGGATATTCCCTTTTCATCAAACCATTTCTTTGCTTTTCTGCATGTCCCGCATTTAGGATACCAGTATAATGTAATCATCGTTTTATCACCTCAATTGAAGCATACCACATTTTTTCATCTATCTTAAACGGATATACTTCTGCTCTAGAAAAGGTAACAGGTCTAACATAGCGGGAAAAGAAAAAGCCTGGTTTTCACCAGGCCTCCATAGTATAAAGGATTAAACAGTGTAACGCTCAGCATCAACTAACTTTTCTGAAGCTTCACGTTTAAGTGCGATTACATTGATTGGTGTGAAACGTGTGAATTTACGTAAAGCTGATGTCATCATACGTAATGTATCACCAGTTTCTGTTGCCACTAATGTTTCTTTAGCATGCTTCTCGATTTCGCCAAATGCTTCCTGGCAGAAGATTTGAGTATAAAGAAGTTTTTGTTTGTTCTTTTCTAAGCCATCTTTTTTGATTGCTTTTTCTGTACGAAGAACAACTGATTCCATCGCATAAACGAAAGAAGCAATATCCGCAATATTAACAAGAATTTCTTGTTCTTTTTCCAGCTCAGTACCATATTTTTGCGCAGCCAATCCTGCAATCATAATACCAATCTTCTTAGCATTTTTCACAAGATGTTTTTCTTGATCAAGCGGCTCTGTACCTGGCTCTTCAGGCATAAGCATCATGAGTCCTTCAGACAGCTCCTGTGCTTTTTGTAATAACGGCAATTCACCTTTTATAGCTTTTTTCAGGAATGTACCTGGTACAAGCAGACGGTTAATTTCGTTTGTTCCTTCAAATATACGGTTAATACGAGAATCACGGTACATTCTTTCAATTTCATACTCAGCCATAAATCCATAGCCTCCATGAAGCTGAACCGCTTCATCCACAACATAATCTAAAACCTCGGAAGCAAAGAACTTATTTAAGGAGCATTCGATTGCATATTCAGCAATTGATTTTGCTACTTCTTTCCCATCTTTTACTTCTTCATCACTTAGGCGGCTCATTCTTTCCTCGAATAAACCAACTGTCCTATAGACGGAACTTTCAGCTGCGTATATTTTGGAAGCCATTGTAGAGAGCTTTTCTTTTGTTAAATTAAATGAAGAGATTGGTGTTTTAAACTGTTGGCGTTGATTAGCATACGTAGCAGCTAATTCAAATCCTCGTTTGGAAGCACCAACAGCTCCTACTCCCAATTTATAACGACCGATATTCAAAATGTTAAAGGCAATTACATGACCTCTTCCTGCTTCTCCCAATAGGTTCTCAACAGGTACTTCTGCATCCTCAAGAATTAATGTTCTAGTTGAAGAGCTCTTAATCCCCATTTTCTTTTCTTCCGGTCCAGTAGACACACCTGGATACTCTCTTTCTACGATAAATGCAGAGAATTTGTCACCGTCGATTTTTGCATATACGACAAATACATCAGCAAAGCCTGCATTTGTAATCCATTGTTTTTCACCATTTAAGACATAGTGAGTTCCTGCTTCATTCAATTTTGCTGTTGTCTTTGCGCCAAGTGCATCAGAGCCTGAGCTTGGTTCTGTTAAGGCATAGGCTGCTAGCTTTTCCCCGGTAGCCAATAATGGAAGGTACTTTTGTTTTTGTTCTTCGTTACCAAACAAAACGATTGGCAAGGAACCAATACCAACATGTGCTCCATGAGAAATAGAGAAGCCTCCTGCACGGGATAGTCTTTCTGATATAAGGGCGGAACTAACTTTATCCAAGCCTAATCCACCGTATTCCTCCGGTACATCTGCGCCCAATAGACCCAGTTCTCCAGCTTGTTTCAATAGTTTTACAGAACGGTCAAACTCATGATCCTCTAAATATTCCACCTGAGGCAATACTTCATTTACTAAATAATCCTCAGTCGTTTTTGCAATCATTTTATGCTCATCTGTATAGTCCTCAGGTGTAAACATATTCTCTGCTTCAATATCCTCAATTAAAAACGCTCCGCCTTTTAACACTTCTTCTGTTTGATTAGCCATTTTTCTTCCCCCTTATTTAGAGATGACTGGGCTCTCGTTGCCAATCATCTCATCGCTTATAACTTTTTATGCTAATAATTCAAATACTCCAGCCGCGCCCATTCCTCCGCCAATACACATCGTTACGACTCCAAATTGCTCATTTCGTCGTTTCATCTCGTGAAGGAGACTCAAGGTTAATTTAGCTCCAGTACACCCAAGTGGATGTCCTAATGCAATGGCACCGCCATTTACATTCACCCTCTCCTCATCCAATCCAAGTTGACGAATTACCTGAATGGATTGGGAAGCAAACGCTTCATTTAATTCGAACAATCCAATATCAGATAAACTTAAGCCTGCCAGTTTAAGAGCTTTAGGAATTGCTTCTACCGGACCGATTCCCATAAGTTCCGGTGGCACTCCTGCGACTGCAAAAGAACGAAATTTTAAAAGTGGCTTGAAGCCATCCGCCTCGGCTTTTTCCCGATCCATCAGTAATACCGCTGCTGCTCCATCACTGGTTTGTGAAGCATTCCCGGCTGTTACTGTTCCTGTGAGTGAAAATGCAGGCCTCAGTCTAGCAAGCACTTCCGTTGTTGTCCCTTCTCGTACTCCTTCATCTGTTGTAAATTGAACGGAGCGCTCTTTTAATTTATTGTCTGATCCTACTTGACGAAAAGTGACATCAACAGGAACGATTTCATCTTCAAATTTTCCATCCCGAATGGCCTGTGCTGCTTTTTGGTGACTGCGTACTGCAAAGGCATCCTGGTCTTCACGGGTAATCCCAAATTTCTTAGCAACTTCTTCAGCCGTATGTCCCATACCCATATAATATTCAGGAGCTGCTTCTGCCAGTTTCGAATTGGGACGAACTACATGTCCCATCATCGGAACCATACTCATCGATTCAACCCCACCGGAAATGACCGTTTCAGAATGTCCGAGCATAATTCGCTCTGCTCCATAAGCAATGGATTGCAGTCCTGATGAACAGTAACGATTGATCGTTATAGCGGGTACATTGTATGGTAAACCTGCCAAGGCACCGATATTACGAGTCACATTGAGCCCTTGCTCTGCTTCAGGCATAGCGCATCCAAAGATCATATCATCAATTGGTCCATCGTAATTTTCTGCTCGTTTTAGCGTTTCCTTTACTACTAATGCACCTAAATCATCTGGTCGAACATTTGCAAGAGTTCCTTTTTTGGCTCTGCCTACCGGGGTTCTGGCTCCGGCTACAATCACTGCTTCTCTCATGCCAATCCTCCTCTTAATCACTCAAAATACGGATCTATTAATTGCGTAATGGTTTTCCTTTAACAAGCATATGTTGCATGCGCTGCTGTGTTTTTCCTTCTTGGACAAGGCTGATAAATGCTTCTCTTTCTAAATCAAGTAAATACTGTTCATCTACTTCTGTTCCATAAGGCACTTTACCGCCAGCTAAAACATAGGCAATTTTTTGGGCAATCTTCAAATCATGCTCTGAAATATAGCCTGAATACAGCATGGATTGCGCTCCTAGTAACAGAGCCGCATAACCAGGTTCTCCTGATACCGGAATTTTTTTGCGCACCGGTGGCTTATAACCAGTATCATGTAAAGCAATAACAGCCTGTTTCGCATCGTATAACTGATGATCCGGATTAAAGCTGATTCCATCGTTACTATTCAGGAAGTTATTCTCTCTTGCTTCATCAGCGGAAGTAGATACTTGGGCAGTAGCAATCGTTTCAAACACTTTAATAGCAACTTTAGTAATATCGAAATCAATACCATTCGGTAAGCTATCCAGATGTTTAATATACAGCTCTTTATTTCCGCCTCCGCCAGGCAACAAACCGACACCCGTCTCAACCAATCCTATATATGACTCAGATGATGCCTGGATTTTTGCGGCTGGCAAGCAAATTTCAGCTCCTCCGCCAAGCGTCATATTAAATGGCGCAGCGACAACCGGTTTATTGCTGTATTTAATATTCATCATTGCTTGCTGGAATTGATGTGTAATCATTTCTACATCAAATATATTGTCGTCCTGTACTTCCATTAAAATCATGGCCAGGTTGGCTCCAACGCAGAAGTTTTTGCCCTGGTTTCCGATAACTAATCCTTTGTAGTTTTTATCCACTTCTTCAATTGCATAATTGATCATTTGAATAATATCAAAGCCAATCGCATTATTCGGAGAATGGAATTCTAGCAAAGCCACACCATTACCAATATCAATCAGGCTCGCACCGCTATTTTTCTTAATGACCCCTTTTTGTTTCTTAATCAACTTCAGATTTATGATTTTTTCGTTTACTTCAACCTCTTGATATTCACCATTTGCATAATAAAGGGTTCCGTTATCCCCTTCTTTATAGAAGGTTGTGTTACCGTTTTCAATCATTTGTGTGATCCATTCAGGAATATTGCGTCCTTCCTCCTGCATCCTGGCAACGGATTTCTCTAGGCCAATTGCATCCCAGGTTTCAAATGGTCCAAGCTGCCAACCGAATCCCCATTTCATGGCCTGATCGATTGCAACAATATCATCGGCAATGTCGCCAAGTAGTTCTGCTGAATAGAGTAAAGTAGGGCTGATTACATTCCATAGCAATTCACCGACACGATCTTTCGCATAAATAAGCGCTTTCAATTTTCTCGCGGCGCCTTTCTCCTGCTTTACCATATCAAGCGAAGGTGCTTTTAGCTTTTTACGCTCTACATATTCCAAAGTGGATGGGTCAAGCTCCAGTATTTCTTTCCCTTTTTTCAGGAAGAATCCCTGCCCTGACTTACTTCCCAACCAGCCGTTATCAAGCATCTTTTTCATAAATTCAGGTACTTCAAATACAGATTTTTCTTCCTCATTATCTACATTGTCATAAACATTTTTAGCTACATGCGCGAATGTATCCAGTCCCACTACATCCAGCGTACGGAAGGTTGCACTCTTTGGACGGCCAATTAAAGGACCAGTTACAGAATCTACTTCCCCGACACTGTAGCCGCGCTCCATCATTTCACGAACAGTTACCAATAAACCGTAAGTCCCAATGCGATTACCGATAAAATTCGGGGTATCTTTAGCAATTACAACCCCTTTTCCTAAAACATCTTCTCCAAATTGTTTCATCGCTTTAACTATTTCAGGCGATGTTGCTTCTGTCGGGATAATTTCCAAAAGCTTTAAATATCTAGGTGGATTAAAGAAATGAGTGCCAAGGAAATGTTTGCGGAAATCTTCTGAACGCCCTTCCGCCATTGCCTCAATGGAAATTCCGGATGTATTTGAACTAATAATACTGCCCGGCTTTCTATATTCGTCAATTTGTGAAAACACACTTTGTTTAATATCAAGTCTTTCAACAACGACCTCAATAATCCAGTCGCAATCATTAATTTTTGACAAGTCGTCTTCAAAGTTTCCTGGCTCAATTAAAGATAAATTTTTCTTGGAGGTTAACGGTGCAGGTTTTTGTTTAAGTAGTTTTTGAATGGACATTTGAGCCAATCGATTACGGACTTGCTTGTCTTCAAGAGTTAGCCCCTTTTTTCCCTCATCCGCGGTAAGTTCTCTTGGAACAATATCCAATAGCTTAACCGGAATTCCAATGTTGGCTAAATGTGCTGCAATCCCTGAACCCATGACACCTGATCCAAGTACAGCTACTTTTTTAATTTTAAGGTTCAACATTAATCCCCCTTTAATTTGAATGAATACTCATTCATTTTTATGACAAAAAAATATGGAATAAAAATCCTACATCTTTAACTATAAAAGATTTTCGAAAATTCCGCAATTAAAAAAGCCATAAAAATGGTAATTTGTTAGAAAGTTTTTATTTGGTCAAACTACTACTGGAGGTGAATTTAATGGCGAAGCTTAAAAAGAATCCAAGCAAAGAAGGAGTCAGTGCGGCAAGTGTAAAAGGCAATGCTGGTCCGCACCATGAAAAACATTATAATAAGGTAAACAGCCAAAATAACCAGTTTAAAAAATAGTCTGCACCTGTTTTATACTATGTACAAGGCGTACTTTTTCGCTCCTATTAAACGCACATAAAATACCCCAAATCTAATGATTTGGGGTATGTGTTTCATCATTATGCCATTACTGTCTCTTCCTGCATAGATATAATCGTTCCCGCATTTCCTTTCAATGCATCTAATGCTTTTTCGAGAGATGTAATAATAGTAGTACGGCCAGGTCTTGATTCTGCAAATTGAATAGCAGCTTCTACTTTAGGAAGCATACTGCCCGGTGCAAAGTGACCTTCTTCAGCCAATGCCTTTATTTCATTGGTTGAAATAGATTCCAGTTTTTGCTGATTAGGCTGATTGTAGTTTATGTAGATATTGTCTACAGCAGTCAAAATAATTAATGAGTCTGCATCCACTAATTCTGCTAACTTCTCAGAAGCAAAATCCTTGTCGATTACTGCCTCAACACCAATCAACTCGTCGTCAGATTGCATAACTGGGATACCGCCGCCTCCTGTAGAAATAACAATTTTTCCACTTTCCACAAGACTATTAATGCTCTTATGCTCCAGGATGCTGACCGGTTTCGGTGAAGGAACGACTCTTCTCCAACCTCTGCCTGCATCTTCCTTAAAGGAAGCACCAGTCTCCTGGATCAATTTCATCGCTTCCTCTTCTGTATAAAAAGGACCAATCGGTTTTGTAGGATTCTTGAAGGCGCCATCGTTTTCATCAACTACGACCCTTGTTACAATGCCCACTACATCTTTATGAATTCCTCTTTTGCTTAGGGCTTTGTCCATGGCATTTTCCAACCAGTATCCAATCATACCTTGTGACATCGCTCCGCAAGTATCAAGTGGCATTGCTGGATTTTTCTCTGAATCAGCCGCTTTTTGCTGAAGAAGGATATTTCCTACTTGTGGACCATTACCATGCGAAATGATAATATCCATTCCATTTTCAACAAGCGTTGCAAGCTGTTCAGCTGTCTTTTCTAGTGCCAGCTGTTGAGCCTTTGCACTGGCATCTCCGGATTGAATGGCATTACCGCCTAAAGCTATCACTACTTTTTTTCTTTCCATAGTTGATTCAATACCTCCAAAAATCAGTCTGTATTTAGAACTCATTAAATGGAAATAGTTCCATTGATCAATCCAACAATCGCCATACCGGCAAATACAACAAACGCTGCTGCAATAGCCAATTCTGTTTTCGTAAATACTTGTTTAATATTCGCTTCTTTCTGTACAGCTCTGTAAATCAGGATACCTGGTGCATATAAAAGCATAGTTAATAGTAAGTATCCAATACCGGCTGCATAAACCATCCAAACACCATATACACTTGCCACAATACCAACAATAATGTTTTTCACGCGATCTGCGGCAGTATCTTGTAAGGAATATTTCAATTGATAGAATGCTGTAAATGCATACGGAATTAAAATAGCTGAAGATGCCAATGAAAATGCAAAGTTATAAGCTTGCTCAGATACAAGGAATGTCAATAGGAACACTTGAATCAGACCATTTGTAATCCATAAAGAATTAGACGGAGCCCCATTTTTATTAACTTTTGCAAACCATTTAGGGAATAATTTATCCTTACCTGCTAAGTAAGGAATCTCGGATGCCAGCAATGTCCAGCCCAACCAAGCACCTAGGACAGAGACTATTAATCCAAGATTGATGAATGTTGCTCCCCATGGACCTACCATTTCTTCAAACACATATGCCATAGACGGATTAGCCAAACCGGCTACTTCTGCACGATTCATTGCACCGATAGACATAATATTAATTAATACGTAAATGATTAACGTACTAATCAAACCAATGACAGTCGCTTTACCAACATCCTTTTTGTCTTTCGCACGGCTGGATAAAACAACCGCTCCTTCAACCCCAATGAACACCCAAAGTGTTACAAGCATAGTGCTCTTTGTTTGGGACATAACATCACTAAATTTGAAGCCAGCACCAGTTCCCCAGAAGTCGTCTAAGAAAATATCCGCATTAAAAGCAAAAATACCAATAATGATAAATAGGAAAATAGGAACTAATTTTGCAATTGTTGTTATTGTATTTACAAGTGTTGCTGAGTGAACTCCTCGTAAAACTAAAGCATGCACAGCCCATAGCAATACGCTGGCACCAATGATTGCAGCTATGTTTTGTCCACCTTCAAACATAGGGATAAAGTAACCAATGGAAGAGAACAAAAGTGTAGCGTATGCTACGTTACCTAACCATGCAGACAGCCAGTAACCCCAAGCACTGTTGAATCCCATAAATTTACCAAATCCAGCTGAAGCATAGCTGTAAACTCCACCATCAAGATCCGGTCTTTTATCATTCAAGTTTTGGAAAGATAACGCTAGCGCGACCATCCCTATACCAGTAATTGTCCATCCTAAAATAATTGCACCGGGAGAAGCTGCACCAGCCATATCTGAAGCAAGGTTAAATGCTCCTCCTCCAATCATAGAACCTATAACAATGGCAATTAAGGCAAATAAGCCAATCTTTTTATCTTCTGCCATTTTTTCTTCACCTCGTTAATTTGATAATGGTAGCAGGGAATTGTGTAGAACCAATTCCCTGCTCATCTACTTATTCAATATTTCCTAATGTCAATGCCATTACAGATTTGATTGTATGCATTCTGTTTTCAGCTTGATCAAATACTTTGGAATGCTTGCTGCGGAAGACTTCATCTGTAACTTCCATTTCAGCTAATCCGTGCTCTTCATGAATCGCACGACCATAAGAAGTTTCTAAGTCATGGAATGCCGGTAAGCAGTGTAAGAAGATCACGTTGTCATTTCCAGTCATTTTGATCATATCCATATTCACTTGATATGGAGCTAATAAAGCGATACGTTCTGCGAACTTGTCTTCTTCTCCCATTGATACCCAAACATCTGTGTAGATAACATCAGCGCCGGATACTGCCTCTTCAACATTAGATGTGATTGTTACACGGCCTTGGGACTCTTTTGCTAATTCCTTAGCAAGTTCAACAATAGATGCTTCTGGGAATAAAGATTCCGGTGAACAGATACGTACATCCATACCAACTTTTGCACCGCCGACAAGTAAGCTGTTTGCTACGTTGTTACGGCCATCCCCAACGTATACGAATTTAACGCCTTTTAAGTGGCCTACATTTTCTTTCACTGTTAAGAAGTCCGCTAAAGTTTGAGTTGGATGCCATAAATCTGTAAGACCATTCCATACAGGAACTCCGGAGTGCTCAGCCAAAGATTCCACTTTTGCATGTTCAAAGCCACGGAATTCGATACCATCAAACATACGGCCTAAAACTTTAGCAGTATCTTCAATAGATTCTTTTTTTCCAAGTTGGATATCATCTTTTCCAAGATACTCAGGATGAGCGCCTAAATCAGTACAAGCTACCGTAAAAGCACAACGTGTACGAGTTGATGGTTTTTCAAATAATAAGGCAATATTTTTACCTTCCATATAACGGTGAGGAATGCCTTGTTTTTTCTTTTCCTTTAACTCAGCAGCAAAATCAATCATGTGTAAGAATTCTTCTTCAGTGAAATCTTTCTCAGCCAAGAAACTTCTACCTTTAAGGTCTGGTCTTGTTTTAATCATTTTATATACTCCCTCCAACGATAACCTTTTAATCAACTAAATCTTTTATTAAATGTCTTCACGTACTAGAGGCATGCTCATGCAGCGTGGGCCCCCACGGCCACGAGACAATTCAGAGCTTTTGATTTCAATAACTTTTACACCATGTTTGCGTAAGCACTCGTTTGAGATATAGTTACGGTCATATGTAACAACTACACCAGGTGCAATCGCCAGTGTATTGGAACCATCATTCCACTGTTCACGTGGAGCTGCGATTTCATCTCCGTCACCACAAAGGATGATTTCAAGTTCAGGCAAGTTAAGCACTTCTTTTAAAGTCTCTTTAATGTCAGTACGGTGTGTGATATTTACATTAAATTCATCAGCGCCTTTTTCAAGGATGTAAATATTCATTTTACCGCCAGGTCCCTGAATCATCGGATGCATTGTAAATTTATTGTAGTCTACCATTGTAAATACAGTATCCAGGTGCATGAATGCACGGCAGCTAGGTATTTCAATAGCTATTACTTTCTTGAATTGATTTTGTTTATTCAAGATGCTAAGCGCGAATTTTTCGATTGCTTTAGCAGATGTTCTTGCTGAAACACCGATTGCGACTACTTCTGGGCTTAATACCAGTTCATCTCCCCCCTCAATTGGGTTATGATAAGTACGGTCAAGCCATACAGGAACATCTTTACCAGCAAAACGTGGATGATGCTTGATAATATATTCCATGAACATGGACTCTCTGCGTCTTGCAGGTTCGCGCATGTTATTAATTGTTAAACCGTTTCCGATAGCTGCTGCCGGGTCCCGCGTAAAATACAGGTTTGGCATTGGATCTGTATAGAATGGATAATGGTCTTCCATCAATTCATACAAATGTGTTTTTTTGCTGATCTCCAGTTCATTTTTGCGGATACCGGACATAATTTTGTCAACCATGTCTTCATTTGAAAATGATAATAAATACTCTTTAAGATTTTCAAATGTACCCTGTACCTTTGCATTGCTTTCTTCAAGCATGCGGCTAACAAATTCCTCTTTCACTTCAGGATTTGTAAGAGATTCTGCAGCAAGCTTCTCAAGGTATAAAACTTCTATTCCTTGATCTCTTAGTGTATTAGCAAAATAATCGTGCTCTTCCTGAATAATCGGCAAATAAGGAATATCATCAAACAATAGTCTCTCCAGATATTCCGGAGTAAGATTTTCTACTTCTTTTCCGGGACGCTTTAACATTACAGTTTTTAAAGTGCCGATTTCAGAAGTAACATGAATTGGATTTGTCATATTGCCTTTCCTCCTGCACACCTTATTTTTCTTACATTTTTAGTGTAAAGGAACGAAAAAAAGAGATTTGTGATTTTTTACACACAAAAAATGTGTAAATCCTCACATAAATCTCTTTAAATAGAAAAGTTTATGTATGAATATTCAATTAATTATTTTTAATTTCCTATTATTTCGCATAACTATGTATATTTTTTTGCATATCATACTTGAAATATAAAAAAATATTTCTTATAAATTTGCAACTGTTCTTAACCTTTCTTCCAGGGCCTCTGCTTGATGGATTGTACGGCAAATAATCATACAGGTATCATTCCCACATATAGTTGCCGCCTTCTCTTCC
The DNA here is from genome assembly GCF_008087365.1 of Bacillus sp. E214. Classification (NCBI taxonomy): domain Bacteria; kingdom Bacillati; phylum Bacillota; class Bacilli; order Caryophanales; family Bacillaceae; genus Bacillus; species Bacillus sp. E214. The sequence continues at coordinate 537,960 of NZ_VENN01000002.1, read as the reverse complement.
CACTCAAGTTCATCTAAAATTGCCCCAAATGAGTGGGCATGGCCAGGTAATACTTTTAGGATAATAAAATATTCTATTCTTTCAATATTTAATAATGCGTCTTGCATTTTTTTACGTAGTTTCATTGTGTCATTGTACTTATGATCTCCGATAAATCCATACTTCGTCCCTCCGGTCTTAGATGGATATTTTACCAGGCTTAATTCCCGGATATCTCGAGAAATGGTGGCTTGTGTAATATGCAACCCTTGCTTAGATAATTCTTCGACCAGCTGTTCCTGAGTTTTAATTTCATTATTCTGAATTACCTGCTTAATAATAGCGAGTCTTTTTTCCTTATTCATAATAAAATACTCCTTTTACTAAGTTCTATAATTCTATTTATACTCATTTGTGCATAGATGAGCAATATATTCATACAAAAGAATATTTTGTATTGACTTTCTATTCGGAATTTCTATACTATTTGTATATAAAATAATAAAGATAATATTTATGATGAAGAATAGTACTTAAAATACAAATTATAGCGAGCCGGGAATGGTGAGAGCCTGGTATTAATGGTTTTAAGGAACGCCCTTCTGAAATGCTCATTCGAACAACTTTAGTAGTTTGGGCCGGACTTTTCCGTTATAAAGTTAAGGTGGTTCATTAGAACAAGCAGAGTGGTACCGCGGGTTTACAGCCCGTCTCTTAAAGATTTTTAAGAGGCGGGCTTTTTTTATTATATTTTACTGGAGGCTGAGGATATGGATATAAAACTAGATGTAGCTTCTCATATGAATGAAGTACTAAAAGGTGACTTAAATCTTGAAACATGCTTGTCTTTGGTCGAAACCCCAAAGAACAAAGAGCATGGAGATTTGGCATTTCCCTGTTTCACTCTCGCAAAACTGTGGAAGCAATCTCCGCAGAAAATTGCAGTAACATTAGCTGACCAACTAAAGGATGAACGTTATGAGGATGTAAAAGCTATTGGACCGTATGTTAACTTTTTCCTCGATAAAAAGTCTATCAGTGAAAGAGTAATGAATACGATATTAACTGATCAACATCAGTACGGCACACTTTCTCTTGGACATGGTGAAAATATCGCAATTGATATGTCTTCACCCAATATCGCCAAGCCCTTTTCGATGGGGCACCTTCGCTCCACAGTAATCGGAGCCTCTATAGCCAATATTATTAAAAAATGCGGTTATACCCCTGTTAAAATTAATCACATTGGTGATTGGGGCACTCAATTCGGAAAATTAATTGTAGCCTATAAAGCTTGGGGAAATGAAGAAAAAGTTAAAAAGAGTCCCATCAGCGAACTTTTAAAGTTATATATTATCTTTCATGAAAAAGCCGAAACAGAACTTGAGCTAGAGCAACAGGGACGTGACTGGTTCAAAAAGCTGGAAGATGGGGACGAAGAAGCCACGAAATTATGGAAATGGTTCAAAGAAGAATCCCTGAAGGAATTCGAGAAAATATATGAGCTGCTTGGCATTCAATTCGACTCTTTTAATGGGGAAGCTTTTTATAATGATAAGATGGCAGAGGTTATAGAAATAATTGAGAATAGCGGCCTGCTTGTAGAAGATCAGGGTGCCATGGTAGTCAAATTAGAGGAAGAGGGATTAACACCTTGTTTAATCAAAAAATCCGATGGTGCGACTCTTTATGTAACACGGGATTTATCAGCTGCTTTATACCGTTACCGTACCTACGACTTTGCCAAGGCTGTATATGTAGTCGGAAATGAACAATCCTTACATTTTAAACAGCTTAAAGCTGTTTTAAAGAAACTTGGATTTGACTGGGCTGACGACATTTCACATGTACCATTCGGAATGATTATGAAAGACGGCAAAAAAATGTCGACTCGTAAAGGAAGAGTGGTCCTCCTCGAGGAAGTGCTGGCCGAATCAATCGAGCTTGCTCGTAAGAATATTGAGAATAAAAATCCTGATTTAAATAACAAAGATGAGGTTGCAAGACAAGTAGGCGTAGGAGCTGTTATATTCAACGATTTGAAAAATGACCGTATGAATAATATTGAATTCTCGCTCGAAGACATCCTAAAATTTGAAGGTGAAACTGGTCCCTATTTACAATATACAAATGCTCGTGCCCATTCTATTCTTAGAAAGGCCTTTACTCCTGCTAGTGCATCAGCAGGCTTGAGTGATGAATATAGCTTTGATATTGTAAAGCATTTGCTGGCATTTCCATCCGTGATTGAGCGGTCTTTCAAAAAAATGGAGCCATCCGTTATTGCTAAATACTTGATTGACTTGGCTCAATCATTTAATCGCTATTATGGACATATACGCATATTAGAGAATGACAGTGAATTGCAAAATCGCTTGGCTTTAATAAAATCAATTACCATCGTTCTTGAAGAAGGCATGCATTTATTAGGAATGGAAGCACCGCAGGAAATGTAATCCCAGCTAACCTTCAATAAAAAATATCGGAGAACCGCTTCTATGATACACGGTTCTCCGATATTTTCTATTAAGACCATTATGATTGAATTGTAAATTCAGGTACCCCTTCGAAAGCGGCTAATTCATCAGCTGTAAATTGCACTCTAATCTCTTTTTTTTCATGAACCTGTAAATAAGCTGTTACTTGTTTTTCTTTCTTTACCGAATCGGAAACAGGAAAATGCAACGTTACCTGCTGTGATTGATGCTCATAATTTTGCAGTATAATTTTGCATTCATACAGATTACCTTCATCCTGCTCTTCTATTGTACATTCGCTTTCCAAATATTCTATAGCATTAGCTCCATTCTCAGCAGCATAAATATACGTTTTGGCAGAAGTACTTAATAGACTGTTAATTACAAAAGGAATAGCAAACAATAAGACAACCAAGAATACCGGTTCAAATTTCATATATTTCTTTAAAATCTGAGGATGCTCCATAAATAGCCATTTCAAAAATAACAAGATTCCGCTGACCTGAATGATAATGGATACAATCCAAACATAAGAGACCCCAATCTCGGCTGTAACAGGAATAGAGTACGCTTGAAACAGTTGATGGCCTATAGTTTCATCCTGACCGGGCCATTTCAGTTGTAATACTAACCCCCAAATAAATATAACTGCTCCCAGTGTATGATAGGAAGTTTTGATCACATTACCCCTCCATCCCTTTAGTATAATATTCCTATTATAGTAGGGAGATGGAGAGATTTTCAATTAATCAGTTCATAAATTTTCCTCATATAACTTCTTCTTCAAAATATTCAGGTTTATGAATATGAAGCATTCGATCTTTTATGGATAGAATCTGATCCTTCTTTAATTTATTTACGACCATACTTACGGTTTCTCTGGAGGTTCCGGACATAACAGAAATTTTGGTTGTTGTAATCGGACAGTTAATACGAATGACCCCTGATTCTTCTTCACCCAAATCATTCATTAAATAATCAATCGTATTCAACACTCTTACATGTGCACTAGGGGTCATAACGTTTTTAACTCGATTTTCTTGTACCGCAAGCAACTCATTGACTTGTAGGATTACTTTTTTAAGAAGTGCAGAGTTTTTTGCCACAATACTTTCGAATGCATCCGCTACCATATAGAAGACCCGAATATCTGTTTCTGCAACGGCACTGTGATTGTAGTCCTCATTTTTAAATAAGCCCATATAAGGAAAGACCGTGTTCTTTTTGACGTAACTTGTATATAATAAGCTACCCTGTTGATTCGATTTTTCAAGCATAACAAAGCCTTCAAGCAATATATATATCCTGAGTCTCGGATCTCCTTCAAAAAATAGATATTGACCCTTCTTATATGTTCTTTCATATATAAAAGGCTCCAGTTCTTTTATCTCTTTTTCTGATAAGCACGAAAATAGGTCAACTTGTCTTAATAATTGAATTGCTTTTGCTTTCATTCGAACACCCACTTATATGTATTGTTCAGTTTACTATCAATTCTTCTATTAAATTCAGCTTGCAAACAAAATATGTTTAGAGCTGATAACAATATAAAAATCCCTTTAAGGCAAGATTCTACTTAACCTTATTTCACTCCATTGACATTTAAATTATTTTACAAACATACCGGATGCTGATCGATTGGACCTTATCCTTGCAGTAATATAGTATGGGAGCGAGTAACCATACGTATGATTTGAATATAGTTTCTATTCTATTACTATCAAAATGTATAATATCTCTTCTTTAATATTATCAAAAAATTATATTAAAATAATTAAAAGTAGATAAAAAAACAAAAAAGTATGTATTTTTAATAAATTTATTATTAAAATACATACTTTTTTTAACTCTATACATATTTGTTTAATTGGAACGTCATTTACATTCTCGCAGCACTACTTATTTTTGCCTGATTCAATTCAACATTTGCTTCTTCTATAAGAATAGAGTAATCTAAATTGTCTGTCGCTACCCGTGTAGACGCTCCCATAGATACAGTGAAATCAATTATATTAGATGCTAATTTATTTTCATCTACAAGCTGAATAAGCCCATTTCTTAATTCGGCTTGCCTCTCTCTTATTTGTTTACCAAATAGTCCTGAAAAGATGACAGCAAATCTGCTTCCCTCTATATGAGCTACCACTCCCTCTCCGTTCACTGCCACGCATAATTTTTTAGATACTTCCATTAATACTTGGTCACTATAGGTAAATTCCTGATCTCTCCTATACTCCTTCGTATAATCAATTTCGATTAAATATAATGTAACAGGTGTTCCAGACTTTTTAGATTCAAGCCAAACCTCAGTTAAATAAGAATTAAAATAACGTCGATTTGGGATATTTAAAATATAATCTGTGAATGACATTTGCCGTAATTGTTCATTTTTTTCATTTAATAGTTTTATTGAATTAAATTGGTCAGTTATCTCACTGAATACGAGTACAACTGCTTCTATATGTTTATCTGCATTTAAAACAGGATTGGCACTAACTTCGAGCCAAATAGGCTGTTGAAATTTGAAATTTTTTATGCCTATAACTTCTTTTTCAACCGGTTTACACGTATTTAATGAAACCGATATTGGGATATCATTTTTATGCATTAGATTTCCATTTCTGTCTACGAGTCCCCATAGGCCATCAATCAATGATACAGAAGAAGCACTTTCAGCTGCTATTCCAAGGATCTCACTCCCAACTCGATTTATATCAATAATTTTCCCTTGGGAATCACTGATAATGATTCCATATAAAATCGAATTAATAGATTGTCCCCTCTCCATATCACCCACGTTTATTGGCTGTCTGGATATGTAATAGGATTGAAGACTAATAACAAAAATCAATAAACCAGAGAGGAGGATTGTTCCAAATTCCAAATGTTCATAATCAAATAGGATTACTATAAAATTCAAGCCTAATAACAAGAGAAACAGAGTGAGAAATACCGGATAATATCCTATAAATAAACCCGGTAATTTTCCATATGACTTTTGTCTCATTCATTCACCTTTTCTTTACATATTATTTATATAGTTCGCACTTATGTGGTTTTATATGACTATCTCTTTATTATAAAATAAAAAATAACAATAACTGCCATGTAACATATTCTTAAACTAAATATAAAATAGTAATTTATCATTCATAAAAAACATCTATTTTGAGCCATATTAGATTGTTATTAAACAAAAAATACCCCCTGCCGATTTAAGATCAGCAAGAGGTATTCAATGTTAATTTCCTTATGAAGATGTAGAAAACATGTATTTCTTATGATGGTATCTTATGCTGAATATTAATCCGAGCGCCATCATATTGCCGAGCAATGAACTTCCCCCATAGCTTAAAAATGGTAAAGGAATACCGGTAATCGGCAGCAAGCCGATCGTCATCCCAATATTTTCAAACACATGGAAAGTCAGCATACAGATTACACCAACACATATATAGGTATTAAAATCATTTTTAGTTTCAAGTCCAATTTTTGTCATGTTATAGATCAATAAGAAGAATAAGCTGATGACAATACTTGAACCAAGGAATCCGTATTCTTCTCCAATGACAGCAAATATGAAATCTGTGTGACCTTCTGGCAAGTAAACTTCCCTATTTCCAAATCCCTTACCGGATGTGGTGCCGGATCCAATCGCTAATAGTGATTTAATTAACTGGTATCCTTCTGAGGAAGTATAGTTATACGGATCAAGCCATGCATATATACGCCCAAATTGATACTGTTTAACATGGAAATATTTCTCCATAATATTTGGATGCCATACAACGAGGTAAAAAATAACTCCAACTAACAGTGTGCCACCGCCAAATATCGGTAAAAGCAATTTCCAAGTGATACCCGATACAAAAATCATCCCAACCATAATCGCAATCATGACAAGAGAAGTACCCAAATCGGGCTGTTTCATGACAAGCAAAATCGGAATAGCTGTAGTAAGTACGATTTTACATAAAAGGATGAAGTCCGTTTGAAGTGTTTTAATCCGATGCTTCAAATGATGATTTTGGATAAGAGCCGCCAACGCCAAAATTAGAAATACCTTCATAAATTCCGATGGCTGAATTGAACCAATACCAGGAAATCTAAACCAGCTCTTTGCTCCATTGACAACTGGAGCAATACTTGTTGGTGCAATTATAATGGTCATCAATAGAAATAAGCCAAAGAAGTATAAATACCAGCTCATTTTTTTCATTTGGTCAGCATCAAATCTCATGATCACAAATGCAAGGCTGATTCCTACGATATACCAGACAATTTGCTTTACAAGAAAGTTTTCGGCATATTGACCTGTCGTTTGTGCACTATATATAGCCATACAGCTTGTTATAAAAAGCAAAAATACAATAAATAGAAGACCATAATCTATTCTCGACGTGAAATTTTTATTGTTAGACATGATAAACCACCATATTCATTACTAGTTAGGCCAGTAGCCATTTTCTTTATTATACTTGAACAAGATAAAATCACAACTGACACGGCATCAAGAATATAATTCCTGAAAAAGATAATTATACATATAAATCATTATCAATTCCACTTTCTGCAATACAGTTCTTCTTTTTACTATTTTTAATGGATTCTAATTGTACCAGTTTTATAGATTTGAACTACAAACATTTGCATCTGCAAGGAATCTTAAAATCGTTAATTTTTTCTATTTTCCATGATTAGTGTTAATGAGAAAAGTAATAAGGGTACATACTACTAAAGAGCTGACTAAAGGAGTGATCTTTTATGGAACATAAATCTAAACAAACATTCCGTCATACATATATTCCTTTAACTTCCTCTACAAGCGGAATGGGTATTGAGGTAAAAGAAGATATTTATGTCCTGAATACGCAAATTGTCAATGTGACACTGGCCGGACTTCCTAATCAAGACAATTTTGTTCTGATTGATGCCGGTATGCCTAAAGCAGATGACGAAATTATTGAAGCAGTAAACAAACGGTTCGGTGAAGGCAGTATGCCAAAAGCGATTATTTTAACACACGGCCACTTTGACCATGTTGGTGCACTCGAAGAATTACTGGATAAGTGGGATGTGCCCGTATATGCACATGAGCTGGAAATCCCTTATTTAACCGGACAAAAGAATTATCCTGAACCTGACTATAAAGCAGAGGGCGGACTTGTTCCGGATATTGCCCGCTTCTTTCCTAATCACGGCATTGATCTTGGCAATAAAGTGCAACCTCTTCCTGCTGATGGGAGTGTTCCTGAAATGCCTGGATGGAGATGGATCCATACGCCTGGGCATACACCTGGACATATTTCATTATACCGAGAAGATGACGGCTTCCTGATTGCCGGAGATGCATTTGTTGGTGTAAAACAGGAATCCCTTTATAAAGTCCTTACTCAAAAACAAGAAATCAGCGGTCCGCCCCGTTATTTCACAACAGACTGGAAAGCCGCAAAAGATTCAGTCATACAATTAAACCAGCTAAATCCAAACTTTGCTGTAACAGGTCATGGTCTTCCTCTCCTTGAGGAATATTTAAAAAAAGAGCTTAACATCCTAGCATCCAATTTTGATGAGATGGCCATTCCGAAACACAGTATTTACAAGGAAGAAGAATAGGCACTTTTTTCAAATGGACACCCTTTTTGATGCCTCTATAGACAATCGAGAATGTCCTGTTAAATCACCTTCTATAAAAATAAAAAAAGAGATTAGATAGTTTCTCTACCTCTAATCTCTTTTTTCATTTCTCTATTTCCGTAATCGAAGGATCCTTCAGTTAACATACAAAGAGACTCAATCATAAACAGCTGATAAATTTAAAATACATTTGTCATCGGTTACTTATAAAATACGAATCAGCTGATTGTGCAGGTTCCGTATTCTAACATTACAAGAAACTCAACTATATATTTCATTTCTCTATCCCTGTACCCTCTATCACATTCGTTCACATAATCTGTAAGGTTAGAATGATTCGCACGAATTATGCTGCAATTCCATTTAATTTTAAGGATATAATAAATATTTTTACTTTGTTCGCCTTTTCCAGTGACTTACCTCTACGAAACAAACACGTTGATTGAGCCTCTTTATAGGTTAAAACTTTGTATATGATCCTTCTGCCTTAATAATAACTCATATCCCATTCAAATAAATGCCTACATTTTGAACTTTTTGTTAATTATTACCTATTTATTTTACACACCCCTCCATATTTCCTTTATGATTATCTTAGAAATGCTGAAAAGGAGCTGCCAAAGGTGAAAAGGATTCTATTGATAAGTTTTACAGCTATTATCATAATCTTACTTATTTACATATCCATTCTTCAATTCAATATGTATCGCTACGCAAATCAAGAACAGGAGAAAACAATTGATTATATTATTGTACTCGGGGCAAGAGTAAAAGGTGAAACACCATCTCTGTCACTAAAGTACCGTATTGATGCTGCGGCTGACTTTTTAATAAATCATCCTAAATGTATGGCAATCCTATCCGGTGGCCAGGGAGATGGTGAGGATATTTCAGAAGCTGAGGCAATGAAAAGAGGATTAGAGGAATACGGTATACCAAGCAACAGATTAATTCTCGAAGATGCTTCGACAAACACGAAAGAAAACATATCATTTTCTAAAGAACTTATACCAAGCCACCTAAATTCTGGTGCCGTTGTAACAAATGATTACCACCTCTATCGAACAATCAAAATAGCTGAGAAACTAGATTTAAAATTAACTGGAATCCCAGCTAAAACACCTAAAATTTCAAGGCTGAAGTCACATGTCAGGGAGTACGCGGCTATAACATCCTATCGGCTAAAAAAAGACATTAGCTGGTGATTGGAATCAAAAAAAGAAATGTAGATTATGGCTGTCCCATTTTCTGCATTTCTTTTTAGTAACATCTTGTTATTCCCACGGTCTTTTTGTTGTGATGTATTCAGCAAGCTCCTTACTTTGGATACGATGAAGTTTTCGTTTAGCAGCGCGAATGCTCCCTGTCTCATTCAGTTTCTTCTCTTCCTCAGTTTCAGGGACGATGGTTGGAACACGACATGGCTTTCCTCCTTCATCTAGTGCAACAAAAGTAAGAAATGCTGTGGCTGCAATTTTACGTTCTCCACTCATTAAATTTTCAGCAATTACCTTTACAAATACCTCCATAGAGCTCTTACCAGTATAGGTCACATATGACTCCAAACATACAGAGTCCCGGGTTGTAATGGGATTTAGAAAATCTACAGAATCTGTTGAAGCCGTAACCACCGTTTTACGGCTATGTCTCGTCGCTGAAAGTGAAGCTGTCATATCAATATCACTCATTAACTTTCCGCCAAATAACGTATTATGATCGTTTACATCGCTCGGAAATATACGGTTTGTTTTTACAATTCTTGTTTCACTGCATGTCTTTGTTTCCAAGTTGTTACCTTCTTTCCTTCTATACGCTCATTTATTCTTTTTATATCTTACTATATGGAATGTTTCAACCAATACGATTCAGTGTACAGACAATATTAGTACAATTTAAGGAATCATCAAATTTGATAAATTGTTGTATAAATTATTTAATTAAATTATGGTATGCGTATAATTCCCATAACCTTTCCTGAAGGAGGAATTTAATTGAAGAGATTATTAGCCGCACTAACAGATAGGGTTACTACTAAACGCGGCATGTGGATAACGTTAATTGCATGGTTAGTGGTGACCTTAGGATTATTCTTATTTGCACCAAGTGCCAAAGATTATGATGTGTCGAGTATACAAACATTACCTGATGATGCAAAATCCGTTATTGCCAACGAAGAACTGAACAAATATTTTAAAGATGATCAGGGGGTCCCAGCCCTTTTAGTATTCTCAGCTGAGTCAGGAAAAGCAGACACGCAGACAATAAGTCAAGCGATGGATGTGATCATTAAGGAAGATATAAAAGGAGTTAAGGAAGCTGTTCCTTTTTCTTCACTGCCTCCACAGGCACAGGTACAATTCTTATCAAAGGATGGAACAACAGCTGTTGTACCGCTTAATTTTGAAAGCTCACTTGAGTCAAAAGAGATTCAAGCCGGTATTGAGGATATCTATGCTGCAGTAGAAGATACCACTGCTGATATGACATTCAAGATTACTGGACCGGCGGGAATTGCCGCTGATACATTGGGCTTATTTTCAAAAGCCGACCTTGTCTTATTATTTTCAACAGTTGGATTGATTTTAGTCCTGCTAATTGTTATTTATCGTTCCCCATTATTGGCACTTATTCCGCTTTTGGCTGCTGGTTTTGTGTATATAGTAGTAGATCAGTTGCTCGGAATAATGGGGAAAGCTGGTTTGGAAATGAGCACGCAATCTCTCTCCATTATGACCATTCTCTTATTTGCAGCTGTAATAGATTATTCTCTATTTGTCTTTGCACGATATCGAGAAGAACTGAAACGTTATACCAGCAAGCATGAAGCAATGAGTTTGGCGATGCGAGAAACAGGCGAACCTGTTTTCTTCTCAGGCGGGACGGTTTTGGCTGCCATGCTTGTCCTATTCCTAGCTAAAAATGGGGACTATCAAAGCTTTGCACCTACCTTTGCCACAACGATGTTTATCATCATGATCGCATCAGTGACACTCGTTCCGGCTTTATTTACCCTATTTGGCCGAAAATCCTTTTGGCCTAAGGTCCCTCAGGTTGGGGAAAGCAATCAAACAAAAGCTACTTTCTGGTCCAGAACTGCAAACTTTGTTACCACCAAGCCTTTAATGGCTGGAGGAATTGTATTTGCTATTCTACTTATCTCTGCCTTAAACATATTTAATATAAAATATGAATTTGATACAGTAAAAGGATTCCCAGAGGATATGCAATCTCGCGAAGGCTATGAGATTGTGGAAGAAAAGTTCGATAAAGGTGACTTGGCACCAACAACCGTTTTACTTAAATCTGAACAATCTATTTCAAAAGACCAAAGTGAAAAACTTGCAAAAACACTTGAAGAACAAAATCTAGTGGCAAGTATTCGCCAATCAGGTGCTACTGAAGATGGAAAAGCACTACAGTACAGCCTTTCATTTTCAGAAAGTCCATATGCATTAGAATCCTTAGATGCTTTAGAGTCCATACGAGACAAATCAGATAAGCTCTTAAAAGATGCAGACATTGAAGGGGAGCTATACTTCGCTGGAGAAACTGCTACAAAAGTGGACGATCGAACCATTAATGATCGGGATATTATCGTGATTGTCATTGCAGAAACATTACTCATTTTAGTCCTACTGTTTGTTCTGACCAGATCCTTCAAGATGCCGATTTATATGATGGGAACGATTTTGCTATCCTTCCTGGCAGCTCTAGGCCTTGGAACATTTTTAACAGATATCCTATTTGGTATTGATGCTATTAACACCCGTGTACCGCTGTATGCTTTCGTTTTCCTTGTAGCACTGGGTATCGATTATAATATTATTTTAATATCCAGATACAAAGAAGAACGTGAAAAGCACCCTGTTAAAAAAGCTGTAGAAATCGCGGTGGCTAATACAGGCGGTGTCATTTCCTCCGCTGGAATCATTCTTGCGGCCACATTCGCTGTATTAATGACACAGCCCATAGCCGTTTTATTTGTTTTTGGTTTTATTGTAGCAATAGGCATTATATTGGATACATTCCTTGTAAGAGGCCTATTACTGCCTTCTCTAATCCTGTTCTTTGAAAAAGATGCAGATCAACAGAAAGAAGTTCATTCAACTAAACTGTAATTTAACCCACCAATACCCGGTATTGATGACAGGATTTAAATGTCACCGATACCGGGTATTGATATTTTATAGTTTGGAAAAGAATAATTTGATCCGTCTTTCATTATATTCACCAAAATCAACCATTATAGAAAGTATGACTGTGTATCAATATCCGAATCACTAGGAGGACAGGATATGACCGAACAAAATTTTGCTAAACAACAGGAAGAACAACGACTATCAACCATTATCAAGATTATTGAGAATAAAGCCAATAAGCTGAACCAATCATCAGGTGGACTCAAGGATGAAGTCATTTATATTCGCAAAACCTTTTGGGAAGATGTCACCGTCAATATGGACAATATTGAGGATGCAGTCGAAACATTGGCGAGCATAAAACAGCAATCTGAATTACTGTCAGAAAGAGAAAGAACCCAATATCAGATTACGAAGCAACTAAAAACACTGGACCTACTTAAAGACTCCCCATATTTCGGCAGGATTGATTTTCATGAAGACGGTGAAGAACAAATAGATCAAGTCTATATTGGAATTGCTTCTCTAATGGATCAGAACAATGAAAATTTCCTGATCTATGATTGGCGTGCCCCAATCTCGAGTCTATACTATGACCACTCACCCGGACCCGCTGAATATCAAACACTCGAAGGGCCCATCACGGGCATGATGGAGCTAAAGAGACAATATATCATCAAAAATGGAAAGCTTAAAAGTATGTTTGATACCGGCTTAACAATAGGGGATGAACTCTTAAAAGAAGTTCTTGGCACCCGTGCGGATAATCAAATGAAGAATATTGTTGCCACGATTCAAAAAGAGCAAAATAAAATTATTCGTAACGTACAAAGTAAGTATTTGGTCGTCCAGGGTGTGGCCGGAAGCGGTAAAACTTCGGCTGCCCTTCAGCGCGTGGCTTTTTTACTATATCGTTATTTTGGGAAGATCAAATCAGATCATATCTTATTATTTTCTCCAAATCCCTTATTCAACAGCTATATAGCCACTGTTCTGCCTAATTTAGGTGAAGAAAACATGCAACAAATTACTTTTCAGGATTATATCGAAAAGTATGTAGGTAACGAATTTGATATCGAGGATCCTTTTCAGCAAATGGAATACGTATTGAAAAATGAACAGGATGAATATTACCAGGCTCGACTTGAAGGAATTCGTTTTAAATCCCATTTGCAGTATAAACAATTGATAGATGCCTATATTCACCATCTCAGTCGACAGGATTTAAAATTTAAAACAATTTCTTTTCGCGGTGAAACACTTATTTCGGCAAGTGAAATTGCGGAATACTTTTACTCTCTTGATAACAGGAGTCCTATCCAACTTCGTATGCAGACCGTGAAGGATTGGCTTTTACAAAAGCTGGATCAAAAAGAAAAACTCGAATATAAAAAAGAATGGGTAGAAGATGAACTAGAGTTACTTGAAACAGATGAATATACCGAGACTTATTTGGAGATTCAGGCAATAGATCGCTTGTCAGAGGACACATTTAATGATTTTGAACACGAGAAAGATGAATTGGCAAAAAAATTAGTTCGTAAATATTTTAATCCAATAAAAAAAGCCATTAAAAATCTAAAATTTATCCATGTAAAAGCTATCTATAAGAACTTCTTCCTTAATGGCTATAAATATATCAATGATGCAGATTATCCTGAATCATGGCCAAGGATTTGTGATTACACCTTAGACAAATGCAAACAAAACCAATTAGCCAATGAAGATGCAACAGCTTATATTTATTTAAAGGCACAATTGGAGGGGCGAAAAACTAATAATATTATCCGGCACTTATTTATTGATGAGGCACAGGATTATTCGCCATTTCAATTTGCTGTTCTTAAACAACTTTTTCCAAATAGTAAAATGACCATTTTAGGCGACTTTAATCAGGCTATTTATGCTCATTCGATGAATGCGCCAACCCTTCTGTCTAATGAGCTGTATGAGTCAGAGAGCTTTGAGAAGATGGTTCTGACAAAGAGCTACCGATCAACCCGTCAAATTGTTGACTTTACGAAGGAAATTTTGGGCAATGTCCAAATTGAGCCATTTAATAGAACTGGGCCAAAACCTACAATAAAAATCGTAAATAACAATTCAGAACGGACCCAGGAAATAATGAATCTGATCGCTTCTTTGGAGAACGCTGGTCATCAAACCATTGCGATTATATGCAAAACAGAAGAAGAAACTCGGAATGCCTACGTAGAATTATCAAAAAACCTCGATGTCCAGCTCATGCAAAAAAACACCTATTCGTATAATAAGGGAATATTAATTCTGCCTTCCTATTTATCAAAAGGAATTGAATTCGATGCTGTCATTATTTTTGATGCATCAAAAGAAACCTATAGCCGCGAATTGGAGAGAAAATTATTCTATACGGCTTGTACAAGAGCTATGCACGAACTCTATCTGGTTAGCAGTGATGAAATGAGTCCATTTCTTGATGGGATACCGACTGATTTATACCATGTTGATTAAAGGCATAAAAAGACCTGAATGGGCTATAACCCTTCAGGTCTTCTCCATTTATGGAGTTATTTATTCTTGTCCCGGAAAATAGATGGTAAAGGCTGTCCCTTCACCAGGCTTGCTTTTTACACGGATTGACCCTTTCATCGAATCAATTATCCGATATACCGCCATCATTCCAAGACCTGTTCCTTCTACCCCTTTTGTTGAATAATAGGGCTCGCCCAAACGCTTTAATTGTTCATTGGTCATACCAATGCCCGTATCGATGATATGTATATCTACACCTTTTCTCTTATGATCCGTGTTGATTGTAAGAGAACCCCCATGACCCATTGATTCGATTCCATTTTTTAAGATATTAACGAAACATTGCTGAAATAATTGCTTTTCTCCTCTCACTATAAAGGAAGCTACTTCAATCTGAATACGTACATTTCGCATAGTAGCCAGCGGCTGAACAATATCAGCTACTTTATTCAACTCTGCTTGAATATTGATATCTTCTTTACTGTTAATATGCGGTTTAGCAAACGCCAGAAAATCTTTAATAATGTTATCAGCCCGGTCCAATTCGGATAGCGCAATATCAATATACTGCTCCTTTTTTTCCTTCGTAAGATTCTCATCACTTCTTAATAATTGTAAAAATCCTTTCGTGGCTGTTAATGGATTACGAACTTCATGTGAAATTGAGGCTGCTAAATGACTGACAGACTGCATCTTTTCCGTATCAATCAATTTACTTTTAAAGTTTCTGTTTTTCTCTAGCCTTTCTATTGAATAAACAAGCCAGACCGTTCCAGTTATATACAAGAAAACATATAAAATTTGATTTAGTGTTTTAATATCGTTAATCATTATAATTGTAAAAATCTCCATAATAGCCAAAGAGGAAATAAGCGCCGTTACAAAGGAGGCAACTAAACGCTGCCTGGTCATTAGTTTGAAGTATTGCTTTCTCATAACCATTGCAGAGAAAAGGACAAACATGCCTGAAAAAAAGTGAAACCATTCAAATGAAGAGGTGTAAAGGATAGACGCAGTAAATGTCAGCATGTATAAACTGATACCGATTGCATACCCACCATAAAAGATACCGATAACAATGGATATAGAACTAAAATTCATGATCTGAATGCCAGGAGGTGATTCAGCAGTGAAGAATACAATATTAACAAGAATCGCAATCGCTTGACCAATTCCAACGATTAAAGGATTAATCACTCCAAGTACCCCATATTTAACATGCCAAAAGTAAATGAATTGAATAATAATCAGAATGATAAATAGATTAATAAATAACTTTGCAATGAATTCACTTGTCATCTGATTCTCCTTCTAAATACATCTATACTTGAAGTTTAGAGGAAAATATATCCAAAGTAAATTATTATTTTTAGAAGTCTCAGTATATTAATCTAAACTCATAAAAGCTAGAACTCTATATTATTAATCTTTTCGTAACCTTCAAAGGCGAGCCTCCAAAACATACTGCAATAATCCCCCTTCATTTCCGGGATAGAAAGTCCTGCATACATTAATTCATCTCCACCATATATTAAGGATGTATGTTTATCGAGGTATTCTTTCTCGGGATTTAACCCCCTGAGCCTCAGAATATGGAACGGTTCTGCAGGCTGTGCCATCATTCTGAAATACATCACAACCGTTTCAGATAAATCTTGACTAACAAATTGCCAAGCTGCCTGATTTCCTGCAAATGGGCTAAGTAATCGATAATACGTGCCAAATTGTATAATCGAACGAATTTCCTTATACAAGGAAATCTGGTCTTTAATCATTTTCTTTTCTAATTGACTCAGTTTGGAAAAATCCAGCTCGTATCCTAGATTTCCTGACATAGCAACATGTCCACGCATGTTTAAAGAAGTGTGACGATGCACCTGATGATTTGGGCTTGCTGACACATGAGCACCCATTGTCACCGGTGGATACACAAGGCTTGTTCCGTGCTGGATTTTTAACCTTGAGATAGCATCTGTATTGTCACTCGTCCATACTTGAGGCATATAAAACAGCATCCCTGGATCATATCTTCCCCCTCCCCCCGAACAACTCTCAAATAAGACCGTTGGATGGCGGGTAGTCAACACCTCTAATATATAATAGAGTCCCAGAATGTAGCGATGCCCTGTTTCTCTTTGGCGTTCTAAAGGTAAAGCAAGTGACCCCACTTCCGTCATATGTCGATTCATATCCCACTTCACATAGCTAATAGGAGCAGATAATAAGACATTTGAAACCGATTCAATAATGTACTCACATACCTCGACTCTTGTTAGATCGAGGACCAATTGATGACGTCCTAATGATTTCGGGCGATTGGGAACTTGAATACACCAATCGGGATGATTTCGATATAAGTCACTTTCCATAGATACCATTTCCGGTTCAAACCAAAGCCCAAAGTTCATCCCAAGCCGATTAATTTGCTCTGCCAGCTTTTTTAACCCACCAGGCAATTTTTGCTTATTTACAGACCAATCTCCAAGAGAAGTTTTAGTGTTGTTACGTTTTCCAAACCATCCATCATCCAGAACAAATAATTCAATTCCAAGATCCTTGCCTTCTTGTGCAAGCAGTAAAAGCTTGTCAGAGTTAAATTTAAAATAAGTAGCTTCCCAGTTATTCAACAATACTGGCCGCAGACAATCTCTGTACTGCCCTCTCGCCAATCGAAAACGATATAATTCATGATAAGTTCTCGACATGTCACTGAAACCCTTATAAGAATAAACCATAACGACTTCCGGTGTTTGAAAGATTTCTCCACTCCCCAAATGCCAACTAAAATTAAAGGGATTAATACCAATGGAAAGGCGCGTGGTTTCATACTGATCAACCTCAGCCTGCGCTATAAAATTCCCACTATAAACCAGGCTGAAACCGTATACTTCTCCATACTCTTCATTTGTATCTGGCTTTGCCAGGCACATAAAGGGATTATGCTGATGACTGCTGGCCCCACGTCTGCTCTCGATGAGATGGCTTCCGGCTGTTAAACGTTTTCTGGATAGATTACATTCATTTGCATGGGCGCCATATAAAGTGAGCAAATCAAATTCGCTTTCTCTAAAATCAACAGAAGCACTCATGGCTTTCAGTATACTCACTGGGTTATCTCCATGATTGATAAACCGGACTGACCGAGTGATCACATTGGATTGTTCGTATGTACTATACGTCAATATCGCCTGAAGCCCCGTTTGATTATCCATAAGGGTAAAATCTATAGAGGTTGCTTCCTCTTCTTCTTCAATGTACGTAGCAGGTAATCCGGTTAATTTTCGTTTCCCCTTATATATGTGAAAATGTTTATATTTTAAATCAGTAACGGCTGAACCATCCGAAAATTGAACTTGATAGGCCGGCGTACGAAAATCAGTGTTGTTTGCTGGATATTCCTGAGGCAACGTATCAAGGGAAAACGTTCTGTCAAACCCTTCTGGTTGTGGAGAGAACAATCGGTACTTAAACTGTAATTGATTGCTTTCATTCACATCCTTGATCCTTTTCCCCCAATATAAATGAGACAGATATGCTTGATGATAGATTTTTATCACATAGCTCATTTCACCAGCTTGCAAATGGAATATTTTCCGTTTAGGACAGTACGACACTCCCATTTTGATCTCCCTCATATCTTTTCTTCTATATATATGTACACGAAAATACCAACTTGCTCATAAATGCAAAAAAAAGAAGCCTTAAAATAAGGCTTCAAAGCGAAATCTTCATCAATTTAAATAATGTCTTCTACCCAAGGGGGCAAGGCAGTCGACAGTTATTCTCAGTTATTATTTCTCCGTTACTGTAACAGATACGGTTTTCTCCACTCCATTTCGATAAAGCTTGATTTTGACCTTATCTCCATTTGCAGCATTAGAATACAAGTATTTTCTGAACTCCCCAAGTGTAGTGACTTCCGCATCATTGATTGCCACTACCACGTCCTTAGCCTCTATACCTGCTTCAGCAGCGGGAGAACCGGTTTCCACCTGAGTTACTAACACTCCACTTGTTATCTCGGAAGGAAGATTCAATTGTTGCTGCAATACATATTGAGGTATTTCGGATATAGATTGCAAGCCTACACCAATATATGGACGTTGTACTTTTCCATCGGCAAGAAGGTCATTCACAATATCTGAAACATCCTTACTTGGAATAGCAAACCCTATTCCCTCAACCTCTTCAGATGATATTTTCATACTGTTGATACCAATAACTTGTCCGTCGGAATTGACAAGCGCTCCGCCACTGTTCCCAGGGTTTATAGCTGCATCCGTTTGAATTGCATCCATATCCCATTCACCAGCAGATGTAGCAACCGTTACTGTACGCTGCAATCCGCTGATAATTCCCTGGGTTACGGACCCCGAGAAGTCAAGACCCAAAGGGTTACCTATTGCCAACACTGGTTCACCAACACTTAGCTTTTCAGAGTCTCCGAATTCGGCTACTTTTGTCACTCTGCTTCCATCAATTTTTAATACCGCCAAGTCTGTTAATGGATCTGTTCCAACCAGTTCAGCCGTTATCCTTGTACCTTCTGCCAAGGACACCTCAATAGTATCTGCATTCTCAATAACATGATTATTGGTCACAATAAATGCATCTTTTCCCGTTTTTTTGAAAATAACCCCAGAACCAGTCCCGCTCTCCTGGCTGTTATTGGACTCCTCATTGATTGTTGGTTGGCGGTAGTCATAGTAATTAGATGAGTTTTGTATATTCACTATACCTACAACCGCAGGAGAAACCTCCTCAATCATTTGAATTAGTTCAGAGGTTGTTTTCGTAGAGTCTACAATCTTCAGGCCATCCTCATCATTTACCTTATCATTTGTAGCAATGGCTGTTTTAACAGGTCCATCATCACCTGGCAGTACGCCTGATAAATCAACAAAACCTAAGTAAGAACCTGCTCCAAGTGCCACCATTCCACCAAGAATTGCGGTAATGACTGGTGTCAGCCATCTGGACCTTTTTTTCTTCTCTCTTGTAGATCTAACCTCTGCTTGATCATCAGATGCTTGAAGCGGTTGTACTTCCACGCATTCATTTACTTGTTCATTATTTTCATCTGTCATATCTTCTTCCTTGGCAGAGCTTAGTTCATGATATCCACGATATGAAATAATTTCTGTTTCAATATCTTTCTCATCTGGTAATGCAGGAATCTGAATATTATCCTGATTAGCAGTATCTATTGGTCTATCAAAATCATCATAATCACGACGGTTATTGTTTTCCATCCAAATTCCTCTCCTCACTCATTAAACTGTCTATTTAATATATTACGATAATTGTAGAATAATTGCATTTCTGCTCTTCTCACTATCTAATTTACTAACTGTATGTGTCAACAAAATGTCAAAATCTTTTCTCCTCTTAAAAAATTTAAAAGCTGCCTGTTCTTTGGCAGCTTTTAAACATAATCATTATGTTCTGGGGGCCTACAGGATGTAGGTCACAAAGACGTTGCCACAGGAAGTGGCGCTTTTAGTCTTCGTTCCTTAAACGAGGCTCTTCAGCACTATGGTAATCCGGCTTCAGAGCCTAGGAGTTCGGGACATAAGCATAGCCTCTTCGGGGAAGAACATCCCCTTCGAGCCTCTGTCTTATGCTCCTCACGGGCCTACAGGATGTAGGTCATGAAGACGTTGCCACAGGACGTGGCGTTCTTAGTCTTCGTTCCTTAAGATAAGGCTCTTCAGTACTATAGTAAAGGTTGTACCTTCTTCACTGCTATTCGTTAATACCAAATCTCCATCCATTGCATTGGCGAGCATTCTGCTGAATGGGAGTCCTAGTCCTAGACCGCGGATTTTGTATTTTTTATCTTCTCCTCGATAAAAACGTTCAAATATTAAATCCTGCTCGGCAAGCGGGATTCCCGAACCGCTGTCCTGTACATCGATTGCGACATGATCCTCATCATATTTATAAATACGGACCTCTATCCTTCCCTCTCCTTGAATAGCATGCTTGGAATTATTCAAGAGATTAATCATAATTTGCTGCAATCGCAGAGGGTCCGCCGATACTACCATATCTTCTTTTGGTTGCTGTACAGTAACTTTAACAAGTTGATCATCCTGCACAATATCCCATTGGTAAATCATTTCATTAATGACCTCACCAATTTTTACAGACTCTCTGTTAACAGGGATGGCATTGGCTGTAAAGGAGTTGAACTCCAATAAGTCTCCCACCATTTTTTGCATACGAGTCGTTTCCTGTAAGGATATGGCCAGAAACTCTTTTGCTTCTTCCCCTGTTACAACTCCATCATTAACGGCTTGAAGCAAACCGCTGATAGACGTTACAGGCGTCTTTAATTCATGTGTTACACCTGCCAGCAATTCAGCTCGCATAGCTTCAAGCTGCTCCAATTTAATAGCCATTTCCTTAAAGGAATGGACTAAATCATAAACTTCCTGTTCATTTACCTCTTCAATAAGTTCAATATTATAATTTCCTTTTTGAACCTGCTTAGCTGCTTCAGCTACATTCTCAATCGGCTTAACCAGTCTTTTGGATAAAAAGTAAATCGCAACCCATCCGAGCAAGGCCAAACTTAAAATCATAATCAAAAGTAATTTGTATTCCTGATCTACTGCAGTTAACTCATCCTCAGATTGCATAACGACAATCCAACTAATCACCGTATCATTCACAATCATAGGCCGCTTAACCAAATAATAATCTCTGCCACCAATATTGTTTAATTGTTTCACTTCATCCTTACTATTAAGCAGTGCAGTTGAAAATGAAGATACATTAAGGTGATTACTTGAACGATTCTCAATTACTATTTTTCCATTTACATCCACCACATAAATGGACGGATTGCCGCTGACCTCTAATAATTTTTTTCGATTGGCAAAAACCTCTGGATTCTGCTCTGTTTGAATATCAGTTCCAACCATTTGATCCAGTATTCGCGCTGCTACTTCCTCAGCCAAATATTTATTAATATCCAGGTTCTTATTAAGAGTGGATTGCCTGATAATGATTCCTGTAAGGAATCCTATGACAATAAGTCCAATAAACAGGGTAACCAGATATCGTGTCGTCCAGTATTTCAACAAACTGACACGTTTAGTCGGATGGTTTTTCTTTTTTTGACCCAAGTGCTTCAGAAAATACATTTGCAGTTTATTATTTTTTTTCATAGACACTTAATTGATACCCCAATCCTCGCAGAGTTTTAATTTCTCCTTCAGATGCAGGCCAGTTTTGCAGAGACTTTCTCAGCCTTTTGATGGACAAATCTACCGCTCGGTCACTGCCGTCGTAATCCATCCCCCATACATGATCAATTAATTGATCTCTCGTAAATAATTGATTAGGATTTTGTGCCAAGAAGATGAGCAGTGAGAGATCGCGCGGTGTTAAGTCAAGCTCTACTCCATTTAATGTAACATTATGAGCTTTCATATTAATGCACAACGCGCCAAACTGTTTCTTTTCCTTATCATCAATGACCTGTCCAGATCTTCTCAATACTGCCTGGACACGGGCAACCACTTCATCTCCAATGAAGGGTTTAGTGATATAGTCGTCAGCTCCATCATTTAAGCCTGTGAGCTTGTAATTAATATCACCAAGTGCTGTGAGCATAATAACAGGGCATGCGCTTTTCGTACGAATTTCTTTTAATATATCCCATCCACTCATACCTGGAAGCATAACATCGAGCAAAACAAGATTCGGTTGAAACTCCTCAAATTTAGCAATGGCTTCACCACCTGTAAATACTTGTTCAACTTCGTAGTTTACTTTCTTCAAGTAAGCCTTTAAAACCTGGCTGATGGCTTTTTCATCTTCTACAATCATGATTTTTTGCATCTTTCGTACTCACTCCTCGAGGATTAAAAGATAGGACAAAAATCCCCGATAACTCGGAGATTTTCATTAAACAAAATTCACTTATTGGTGCGAATGTTCGCTTATATTATTAACAATCGTTATTTGGCCTTTAGAAAGGCGAATCGTTTGATCTGCAATGTCAGCAATATGCTGATCATGCGTAACGATGATGACACATTTATTTTCCTCATGTGCCAGCTGCATAAATAACTTAATGATGTCTTGAGCGGTATCCTCATCGAGGTTTCCAGTCGGTTCATCTGCTACAATTAAATCTGATTTACAGCAAAGGGCTCGTGCAATGGAGACACGTTGCTGCTGACCGCCACTCAGTGTGAGCACCTTTTGTCCAGCCTGCTTTTCATCGATGCCCACTTTTCTAAGCATCTCGAGTGCATACTGTTTTTTGTCCTTAACCTTATTTCCGGTAATCTCCATCGCTGTAGTGACATTTTGTAACGCAGTCATATAGGGCAGTAAATTATAGGATTGGAAGACAATCGAAACATATTTATTTCGAAACGTGGTATATCCAATTTTTCTAATATCTTTTCCTTCGTATAATACCTGTCCATCCTTAGGAGCATCCAGCGCACTCGCCAAGGCGAGAAGCGTAGTTTTTCCTGAACCGGAAGGACCGACAATTGCATAAAATAATCCTTTATTAAAAGAAACATTAATTTTCTTTACTATATCATGCTGTTTATTATTATGTCTGTACCAATAACTTAGATCCTTAAACTCCAATAATGCGCTCATTTACGGTTCCTCCTAATCCTGTCTTGAAAGTATTGCTTTTGGCTGCAATCGAAGTATGGATAATGATGGGATCAATGTAGCCAGGATGGCAATCAGTAAACCAATACCGGTTAACATACCAAGATCGGAAGCAGTTACTTTAACATCTAGATCATCCACTTGAGCTGTTTCCACCTGTGCCTGATTCGGTGCACCAGGAGCGTTTCCTCCTCCTCCCATTCCAGGGCCCATGCCGCCTTCCATTTGCATTCCTTTACCGCCAAATGGATCCATTGTGGATTGTGTATCCGTTTCTACTTGTTGGGATAATAATTGATCGCCGATTTTATCAGCTGCTACATTACCAGTGACAGAAGCTATACCAAGTGCAAATACAGCAATGATTAGTATTTCTACAATAAACTGCCCTATCAACTTGCTCTTCTTTTCTCCAATGGCAAGCAGTACGCCCATTTCATATTTACGCTCCCGTATACCAAGCATTACAATCAGTCCTAAAATAATCGCACCTGCAATAGTCACGAGATAGACAACGTTCTTAGAAAAGGATGCTACATTGTTAATTGGTTCAACCATTTGTTGATACAACTGATCGTTGGCATCCAATTTAAATATGTCCGTATCAATAGCTCCGGTCGCTTCTGCATCCTCAATAAAAGAATCCGTATCCGCTGGGTCATTCATGTAGTAGACTGCGCTTTCGATTGTATCCTTGTAATCTTCACCCTTCAATTCATTAACAAGTGTGTATGGTACATATACTTTGTTATACGGATTCATGGCAGTGAAGTTCATCATACCTGAATCAGTAGATATTGAAGAAGTTTTGTAAATGCCGATTATTTCGACTTCAACAGTTGTATCTTCATCTGTTGAAGAGGTCACCTCTAATTGGTCCCCAACTACCAATTCGTTCTCTTCAGCCAGTGTCTCTTCGATAATGGCTACATTTTTATTTAAATGGTCATCTGATAGATGAGTGCCCTCTACCATTTCGGCATCTCCATCCATAAATTCGCTTGTTGTATCTGTAAAAGCTACTCCCTGGAGACTAATATCGGCATCCGCCATACTTGGACTGCCGCCTCCTCCAAATCCCGGACCTTGGCCATTTTTGTTCGTTTCATTTGTTGTACTTGTTGACTCTGTTTCTATTGGATCAAAATTTCCAGCCACTCCAAATGTAGTAGAATAATAGTTATATCCTTTTATCTGTGACAAAGATAGTAATTCATTTGCATCCTCAACCGCGACAGGCTCTTCTGTTAATCTAACAGGTTCTCTGTTTTCTTGATTTTCACGCTCCTGCCGTTGCTGCTCCATTAATTTTTCTCGATCAGCACTTAGTGTGACTTCACTGCCAAGACTCTGTTTTGCGAGCTCTGCTGATTTGTTTGCTGCTGTTTGTATCGATAAGCCAGATAAAACAAGCACACAGATAACTGTGAATACAACTAACTGTAGAATGCTCTTCCCTTTTCTGGCTTTTACACTTAAAAAAGCCCTTTTTATAAAGTTCATCTTTTTCATCCTTTCTGACAATCTATACCGGGTAAATCCTTAGAAAAGCTTTTCTATAAAAAATCTTACGACCATAATGTGTCGATAAAATGTCAAACAAAACTAAAAATATTTGTGTAGGCGAAACTATTATATTTGTATGAAAAGCTTTACAATTGACGTTAGAAATATTGATTATGTACAGTTGAAAAGAATATAACTATTAATATAACCGCTTGATACATAGATTTTTTTATACTTCATAGACACATAATTATCTAAGCATTTTGAGCGGTTTTAGAGGAGAAACTCATGGAAAATAAAAAAATATTGCCCGTTCTATTCCTGGTCATGTTTTTAGTGATGGTTGGCTTCGGGATTATCATTCCGGTCCTTCCATTTTTAGCAGAAGAGGTCGGCGGCACACCTACCCAGCTTGGCTTACTAATGGCAGTTTATTCGTTAATGCAGTTAATTTTCGCTCCGATTTGGGGAAAGATATCGGATCGAATCGGCAGAAAACCAGTCATGTTAATCGGTATATTTGGTCTGGCTTTATCATTCTTCATCATGGCCATAGCCAATTCATTATGGATAATGTTTGTGGCACGGATCATTGGTGGTATCCTTTCCTCAGCCAATATGCCAACTACCATGGCCTATGTAGCAGATATTACGACTGAAGAAGATCGTGGAAAAGGAATGGGGATTATAGGAGCAGCGACCGGGTTAGGCTTCATCTTCGGTCCAGCAATTGGCGGGATTCTTTCAAAATCCAGCTTAAATACGCCTTTCTTAATTGCCGGAATCCTCTCTACTTTGACGTTCTTATTAGTACTTATTGTTCTTAAGGAATCCTTAACAGCTGAACAATTAGGAAAACAAAGCTCGGGCAACAAATCGATGTGGATGAATTTTAGCGGTGCTGCTTCTATCTTGTTTGTGCTTCAATGCGTCGTATCTTTGTCTATGGCTGGTCTTGAAGCAACTTTTGCTTATTTTGCCGCTAATAAGGCTGGAATTGATACGGTCCAATTAGGATATATCTTTATGATTATGGGATTTGGCAGTGCGATTGTGCAGGGAGGACTCATTGGAATTATGACGAAGAAATGGGGAGAAGGCCGAGTCATTCAAATCGGGCTAATCGTTTCAATCATCGGGTTTATACTAATCCTATTTACCAATAGCTTCTGGACTGCAACACTCTTTATAACAATCTTCGGGTTAGGCAATGGGCTTATTCGTCCAGCTGTCACTGCATTGCTGACAAAGACCTCAACAGGAGGACACGGCAGCTCAACCGGACTACTTTCATCCTTTGATTCCCTTGGCAGGATCATAGGCCCGCCACTTGGAGGTTTACTGTATTCATTCGCCGTTGGACTCCCTTATATTTCAGGAGCTATTCTGACTGTAGGTGCATTATTGCTTTATCAGGTTTACCATGCTCAGGCAAGAAAAGTTCAAGCTTTATAAAATTATAGTATTGAAGCCTTCGATTTTTTACCATCGGAGGCTTTTTTGTTTTATAAGAGGTAATCTTAAGCGCTATGGGCAGGCGCTGGCTGGTTTTTTCCTCAATCCGGCTTTATTATTCCTGCTTTCCGCTGGTTTATTCACCTAATTGGCTGGTTTCTGCCTCTTTCCCGCTGGATTTCCTGCCGAATCGGCGGGATTCCCCCTGTTACTCTCCCTAGAATATCCTAATCATCAGTTTCCTTTCCGCTATTTCACTTGCAATCTAGATTCGGTCTATATTTAGGAGGAATTTTGAGTGAATTATAGAATATAGGTATATCATAACTAACATTTTGTTAGCGGGGAGCCTTTACTTAATTTTATGCAACTTAATGGCTAGTAAGTTAACCGGAAGGATTCATGCTGAAAGAAGGAATATGATTCTTTTTGGAGAATTGAATATACATGAAACTAATTATGGACTTGGGAGACTTCTAATGGAACTTACAATAAGTAAAGATTATTTCAACGAGGCATTATCCGATGTTAGCAGGGCAGTGACAACAAAATCGCTTTTACCAATTCTAACAGGCATAAAGTTGGTCGCTAAGGAGGATTGTTTAATTCTGATTGGCAGCAATTCCAATATTGCAATAGAAAAAATAATTCCTTTAGAAATGAACGGTATCCGGATATTAAACATAGATGAAACTGGCAGCGCAGTTCTTCCAGCTAAATATTTATGTGAAGTTGTAAAAAAATTATCTGATGATATTCATATAAAGGTAACTGGAAATAACGTAGCTAAAATTCAATCTGATGAAGTCATGGTATACCTAAATGGATTTAATCCTGGCAAGTATCCCACTTACCCTTCAATAAAGACAAACCATTTTATACAGATACACAGCTCTGCCTTAATGGAAATAATCAAACAAACTACATTTGCAGTCTCCAAAAGTGAAACAAGACCTGTTCTAACTGGTGTGAATATGTCGTTTAAAGAGAATAAGCTAACCTGTGTTGCGACCAATTCCCATCGACTGGCTTTAAGGAAAGTACCAATAAACTCACAAATTGAAGCTTCTTTCATTGTTCCTGGTGCCAGCCTTACTGAGCTCACAAAACTAATGAATAATGAAAAAGATCTTATACATATTTACATATTAGACAATTATATCGTATTCAAATCGTCGACTACCTCATTATATTCCAGACTTATTGAAGGTAATTTCCCTGGCATCTCTAAACTTATACCAGCCGATTCGAAAACCGTCATGATACTAGATACAGTAAAGTTATTAAAGGGGATAGATCGGGCTCGGCTGTTTGCAAGTGAATGGAAAAATAACAATATATTGATTGAAATGATAGATGGTAAACAAATAAAGATTGCATCAAACTCAACAGACATGGGGAAAATCGAAGAAATAATGGATATCAGAATGGTTCAAGGTGAAATTAATTTAAGTATATCTCTTGATGGAGAATTTCTACTCGATGCTTTAAAAGCCATAAAAGAAAAAGAAGTAAAATTAAGTTTTGGCGGATCCTTAAGACCCGTCTTGATTGAACCAGTTAACAATCCGTCTCATCTTCACCTTATATCCCCTGTACGATCGTATTGATGTAAATCTATTTCTTAGAAAAAAAATAACGGCTGCTTGTACACGGCAGCCGTTATTTTTTATTGAATTCTGTTTTCAACTGCCTGACATACTTCCTCAGCAGTAAGACCATCAGCGTTGATCACTGAAGCTTTTGTTGCTGTATCCTGCATACCCATTACGTTAATATCCAGGCCGGATACAACACAGCAGTCACACCCTTGTGTGTCATTTTCCTGTTTTAATTCGATTACATTATGTCCTTTATCACGTAAAGCTTGTTGAACGTCTGATAAAGATTGCTCCACACCAATTTTAGCCATAACATCCACCTCCTTCTTATGTAAATTGTCCATTAAGGCGACAAATTATACCAAAAATGCAGAAGGTCAATCGAAATATTGGTATATATATTATTATTACTGGTATAGCATTTAGTATTACAATCATGTTAATATTTGAGCAAAACTATTTACTTATAACCAATTTAAGACTATTATTCTATAAAAAGGAAAGAAAAGTGGTGTGAAAATGAAGTCAACTGGGATTGTTAGAAAAGTCGATGAACTCGGCAGAATTGTACTGCCGATTGAACTTAGAAGAACTCTTGATATTAACATAAAAGATTCTATAGAGATTTTTACGGATGAAGACAAAATTATCCTGCAAAAATATACACCGGGTAAGGCTTGTGCCATTACAGGTGAAGTCAGTAATCAGAATATTTCATTAGCCAATGGAAAGATTGTGTTAAGTCAGGAAGGATTACGAATACTAAATTCAGAATTAAATCGAGTGATTGAAAGATAAAAGGCGATTCTTTATCGCCTTTTACCTCGAATTCAAGAGAATTTTATACTTACTTACTAGCATCGACTGTAATATGTTTAAATGCTTGGAAATTAAAGAGTCCTTGATTTGTTAATTTAAGTTGCGGACTAACTGGCAGTGCCAAAAAGGATCACATTAAAAAGGATTAACATCCTTTGAGGCACCGAGTTGTTCTAATCCTTTATGCAGCCGTCCAACTTTCTGATTTATCATGCAGGCAAAACAAAAAGCATGAGTCCAGTAAAGTACCGAACTCATGCCCTAAATCATCTGCAAAACAATATGTCATTTACTCAATTATTCTTTCACTAGATCCTCGATTGAATCTATATCCATGTAAGTAGGAACAACGAGTCCACTCTTGGCACCTTTTAGATTTGGACCCAGATCGGTTAAATCTTCCTTATACTTATCATAGTAGGCATTATGAGTTAATGGCAGCCAAGCCGCAACCATGGCATCTGCTTTTTGATTGGCAATTGATGCAAACATCGGCCCAATTTCTACCTGCTTTAATTCCGGACTATATCCATGCATTCTTAATACTTCACCAATAACATTTGTTGATGCGATCTCTGACTCCCAGGCAACATAGATTAGACTAATACTTTGTCCTTCTCCCTTTTCTGCACCTGTCAGCCATTGATCCACCTTATTTGGATATTTTTCAATCCATTTGGCGGCTGCCTCTTTTGGTGTCATTCCTCCTTCCATGTCCACCATTACCTCTTCCATATCAGCTGGAGTCCAGTAAAATTGATCTAAGATTTGTTCTGCTCCAGGCAACTCTTCTTTCAAGCCTTTTCGGACCAATGTATGGATGTTTTCACTTTGGCCATATACATTCTTAGAATCATCTAAATATTTCAGATCATATTTTTGGAACTTCCAATGCGGTGTCCAACCTGTCAGAATAATTGGATCCTGATTATCGTAAGCTTTTTGAAGCTCAGCAACCATAGCAGCAGATGATCCTTCCTGCAAAGTCCAGTCTTCTTCCAGTCCATATTTCTTCAACACTTCTTCAGTTGCTGACATAATTCCTGCTCCAGGCTCAATACCGACAATTTTATAATCCACCTGATTGCCCACATAAGCATCATCTTTTGTACCTGTTTCTGCAGAAGAAGATAATGCTATATATGCGTATCCTCCAAGGAAAATTAAGATGATGAAACTATAAACCCATTTCTTGGCAATTACTCTTTCATATACAGGAGTTCTGAGGTTTTGCGATAATCTGTCTAAAATAATTGCAATGATAACAAGTGCTAAACCAGCTTCGAATCCTTCACCTACTGCTATTTGCGAAACGGCACGGTATACCTCGGCACCCAATCCAGGCGCACCAACAAGGGATGCCATAACCACCATAGATAAAGAAAGCATGATACTTTGGTTGATTCCGGCCATTATCGTTGAAACAGCCAATGGCAGTTGGACCTTTGTGATTTTCTGCCACGTGGTGGAACCAAAGGCTTGAGAAGCTTCTATTAAATCTGCCGGAACCTCCCGGATTCCTAAGTTCGTCATTCGAATCGTCGGCGCAACAGCGAAAATAAAAGAGGCCACGATTCCCGGAACGACTCCAATTCCAAAGAAAAGGATGGCAGGAATCAGATAAACGAAGCCAGGCATCGTTTGCATGAAATCCAGAATCGGCATTACAATTCTCTTCACCGTATTACTCTGTGACGCCCAAATACCAATTGGGACTCCGACAATAACCGTAATCAGTACGGATGCCAAGACTAATGCCAATGTTTGAATCATAGCATCCCATAATCCTAAATTATCAATCAATAATAATCCTATAAACGTTAATAATGCCATGCCCCAATTATTTGTATATAAAACTAGCAGAGTAATCAGGATAATTAACAGAATGGAAGGTCCTAAGCCCAGTACTTCCACACTTGTATCAATAATAGTTTGAATGAACATCGAAATCCAATTAAATAGTGGTCCACATACTTCTGTTACCCAATCAATAAAACGATCTACTCCAGAAGCTATCGGTAATTTTTCTAGGTTCATTGACTTTCCTCCTTATCTTGGAGTACATCTTTGTTACCAGCCAATGCTCCAATGACAACACCACGTACAAGAACACCCTTCAATCTGTTAGCTTCATCAACGATTGCTAATGGGATTTGTGCATTTGCCATATCGTCGAGCAAATCAGATAGAATCGTATTTTCCAATGCTGTTGGCACTTCTTTTGTCATGACCTCTTCTATAGGGATTTTCTTTAGAATAGCTTCTCTTGCCTGGTCGGCGGAGAGCGCCCCAAGCAGTGTCTGCTTGCGGTCTACGATAAATATACTGGAGTATCCCCTGTCTTTCATAATTTGTAAGGCAACACGAGGACCTCTGTCAATTGTAATACGTTCCGCCCGAGTCATAATCGAAGACGCAGTCAGAACATGTGACAAATCGATATCTTCAATAAATCGTTCAACATAATCATTGGCAGGATTCATCATGATTTCCTCAGGAGTTCCCACTTGAATTACCCTGCCATCACGCATCAAAGCGATCCGGTCACCTATTCTTAAAGCTTCATCCAAGTCATGCGTAATAAACACAATTGTTTTTTTGTAATTATCCTGGATCTCCAGCAGCTCATCCTGCATGCTTTTGCGGATAAGTGGATCAAGGGCACTAAATGCCTCATCCATAAGAAGAATATCTGTATCACTGGCCAAAGCCCTCGCAAGTCCAACACGCTGTTGCATCCCGCCGCTCAATTGGGATGGATATTGATCTTCATATCCTTTTAGGCCAACTACTTCGAGTGATTCCATTGCCTTCTGTTTTCGTTCCTGTTCAGGTATTTTTTGAATTTCCAATCCATACTCTGTATTCTCCAGGATAGTTTTATGAGGAAATAGGGCGAAGTTTTGAAACACCATACTAATTTTCTTTCTTCTAGTTTCACGTAATTCAGCCGGTGACATGTTAACTATATTCTCATTATCAATCAAAATCTCACCGGATGTCGGGGCAATTAGACGGTTTAACATTCGAATCAACGTGGATTTCCCACTCCCCGATAACCCCATAACAACAAAAATTTCTCCTTCATAGATATCAAGATTGGCATTATTAACCCCAATCGTACATCCTGTTTTCTTTAAGATATCTTTTTTTGAAGAGCCCTGCTTCAATAATTCAAGTGCAGATTGTGGAGATTTTCCAAACACTTTTACAACATTTTTTATACTTATTTTTGGCTGCAAACAACCACTCCTTCTATGTATTTTTTTGAAACAAACCATTTTCCCCTACTTATTACTATATCTTATTTCGGGAAAATCTAAACTTTTTTGCTCCTTTATACCCTTTTGCATAAGAATTGACACTAAAAAAGCCCCTCTTTTATGAGGGGCCAGACATTCAATTTATCAAATTCTATTCTTCTTCACCAATTATTTTTACTTCTGTTTCCAGGCTGACGCCAAAATTAGCTTTAACCGTGTCCTGAACATGCTTAATCAGCGCCAGATAGTCAGTAGCAGTAGCATCGCCAGTGTTAATGATGAAACCGGCATGCTTTGTAGATACCTGTGCTCCACCAATTTGAGCCCCTTGCAAACCGCTATCCTGAATCAGTTTACCCGCAAAATAGCCAGGCGGACGTTTAAATACACTTCCACAGGAAGGATACTCAAGCGGTTGCTTGGACTCCCTTAAAAAGGTTAACTCATCCATTTTTTCTTTAATTACTTTTACATCTCCCGGTACTGGAACAAAACGGGCTTCTAAAACGATATAATTTTGCTTGGCGATCAAACTGCTACGGTAAGTAAGCTCCATCTCATCCTTCGTCAATGTAAGAAGCTCACCCTTCTCATTTAACACGATAGCTGACTCAATGACCTGTGAAATTTCTCCACCGTAAGCACCAGCATTCATATACACAGCTCCACCGACTGAACCAGGGATTCCGCAAGCAAACTCTAATCCCGTCAGCTTCTGTTCTAAAGCAAAGCGGGATACATCAATAATGGTTGCTCCGCTCTGGGCAATAATTTTCCCATCTTCCATATAAATCTTATCCAAATGATTTAGAATCAGGACAATTCCTCTTATTCCACCATCTCTAACAATTAAATTCGACCCATTTCCTAAAATAGTCAACGGTATATCATTCTTATTTGCATAAAGTATCGTACTTTGAACCTCTTCATAGGTTGTAGGCAACACCAAAAAGTCTGCATTCCCACCCGTTTTAGTAAATGTATATTCACGTAAAGGTTCATCCTGTTTAATATGTTCTGCCTGAATAATCTGCTGCAATTCTTCAATTGTTTTTTGTTTATTCATACTCTCAACCTTCTGAATTTATATTTGTCATATCTTATTATATACATGATTCACTCTGGGAAATCACTGCAAATGGTTGGAAATCGCTAAAATCACATTCATGAGTAAAACGATAATCCTGTTAGTGAGATATCTTTAGAACAACCTCATTGACTATCATACTATAAATATGCCCTATAAAAAAATAGTTATATCTATACCAAGATACATCGAGTTAATTAAATGAACCATTTTTCTTTATGTATATGACATATACCTAAACTAATGTGCAAAAAGCATCATCCCTCCTTAAGGATGATGCTAAGTACACACTCTAAGCCCTTTTAATCTCTAATGTTCTTGCAACTAAGGATAAACCGTAATTAACCACAAAATACATAAGTGCAACGAGAATCAGGATGGGGTAAATATAGTTCCCGTTTTGCGCGTAAATAATCTGGCCGTTATGTGTCAGTTCTGGCAATGCAATAATAACCGCTAATGATGTATCTTTTAACAAGGAAATAAACTGACTAACAATAGGTGGAACCATGTTCCGCAAGGCCTGTGGCAAAATAATATGAATAAGTGTCTGTATGTAATTTAAACCTGATGAACGAGCTGCTTCTATATGTCCTTTTGGCACTGAGTTTAGGCCACTTCTGATAATTTCTGAAATCATGGCAGATTCAAAAATGGTTAACGCCATAATGGCCGCAGTCGTTACACTCATATTCAAGGACCAGCCTCTGCTTGGATCCTGTAAACCAAAATAAACAAAGAAAATAATTAGGATTAGTGGCAGATTTCGGATCGTTTCTACGATAACCGCCACAATCTTTGATAACAATGGTACCTTGGCATAACGGATTATTCCTAATATCCCCCCGATAATAAAACTAAGGATAATAGAAATTACAGCAACCTTTAGCGTAACAAGAAATCCATCTACTAAAAATTTAAGATTATCGGGCGTATATGCTCCTGCAAAATCCATGATTACGCCTCCTTACGAGCTTTTTGCCAGGTGTTTTTCTAAATACCCTACACCTAAACTGAGTGGAATGGTGATAACCAAATAGAATATAGCAACAAAAATATAGACATCAAATACAACAAATGTGTGGAGAGAGATCAAATCAGCCTGATACATTAATTCACCGCCAGCAATGACAGCCAAAATGGATGAATTTTTGACTAAATTAATAAATTGATTGCCTAATGGAGGAATAACAACTTTTATAGCCTGAGGCAAAACAATCATTCTCATGGCCTGCCCATAGGTTAAGCCTGATGAACGGGCTGCTTCCATTTGCCCTTTGTGAATTGAAAGAATCCCTGCACGAATGGCCTCTGCTATAAAAGCCGCCGTATAGATCGTTAATGCTAATGATCCCGCCGCAAAGCCTGGCATTTTCGCCCCATAATAAAAGAGAAATGCAATGATCAACAAAGGGATATTTCGTACAAATTCAACATAGGCAGTCCCAATCCAATTAAGTGGCTTGAAAGGCGCAATCCTCATGACTGCGATCACTGCTCCTAAAAAAAAGCTTCCTACGAGGGCTAATAAACTTATTTGTATCGTCTTTAGAAAACCCTCTAAATACATATCCATATTTTCTGCGAGTATAGAAAAATCCAGCAATTGATTCACTCCTCTTAATCAATCAGGATGAGCCTGTATGCCCATCCTGATTGGAGAAATTATTTATTTTTGATCCATTTATTAAGTATCTCATCATAAGTTCCGTTATCTTTAATTGTTTTTAGAGCTTTATTTAATTCATCCACTAATTCTGTATTACCTTTTTTAACAGCGATTCCATATGGCTCTTCCGTAAATTGTCCGCCAACTAATTCATACGAAGGATCTTCATCAACCATTCCATACAGGATGGCATCATCCGTTGTTAAAGCATCTCCTTGTCCGGATTTAAGTGCTGTAAAAGCTTCTGCATAGTTTTCATATTGCAGAACTTCTGCATCCGGTGCTTTTTCTGCTATATTAATAGCAGAAGTAGAACCTTTAACAGCAAGAACTTTGGTACCTGCTTTTAAATCATCTATGCTTTTAATTTTGCTTCCCTTTTTAACAAGCAATGATTGACCTGCTTCAAAATAAACATCTGTGAAATCTACTTCTTTTTTACGTTCCTCTGTAATTGTCATAGTGGCAACAACAGCGTCAATTTTTCCATTCTGTAGCAGTGGCACACGCGTTTTAGAAGTTACTTCTACGAACTCTACTTTATTTTCATCCCCGATTACCTCTTTAGCCAATGCTTTTGCAATGTCCACATCAAAGCCTTCTACTTTACCAGTGCTTGTATTTTTCAATCCAAACAGACGTGTATCATTTTTCACACCAAATACGATTTTATCTTTATCCTTAATTTTTTCCAGACCGTTTTCAGATGATCCTCCGGTTGTTTCTTCTTTACTACCGCAGGCTGTCAACATGAATACAGCAATGATTGAGAGTATTGATACCTTCCAAAACTTTTTTAATGACATTCTTTTTCCCCCTTATTAATGATTTAAAATACGGCTTAAGAATGAACGAGCCCTTTCTTCCTGTGGATTCGTAAAGAATTCAGCCGGTGTGGATTCTTCTAAAATTTTTCCTTCATCCATAAAGACAATACGATTAGCAACCTCTTTCGCAAAGCCCATTTCATGCGTGACGACAACCATCGTCATGCCTTCCTTCGCCAGCGCTTTCATAACATCCAATACTTCACCAATCATCTCAGGATCGAGAGCAGAGGTTGGTTCATCAAAAAGCATAACTTCCGGATTCATCGCTAATCCTCTCGCAATAGCAACACGCTGTTGCTGCCCGCCGGAAAGCTGGGCAGGAAATGCATTTGCCTTATCAGGGATACCTACTTTTTCAAGATATAGTTTTGCAGTCTTTACGGCTTCCTCTTCAGACTTACCCAACACTTTCATAGGAGCCAATGTTATATTTTGAAGGACTGTTTTATGAGGATATAAATAAAAATGCTGAAATACCATACCGATATCACGACGAAGCTCGTTGATATTTGTCTTTTTATCCGTCACCGAAATACCATTTACTTTTAAAGTACCGCTATTAATCGCTTCGAGACGATTAATACATCTGAGCATCGTACTTTTACCAGATCCCGAAGGTCCAATTACGACTACTACTTCTCCCTTTTCAATTTGTAGATTTATATCTTTTAGAACATGAAAATCACCAAAATACTTATTTACATGATCAAAGACAATCAAAATACTTCCCCCTTGCTGATATTTGCGGCAATATTTTATATTTTCTGATATTATATGGACTACTTAGAATTATATGTATATAAAGTTTGTCCGTCAACCAAATTAAAACAATGTTTTCCATTTTTGGGGTAATTATACTTAGATAAGATTCATGAAATAACCTCTTATTATCATGGGAATATACTATTTTATTATCTGTGTGTAGTGGTTTAATCATTCTAATAGAATTGAAGTAGCAAATTCATCTCATCTAGATGTAAAACTTGCTGTACTAAGAAGTGTCATACTCTGAGGTAATAGAAATGTAGATCTAAAGATGTTTAAAAGGAATATTTCCTCCGATAAATGAAAAAGCAAAATAGGAACATGTTACTACATTTGTTCAATCCTATTTTACCTATATTTCATCATATAATTTAGATTTTACTGGTATATTATAACATTATCAATCATATTTTTTAAAAATTATAACATATTCTACTTAAACCAGCCTTTTTCTTTAAATCGAGAGATAGCTTCTATTCGATTATTGACGTCCAGTTTATCAAGTATGACAGAGATATAGTTTCGAACCGTCCCTGTTGTTATAAATAGTTGATTGGCAATTTCCTTCGTATTTTTCCCATCAGCTATTAAGCCCAAAACCTGCTGTTCACGTTCCGTAAGAGGGTTTTCCTCTTCATAAATCATGTCAACCAGTTCGGGTGCATAAATACGTCGTCCATCCATAATAACCCTGATAGAGTTGGCCAGTTCTTCACTCGGACTGTCCTTTAACAAATACCCGCGTACATCCGCTTTTCGTGCCCTTTCAAAATAACCTGATCTCGCAAAGGTTGTAAGTATAATTACTTTGCATGCGCTTCCTTTTAATTCTTCTGCGACATCGAGTCCACTTTTTCCAGGCATTTCTATATCCATCACACAAACATCTGGCTTATGCTGTTTGATCATGGATATAGCTTCCTCTCCAT
Organism: Bacillus sp. E214; assembly: GCF_008087365.1. NCBI lineage: Bacteria > Bacillati > Bacillota > Bacilli > Caryophanales > Bacillaceae > Bacillus > Bacillus sp. E214. The sequence goes on along the minus strand of NZ_VENN01000002.1, from coordinate 500,644 downwards.
TTTTAGCTTTACCAACTACCGTCATATCTGGTTCTAAATCTAACAATGCGCCTAATGCACCAAGCAGCATTCTTTGATCTTCAGCTATTACGATTTTAATCATGCCATTACCTCCTGTTGAACGTTCCGCTCTATCAGTGGAATTTTAAAAATTAATTCTGTTCCTGAATTAACCCGAATATCAAGGCTTCCATTCACAAATTCAAGCCGCTCCCTCATTCCCTTTAATCCATTCCCTTTACCCATTTCTTTTTCAACAATTCCTGTTCCATTATCCTGAATAATCATTGTTAATTCTGTATGCGTTTTTTTAATATCGAGTCTGCATTCATTGGCCCTGCTATGCTTCACGATGTTAGTAATAGCTTCCTTTAAACACATACTCAATACATTTTCCACAAGCAGCGGAATCTTCTGGATACTCTCTTCTCCTTCAACATAAAATTCCATTTGAGCTGCTCTCAATATTTGCTTGATACGGATTAATTCATCCTCCATTTTGGTGCCCCTCATATCAGCTACAATGTCACGCACTTCTTTTAATGCTGTTCTTGCAGTCACTTGAATATCTTTCAATTCATTCTTTGCCTGCTCCGGATTTATTTGTACCAGCTTACCGGCCAAATCACTTTTCAGTCCGATCAACGAAAGTTTCTGACCAAGAATATCATGTAAGTCCCTTGCAATTCGCTGGCGTTCCTGAAGCTTAACTAAATCTGATATTTGTTTGTGAGCATCTTTCAGCTCAGCCTCCAGCCTTTCTCTTTTGTGAATATTATAGGAGCTCAATGGAAGTAAAATGACACCAATTACACATATTAAAATAAAAGGAAATTGTGAAAAGAAGAGTGGATTCTGAGTAATGAATCCCCAATTAACCGTAATCACTGTGCCTCCAACATGAATACCATATAAAATAAAGAAACCTACCTTATTCTCAACAGTTCCAATATAATAAGCCAGAAAGAGTGAAAAATAAACAAATCCAAAAATTAATGACATAGCTATACAAATGGCCATTTGAATTCCTACCCAGAAATAAACAAATCCACCTTTTGAAATAGCAGAAATACGATTGCTTATAAAAAATAACAGAATAAGAATGACTCCTAACACCATCATAAGTATGGATTTTGCATGAAAAATAAAATAGAAAGGGAGAATACTAAATACGAGCCAAACATAAAGATTCAGTCCTTTATTAGTTGGTAATAACTGATTCAAAGCATTCAATTGTCCTCTCCCCCTCGATTAATTTTACTTCAGCATATACCAGTAAATAAAAAAAATACAGTAAATTTACTGTATTTTTTTGTAATATCCAAATTATGACTTTACCTTACCAGCACGCCCATTTATGTCTTTAAAGCTCACAAATCCTTTACCTTTTTCATCCCATAAGCGAAAACGGATTGCCTTTAAGCTTGAAGATATCGTAATAGTTGTAGCTTGCTGTAAAGGAGCAGTCTCATTATGGACTTTTTCAAGATGATAATTTGGTACTCTTGGGCTTAAATGATGGACATGGTGAAACCCTATATTCCCCGTCACCCATTGAAGAATTCTTGGAAGCTTATAATAGGAGCTTCCGTCGATTGCCGCTTTGACATAGTCCCAATCTTTTTCTTCCTCAAAATATGAATCTTCAAATTGATGCTGTACATAGAATAACCAGATTCCCAGAGCACCTGCAATAAACAAGATCGGCAATTGAATCAATAAAAATTCTTTCCAACCGATGAGCAAGCACATAGATGCATATATGACGACGATAGATAGATTGGTAATATACGTGTTTATGCGTTCTTTTCTTCTGGCACCCTTACGATTGAAACGATTTGTAACTAAAAATAAATAGATAGGACCTAACCCAAACATGACAATTGGATTCCGATATAGTCGATATATTAACTTTTCCTTAAACGAGGCCATCTTGTATTCCTCGACAGTCATGATCCAAATGTCTCCGGTTCCACGCTTATTCAAATTACTGCTTGTCGCATGATGAATGGAATGACTTCTTTTCCACTGTTCATATGGAAACATGGTAATAACTCCAGTTATCGTCCCTAAAATGTCGTTCCATTTCCTATTTTTAAAAAAGGATTGATGGCAGCAATCATGGAAGATAATAAATAATCTAATAACAAATCCGGATGTAAGTACCGCAAAAAACAATGTCAGCCAATACGAAATCTCCAGGCTTTGATAGGCAGCAAACCAAAGAATTAAAAATGGAATAAATGTATTTAGAATTTGTTTTACGCTTGATTTTGTATTCGCCTTTTCATAGGGAGCAATTTGTTTTCTTAAGGATATATTCTTCTCCTTGGACATTTTATTCACCTCTATAACAATATTTATTCTTAATGTTATAGAATAGTTCAACTCCAAACTAGTCATAAACGTCAATAGGTAAACATGACATATGTCATATACAAACATTTTTGAATAAACTGAATAATTCATTTGCAAATCAAAAAAAATTAAACTATAGTTAATGTAATCACTTACTTAAAGGAGGAATGTATTATGGAAACTCAAATAGCAAACATCGTTAATGTCAATTTCATATCACAGCCCTCTGGTAAGGATGCATAAAAATTTCTTTTATTCTAACATGATTGAATTTGCATATTTCCATGGGCTGTGTGTGCCCATGGTTTTTATTTGTCTAATCTGTCTATAGCACAGAACTGACATGAAGGAGACCAACTTGTTTGGCCTCCTTTTTATTTTGCAATCAAAAACAATCATTTGGAGGAATTTAAATTGAATTTAAAACAATTAGGCTGGAATCAACATTTTGAAGAAGCTTTCAAACAATATAGCAATAAAGAATATACAGTAGGCCGTATAGCTTTGGAGCATAAAGGTATGTATCGTGTTTTCTCAGCTGATGGTAATCTTTTAGCTGAAGTTACAGGCAAAATGCGTCATGAAGCAAAGGAAAGCTCAGATTTTCCTGCAGTCGGTGATTGGGTTACCATCACTTCCCGAAAAGATGAGCAAAAAGCAACCATCCACGCCGTACTGCCAAGAAAAAGTAAATTCTCAAGAAAGAAAGCTGGAGTGACAACTGAAGAGCAACTTGTCGCAGCCAATATCGATACCATTTTCTTAGTCAATGCACTAAACACCGATTTTAATATGCGCAGGCTGGAACGTTACTTATTGATGGCTTGGGAAAGCGGAGCAAATCCTGTCATTATTTTAAGCAAATCTGATTTATGTGATGATGTTGATCAAAAAATCAGAGAAGTAGAGGCAGTCGCATTAGGTGTACCCATTCATGCTATCAGTGCGGAAAACAGGATGGGTTTAGAGCAATTAGACCCTTATATCCAAGAAGGTAAAACAGTTGCTTTACTTGGTTCATCTGGTACCGGTAAATCAACATTAACAAATGTACTATACGGCGACAGCATCCTAGAGGTTAAATCCATTCGGAAAGATGATGATAAAGGGAGACACACAACTACACACCGAGAACTAGTTATCCTTAATGGAGGAGGGATCATAATTGATACTCCCGGAATGAGGGAATTACAATTATGGGAAGCCGACGAAGGAATCAGTCATAGTTTCACTGATATAGAAGAATTAGCTTCACAATGTAAATTCACAGACTGTAAACACAAAACCGAACCAAGTTGCGCAGTACAGGAGGCAATATCCAATAAAACGCTGAGTAAAGAACGCTTTGCCAGTTACCTAAAACTCCAACGCGAACTCGCCTACCTAAACCGAAAAGAAAACCAACGCGCCGCACTCGCGGAAAAAGCTAAATGGAAAAAAGCAAAAGGCTGAGACGGCTTGCCCAGAAGCGAGGAGCATAAGACAGGAACTCGGAAGGAGGTGTTCTCCCTCCTGTAGAGTTCATGCTTATGTCCTGAGCTTCTAGCCGTCGAAGCTAGATTAGACAAAAGGCTGAAACGACTGGATTAAGGATCGAAGACTAAATTCGCCACGTCCTGTGGCAACGTCTTCGTGACCTACATCCTGTAGGCCTCCTCTTCTGCGTGCTTTTTCTTATCCACTATCCTATCTTTCTTGGTAAATTGATTGAACTGCCCACTCATATAAAACCCTCTCTTACAAAAATCCTCTTATATAAAAAATTACAAAATTCTCCCCCCAGTGCAGAATATTCAATCATTTAACCAAAATATGTTAAAATCATCATGACAAAATGATTATCCATATTTACAAGATAAAAGGCAGGCCTATGTACAGAAAGAGGAGATTTAAATGAATAGTCCAATAGGAAGAAAAAAGCGGACAGAAAAATTATTAAAAGAGATGGGAATCCCAATAAATACACACTTACATACATTAGAAAGTGAAAATAGCCTGCATTTTAAAGATATTGAACAGGTGATTGACCGAATTATTGCCATCACTATAGTATCGGCTAAAGGCAGCGGTGCCCCCGATGAAACGATCGACGAATTTTTAGAGAGTTACAATGCGAAAGAATTATTTTCTCCTGAGGAAAAAGAGTTCATTGAGAATGAAGAACCTGACCAGGACGAATATAACACCTACTCCTGGAAAATTGAATGTAACTCTGCCCTTTTATGGGCCATCAATCTGATACCCGATCTTCCATTCCCACATACTTTATCCGATGTAGAAACACTTTATGATCTTGTATTGCATTCTACCAAGGAAGAGCTATTGGAACGGGCTTCCTATCGGGACAAAAATGAAATACTGGATGCACTCGATCTTTTGTACAGACTCCATTGGGCTATTGCCGAAACTCGTATGAATAATGAAGAATTTCCGATTGAACTTAGTCCCGGTGTTGTTTACGAGAGAAGATATGCTCTAAATTGGATGATTAATATCTTGGATGAGGAATGGGACGATATATCAATGGATACAATCTAAACCTATACTATATTCAATCAATTCAGATGGGGATGCCTTGGCTTGCAGTTTCGTCACTACTTGTTACGAACTTACCATATCCCCTCCATTTGGATGGAGGATTTGCCCCGACATATAGCTCGAATCATCTGATGCTAAAAATACATAGCTGGGGGCAATTTCAAATGGTTGGCCTGCTCGCTTCATCGGTACCTCAGGAGTTAATGTTCCAAAAGTCTTTACCTCTTCAGCTGAAAATGAAGACGGAATCAGCGGTGTCCAAATTGGTCCTGGAGCTACACCATTTACCCGAATCCCCTTTTTTATTAAAGAAAGAGAAAGCGAACGCGTAAATGTAACAACCGCCCCTTTCGTTGCTGAATAATCCAATAGCTTAGGGTGACCATTATATGCTGTTACGGAAGCTGTATTTATAATAGAAGACCCACGCTGGAGATGTGGCAGGACAGCCTTCACCATGAAAAAATAGGAATAAATATTCGTACGAAATGTTAAATCAAGTTGTTCCTCCGTAATATCCTCAATCCGTTTTTGAACAAACTGTACAGCATGATTATTTACCAAAATATCGATCTTTCCAAATTCGTCCAAACATTGACGAACGGCAGCCACTGACATATCCTCATGGGTAAGATTTCCACATATAAGCAGGCACTTAACCCCTAGCTTCTCGATTCTTTCTTTTGTTTCCTCGGCATCCTCATGCTCATACAGATATACAATAGCAACATTCGCACCCTCTTTCGCAAAAGCATAGGCGACCGCTCTGCCAATACCTGAATCTCCTCCTGTAATAAGCGCAGTCTTCCTCTCCAGCTTTCCGCTCCCTTTGTAGTATGGATTTTCAGATATAGGTCTAGGATTCATTACATATTCCAACCCCGGATGCTCGCTTTGATGTTGAGAAGGAAAAGCAATCGGTACATCTTTACAATATCTTTCCTTCCTTAAATACTTATAGTATGGATACATATAATTCAGACCTCCCGAATTTTAGCCTCACTATTATGCGTATAGCAGAAAAGTGTCCTATATGCGCCCTGGGGTTATATATTTATTAAAATAGCTCATCAAGAGACAGGTGGCTTCCTATAATCCCTTTAACATAAAAAAGACACCCACTCTGGGTGCCCTTCATTTAAATACTTTTTACATTTTGGATAATGAATCCACTTTTTGGGTAGGTTGGTATTCTGGTCTTACTGATTGCTAAGTCCTGTTCGGGTACTTCATAATCAATATCTTTTACTAGAAAATCAACAGTTGTTTGCAAAATCTTGACGGTAGCCCATTCCCCTGCACAACGGTGTCCCTTATCATAATCTCCGCCGCCTTGTGGAATAAAGGCAAATGGGCTGTCCTTCCATTCTCTAAATCGCTCAACGTTAAATGTATCTGGATCATCCCAAAGATTCGGATGATGATTGGTTCCGTATAGATCCAAAAGAACCAATGTCCCTTTTTTGAACGGATATTCATTCCAATAAAAGTCTTTGCGGACTCTGGCTCCTAAAAATGGTGCAAAAGGATAATAGCGACGTACTTCCTGTACAAACATTTTATTGTACACTTCATTATTGGTTTTCAATAATTTACGTACCTCAGGATAATCATGCATCGCTATAGCACAGAATACAACAAAATAACAATTAGCCACCACAGGTCGAATGATATTAATTAATTCGACCGCAGCCAATTCCGGTTCCAACAATTCACCAGTCAAATCACGATGATTAGCTATGATCGATAAAGCAGTACCTGGCTCAGCTCTTATTTTCCCATCCCGTACTTGTCCAATAATATCAGCAACCCACTTATCTGAGTCTCTTCTTGCCCATCTGCCTTTTTGGTATCTTGGACCCACTCCACCAATAGAATCAACTAAATTAAACATTTCTTCTGCTCTCTTTTTTACTTCCTTTTCTTTTAACGGAACTCCAGCCCACTCACAGGCAATCCTGTAAAGAACTTGTTTAGCCTCTTCCATTAAAATCACTTTTTTACTCTTTTCCCATTTAGGGATAACCGACATCCATTGTTTTTTTGTGATTTCCTGGAGTTTGTCCAAACTTTGGTGTGTCATAATCGACATGAACATCCCTTTACGATGTCGGTGTTCTTCTTCATCCAGCGTTTGTACACCATTTTTACCAAAAAGAGATTTCTGAATTCTCATCGGAATTGCCGGTTTACGAATAAATCGATCTTCATCATAGAAGGCTCTTCCAGCTTCCTCTCCTGTCATACAAATAACCTTCTGTCCCAGAAGGCGAGTCTGAAATATGTCCGAATTGAATTGCTTTCGCCTGTTAGAAATAAATTCGTACCCTTCTGATAGTAGGGTAAGGGTGTTATCAACGGTTTTTTCACGAGGAATTTCTTTTATACCTTTCATATCAACAGCTCCTCATATATAGTCCATAATAAAACAGGATACCCCTCAGAAAAGTATATAAACATACTATTCATGCATGCCATTTCCGTTCTGTACCAACTAGCTGCCCTAATAGAAATAAGACTTACGTAATCCGTAAGTCTCTAATCAATTTTCAATATATACATGCTGGGAAAGTTCATGTTTTAAATGTTGCGGTATAGGTTCTGTTTTCTGAGTCTCCAAATTAAAATTAACATATACTGCTGTCCCTTTGGCACAAACCTGACCATTCTGGTGAATCTCCTCATACAGCTCCAAGCTTGTATTTCCAATGCGTTTAACCCATGTGAAAACTTCGACATTTGTACCGAAATATATTTGTCTACTATAATCTATATTCATATTTAGAATGATCATTTTCCATTTCTGAAATGAGAGATCTGGAGTAAACAGTTTAAAAATCGGGTTCCTTGCTGCTTCAAGCCAAATGGGAATCGTCGTATTATTGACATGGCCAATGCCATCTGTTTCAGAAACTCTCGGCTCTATCGTTTTCTTATACATACCGGCCTCCCGCCTCCCTACTCAAAGGCACTCCTTTATATGCATGCTGATAAATGTTCAATATATCATCCTTATTTAAAGGGAGCGGACTTCTGGCCAGCAACCTTGTCTGTTTGTTCGCATCATCGGACAATCCTACCAACGAGGCTTCCTTCACACCATATTCTTTCAATGTGACAGGCAATCCAACGTCCTCTATCAATTGATGAAACACCTCGAATGGCGTCTGCTTTTCATCTCCCAGCATCGTTACTAGATGACTCATTTTATCCTGGCAATGTTCCTTAATATAGTCCATTACATAAGGCAGCAATACAGCATTCGATTCACCATGAGGCAGTTTGTATTGACTTCCTAGTGGATACGCAAGTGCATGGACACCGGCTACACCTGCATTGTGAAAAGCCAGGCCAGCCAGATAACTCCCATGGCTCATTGCTGATCTTGCTTCCGGGGTCTCACCATTTTGTACAGCCCTGCGGATTGCCCCTCCAATAAGCTTAATTGCTTGAATGGCAATCCCATCCGTCACATCATTCGCTTGGACTGAAAGATATGACTCTATCGCATGTGTCAAAGCATCCACACCGGTAGCAGCCGTAATTCGTCTTGGTACAGAAACAGTCAGCTGCGGATCGACAATTGCCAGATCAGACAACAAATACTTATGGGTAATGACATCTTTTGTTCCATCAAGTGATAACACGGCAATATCCGTCACTTCACTTCCAGTCCCCGAGGTGGTCGGGATTAATATTTTTTGTTTCCCTTTACGGAGGATTGGTTTTGTCCCAGTTAAATTTAAATAGTCGGCAACATCCCCTTCATTGTCAGATATAACCGCGGCCAGCTTAGCTAAATCCAATACCGATCCTCCGCCAATACCTACAATACAATCAAAATCTTCTATTCTTGCAAAATCGACCAATCGTTGAGCACAAGCAAGAGTCGGCTCTGGCTCTACATCTGTGTAAATTTCAACTCTATATTTTGATTGCAATGGAGTCATATAAGGTGTAAGCAATCCAATATCAAGTAATATTTGGTCAGTGATTAGCAGGATTTTATTACTTTTCATAGATTGCAAACCTTCATCCAGTCTCTCCATTGAACCCCAGCCGATAAAAGTTTGACTTGGTAATTTAATAGTAGACAACACCATCACAGCCTCCTTTTCTCTATTAATGACTCTTTACTGAAAATCTAAAGACTTCTTTTACATACTTCGTTATAAACCGTCTATTTCCTGTTATATTTTTAACAACTACACAATTTTCTTCCAATTAAATATAAATTTTACATCTATTATCTATTTTAATATGATAGAAGTAACCACTTTCCCATCGATATAAAACTAATATGCCAAGGATTGCAGGAGATGAAGATGCATGAAAATCAAGAAAGTCCTTAATAATAATGCCGTTATTGTCATGGATGAAAATCAGGAAAAAATTGCGCTGGGTCCAGGAATTGCATTTAATAAAGGGAAAAACGATATCATCAATAGGAATAAGATCGATAAACTATTTGTTATCAAAAACAGTGATCATTTTGATCAGCTTTTGCCCCAAATCCCCAATGAGCATATGATTCTAACACAGGAGATTATTCAGTATGCTGAGGATTGCCTTCAAGTAAAATTAAATCCCCATATCTTTATTGCTCTCGCAGACCATCTTACGTTTGCGATTGAACGCCATGAAGATGGTATATTTATAAAAAATAAACTTATCCCCGAAATAAGAGTTTTATATAAAAAGGAGTTTGACATAGGCATTTGGGCGATCAATCATGTTAAGGAGAAAATAGGTATACAAATGCCCATAGATGAAGCTGCCTTTATCGCGCTCCATCTGCATACGGCATCTATTCCGTCTGGAAATCTGCAAGTCTCCCTGCGCCAAACTTCTATTATTAATGAAATTGTACATATGATCAGGGACTATTTTTCTATCAGTTTAGAAGAAACAGGACTTTCCTACGAGCGCTTAATAACTCATTTTCGCTACACCCTGTATAGAGTCAATGAAGCTCCTGAACGCACAATGGATGAAGAAATGCTAATGATGATAAGCAGTAAGTTTCCTTCCTCTTACCAATGTGCTAAAACAATCGCAGAACATCTATCTACACAGCATGGCATACATCTTCCCTCTGAGGAAATTGGCTATATTACGATTCATATTGAGAGATTGCGAGGCAGAAAGGGATGATTATGTTATTTATTGCTGATAGCTTTGACCGCTTCTCTCATAGTTGAACTTGTAATACTAAAAAAAGCTCTTTCCATATCGACTGGAAGGAGCTTTCGTTTGAGTTGCATTATAGGCTAGATGCCTGCAAAAAATGAAGCTAAGTTGCCAATTTAATAGGATCCACTTGAAATTCTATGATTGTATCTTTCATTTAAAACGATTATGAACTAGTTCTTTACTAATTTTTTTAATTCATCAGCAACAAACTGAACGTTTGTACCGACAATAACCTGCAGACTTTCCCTTCCGGTTATCTTAATACCATGTACACCGGTTGATTTAATTTTATTTTGATCAACCGCTTCCATATTTTTGACTTCCAGTCTAAGGCGAGTTGCACAATTATCAACAGAAACGATATTTTCTTTCCCACCCAATCCTGTATAAATCTCAGCAGCTAAACTAGCATATTTATTTTCAATAGAGGCCGCAGCAGATTGCATTCCATTTGCCTCATTCTCCAATTCTTCTCCTCTTCCAGGTGTATTAAGATTAAATTTCACAATAATGAATCGGAACAAGAAATAATAAATGACTGCAAAAATTAATCCCTGGACAATCAGCATATAAGGCTGATTTGCAAGCGGTAATTTGAAACTTAGGGCAAAGTCTATAAAACCAGCACTGAATCCAAACCCCGCTGTCCAATGAAAAGTGGCGGCAACCGCTAGAGAAATTCCTGTCAATACAGCATGGACTAAGTATAATAATGGGGCTGCAAACATAAAAGCAAACTCAAGAGGTTCTGTCACACCTGTAAAAAATGCAGCAAAGCCTGCAGCAAGCATTAAGGAAGCGATCTGTTTCTTATGTTTTGTTTTCGCCGTATGATACATAGCCAATCCAGCAGCAGGTAACCCAAACATCATTACCGGGAAGAATCCGGCCTGATACATTCCAGTGACACCTTTTACACCTTCACCTTTCCAGAAGTTACTGATATCATTAATGCCCGCAACATCAAACCAGAATACTTGGTTTAACGCATGGTGTAAACCGGTTGGTATTAGTAATCGATTAAAGAATCCGTAAAGACCGGCACCTACGGCTCCCAATTTAGAGATACCTTCACCAAATGAAATCAGAGCAGTATAAACAGGAGGCCAAACAAATAGTAAAACGATAGAGACAACCAGCATGGTTAAGGCTGTCATAATCGGCACCAAACGTTTACCGCTAAAGAAAGCCAATGCATCCGGAAGCTTGACATGACTGAATCTGTTATACATAGAAGATGCTATAATACCTGATATGATTCCGACAAATGCATTTTTGATTTTATCAAAGCCTGGTTGCACATTTTCTAATTCAATCCCTTTTAACATCGCAACCGTTTCCGGTGCCAGCAAGGTCGTTACAACTAAAAAGGCAACTAAGCCACTTAAAGCAGCTGAACCATCCCGATCCTTTGACATTCCAAGCGCCACACCGACTGCAAATAGGATTGGAATACTGTCAATAATTGATTTACCGGCTGTTATTAAGAAAGCCGCCAAAGGGCTGTCAGCACCCCAGTTATCAGGGTCAATCCAGTAACCAAGTCCCATCAAAATAGCAGCAGCAGGCAAAACTGCGACAGGCAACATTAACGAGCCGCCCAGCCTTTGTATATACTTCTTCACTTTACTCCCTCCGCTTCTTTTAATTAGTGAGCTAGACTACGCTTTCAAGCCATACATTTGACCAGATTTTGAAAACGTTTTCAAAATAATGCACTTTCCTAAAGTTCTCATCACCTCCTTTCATGTATAATAAAAAATAGTTTTAGATTGTCATAATAACCGTTTCACCTTGTGTACACGTTCCCTTACTGCCGTAGGTAATTTCCTTATCGCTATTCATCACTATAATTGGAGTAACCGTACTTTCAACTCGCTCCTCTAAATACGCCCAATCCACCTCTATCAACAATTGTCCAACTCTCACCTGTTCTCCTTCTTTAACGGAAGGCTGAAATCCTTCTCCATTTAAGGCAACAGTTTCAAGACCAATATGAATTAAGACCTCAATACCAGATTTACTGCGGATCGCAATGGCATGTTTGGTTGGAGCAATCATGATAATCTCTCCATTAAAAGGCGCATATACATGGCCGCCCGAAGGCTGAATTGCAATACCTTCTCCCATCATTTTTTGGCTAAATACCGGATCGGGAACCTCTTCAATTGAAATAACTGTACCATTTAACGGTGCCACCAAATTATTCTCTTTCTTCTTAAAAAAACTAAATGCCATTCTTAATTGCTCCTCTCTGTCTATAGATATGAATTGTATTTAGAAATTAATCTTCATCCTGTCCTATTGACCAAAAAAAGGCATGGCGGAATTAGAAATAGGTTACTTCTAACCTATCACTATACCACCATGCCTGATCGTATCAGTTACATGTGAGACAGATAACATTTCTATCTCCATAGTATCATTTTTCCTATGTAAATCACAGGATAATTTTGGATGCACTTACAATCTTTTTATATTGGCACTACCCTTATACCATTCATGAAATTCCACAACGACTTCCTTTGGTACATCAGGTAATGAAGTAATGACAACCGGCTTGGAGCGATTGGTGAATTCCAATGTAGCCACGTTAAATTTACGCTGCAGCCATGAATATTTACTCACGGTTTGCTGGATATTCTTGCGTTTTGTTAAAAAGGTTTCTGTAATTAAACCGCCATTTCGTACTTGGATGAAAGCATCCGTTTGCAAATAGCTTGTAAATTTATAATTAAGGAGGCGGAGAATCAGCTCAATTACAAATACACCTATAGCCAGCCAAATCCAGTCTTTCTTGAATAAAAAGAGACCGATCAAAGCAGCAATCGTCCAGTAATAAGGGCGAATTAGCCTTAGCCATAATACGTGCTTCGGTAAATGAGTCATTTCTTCTTCAATATGATAATCTGGCAATAATTCATTCGTTAACGAATAGGCTTCATGCTTTGGTAAAAATGGATAAAGTGAACTAATCTCCTGTTCACTACTCTCTGTTTGGCCGGCACTTACTACCTTGACCTCGGCCATCCCCAGAAGACGCTTGATTAAAGACTGTTTAATCGTAATCGCCTGAACCCTGCTTTTTTGTATAGAAAAAGTGTTTCTGTTCAACACTCCTTTAGAAATATAAATCCTTTGATTATCACCGGCTATTTCATAATTCCCATACTTGATGACAGTTTGGATATATCCTATTCCAAAAGAAAGAAGAAGCGCAATTACAATCAACGGAACCAATAAACCTAAGTGATTCATAAAGTAGGTAAACACTGCTTTAGTGGATTCCTCTACATTAAAAAAATCATCAATATTTGAGTACACAGCTGCCAGAAGAGGGAAAATGGCTAGAAAACTGAATGACGTCAGCGCAGCTTTTAGGTTATCTTTTTGAGTGGAGCGGAAGTAGATCTGCTTTTCAACGACTTCTTCTTCTTTTGCTTCATCTAACCGATTGGAATTTTTCCTGTATACTAAATCAAGGATGCGATCCGCTTCCTCTGAACTAACAGCCTCAAAGATTAGAGTCGATTCGTCATCCGTAGTCCCGGTTTCAAGTTTAATCGTTGTTAGCCCAAGCAGCTTATGAATAAAGTTTGTTTGAATATGATGGTCCTGAATTCGTTCATAGGTTGTTGTACGCAGCTTTTTAACCAACACACCCTCATGAAGAACGATCGCTTCTTCGTTCAATTCATAGGTATTTGAATACCATTTTAATGGAATGTATATAAGGGCCCAGGCAACAACAGCCCAAAATGCATATCGCGCCCATACAACCCAACCGGTCTCTGTGCCAGCATTTAAAATAAATAGGAAGATGATAATAAATAAGAGACTTTTAATAAATGAAACGATTTCTATAAGAATCCAGGCAGGATGCTGTCTTTTTTTAGAGTGATTCATAACTCCTGCTCCATTCCTTTTTCATCACGGTCTTTAACCTTCGCGAAAATCGCAATTTGCTCCCTTAAAGCGATCGCTTGTTCAGCTGGTATCGCTGGAATCGTATGATTTGTAGTTGTGGTTCCTATTTCAACATCATAAAGCTGATACTTTCGTAAGAAGGGGCCTTGATGTGTCGATACATATTCTACTTTTGCCATCGGAATCACAATGTGCTCTACAATAAAATGGCCACGCTTCAATTGAACGTATTCCTCGTCAATCTCGTATCTCCAGGTTTTATATTTATAGTACGGTTCAAATAAAATTTCATAAATAGCTGAAAGCACTGTCAAACCTATAAGCACGATTAAAGTATAGGTGATCCACGTTTTCCATTCATACATTTCAGATAGATACCATAATACCCCAGCTACGAGGATAGTGGCTCCATGCCCAAGTGTTTTGGACAGCCTCCAAACCAATATACTGTCCTTCGATATTCTCTGCGTCGGTTCTTGAATCTGTAAATACATTGCTCCACATCCCTGCTTATCTTTTACTATCTATACGTGAGGATAGATATTTACTCTGTTATGCTCCTATCCCTTATTTCGACAAAAAACCTTCTATTCCTTTCAATCAAATAAAAAAACCCGGTAACTAGCCTTACCGAGTTGTATCCTTCCAGGTTTATCCCAGCTTGATTGAGATACTGCATTTAGCCTGTAACTCATCGTGCGCAGGTAAACGAACAACACCTTCCATCTGTTCAAATCCACCAGGTAATGCCATCCATGGTTCAAGACATACATATTGATCCGGCCGTTCTGACCACACAACAATGGTAGTAAAGTCGTTGCTATACTCTACTTCTATAGTGTCTTGATTATTACTTAGTCTGGATATCCCTTCAGATACCGGATTGAAATTCTTTGCATCCTGAATAGGTAAATCTTTTAGATTTTCTTCGTACTTTTTTGTTATGCCATCTTCATTATCAACATATTGAGTTGCTGGAATTTCATAACGACTGTTTGGATGATTCGCATTAAAATAAGGATGAAAACCAGCATAGAATGGCATGGTTTCTGATGATAAATTTTTGTAGGTTTGGTAGATACTTAGTTTTCCGTCTTCCAATTTATACGTAAATTCTAGAGAAAAATGAAAAGGGTATTGTTTAAAGCTTTCTTCATCATCCTGCAGTTGTAAAGTAGCCCAATTTGAAGCTTGATCGATTACTTTCCAAGCTTTATTCCGGGCAAATCCATGCTGTCGCATTGTATATGTATGTCCGTTTAATTGATATTCATTGTTTGGTAATGGACCACAGATTGGAAACAGAACCGGGTTTCCTCCGCGGATATTTTTTGCTGGATCCGCAAACGTTTCCTCTTGTAAATATAAAATGTCCTTTCCATGAAGAGTTAGCTGAATTAAGATGCCCCCTCTTTCCGGACATAAAACCGCTCTTGAATCTGTGGCTTTTTCCGTAAGAACGATTACGTTATAACCCGCCATTACTTCCATCGTCATTCCGTTCACTCCTTAAACCTAAATTGATTTATATTTGTGAATTATACCACAATTCATACTCATATTGATTAATGGCTAGACAAAAAAACACAGTTTCGTTAGCAAACTAGGTTGCTAGGAAACTGTGTTTTTAGTTGTTTAGTCTTCTACTATATCCTTACGATTCTTCTTAAGCATTTTAGAAAGTACCTCATAAACAATCGGTACTACTACTAAAGTTAATAGCGTGGAACTAATCAAACCGCCAATAACGGTAATAGCCAAGTCTTTTGAAACAAGACCTCCACCGCCGCCATCACCGAGTGCCATTGGTATCATTGCACCAATTGTAGCAATAGCAGTCATGAGAATTGGGCGCAATCTTGTTGCTCCAGCCTCAAGAATGGCTTCACGCATCTTCATTCCTTCACGTTCCATGTGAATGATACGGTCAACTAACACTATGGCATTTGTAACAACAATACCAATTAACATTAACAGACCCATCATAACAGATACAGAAATGGTTTGATCAGTTAGATATAATCCAACAAATGAACCTATTACTGCAAATGGCAAGGAGAACAGAATGGCAAATGGCGCCAATCCTTCACGGAATGTGACAACTAGGATAAAGTAGACAATTGCAACTGCTGCAATCATGGCCACCCCTAGCTGTGTAAATGTCTCAGTCATATCTGCTGCAACGCCCGCAACTCCCGTCGTTACACCCTTAGGTAGATCGAGTTTATCCACTTCTTCATCTGCTGCAGTTGAAGCCTTGGATACATCTTCACCGATAATGGTTGCAGACACAGTCGCATAATACTCACCTTCAGAACGAGCTAATGTGTTGAGTGTTGTGCCTTCTTCAACTTTTACTAACTCGGATAAAGGCATTGCCGTACCCTGTGCAGTTGGTATTGGCGTTTTCAGTAAGTCATCCATTGATTTCGGATCAGCTTTCGCTTCACGTTGAACGACTACCTCTATATCATTGCCATCATTTTCAACTGTCGTTAATACTTCTTTTTGATCAGATGCATTTAGTGCCATAACAATTTGGCCAGTAGTTAAACCATATTGCAGGACATCCGCCTGATCCACATTTAATACGTGCTCAACATATGGATCCTCGGCATCAGAAGTCACATCTTCAACTTCATCCACATTACCGAGAGCGCCTTCCACTTGTTTAACAGCATTCTGCAGATCATCCAAGTCCTTACTGTAAATCGTGTAGCTTACTTCATTGGATGACATGCCGCCCATAGCTGCAAAGTCTTGCAGCTTCCATTCACCTGATTGGCCGATATTAAGTAAATATTCTTCAACTTCTTCTTTTGCCTCACTGAAGTTTTCCATATCAGGATCAAAGATGAGGAACATTAATGCTCCGCCAGCACCGCCGCCCATAGCCATAGATGCTGCCATATCAGCAGAATCAGAATCGTTTACGGATATCTGGATTGTATCTATATCTTTCCGATCCATTAACTTCTCTTCGACTTGCTCAATGTTTTTCAATGTATCTTCCTGTAACTCACCAGTAGCTGGTGTGTACGTAATATACATTGTTTTCTCTTCCTGTGATCCCATAAAGCTGAATCCAATTAACGGTGTTAAGGCTATTGAACCAACTAGCAGAACAACAGCGATAATGGAGGTGATGATTTTATGGTTCAGCACCTTCGCCAATACACCTTTATACCATAATGCTAGTTTACCTACTTCTTTATGCTGACCTTCTTTTCTTTCACCATATATTCCTTTACGGAATAAGAAGTGAGATAGTGCCGGAACAATTGTAATGGCCACGATTAACGATGCAATCAAGGCAAATGACATTGTTAAGGCGAATGGCATGAACAATTCTCCTACCATACCACCAATGAAGACCATTGGGGCAAATACTGCTATCGTTACTAATGTTGAAGACAATATAGGCTTGAACATTTCAAGCGTTGCTTCACGAATCAGTGCACGCCCTCTAAGCTTCTCTTCTTTCAAGTGCATTCTTCGATAAATATTTTCCACAACGACAATGGAGTCATCAATTACCCGTCCAATCGCAACCGTAATCGCACCAAGTGTCATGATATTTAAAGTAATATCCATCCAATTCAAGAGCAACAATGCCATGAAAATGGATACTGGTATAGAGATAATGGATATAATCGTAGATTTGATATCCCGTAAAAATAACAAGATAACCAGAATCGCAATTAATCCGCCAAATAAAGCTTTTTCAATCATCGTAAATACAGAGTCTTCAATTGGTTTACCCTGGTCAAGCGTAACATCGATCTTCAATCCATCGATTGCCTTCTCCTGGTCATCAATTAAATCTTTAACAGCATTCACGACTGTCACGGTATTTGCTTCCTGCCCTTTAACGATTTGAATCGCTATGGCATCCTTACCGTTCGTACGTGAAACGGATTCTACTTTACCAACCGTTTCAATTTTTGCAATGTCACTCAATTTCACAAATGGCGTTGGATTTTCCGCAGACGGTGTAACTGGAATGACCATGTTTTTCAGGTCATCAACTGTTTTTAGTTTACCATCTACATAAACCGCTTCTTCGCCTTCCTCAAACTCATAAAGACCGAGTGAAAGCTCCATATCACTCGCCTGAATCATTTCCTTCACTTTGTCTTCAGTCAGTCCCAATTGCTTCATCTTTTCCTGATCGTAACTGAAGTTTACTTCTTCTATATGCTGTCCTGTGATAGTTGCAGAAGCTACACCATCAATATCTTCAATCTTAGGCAGGATTGTATCTTCAACAGTCGAGGTTAAATCTACAATGTCCTCTTCCTCACTGCTGATGGATAAGGATAGAATCGGCATCATATTCATACTGATTGCCATAATAGATGGTTCTTCAGCATCCTCCGGCATTTTTACTCCGTCAATAGCTGATTCAAGCTGACGCTTTTTCTCATCCATATCTACTCCGTACTCATACTCTACCTGAACCTGAGATACACTGGATGATGAATTGGAATATACGGCATTGACATCTTCAAGTCCTTCTATTGCCTTCTCCATTGGAATGGAGACTTCATTCATTACTTGCTCTGGAGCAGCACCGGGATATACACCCATTACAATTAAGTAAGGAATAGATATATCTGGAATTGACTCCATTTTCATTCTTGTACCTGAATAGATTCCTGATGCTGTAATAATAATCGTTAATAGCCACACGGCCAGTTTATTTCCTAAAACAAAGTTGACTAACCCCTTCACCCTTACACCTTCCTTTAACTAAAAAAATTCAAACAATTGACTCAATTCCTACAATTAATTATAATAATGACTGGTTGGTCAGATGTCAACTAAATGAACAGGGGTGTCGGCATGGTTAAAAAACAATTAATAATGGAAAGGGCCTTTGAGCTTTTCGCAAAGAATGGAATTGAAGCAACATCTGTTCAACAAATAACGGAAGTATGCGGAATCTCAAAAGGCGCATTCTACCTATCTTATAAATCTAAGGATGAATTAGTTTATGCACTTATTGATTACTTCCTGAGCGATATGGCAGCGAATATTGAACAGGCGGTCAGTGAATCTAATTCAGACCATTCACTGCTTTATCATTTTTATTTTAATATTTTTAGTTCGTATCAAAGCCATTCCAACTTTGCAAAGGTTTTAATAACAGAACAATTTACCTCCTGTAGTATGGAATTATTTGAACAGTTATCAAAATATGATCAATTTATGAACTCTATTATATTCTCTATTGTTGACCGACAATTTCCAAATGTGGATGATTCGATGCGACCAGATTTGGTTTATACCATTAAAAGTTTCTCTAAACTATATGCAGAGCTATTCATATCAAATTATCCTTTTGAGCTTGATACAGTATGCAAATCGTTAGTTGAAAAGGTAACCATTCTAGCTAACCAGGCAGACATTCCGCTTATTTCAGCAGAATATTTAACCTATACAAGCTCAAAATCTATCATTCCTACCAAGGGGGAACTGGTGGATTTGCTCACTGCAAAAAAGGATGAAATATCAGATCAAACCATACAGCAATCATTAGAGCTATTAAAAGATGATTTATTGAACCCCCAATATCCAGGAGTCATCATTCAAGGGCTACTAAAAAACTTAAAGGCAAATTCCCACACTAAATGGACTGCTTATTTATATGAAACATATTTGGAGACATTACAATAAATTTTAACAACCGGAATTATTCATAAATCCCAAACGCAGAAAATGCCTGGGATTTTATTTATACTTATTGATAGTTCCATATCAAATATTCTATTTATTCTATTAATATTTATTACACCCTGCGATATTGCAGTATAATAAATAGAATAAGATGATTTCACCAGGGAGGGGTTTTCGTAATTGAAGGATTTAGGAAACAGCCTTTATACCATATTGGAATGGGTTATGAGGTTTGCTTATGTAAATATATTATGGATTTTATTCACGCTGGCCGGTGTAATTGTTTTAGGGATATACCCCGCCACCACAGCCATGTTTTCTGTAATGAGAGAATGGTTGAAAGGGAATTCGGATTTACCTGTGTTCAATACTTTTTCGTCCTATTACAAAAAAGACTTTTGGAAAAGTAATCATTTAGGAATTTATACATCCATTATCTTTTTATTGATAGGTATTGATCTTTTTTACATACAGAGCGAGGCAAGCAAGCTTATGACCTGGACTCATATCCCGATATTTGCTTGCATTCTATTTTTTATCTTTTTACTTTTTTACCTGTTTCCTGTGTTCGCTCATTATGATTTAACGGTACGATCCAATTATAAACAAGCATTCTTCATTATGTTAATTAGCCCAATCCAAATTATCATGATGGTCATTTGCCTTGTTGCATTTTCAATCATCTCGTTCATCTTCCCTGCACTTGCATTTATTTTTGGTTTAAGCTTTTATTCCTTTATTACATCATGGTTAGCCTCTTCCTCTTTCAAACGTTTAGAGGCAAACAACAAAATCAAACAGACTGATTTATAACTCTGTCAGTTAATTAAAACGCAAAGCACAAATGCTCCTTTATCGCACTTGTGCTTTTATTGATTTCATTGAATAAATTCCTTAACCATAAAAACGACATACTCCCCATGCCAGGTGTATGTCGCTTTGGTTTATCCTATTATCCTTTTACTGCGCTAGCTGATAATCCTTCAATTACTTTATTACTAAAGAAAATAAAGGCAAGCAATAATGGTAGGAAACTGATAATTAATGTGGCACCGATGGCACCCCAGTCAGTCATATACTGTCCAATAAAATTCTGAATGCCGACTGTTAAGGTTTTATATTTATCAGAGCTGATAAACGTATTAACAAAAACGAATTCATTCCAATTGTAAATCATATTGATGATGACTGTCGTAGAAAGAATAGGCATGGACATTGGCAGGACAATCCGGAAAAACATCCGGTTGATTGAGCTTCCATCTATGATCGCAGCCTCTTCAATTTCTCTTGGCAATGTAGTATAGAAGCCAAGCAGAATCATCATCGTAATCGGTAAATTATATGCAGTGTAGGTAAGAACAATCGACCATGGATTATCAATTAAGTTTACGTTCAAAAACATATTGAACAATGGAATTAATGCTGAGTGAATTGGAATCATCAACCCGATCATAAACAAACCAAGCACCAGCTTACTGAATTTCCAATGCATCCTCGTAATCGCATAAGTTGCCATACTTGCAAAAAGAACTGTCAAAATAATGGCTACTCCTGTAATCCAAATACTATTAAAAAAGTATAATCCTATGCCTCCATCCCAAACCTTCAAATAGTTTTCCCATCTAAATTCGGAGGGAAGAGCAAAGGGCGAACCCGCAAATATCTCCTGATTGCTCTTTAATGAAAACAGGAAAAGCCAAATAATTGGGAACACCTGAAAGACCGCAACAACTGTCAAACAAATATATAATACTATCTTTCCAAAACGAGCCATTCTTTTCCTCTCCTCTCTAATATTGGATTTCTTCCTTGGATGCAGTCAGTTTATTGATAATAAACGTCACAATTAACGTAATGACCAGTAACAGGAAGCCAATTGCACTGCCGTAACCAAAATTAGAGGATGAGAAAGCCAGCTTATACATATAGGATGCCATTACTTCACTGGATCCGTTCGGACCTCCGCCTGTCATAACATAAATAAGATCGAAATATTTAAGTGAACCAACAATAGCCAGTACAATTGTAACTTTTACAACTCCCATGATCAGCGGCAATTTAATCTTCATGGCAATCTGCCATGGAGTAGCACCGTCTATTTTTGCTGCTTCAATTAAAGATTCAGGTATATTTTTTAGGGCTGCATAATAAATCAAAATATAAAATCCTGCATACTGCCATAGGATGGGGATAAAAATAGCATATAAAACGATAGATGTATCAGATAACCATAATGGTGGATTTTCAACCCCAAACCAAACCAATATCGTATTTAATATTCCGTTCGATGGATTGAACACTTTAATCCAAAGCTGCGCAATAGCCACTGAAGATAGCAGCATTGGAATCAAATAAATTTTCCTTAATAAATTTGCCCCTTTTATTTTGGAAGCAAGAATGAGAGAAATAGCTAAATAGATAACTAAACTCAATGTTGAAAAGATAGCCAGTAAAATGGAATGCCAGGCACTATCCCAAAATTTCGCGTCCTGGATTGCATTTATATAGTTCTCCAATCCAATAAACTTCATGGCTCCAATGCCATCCCAATCCATAAGTCCATAATAACCTGTCAAAATAAGCGGGATAAAAATCAGTACACTGACCAATAACAAAGCCGGCAGAATATACATAGCTATAATCCACTTATTGGACATCACCTTATTCATAAAAACCACCTCATCTGTATGTAGGAAAAGGATTCATCGTATCAGGATGAATCCTTTTTCCTTTGTCGTTTTACTTTGAAGAAAGCGCCTTTTCATGCTCTTTTGCAAATTTCTCTGGAGTTGTTTCCTTGCCGAATAAAGCTTGAATTTGATCTAAGTGAACCTGTGCTGCATCGGAGCTTAATTGTACATCCGCATATAAGGTAATATTAGTTGCTTTATTTAATTTCCCTAAAACATCTACATACATTTGCGGCAAATCTAGCTTCTCAGCATCAATTTTAGTAGCTGGTATTACGCCGGCATCCGTGACAGATTTTTCTCCCCACTGCTGAACAAAGTAAGATACGAAATCCTTCGCCTCTTCTTTTACTTTAGAGTCTTCAGAAACAAACAATCCTACTCCAGGTCCACCAACATAACTGTTCATATCCCCTTTTCCATCAACAGATGGGAAGTCAAAGAAACCAACCTGATCTTTAAATTCCTGAGGTACATCTGGATTTGTTGTGTAGTTTGGCAAATCCCATGTAGCAATTAGATACATAGCGGCTTGGCTGTTCATGAACATACTTTTTGCTTCTTCATCAGATAAACCGTTGAATCCGTTTACAAACCCATTTGCATCAACTAATTCCTGTACTTTTTCAGCGGCAGATACAAGCGCTGGATCTTCGAAAGAACCTGAACGATCAATGGCACCTTTCAATGCTTCAGTCCCGCCAATTCGATCTGCTAAATACATATACCATAATGAACCAGTCCATTTATCCTTATTACCTAGCGCAATTGGCTCAACTCCATTTTTATCAAGCGTTTTTGCGGCCTTTACTAACTCATCAAATGTTTTTGGAGCTTCTAAGCCATTATCCTTAAACATTTTCTTATTATAGAAGACAGAGGCTATATTAAGCTCCAGTGGCAGACCGTACGTTTTACCATCGATTTGGTAAGCTTCCGAAGTACCAGCTACAAAAGAATCCTTTAAATCTCCTTCTAGAATGTCATCCAGCGGCGCAAACTTTTTGCCATCCACGTATGGTTGAAGGTATCCTGCTGACCATGTCATTCCCACATCAGGAAGTTCATTGGAAGCAGATAAAACTTTAATTTTATCCTTGTATTGTTCATTGCTAAGTACTTCAAGCTCAACCTTAACATCCTTATGTTCCTTCTCATAATCAGCAACGATTTTCTGAACAATTTCATGATGTTGTTTAGAGCTTCCTTCCGGCCATAGGTGCATAAACTTAACAACTTTCTTTCCATCACTGTTTGACTTTTCAGTTTCTGACGAACATCCCGCTAGAACTAAAAATAAGGCCAAGAACCCAGCAAGAAATGAAAACGCTTTCTTTTTACGCATAATTAAACCCCCAATAGTTAATTTTACTTACTATTAAACTTAAATTTAGAATATCATGGAATACTTTGTTTGTCTACTAGATAAACAAAGTATTAGATGTTACTATTATAGTAAATGTGATAGAAATGAGGCGGACCATTGAAAACGTATAATCAGCAGGTTGTAAAAAAAGAAAATAAATCTTTGGTCATGCATGTTATTAAGGAATCTCCTCCTTTATCACGCACAGATGTGGCCAATAAAACCGGCCTTAATAAAGGAACAGTCTCTTCATTGGTTTCCGAGCTTATAGAGGAACAGCTCGTATCTGAATCCGGACCTGGCAAATCCAACGGTGGCCGACGGCCAGTTATGTTATTCTTCAATGAAAATGCAGGCTATTCCATAGGAGTTGATCTTGGAGTTAACTATATTTTAGGAATCGTAACCAACCTACAGGGGAAAATCCACAAAGAAAAACTGGAAAAATTCCAGGAACTAACCTATGAAGATATTAAAAAAAGACTGTATGAAATGATTGATTGTATGATTGCTTCCATTCCTGATTCACCATATGGTTTAGTCGGGATTGGTATTGGTGTACCGGGCACAGTTGATACAACTGGAAGAATTTTAATGGCTCCCAATTTAAACTGGAAAAACATCGATTTGAAAAATATGGTCGCAAAGAAATACTGTGTACCTGTTAAAGTTGAGAATGAAGCAAACTGTGGGGCATATGGCGAAAAAAAATTCGGTGTCGGAATAAACTTCACCAACATGATATACATCAGTATTGGGTTTGGAATCGGCGGCGGCTTAATCCTGAATAACCAACTTTATCAGGGCAATAATGGACTTTCAGGGGAGCTGGGTCACATGACAATCGAAAGAAGCGGAGAAAAATGCCGCTGTGGAGACCATGGATGCTGGGAATTATATGCATCAGAGAGAGCCCTAGTCAGTCAGGCGAAGCTCATGATGAATGATCCCGCCATTACACTCGAACATTTAATTGATCTTGCTGAAAATGAAGACCTAACAGCAATTGAATTATTCAGTGAAATAGGGAAATCGATTGGGATTGGCATTAATAATATCATTAATATTTTTAACCCTAATCAAGTTATTCTTGGCAATCGCCTGGCCGCCTGTGAAAAATGGATTCACTCTTCATTAGTAGAAACCATAAAAAATCATTCTCTATCTAATCATCAAAAGAACTTACATATACAATATTCAAGTTTAGCGAGTCATTCTTGCGCACTGGGCGTAGCTGCTTTTTCAACTGAACATTTCTTAGATAACGACCTGTATCATCAAAGTATTCAGACCTATCCATTAGTGCATCAATATTAGCTGCTTTCTTTGCTGACGCAATCAAGATTACACATTTATGAAAGCGCTTCTATTTTTTTATATATTAAGGAGGCTACAATAATGAAAATTCAAAACCCTATTTTAACTGGCTTTAACCCTGATCCAAGTATTTGCAGACGTGACGAAGATTATTATATTGCCGTTTCTACGTTTGAATGGTTCCCCGGGGTCGGTATTTATCACTCTAAGGATTTAAAAAATTGGTCATTAGTTTCCCGCCCATTAAATAGATTAAGCCAATTAAATATGATGGGAAATCCTGATTCAGGGGGTATTTGGGCTCCTGCTCTCTCCTACCATGATGGGAAGTTCTGGCTCATTTATACAGATGTCAAGGTGACAGGCGGACAGTGGAAAGACAGCCATAATTATCTCAGTACCTGTGAAACGATTGATGGCGAATGGTCTGATCCAATCCATCTTAATAGCTCTGGCTTTGATCCATCTTTATTCCATGATGATGACAGCAAAAAATATCTTGTGAATATGGTCTGGGATCATCGCCTTGGAAACCATAGTTTCTATGGAATTGTACTTCAGGAATATAGTGTAGAAGAGAAAAAGTTAGTTGGAGATAAAAAAATTATCTTTAAAGGAACCGACATCAAACTGACAGAAGCTCCGCATTTATATAAATGGAATGGCTACTACTATCTGTTAACGGCAGAGGGTGGAACAAAATATGATCACCAGGCAACCATTGCCCGCTCCAAAACGATTGATGGACCATATGAAGTACATCCGGAAAATCCGTTAATTACATCGTTTCCTTATCCAAGAAATCCATTACAAAAAGCGGGCCATGCTTCTATCGTTCACACTCATACAGATGAATGGTTTTTAGTTCATTTAACCGGACGCCCTCTTCCTAAAGAGAATCAGGCATTGCTGGATCCAAGAGGGTTTTGTCCGCTCGGCCGTGAAACAGCCATTCAACGATTGACTTGGGAGAACGATTGGCCGTATGTAGTGGGCGGTAATCAGCCTTCTCTTGAAATAGAAGGACCTAAGATGGAGGAAGTAAAATGGGAAAAAGATTATCCTGAAAAAGATGATTTTAACGAGAAATCATTGAATCTTAACTTCCAAACTTTACGGATTCCTCTAGGAGATCATCTCTCATTGGAAGACAAACCAGGTCACTTGCGATTGTACGGTAAAGAATCACTCACTTCAAAATTCACACAGGCTTTTGTGGCAAGACGCTGGCAGCATTTTAACTTTACAGCTGAAACTAAATTGGCTTTTAACCCGGACACATTCCAGCAGGCCGCCGGCTTAGTAAACTATTACAACACGGAAAATTGGAGCGCCCTTCAGCTTACATGGAACGAAGAGAAAGGTAGAGTTCTAGATTTAACCGTATGTGATAATTTCACCTTTGATCGACCATTGAGTGGTAATGAAATTCCGGTACCGGATGAAATTGAATATGTTTATATACGTTCCGAAGTCCAAACAAACACGTATCACTACTCCTATTCATTTGACGGAGAAGCTTGGACACAAATCCCAGTAACCCTATACTCTTATAAACTATCTGATGATTATATCCGCGGTGGCGGATTCTTTACTGGAGCCTTTGTAGGCATGCAGTGCCAGGATACATCTGGAGAAGGCAAGGCTGCTGATTTTGATTACTTTACTTATAAGGTCAATGAATAATTTGCGTAGGGGTAAAATAGACTGCATTAGCTTAAGAGAGGATATCCAGACCGGATATCCTCTCTTCTCATGTATAAATACATCGTAAGCATTCCTATGTTTAAGTCCTTACTGTTTTAGGAAAGGTATAGGATAACGAGGAGGTTTTCTGATGGATACATTTTTGTATATACTGTTTGCTTGTTTTTATGCCGGCTTGCTCATCATGATGCTTCAATCCATAAAAAAGAGTGGTGTTAGCATAGTATCGAATGTATTAATTCTGGTTATTGTACCGCTCATCTATGATAATGCCATTCTTGGCATCGGAAAGTGGATTGGGGAGGGAGAAGTTTTAGAGAATTTGAATGCTGCTCGATACTGGATGCATGCGATTTTTACACCTTTGTTAATTTTATTTTCCTGGGATGTACTTAAACGTGCTAGGGTCAAGTGGGTGAATACCACCTCAGCCATACTGATTACAGTTGCCTTTACACTAATTGCTTTTTTGATAGAACTATTTACAGTTGTGTGGGACCTCTCACTAAAAGCGGAAAAAAGCTATGGCATTCTAAGCTATTCTTCAACCAATTCTCCACAAGGACCGCCAATCATGATTTTAATGGTCACACTGGCACTTCTTGTGTCATCCATTATTCTTTGGAAAAGGACAGGTTGGTATTGGATATTCGTTGGAACCGCACTTATGATTGTCGGGAGCATGGTCAAGATCCCAATTGAAAGCGGCGCAATCACCAATGCCTTTGAATTAATCTTACTCATCTCTCTTGTGTTTACAAAAAGGTATCAGGATCGTTATCAGGGGGGCAAAAAACTGGCTCTCGGTTGAATATCCAAAGAGACCAACCCAATGAAAATCAGCTTGGTCTCTTTAAAGCTCTATTTCTTATTAGGTTAAACTCCATTTACGATAAATAACAGATGCGCATTTAAAGGAAATATAAGACAATAAAATAAATCATAGTTATTGGGGGAGTTCATTTGAATTGGCTAGAACCTTTTAATAGAGATTTTTTTATTGATGAAGAAGAGGATAGCTCTCCTTTCTTCAGGAGCAAATCCATTGATGGTAATGGAGTGCCAAAACAATATTCCCTTCTGACGCAATTTTTCCTATTATTAAGTGCACAGTTGAGCGATAGCGTTACTTATTATCCGATAAAAAATGGCCTTATCAAGGATAAGGAGCTGCGAGAAATCATCTTGCACTTCGATGAGCGAAAAGAATTTATAGTGAATGATAAACCGATTGAGATCATGTTGGCTAAGCCCAATAATGATTCTTTAAAGCATCTCATGTCTAATCCCTTAAACCCTGTTATTAAGAGCCTTTTTCCACAAAGCAAACAACTTCAACAAGTTCAATTCTCACCTTCAAGTCCGTATAGAGTAATTCCAGAGAAAATCAATTCCTACGAGGACAAGGAGTTTGATCTAGTACTAGCCTATTTAAAAGAAAACACGGAAAGCCCTTCATTTGGTTTTCAACTCTCAAATTGGATTCTGAATGATTCCCTAAAAAATTCGCATGCTCTGCGTTATTTCTCTCATCACACACAAACACTTTGCCTGTGGATAGATGAATCAAAAAGAATTATCTCCATCGAAATGCAATTTTAGCATTAGCTGAAAGGAGAAAAACAATATTAAACAACACTAGCAGTAAAATATCTAACCTAAAATAACCCCTTGTTCTGAAAAACACACCAACCATGCTTAAGTCGCATAATACGTCTCAATGATGTATTTAAGGAAGGTTAGACAAACCTTCATCAATTATGGCGCTTTACGAATGGTAATGCGCCAATTACTGCCCGTACTAATGTGATAAGTATCAGCGAATGATTTTTGATTTAGGGCCAGCCCCAGATTATCAAGTGAATTAACATAAAGAATGGCTTCCTCTAATGCACTGTCTGCAAAAGATCTGCCATATACAACCTCTTCCTCAAACCTCACTGTTCCATCCTTTTCAATTTGAACCCAGACCTTATCTCCCAGTGAGATTTCCAGTTTTCTAAAGAGTTCTCGCGAAATATTCGTCCATAGATTTCCAAATCGAATATCAAGAATTTCAATAATACCGGTAATCTTATGATCATGTATGTATGCCTCATAAAGAGGTAGTTCAATAAGGGAATCAACAGGTATTTCCGGCCCCACTTCCTCAAAACTAATCACCCCAGCTGCAATCCTTGCCCCTGTATACGCATAAACATCACGCCCGTGGAAAGTGTAGGATTCTCCTGAATGCGGCAAACGATTTACCTTCTCATCTATCACTCTTGCTTCCGTGATGCCAATTTTATTTTTGATATGGGATAGGGTACCGTTATCAGGCGTGACCACATAGTGTCCACCAGAGGTCTTTGCAACGATACTTCGGCGATCGCATCCTACACCCGGATCTACCACCGATACAAATACCGTTCCTTCCGGCCAATAAGAAATAGCCTGCAATAGACGGTATGAGCCTTCCCATATATTAAACGTTGGAATATCATGCGTATTATTACTAATCTTTAAAGATGGCTCGACAGAAAGCGCTACTCCATACATAGCACTTACAGCCCCATCACTTAATCCAAAATCTGATTGAAAAACTAATAAACGTTTCAACTTCATCCCACCCATTTCTTTGTCCAAAATAAAAAACACCACGTCCTTACCATGATGAGGACGTGGTGTGACTTCACGTGGTTCCACCTTAATTCGCTGCTTACTCACATAAACAGCCTTCGTAAGCGTAAAAACGAATCAACGCTTCCTACACTCTGATATGGATAACGAGTACCAAATCTCGTCGAAACCTATTCATATAATTAATAAATTATACTTTCAGCACGAGGCTCAGAGGCCATTTTCAATAATGGTACTTCCCGCTCCTTTTCAGCTGCCGAAGCTCTCTAAAAGAGAAATATCCAGAATCTACTCTCCTCTTCCATACTTTATAATATTTTGAATTATTAAAATTATAATGAGCTTGATTATGCTTTGTCAATATACATTATCCAAATATGGAAACAATAATCGATAAAACTGATGAATTCCCTATTCTTTTTTTACATTGTCTATATCTTATAAAGTGTGTCTACATGCTCGTCTAAATTTCGACTGTAATTCTTTTAACACAGGAATAGAGTCATCCATAAAAATTTTCTGAATTATAGTAAAATGGGGACAGCGTACAGATTACGATGAGGGATACACTGTTTTCCGGTATAATCAGTCGCTAACATAGATAGAAAAATAAGAGTTTTTTAAATGGATGGAGGAATAAGCATGAAAAGGATAAAACTTGGTAGCAGCAGTTTAAGCGTTCCAGCTATTGCTGTAGGCTGTATGAGAATTGATTCTATGAATGATGACAATTTAGCAGCACATCTTACTTTTTGTATGGAGAATGGGCTGAATTTCTTTGACCATGCTGATATTTATGGAAATGGCATTTGTGAATCCAAGTTTGGTAAGGCCTTAAAGATTGCGGGATATAACAGAGAAGATGTAATCCTGCAATCAAAATGCGGGATCAAGCCGGGTACTATGTATGACTTATCAAAAGAGCATATCTTAACGTCTGTCGATAAAATACTAACACGCCTGGACACCGATTACTTAGATGCACTGGTACTTCATCGTCCAGACGCTTTGGTAGATCCTGAGGAAGTAGCTGAAGCATTCGATACCTTAGAGAGCTCTGGCAAAGTCCGTCAATTTGGCGTATCCAATCATAAGCCAATGCAAATTGAATTGTTAAAAAAATATGTAAAGCAGCCGATCATTGTAAACCAACTGCAACTAAGCCTCCCCTTTTCGAACATGATTGCTAATGGGATGGAAGTGAATATGCAAACAGAAGGCGCCGTTGAGAGGGATGGTAGTGTCCTAGATTATTGCAGACTCCATGATATAACCATCCAAGCTTGGTCACCTTTTCAATATGGTTTCTTTGAAGGCGTTTTTATCGGGAATGATGAGAAGTTCCCCGAATTGAACGAGACTCTTACAGAGTTAGCTGATAAATATGAAACAACTCCAACCGCTATTGCAGCAGCTTGGATTTTGCGACACCCAGCAAACATTCAGTTGATTGCTGGTACAACTAATCAAAAACGGATGGCTGACATTATTCGGGGCAATGAATTACAGTTAAGCCGTGAAGAATGGTATCGCCTTTATTTGAACAGCGGGCATATATTGCCTTAAAATCTTCCGAATAAAATGAAGAGCCTTAAGATACACTTAGGAAGACACTTTCCTTTCCAGTGTTATCCTATTTGAATTGAGGCTCTTCTTATCTTATTAGAAAGTCATCAATTTCACTAAAACTATTCTCTATCTATACCAACACTTATTCTTTCGTTTCATCAAAATTGCAAGCTATCGCTAGCATGTCAATGGGGTCTGCCACTTCGGAGACCGTATAAACGACTGTACCTTCCTGCCAAGAAATACGGTTATTGCCTGCTTTTTGCGAATCTATATCCGCTTTTACAGAACCATATTCATGGGGCACTGGCAGTTGGTTGCTTTCAAGATAGGAGACCATTTGTTTAGCGAGCGGGACGTAGTCACTGTTGCCTTCTATATTGGAGGCTTGGACTTGTAGATACCATCTTCCTTCATGCCAATTTAGCCACTTATGTCCTGCCCCTGCGTCCTCATATCCTTGGATGGAATGACCCAGATCTATAGGATTCCCTGCCTGGATCCCCTCAGGCTGTATATAGCCGATTTTTGATTTAGCCTCTCCTTCAGTTTTATACTGATGGACTTCTATTACAGCAATCGGTTTTGCAATGGTACTATTGTTCAACTCTTTACTGTTGACTGGTATCATTTTTTCGCTTTCAAAAAATATAACGCGATACATATCAGATTCCGAAAGGGTCGCCGCACTTAGATTCTTGTCCTCAGACGATAGCGGAAGATGTATGGGTAGCTTAGGAGATATTGAGCCTTTGATTTGTTCCTTGGCATCTTTTATTACTTTTTCCTGAGATAATGAGGCATCATGTGAGTCGTTTTGTTCAGCTTTTACAGGGCTTCCGTTGGCAGATTCGCTGTCTTCCTTCTGATCCGTTGAAGATTTTTCTGTTGTTACAGGTTGAGCTGATTCTTCATGTTTCTCCCCTGCTTTTTTATCCGTAGCTGCATCTTCATGCGAGCATCCAGCAAGGTAAATGCTTGTTAAAGCTAGCACGATACCCATCTGTTTCAACATTTTACTCACCCCTTTCTTTGTCGTCTACCACGTTATGATGCCAGATAATCCTATATACCAAAAAACGGTATAATTATAACAAGACTGATTCCTCAAAAAAAAAAGCATAAACCTTCCGAAGCGGAAAATTTATGCTTTATGTCATATATAAAACAAAAACCACCAAAATTATGTATTTGGTGGAGACGGTGGGAGTCGAACCCACGTCCAAAGATAACGGCACTTATGCATCTACGAGTGTAGTCGATATATTGGCAATTCGCTGTGCCTTATGCCTATCGACAGGCGTCCGGACAGCTAGTCTGGTTATTCTCTTCCTTCTCCCTCAGACGGTGAGATCCGGCGTAGTCCACTAAAGTTGAGTCCCTTACCCTACCACATGGACGATGGAGGGAGGAACAGCTTATCGACTGTTATTAAGCAGCGAAAGCTAAGTTGTTGTTTTGTTTGCCAGTTATAGGCTGTGACGTTTTAACGAGGCCGATCCCCTCGACTCGCAACATAAGCTCGAACTACCCCTGTCGAATCCGTAACGTCCCCATGATAAGAATGTGGATCGTACGAAATGAAGAAGCGTACTTTGAGCGTTGCTTCTATTCAATTGTGGTACATAAGTAATTATAACATAATGAATATGAAATTCAATTGTAAGAACTTGGTGAGAGTACCAGTCAAAGCTTAACGCTGACGTTCTTTGAACGCTCGTTCGATTTCACGCTTTGCTTCTTTTCTCTTCAAGTCTTCACGTTTATCATAATTCTTTTTACCCTTACCTAAACCGATCAAAACTTTTGCAAAACCGTTCTTTAAATACAGCTTCAATGGAACAAGTGCATATCCCTGTTCTTTTGTGGAACCAATTAATTTACTGATTTCCTTATTATGCAAAAGTAGCTTACGCACACGCAATGGGTCGTGATTATAGCGGTTACCCTGCTCATATGGGCTAATATGCATTCCCATTAAGAATACTTCCCCATTAATAATCCTTGCATATGAATCCTTTAAGTTCACACGACCATTTCGAATCGATTTAATCTCAGTTCCCTGCAAAACAATTCCTGCTTCATAGGTTTCCTCGATAAAGTAATCATGGTACGCTTTTTTATTTTGGCCGATTACCTTTCCTGAACCTTTTGGCATATAATTGCCCCCTCTCTCTTTATATGGGTTAGGTGAATAAAGAGCCCAGAATATCAGGCTCTCCTTTTATCATACTACAGCAATGGCTTCTATTTCTACAAGTCCGTCTTTTGGAAGCCGCGCTACTTCTACCGCACTCCTTGCCGGAAAGCTGCCGGTAAAGTAGGTTGCGTATACTTCATTAACTGCTGCAAAATCATTCATATCATTCAGGAAGACCGTTGTCTTCACAATTTGGTCCAAACCAAGGCCTTCTTCGTTTAAAATGGCCTGAATATTTTTAAATGCTTGGTGAGTTTGTTCCTTCACACCATCTTTTAATTCGCCCGTCTCAGGATCTAATCCTAGCTGGCCTGATGTATAAATAAACCCATTCACTCGAATGGCTTGAGAATATGGCCCGATTGCGGCCGGTGCTTTAGCTGTTTGAATCGTAATCTTACTCATTCTAGTATTCCTCCATTTCGCTAAATTCCATACCTTTAGTATTCGATTGAAATGTCCTCTTATCCTTCCATCAGGAATGGGATGCGGACTTAAAGAAAAAAGGAAGATGCAACAATTACGCATTCTTCCTTACTCTTTTATGCTTCAAGTGAATTCATTTCAACCATTTTACCATTGTATACTTCTTTGTTCAATTCGCCTGTCATACGGCCGGTTACTAATCCTGCTGTTGCTGAACCGCTGACATTAAGAGCTGTTCTTCCCATATCAATTAATGGTTCTACAGAGATCAGTAAGGCAGCTATACCAATTGGCAGGTTCATGCTGGATAATACGATTAATGCGGCAAAGGTAGCTCCTCCGCCAACACCAGCTACACCAAATGAACTGATAGCTACAATGATGACTAATTGAATAAGGAAAACGGGATCTAGCGGATCAGGTGCAATCATTACAGCCAGCATAGCCGGGTAAATTCCTGCACATCCATTTTGACCAATAGACGCTCCCAATGAAGAAGAAAAGTTAGCAATCCCTTCAGAGTTACCAAATTGTTTGGTTTGAGTCTCTATATTAATAGGAATAGCTGCCGCACTGGACCGGGATGTAAAAGCAAACGTAAGTAATGGACCCATTTTCTTAACATATTGCATTGGATTTAAACCGCTAAAGAATAATATAACTAAGTGGATCAGGAACATCACGATCAATGCTACATAGGAAGCAATAACAAATGTAGATAATTCAATGATTCCTTGTACATTTGTATTAGCAATGGTTGTAGCCATTAACGCTAAAATACCATACGGTGTTAAACGAAGAATCAACGTAACGATTCGCATGACAATTTTATATAAGGCATTAATGATTTTCTCAAATGTTTCAAATTCTGCAGGTGCCTTTCTTCTAACACCAATTGCCGCAATTCCAACAAACGCTGCAAAAATAACAGTTGCGATTGTAGAAGTAGGTCGTTGGCCAGTCAAATCAAGAAACGGATTTGTTGGGATGACCTGCAAAATACGTTCCGGAAAGCTTTGGTTCTCTACTTGAACCATAGTTTCTTCTAATTGAGCAGAACGCGCCTCTTCTGCTTCGCCAGATTCAAGATGGTCCGCTGATAAATCAAACGTTAAGGCACTGCCAATTCCAACAGCTGCCGCTATAGCTGTTGTTAATACCAGAATTCCGATAATGGAGAAACTGATTTTACCAACTCCAGCCTGCCCTTTTATGCGAATGATAGCCGATATAATCGACACAACGATCAAAGGCATGACAATCATTTTCAAAAAGCTAACATACCCTGTTCCAACAATACTGTACCAGTTTTTTGTATCTGCCAATACAGCACTCTCAGGATCAAATGCCAATTGAAGGAATACACCTAAAAGAATTCCTAATCCAAGACCTGTAAATACTCGTTTTGCAAAAGAAACATGTTTCTTTTGCATATAGAAAAGTACACCGACTAATGCTAACAAAATAAGAATATTTATAATAACTAAGGTCGTATCCAATTCAATCTCTCCCCCTTTTAATTCATACTAAATACATATGTATTATATAGATTGTACTGTCTATTGTACAGTATTATGACTAGACAAGCTGTTTTTCTATATCATCAATTCTTTTTTATCTATATACCTCAGCATGGTAAATATAACTACAAATCTAACACAAAGAAAAGAGAGCCAACATAAGTCAGCTCTCCTCTGCTTATTATCGTTTTTTCTTCTTACCGGATTTGCGCTTAGCAGCCGGTGCGTTTTCATAAAACTTCTTTTTCTTTCTCGGGCCTTTTTTATCGGAGCTTTCTCCCGGCTTACCTTTGCCCTGGCCTTTAGGACCGCATTTGTCTCCATTTCCTCCCTGTGGTCTGGAAGAATCCTTGCGGCGGTTTTTACCCGGTTCTGCTTTAAAAATACGTTTTTCACCAGAAACCCGTTCACGATTGTCTTTCATCCCAACAATTTCAAAGTCAATGGCACGCTCGTCTTTATTTACTTTAATAACCCTTACCGTGATCTCATCACCAATGCGGAAGACTTTAGCTGTACGTTCACCAATCATTGCAAATTGACGGTCGTCAAAATGATAGTAATCATCAGTCATATAGCTGACATGGACAAGACCTTCAATTGTGTTGGATAGCTCAACAAACATACCGAAGTTTGTGACAGAGCTAATAATCCCATCAAACTCCTCGCCCACTTTATCTTCCATGTATTCAGCTTTCTTCAGATCATCCGTTTCACGCTCAGCATCTACTGCCCGTCTTTCCATTGAGGAAGTATGCTGGGCAATCTCACCAAGTCTTTCATTCCATTTTTCCTGCGTCTCTTTGCTTAAATCTCCATTTATTAAATACGTACGAATTAAGCGGTGGACAATTAGGTCCGGATAACGGCGGATAGGTGATGTAAAGTGCGTATAATAATCGGTCGACAATCCAAAGTGTCCCAAGCTTTCAGGATCATATTTTGCTTGCTTCATGGAGCGAAGCATGACTGTCGATACAACCATTTCTTCTGGTTTTCCCTGTACCGCTTCAATGATTTCCTGCAAAGCACGTGGGTGAATGGAATTCGCCGTACCACGAACGATATAACCAAAGTTTACGATAAAGTCGAAGAACTTTCTCAGCTTCTCTTCATTTGGATCTTCGTGGATCCGGTAAAGGAACGGCACGTCCATCCAATGGAAATGCTCAGCCACTGTTTCGTTAGCTGCCAACATAAATTCTTCAATTAATTTTTCTGCAACAGATCGTGTACGAAGAACAACATCGGTTGGTTCTCCATTCTCATCAACAAGGATTTTTGCTTCTTTAAAATCAAAGTCAATGGCTCCTCTGCGCATCCGTTTTTCGCGAAGAATTCCAGCCAATTTCTCCATTTCCTCAAACATCGGAACAAGTGGTTCATAGCGCTCAATCAATTCTGCGTTCTTATCAACAAGAATCTCATTCACATCTGAATACGTCATACGCTCTGTTGTTTTAATGACACTCTGGAAAATCTCATGGGAAACAACAGTTCCTTCAGAATCAATCTCCATTTCACATGATAATGTTAAACGGTCAACACGTGGATTCAATGAACAAATTCCATTTGATAGTCGATGTGGTATCATCGGAATAACTCGATCCACAAGATAGATACTTGTTGCACGCTCTGCCGCTTCCTTATCAATTGGCGATCCTTCGGTTACATAATGAGAAACATCGGCAATATGTACACCCAATTTATAATTTCCATTATCAAGTCTCGTTACTGTAACAGCATCATCCAAGTCTTTCGCATCCGCACCATCAATCGTGACAATCGTTTCATCCCTAAGATCACGACGATTGGCCAGATCTTTTTCATCTATGACTTCAGGTGTTTGATTAGCTTGTTCCAGTGCATCCTCTGGAAATTCTCCTGGCAAACCAAACTTATGAATAATGGATAAAATATCAACACCCGGGTCATTTTTATGCCCTAAGATCGTGATAACTTCACCTTCTGCCGACATTCTGCCTTCTGGGTAATTTGTTATTTTAACAACTACTTTATGACCTTCAACGGCACCGTTCTTCGCCTCGTTAGGAATAAAGATATCATTAGCCATTTTTTTATCATCTGGGATTACAAAACCAATCCCTCTTGTTTCCGTATATGTCCCTACGACATTTTGGACACCGCGTTCAATGATTTTAACAATGGTGCCTTCCCGTCTTTGGCCTGATGATTGTGAAGAAACACGGACCATAACAATATCTCCATG
This sequence comes from Bacillus sp. E214, assembly GCF_008087365.1. Lineage (NCBI taxonomy): Bacteria > Bacillati > Bacillota > Bacilli > Caryophanales > Bacillaceae > Bacillus > Bacillus sp. E214. The sequence goes on along the minus strand of NZ_VENN01000002.1, from coordinate 463,302 downwards.
CATCGCATTATTTAACTCATGCGGAGGAATAAAAATATCATCCATGCCTTTCTCTTCAGGTAGCACAAAAGCAAATCCCTTAGCATGACCTGATACCTTCCCTTTTACAAGGTTCATACGTTCTGGCAGTCCATAACGATCAGAACGAGTTCTCACGATTTGGCCATGCTCCTCCATATAGACAAGAGCCTTCACAAAATCCTTGAAATCCCCGGAGTCTTCTACCCCCATTGCTGCCTCTAATTCTTGTACGGTCATGGGTTTGTAAGCTTCTTCTTTCATATAAGAATACAGCTTTTCTACATGTTGACGTATCATGTCATCCATCACAAACCCCTCCTTTCTTTCCTTTATCATTGATCTATCTATTAATTTGCCCAATCAAGACTCTCTAAAAACGCAAAAACATCCTGATGAAGCTGATCACGTTCTTTATCCAGTGTTATCACATGGCCTGATTCCTCATACCATTTTAATGTTTTTTGTTCAGTAATTGCAGAATTATAGATAATATTAGCGCTGTCAGTATTGATCATATGATCGTGGCGTGCCTGAGCGACAAAAAGCGGAACATCCACTTGATTCACATGATCTCTTACATTGCCAATCAATTCTTGCAAGGCTTGCAGGGTATTCATTGGACGAAAACAATTCATTTCTGCCTCAATTTGTTCCTGACTTTTACCTTCACGCTTTTTATACTGACGGGCATACTCAAGTACCCCATCATACATAACTTTTTCACTTTTTATATACATAGGTGAACACATGGTAACGATACCCTTAACAGGTACAGTGTAACCTAATTTCAAGGAAAATACCCCTCCTAACGAAAGACCTGCTACCGCAATTTCCTTATGGCCCATTGCCCGCAATCGATCATAGGCTTTCATACAGTCCTTCCACCAATCAGTTGGTCCGAATTCTACCAACTCCTCCGGAGGTACTCCGTGCCCTTTATATTGCGGTGCATGACATGTATATCCCCTGCTTTCAAGATATCGGCCTAACATCCTTACATCAGCGCTATTCCCTGTAAAACCGTGAAGCAATAAGACTGCACGGTTTCCTCCCTCGAATGTAAATGGTTTTGGCTGAGTTAATTTCATATAAAAAATCTCCCTTTGTTAAAACTTATACTATGTACTATTAGTTTACGATGTTAGAGGAACAAAACGCTATTAATATGAACGATTTACACATCAAAAAAGCCTGGCAAAGCTGCCAGGCAATGTTTGTTTTCGCACTATTACTTTGCAAAGAAAGAAACCAGAATGGTTAAAACAAAAAATAATACTGATAAAACAATAGTAGCGCGGTGTAAATATAAATCAAGTCCTCTCGCCTTTTGTTTACCAAAAAGCTGTTCAGCACCACCGGAAATCGCGCCGGATAAACCTGCACTTTTACCGGATTGCAGTAAGACCACAACAATTAAACTAATACATGTAATAACCAATAATACCATGAGCGTAGTATGCAACACGAACAAATACCTCCTAATTACGGTCTTATCAATACTATCACTTTACCATAACCACCTTTTTTTCACAATAACTAACAAGGAGGTAATAGTTAAATTCACCGCAGGCAGGGTATAATCAAATAAGAGGATTCAAAAACCCGGGACAGAGGGGGACATGATTATGTTTACCGATTGGTTATATAAAGTAAATTACATAAATATGATCGGATTTATATTTGGCAGTTTAATGATGTTCTTCGGATGGAATGCCCCCTTAATGGGAGCTCTTTTACTCGCGGCCGGTGTACTATTAATCATTTCTAAACTTAATGGAAGGCCGTTCATCTATTTTATGACCTATTTTGTACATCTATGTTTGATTGGTTTATTGATTTTTGAACTCTTATCTATAGAATGGTTGTCTATTAACCCCATCCTTTTCGTGGTTTGTATAGCAGCACTGATTAGCTTAATAGCAGTCATTATTCGCTCGAATACGAGCACTCTAAGCCTCTTTTGGTTGGCATTACATATCTTAATACTTGCCTATGGATTTATTGGCGAAGGCACTTTCTGGTCGACTGTTTGGAGTCCGGGATCTGTCCAGGTCGTATTTAAAACCTTCTATTCTATATTAATCGCATTTTTCCTGATTGGCGTATTTTTGGACCGTTTTCAAAACGAACTAAGGAGAGAGTACCGCGATAGAAATTAAATGAAAAGACGCTCACTTTTTAGCACCTCAAGTTAGATATAAAATCTAACTTTTGGAGTAAACTAAAAATGGAGCATCTTTTTTGTTGATTTATTTATACACTTTCACACGATCTTCAATTGGATTGAATTGTTTTTCACCAGCAGGAGCAACTGGTTTACCAAATGGCATTTGGGCGGATAATCTCCAGCTTGCAGGTATATTCCAGGTTGCCTTCACTTCTTCATCAATCAACGGATTGTAATGCTGAAGTGTAGCTCCTAATCCTTCCGCTTCAAGAGCTGTCCAAACGACGAGCTGCAGCATTCCGGAGGCTTCATTAGACCAAATAGGGAATTTATCTGCATATAGATCAAATTGTGACTGCAGCCCCTCTATGACCGATTGATCTTCAAAGAAGAGTACAGTGCCATATCCAGCATTAAACATATCCATTTTTTCCTGAGTGTCACCAAAATTTTCGGCAGGTACGACTTTTCGTAATGTTTCAGTTGTGATACTCCAAAACTTATTACTTTGTTCTCCAAATAATACGACTACTCTTGCGCTTTGTGAGTTAAAGGCAGATGGTGTATGCTTGACGGCGAATTTAACAATCTCCTCTACTCTTTCTTCAGAAATTACCTTTTCATTACTAATCGCATACAGTGAACGTCTTTTTTCAATTGCTGATAAAAATTCATTTGTATTTGTCATGATTTATTCCTCCCCAATGTTTTTATACATACTAAAATCTATTTAGACAGATAACCGAATAGATAAACCAAACGGGTCTGTTGTTACCCAAATTCCATTCTCTTCTCGAACTTCAGCACCTATATTATTCAAACGTGAAATCACTTCTTCTCTTTGTTCATGATTAGGATAACGAATAGTGAATGTTTGGAGTCCCACACTTTCTTTTGAAGCAGCCGGTATATTCCTGCCATTCCATACATTTAAACCGATATGATGGTGGTAGCCACCTGTGGACAAAAACAATGCCTGATTTCCATAACGAGTAACTACATCAAATCCCAATCCCTGGCAATAAAACTCCTCCGCCAGTTCAAGATTGCCAATATGCAAATGAATATGCCCCATTGCCGTATCAGACGGAAGGCCTTTCCACATCGTGTCTTCTCCTGCTGCCAATACTTCTTCTGCCTTCAAAGGCTCCGTAACCATATGAACCTCTTTGTCTTTCCATATCCATGAGGAAGCTGGGCGATCTGCGTAAATTTCAATTCCATTCCCATCAACATCCTGTAAATATAGTGCTTCACTAACATGATGATCTGAAGCACCCAATGGGTAATTAATTTTTGCAATATGATGCAAAAAGCTTCCTAAATCTGCACGTGAAGGCAACAATAAAGCAAAATGGTACAGCCCGGTTTTATGTGCCTCTTTTGGTATAACATTTTCAGGTTGAATCAAAGTTAATAATGGTGTTTCCCCATCAGCTGTTAAAACTGTACGATTCTCCTCTTTCTCCAGCACTTTAAAACCAATGATGTTTTCGTAAAAGGCGAGCGATCTTTCCATATTAAGTATCTTCAATTCAAGACTTTTCACAAACGTATTTGTTTTCTGATGAAAGTTCATATTACTCTCTCCCAAATGGCATTTTGTTTTTTTATAATTTAATCAGTACATAACTTACTTTATGTAAGTAATTATACTTTAGTAATAAATTTATATCAAGTAAATTATTTCCTATAAATAATTATATGATTTTTCAATAATACGATATAATATAGACCAGAGGGGTGATGTAATATGAATCAATCTCACATTTGTCCTAAATTTGAGAAAGCTATGGATATCCTCAGCCGCCGTTGGTCAGGGTTAATTATTTATCAACTGCAATCCGGTCCTCAGCGTTTCTGTACGCTGGAATCCTCAATTGGTATCAGTGGACGAGTACTATCTGAACGGCTAAAGGAATTGGAAAAACAAGGGATTGTCAAACGCGAAGTTTATCCGGAAACGCCGGTCCGAATTGAATATTCCTTAACAGAAGCAGGAGAAGCCATGAAGCCTATGATGCAATCCATTGCAAAATGGGCCGATGAATGGATGAAAAAGGATTCTCCAGAAACTGATCAAAAATAAATGCCGATTGCGCTGGCCGCAATCGGTTTTTTCTTTTTTTGATTGAAATTCATATCAGCCTACAATAAAAAAAAAGAGAATAGGAGGTTTCCCTACTCTCCCATCCCTTCATTATTTTTTAATCATCACTTGTTTAGGTGCTGGTTATAAAAAGCCCTAATACAAGCGTTAATTATATACGCTTTCATTTAGAAGCTATGTATTCAGTATCTTTAATTTTGATCTACTTATATATAAAGTGAATTATTTTAACTTTTCTGATAAAATTAATCAAACGTTTTATTCTAGATAGTAAGTGAAAGTGCAGGACAAATTAGAGAAGAGACAAAGGGGGATCACAGATGGATTATGCATTATTAACATCAGTCATTATTTACATGATTTTAATGCTCGGGATCGGATATTTTGCCTATAAAAGAACATCCAATTTATCTGATTATATGCTTGGCGGCAGAACACTCGGACCTGCCGTAACAGCATTAAGTGCAGGAGCTGCTGACATGAGTGGCTGGCTGTTAATGGGATTACCCGGAGCTATGTACGTATCCGGCCTTAGCGCAGCATGGATTGCCATCGGTTTAACTATAGGAGCCTGGGCTAACTGGATTTATGTAGCGCCAAGACTGCGTACCTATACACAAATAGCCAATGATTCCATTACAATTCCTGGCTATTTAGAGAACCGCTTTGGCGATACCTCAAAAATACTGCGCTTGATTTCTGGACTTGTTATTCTTGTATTCTTTACCTTTTATGTTTCATCGGGGATGGTTTCCGGCGGTATACTATTCCAAAGTACATTCGGGCTTGATTACCATACTGGATTAATAGTGGTTACTCTAGTAGTAGTCGCATACACTTTGTTTGGAGGATTTCTTGCCGTCAGCTGGACTGACTTTGTGCAAGGGATCATCATGTTTATAGCACTGATTCTTGTTCCAATCGTCACTCTTATTGAAGTGGGCGGATTTGGAGAATCAATTGATACAGCACGATCTATCAATCCAGCCTTATTAGATATTTTCAGAGGCACAACGATACTGGGCATCCTTTCTTCCATTGCCTGGGGACTTGGTTACTTCGGCCAGCCTCATATCATTGTCCGCTTTATGGCCATTTCATCTGTTAAAGAAATTAAAAAGGCCCGTCGAATCGGAATGGGATGGATGATTTTCTCTATTATTGGGGCAATGCTGACTGGATTTATCGGGATTACGTATTTCTCACAAAATGGCTCACCATTAGAAAACCCGGAAACGGTCTTTATCGTTTTAGGAGAAGTATTATTCCACCCGATTATTACTGGATTTTTAATCTCAGCTATTTTAGCTGCTATTATGAGTACCATTTCTTCGCAACTTCTCGTTACATCCAGCTCGTTAACAGAAGATATCTACAAAACATTTTTCAGACGATCAGCATCTGATAGAGAACTTGTTTTCTTAGGAAGATTGTCCGTTTTAATTGTCTCGATTGTCGCGTTATTTTTATCCTGGGAAAAGAACTCCACAATTCTCGAACTGGTTGGTTATGCTTGGGCAGGCTTCGGATCATCATTCGGTCCGCTCATCCTTTTAAGTCTCTTCTGGAAACGTATGAATAAATGGGGAGCATTGGCAGGTATCGTTATGGGTGCCTTCACTGTTATTATATGGTCCAGCTTAGGTCTCTCTGATACGCTCTATGAAATGATTCCTGGCTTTGGAGCAAGCACACTTGCTATCATCATTGTCAGCTTACTGACCGCTCCACCGAAGCAAGAAGTGGGTATCCAATACAAGCAATTTAATGATTTAATGAGGCAATAGAAAGTAAAAAGCATTGGGGCGAGCCCCAATGCTTTTTTTTGAAAAATAGCCCCATATGACTGGACTACTAGTCCGCAATTCCCCTCCAACTTTTTTATTAAATTCAATATATTGTCATATTCTCGCTATCTTTTTATCTATGAAAGCGCTATAATTAATTTGTGGGACGATGTACCATAATGTGGAACAACTTCAAAATTAATTAAAAATTGGAGAGTGGTAACCAGAAGACTTGATTCTGGAAGAGCTGCTACTTGTACTCTTTTAAGCAACCAGCAGTTTGTTCCCAACAACTAAAGTAAAGAGCTTCATTGATTGCTACACAAAATTTTATAAATTAAATGAAGGAGATGTGAATAATGGAAATAAGATATTCTACTCACCCTGATCAAGCGAAAACATTTACAACGGAGGATATCCGTAAACATTATTTAATTGAGGAATTATTTGTACCAGGAGAAATTAAGCTTGTGAATACTATGGAAGACCGAGCTATTGTCGGAGGCATCACTCCTTTAAATGACTCTATTTCTTTAGAGGGTTACGATGAAATTAAAGCAGATTATTTCCTTGAACGAAGAGAAGTCGGAATTTTCAATGTTGGAGGCAGCGGTAAAATTACCGTTGATGGTGAAGTATATGAAATGGCCAATAAAGACTGTTTATATGTTGGCTTAGGCAAAAGAGAATTAATTTTCACAAGCAACCAATCTGATCAACCAGCAAAATACTATTTGTTCTCTGCCCCTGCACATAAAGAGTATCCTACTCAACATGTAGCATTTAATGATATTGAGGGCGATCGCTTAGGATCTGTTGAAAACGCAAATGATCGTGTGATTAGACGAATGATCCATAACGAAGGAATCCAAAGTTGCCAAGTCGTAATGGGAATGACGCAATTAAATACAGGAAGCGTATGGAATTCCATGCCAACCCATACACATAACCGCAGAATGGAAGTATACCTATATATTGATTTAGATGAAAATGCGAGAATGTTCCATCTGATGGGTGAACCTACAGAAACTCGCCATATTGTGATGAAAAATGAGCAGGCGGTTATTTCACCTCCATGGTCCATCCATTGCGGTAGTGCTACTAGTAACTATACATTCATTTGGGCGATGGCCGGTGAAAACAAAACCTACAATGATATGGATGCTGTATCAATAGATGAGCTCAGATAATTTCAGGAACGATTTAAAATAATGGCATTAATTTTTCTTTGCTATTCCAAAAAAACACAGATTTTAAAAATAATGTTTAAGGTGGTTTTCGTATGAGTCTAGAAAACTTTTCACTTGATTACTTTAATTTAACAGACAAGGTAGCCATCGTGACCGGTGGCAATACAGGCCTAGGACAAGGATATGCGGTTGCCTTGGCGAAAGCCGGAGCTAATGTATTCGTAGTTACCCATAATGATAATTGGAAGGAAACGCAGGACTTAATTGAAGCTACCGGAAGGAAAGCTCATTTTAAACAGGCTGAACTGACGGATAGAGAAAGTATAAAAGATATTGTCGAAGAATGCGTAAGTGTATTTGGTCGGATTGATATTCTCGTTAATAATGCAGGAACAATTCGCCGTGCTCCCTTACTTGAATATAAAGAAGAAGACTGGAACGCAGTCATGGACATTAACTTAAATGCTGTTTATTTCCTTAGCCAAGAAGTAGCAAAAGTGATGGTCAAACAAGAAAGCGGAAAAATCATCAATATTGGATCCATGCTTTCCTTCCAGGGCGGTAAGTTTATCCCACCATACACAGCGAGTAAACACGGTGTTGCCGGGTTAACAAAAGCGTTTGCCAATGAGTTAGGACAATACAATATTCAAATTAATGCGATTGCACCTGGTTATATTGAAACCGCTAACACTGATCCTATTCGTGCTGATGAGAAACGGAATGCGGAAATTCTATCAAGAATTCCTGCTGGAAGATGGGCTAAACCAGCTGATTTGATGGGAGTCGTTGTGTTCTTGGCAAGTAAAGCATCCGATTATATGAACGGACATATTCTCGCAGTAGACGGTGGTTGGTTAGCGCGTTAAAAAGGGCTTACACCAATTTGAATGGGGCTGATTTCATTGATTACCGGCAATATAGATGACCTGATTGAGCAAAAGAGTCTTGCTGAGAATTTACAATCAAAATTAACATTTTTAAAAGAGTTCGATAGCTCCCAGTACTCTGCTGGGCGCCATGACATTGACGAGAATTTATTTTTCTTCCTCAATGAATATGAAACAAAGGAAGAACCTGACTGTATTTGGGAAGCCCACCGAAAATACCTGGACATCCATTATATTCTTGAAGGCAAAGAAAACATTGCCGTTGACCATATAAATCGTCAACAAATCAAGGAAAATTACGATGAAGCAAAAGATGCTATCTTTCTTGAAGGTGATGTCCAAACGCTTGTAGCCATGAATCCAGGTGATGTGATGATTTGTTTCCCAAAAGATTCCCACAAGGTTGGAATTATAACTGAAGAAAAGCAAATGGTTAAAAAAATTGTTCTTAAAGTAAAACGGTAAATCCTAAAATCCCTGGATATGAAGATTCAATCCAACCAAAGAGAATATGTATGTGAACAAGAGAAATCTATCAATCATAGAAAATCATAATTCCAGCTTTATATCCATAAATCTACCATCTTAGACCTTACATAATTGTGACCTCATTTTAATCCGGAAGGTAAGGTAGATCATCATGCGAATTTTAAAGACGATTGAAAAAATCCCAGGCGGGCTCATGCTGGTACCACTATTTTTAGGGGCCATTATACATACTTTTGCTCCAACATCAGGTGAATACTTTGGTTCATTCACAAACGGATTAATGACAGGAACGGTTCCAATCTTAGCCGTTTGGTTCTTCTGTATGGGTGCCGGTATTAATATTAAAGCAACAGGAACTGTATTACGTAAATCCGGAACCCTTGTTATAACCAAAATCGCGGTTGCCTGGCTTATAGCATTAGTGGCATCTATGTTTATTCCTGATGGTGGAATCCAGACTGGAGTTTTCGCAGGATTGTCCGTTCTCGCTTTAGTGGCAGCCATGGATATGACAAACGGCGGACTTTATGCATCCATCATGCAACAATATGGCACCAAAGAAGAAGCAGGCGCTTTTGTCTTGATGTCCATAGAATCCGGCCCGCTTGTAACAATGTTGATTCTGGGTTCAACCGGTCTTGCTGCATTTGAACCACAAGCTTTTGTAGGTGCTGTATTACCTTTCTTACTAGGATTCCTTCTTGGAAACCTTGATTCTGATTTACGCGACTTTTTCAGCAAGGCTACTACTACTATGATTCCATTCTTTGGATTTGCATTGGGTAACTCAATCGATTTAGGTGTTATTCTTCAAACAGGTATTGGAGGAATCTTGCTGGGTGTATTAGTTATTATTATTACGGGTATTCCATTGATACTGGCAGATAAATATATTGGAGGCGGTAACGGAACAGCTGGTCTTGCTGCATCAAGTACAGCAGGAGCTGCTGTCGCCAACCCAATGATCATTGCAACAATGGCACCTGAATTCATGCCTGTTGCTCAATCTGCTACTTCTCTGGTGGCCGCATCTGTTATTGTAACATCGATATTGGTACCAATCTTAACTGCATACTGGGCTCAATATATGAAAAAGAGAAACAAAGATACGATATCACCAGATAGCAAAGCTACCGTTTAATATTCTAGTCCCGGGGGGCAAATGGCTTGCCCCTTCTGGAATGAACAGGAGGATCCTATGAGTAAAATTATCACCGTGGGAGAACCAATGGCCCTTTTTGTTTCTGAAAAAGAAGGTTCATTAGAAACCGCCGACCGTTTTGTTCGTTTTGTTTCAGGTGCCGAGGTTAATTTTTCAATCGGTATGGCACGTTTAGGCCATCAGGTCACCTATATAACCCAATTAGGCCAAGATCCGTTTGGAAAAAGCATAGAAACATTTCTTCAGCAAAATTCGATTAACACCGAATATATTAAATATGATTCAACCCATACAACAGGTATGCAATTTAAGCAAAAAGTTAGTGCTGGCGACCCGGAAGTATTTTCGGCACGGAAAAATTCAGCCGCTTCCCATATGAATCGGGAAACAATCGCTCATATAAACTGGACCGATTATAATCATATTCATTTAACTGGTATACCACCAGCTCTTTCAGGGGGCTGCAGAGATATGGTCTATGAATTAATGGATACAGCAAGAGCCAATGGTGTGCAAATTTCTTTCGACCCCAACCTCCGTCCAGGTCTTTGGGAGGATAAACAAGAGATGGCTGAAATTATCAATGATTTGGCATGTCGCGCAGATATTGTCCTTCCCGGCATTAAGGAAGGGGTACTGTTAACCGGCCAGGATGATGTTCAACATATTGCGAACTACTATCATGCAGCAGGTGTTAAAACCGTCGTTATTAAACTTGGTGAAAAAGGGGCATTTACCAGTTCAGAAGGCGAACGTTTCTATACCGACCGTTTCCCTGTCAAACAGGTTGTTGATACGGTAGGTGCCGGAGATGGCTTTGCAGTTGGGGTAGTAAGCGGTCTATTAGAAGGACTTCCCATCAAAGAAGCTGTAAAGCGTGGAGCCGCAATTGGGGCACTTGCCGTTATGTCTCCAGGAGACAATGATGGATTGCCTAACCATGAAAGTTTACTAGCTTACATGGAGGATTCAATCGCAGAGATTTAAATAAAGGCTCATAAAGAGTAAAGATAATGGCATCCATTATCTTTACTTTTGCTTTTTAAAATGATCAGAATAAATGCCACTCCCTGTAACTCTGCACATGCGCTCCCTAAGAGATTAGATATCCTAATCTCCTAATAGGATCTTTGGATAAAATCAATCAAAGGCGCAGAGATTACTTTTCAGTTTAAACTTCCTATGTATCCCAAGTTTCTAGAGATGGCCATACTGTAGTGTTTCATTTTTTCAATTAGCGTTTCATTAATCAAGTCCATAGTCACGCGATTATTGGGCCCAGATATACTGAAACTCGCGATGATCTTCCCTTTATGATTATAAATAGGCGCCGCAATACATCTTAAGACTTCTTCATTCTCTGAGTTATCCAATGCGTAGCCTTCTATCTTTATTTTCTCGATTTCTTCTAAAAGCTGTTCTTGCGACGTGATTGTAGTAGGAGTCTTAGCAATGAATTCTGTTTTGGAAAGAATAGAATCAAATTTTTCCTGATCCATTCCAGATAATAACACTTTACCGACTGCCGTACAGTACATCGGCGCCCGGCTACCAATACGTGAAAACATGCGAACCGTTTGATTACTTTCTATTTTATCGATATAAACAATCTCACCAAGGTTCTCTATACATAAATGAACCGTTTCATTGACTTCAAGAGATAATTTTTCGAGATAAGGCTTTGCCACTGTGATGACATCATTGTTGTTCAGAAGATTTCTAGATAAAAAGAGAATTTGCAGACCAAGTTTATACTTATCGGTCTCTTCATCTTTTACAACATAGTTCATATTGGACAAGGTAGTCAGAAGCCTGTGGACGGTACTCTTTGTTAGTCCCACCTGTTCAGACAGACGTGTAACCTGGAGACCATTCGGATATTCTGAAAGTTTATTTAATATAGTTAAAGCTCGTTCAATCGATTGAACATTAGACATGATTTTCTACCTCTTTTAGTTGATTTGTATAGAGAGATTTCCGTTGTTTCCTAATATCCTGCTCTATTTATAATGATACGGGAACCTACAATTTTTGTAAATTCGAATTAAGAACTATTATAGAAAGAGTAAACTCAGCAAATACGTATAGAAATGATTACAATACAAAAAGGAGTGTTCACAATGCAAAAACAAGCAATCTTACAAAAGGTTACGGAATGTGGAGTAGTCGCTGTTGTTAGAGCAGACTCTAAGGAAGAAGCTCGTTTGATATCTGAAGCCTGTGTAAAAGGTGGTATTCAGGGGATTGAAGTGACTTTCACAGTCCAGTCAGCAGACGAGGTCATCAAGGAATTGGTTTCTGTCTATAAAACTAATAAAAAGGTAGTCATCGGTGCTGGAACCGTCCTGGATGCTACTACTGCAAGAATTGCTATTTTAGCAGGTGCCCAGTTCATTGTCAGCCCGGCATTTGATGGGGAAACAGCTAAGTTGTGTAACCTCTATCAAATCCCTTATATGCCTGGGTGTATGACGATTACAGAGATGAAAACAGCATTGGAAGCTGGGGTTGATATTGTTAAACTATTCCCTGGAAATGCGTTTGGCCCTGGGTTTATAAAAGCCGTAAAAGCCCCTCTCCCTCAGGTAAATATAATGCCAACCGGCGGGGTGAGTTTAGATAATATTGAAGAATGGATTTCAAATGGCTGCGTTGCTGTCGGAGTCGGCGGCAATCTGTTAGCACCGGCCAAAACAGGCGATTACGATCAGATTACTGAAATCGCAAAGATGTATATTGAAAAGGCTGTAGCAGCAAGAAAAAAATAAGAATTCATTCTATTAACTAAGTTGAACAGTCATCCTTTATAATAAAAGAATAGTTAGAAAAAACCAAATTAGACAGAGGAGGATTCAGATATGCCAACAAATCTCAAAGATACAGTCACCTTACATAATGGCGTTGAAATGCCATGGCTTGGATTGGGCGTTTTTAAAGTTCAAGAAGGTGAAGAGGTTATCCAGTCTGTTAAAGCAGCCATCCAAAATGGATATATCAGCATTGATACAGCTGCCATTTACGGTAATGAAGAAGGCGTAGGCCAAGCGATCAAAGAATCAGGTGTGCCACGCGAGGATTTATTTATTACAACAAAGTTATGGAATAGTGAACAAGGATATGAATCTACCTTAAAAGCCTTCGATGAAAGCATGGAAAAGCTAGGCTTGGATTACTTGGATCTTTATCTAATTCATTGGCCTGGTAAGGATAAATATAAAGAAACATGGAAAGCCTTTGAAAAACTCTACAAAGATGGACGAGTTCGTGCAATTGGCGTAAGTAACTTCCTGGTTCATCACCTTGAGGATTTAATTGCTACAGCTGAAATTAAACCAATGGTGAATCAAGTGGAATTCCATCCTCATCTAACACAAGAGGATCTTCGTGCATATTGCAAAAAAGAAGGAATTCAACTTGAAGCTTGGTCTCCTTTAAAACAAGGACAGCTTTTGGACAATCCAGTTCTTAAAGAAATTGCCGAGAAACACAATAAATCGGTTGCCCAGGTTATCCTGCGCTGGGATCTGCAACATGGTGTCGTAACGATTCCGAAATCAATTAAAGAACATCGCATTATTGAAAATTCCAGTATCTTTGACTTTGAATTATCTGCAGAGGATATGGAAAGAATTGATCAATTAAATCAAGATAGCCGTGCTGGATCTCATCCTGATACAATGAAAGCAGGCTTTGAATTTTAATAATAATCAGGAGGCAGCTTATATATAGGCTGCCTCCTTTCTATTGTTACTCCGCGTATGCTCTCTCTTCTATTAATCTTGCATGGACCACCCTTCTTCCATCCTTTAGACCTTGACTGCATGTGGAGAGCGTTAAAACCTTATCCTTATCAGATAACGGTTCTACCTTATAGCTAAAATCTGACCTTGATCGTAATTGGTTTATAAAAGCAAGATACTGTTCACTAGTTCCAAACTCAGTTTGGATATAATTAAAGCTTGGATCTGTGTTATAAGTAGAGAAAACCTCCCACTTATAATAGCCCGTTTTCCCATAAAAGTTTATGTATCTATGCTCGTATAGGAAGTTTTCATCCTTGTATTTATTCAAATCATGAAACATCGTACCGTTCTTCATATTATGTCCATAAAGAATGATATGATTGTCTGCAAAACCTTCCTGATTACGATAATCCATAAAAATACTTCCCTGAATGGATGAGCTATTGTTAAAATCATGTGTTAAATAGTAACTGTTATCATCACCCTGTACAACGGGGTAGTCAATGGCTGTTCCATCAATGGTGATCCAACCAACCGATTGGTCATTCAGCTCTACCAATTTAGTAAAATCGGCATTACCTGTTTCTTCTGATATGACCTTGTGTTTATCTTGAACCAGCTTCTTCTCCAATTTATACATCTGATATTCATCCATTGCATATTGAAACAAATAAATTCCTGACCAGCAAAACACAATCAGTAGTCCTAAACCGATTAACTTTGATATAATTGTCCGACTTCGCTTCATGCCTCTCAACTCTCTTAAGAAAATTATTATTCTTATATAATATAAGTTTAATAACAGACATTTCAGAATACAATAGCTTATCAAATAAAACAAAACCCCCACATTTTAAGCATAAGGAGGTTAAAGTCTGACTAATTCTATCCCTTTAAAGTTTCAAAAACTTCTCAAGCGATTTTTGGGAATCATATACATACTCGGATAGGAATTTTACTTCGTAGAATTATTCTTTTTACTCCCTTTCACAATCTATATTGGTATTTAAGTATTCCCTCACCAAATTCCATTGAAGTCTCTTCTTGTTGTAATTTAGTCATCTCAGATCCTCATTCTAGTTGTTCATCTTTTATCGAAACAATCAATCGTCCGTTTGTATGCTTTTAAATGATAAACTTAGTTGCTGAACTGTTTCTTCACTTAACTCCAATTCCCAGTGCATAATCTTATTCCTGTCACCTTCTCATCCTTATGTCTTTCTCGAGAACCGTACCAATTTAGGGAGAACATGGATATTTTTCGTCATTATTCGACAATATTTGCATAAAACTTGACTGAATTTTCTCTTTAATGTTACCTTCAATATGGTTAACCAAAAGTTTACTATTTAAATTGTTAGATAGATTGGTTGTTTATATGCGAATAAATATTATTAAACTAGTATTCCTAGGCATTAGTTGATAATATACCTAAACCGCAATAATGCAGACTTATCCGTGGTTGCTTACACGAAAGCTGTGGATATGTCAGAAAACGGTTATTTCGCCCATACATCACCAACATACGGAAGTCCCTTTGATATGATGAAGGCTTTCGGAATCACATATGTAGCAGCAGCTGAAAACATTGCGCAAGGCCACAGAACAGCTGAAGCCGTTATGGAAGGTTGGATGGACTCAGAGGGTCACAGAGAAAATATCCTAAATCCAAACTATACTGAAATCGGGATTGGTTATGAAAAGTATGAGCATTACTGGGTGCAAATGTTCATTCAAAATTAATCAACCATTATTCTAACAAAAAC
The DNA here is from genome assembly GCF_008087365.1 of Bacillus sp. E214. NCBI lineage: Bacteria > Bacillati > Bacillota > Bacilli > Caryophanales > Bacillaceae > Bacillus > Bacillus sp. E214. Next base: position 447,977 of record NZ_VENN01000002.1, on the reverse strand, counting down.
GCCTCTTTCCAATAAGGAAAGAGGCGTTTTATTGTAAAAAAAAAACTTCTTATACTGAAATTCAGTATAAGAAGTTTCCCTTTTGAGCTTTTAATACTTCTCAAGCGTCCTTGAAAATCATATAAAATACTCATCAACTCATCAAAAATTTCTACTTCGTTAATTATTTCTTAAGGTTGTAGAAAGATTGAAGACCTTTGTATTCAGCTAAATCGCCAAGCTCATCTTCGATACGAAGAAGTTGGTTGTATTTCGCGATACGGTCTGTACGGCTCATAGAACCAGTTTTGATTTGGCCAGCGTTTGTTGCTACTGCAATGTCAGCGATTGTAGAATCTTCTGTTTCACCGGAACGGTGGGATACAACTGCAGTGTAACCAGCGCGTTTTGCCATTTCGATTGCATCGAAAGTTTCAGTTAAAGTACCGATTTGGTTAACTTTAATTAGGATAGAGTTAGCAATACCTTTTTCGATACCTTCAGCAAGCTTTTTAGTGTTTGTAACGAACAAGTCATCACCAACAAGTTGTACACGATCGCCAATGCGCTCAGTTAACAATTTGTGGCCTTCCCAGTCGTTTTCATCTAAACCATCTTCAATAGAGATGATTGGGAATTCGTTGATTAATTCTTCATAGAAGTTAACCATTTCTTCGGAAGAAAGACCATTGCGTCCTTCGCCTGCTAGATCGTATTTCTTAGTTTCTTTGTTGAAGAACTCAGAAGAAGCTACGTCCATTGCAAGGTAGATATCTTTACCAGCTTCGTAGCCAGCTTTAGTGATTGCTTCAATGATTACTTCAAGAGCTTCACGGTTAGAACCAAGGTTTGGAGCGAATCCACCTTCGTCACCTACTGCAGTGTTTAAGCCTTTGTCGTGAAGAACTTTTTTCAAGCTGTGGAATACTTCAGCACCCATACGGATTGCTTCTTTGAAAGTTGGAGCTCCAACAGGCATGATCATGAATTCTTGGAAGTCAACGTTGTTATCAGCGTGAGAACCACCGTTGATGATATTCATCATTGGAGTTGGAAGCTGTTTCGTGTTGAATCCGCCAAGGTAACGGTATAAAGGAATGTTTAGGTAATCAGCAGCAGCGATTGCAGCAGCCATGGAAACACCAAGAATTGCGTTCGCACCTAATTTACCTTTGTTTTCAGTTCCATCAAGGTCGATCATCGCTTTGTCGATTCCAGCTTGATCAAGAACATGCATACCGATGATTTGTTCAGCAATGATATTGTTTACGTTATCTACTGCTTTTTGAACACCTTTTCCAAGGTAACGGTCTTTATCGCCATCACGAAGTTCTACTGCTTCGTATTCACCAGTGGAAGCACCACTTGGTACCATAGCACGGCCGAATGCGCCAGATTCTGTTTCAATTTCTACTTCAACTGTTGGGTTACCACGGGAGTCTAATACTTCACGTGCATAAACGTCAATAATAATTGGCATTAAATTTCTCTCCTTTTAATTGGAAAATATAGTACATTTTATAGTTTGTACAACTTACTTTTTAATTAATGATTTTCCAGTCATTTCTTTCGGTTGCTCTACATGCAATAGTTCAAGCATAGTTGGAGCTAAATCACCCAGAATTCCACCGTCACGAAGTTCTACCTCTTTATCAGTGACAATCACTGGAACAGGGTTTGTCGTATGTGCTGTCATCGGATCTCCATCTGGAGTGATTACCTCATCAGCATTACCATGGTCAGCTGTGATAATGGCTTTACCACCCATAGATAGGATTTTATCGACGATTTTTCCAAGGCATTCATCCACAGTTTCAATTGCTTTGATTGTTGGTTCAAGCATTCCGGAGTGCCCAACCATATCAGGGTTAGCAAAGTTTAGGATGATCGCATGATGATTATCTTCATCCAATTCCTTCATAAGGGCTTCAGTCACTTCATAAGCGCTCATTTCAGGTTTAAGGTCATACGTGGCAACCTTTGGAGAATTAATCAAAATACGTTTCTCGCCTGGGAATTCATCTTCACGTCCACCACTCATAAAGAAGGTAACGTGTGGGTATTTTTCAGTTTCGGCAATGCGAAGCTGTTTTAAGTTGTTTTGCGATAAGACTTCACCGATTGTGTTATCCAGATTTGTTGGTTTAAATGCAACATATCCTTTAACAGTTTCACTAAAGTGAGTCAAGCAAACAAAATACAAATTCTGCGGGAATCCTGGGCCTCTGTCAAAGCCGCGGAAATCATCATTTGTAAATACGTTAGAAATTTGGATAGCACGGTCAGGACGGAAATTATAGAAAATAACAGAATCATTATCTTCAATTTTCGCCACAGGCTGTCCATCAGCTTTCGTAATTACAGATGGTAGAACGAATTCATCAAAAATCCCATTACGGTAGGAATCCTCTACTACTTCCATTGCGGAAGAATAAGAAGGTCCTTCACCATAAGTCATGGAACGATACGTTTTTTCTACACGATCCCAGCGTTTATCACGGTCCATGGAGTAATAACGTCCTGAAATAGTCGCGAACTGGCCTACACCAATTTCTTTAAACATATTTTCAGTTTGTTGAATGTACTTTTCAGCAGTTTGAGGACCAACATCACGTCCGTCTAAAATGCCGTGTACATAAACATTTGTAAAGTTTTCTTTAGCACACAAGCGAAGTAATGCAAATAAATGCTGAATATGGCTGTGTACTCCACCATCAGATAATAATCCCATTAAGTGTAGAGCCTTATTATTTTCTTTCGCATGTTGAATCGCGCCTAAGAAAGTTTCATTCTTTTCGAATTCACCTTCACGAATCGCAAGGTTTACTCGAGTTAAGCTTTGATAAACAATCCGGCCTGCACCGATATTTAAATGGCCAACTTCTGAGTTACCCATTTGTCCCTCCGGCAAACCAACTGCTAAGCCACTCGCTATCAGGTGATTATGTGGATACTCTGCCCAATAACGGTCAAAGTTAGGCTTTTTAGCCTGTGCCACAGCATTACCCTGTGTTACATCTCGAGATCCAAACCCATCGAGAATGATTAACGCTACTGGTTTCTTACTCATTTAGAAACAGCCTCCAATAATCCTAAGAAAGAAGTTGGTTCAAGGCTTGCTCCGCCAACTAAAGCACCATCGATATTATCTTCTGAAAGATATTCTTTGATGTTTTCAGGTTTAACAGAACCGCCATATTGAATCCTAATTGCTTCTGCCACATCAGTTGAAAAGCTATCAGCGATTGTTTGACGGATATGACCGCAAACTTCATCAGCATCAGCTGCTGTGGAAGACTTTCCTGTACCAATTGCCCAGATTGGTTCATAAGCAATAATTGTCTTCTTAGCTTGTTCTTCCGTAAGGCCTTTGAATGCCTTTTTAATTTGATCAGCTACAAGAGCTTTTGTTTTACCAGCTTCACGCTGCTCCAACGTTTCCCCACAACACACAATAGGGATTAAATTGTGTTTAAAAGCAGCCAATGTCTTCTGGTTAACTGATTCATCTGTTTCATTGAACATTTCACGACGTTCGGAATGTCCAATGATAACATAGTCTACCCCTAAATCAGAAAGTGCTTCCGGACTTACTTCACCCGTATATGCGCCACTTTCTTTAAAGTGCATATTTTGTCCACCAACTTTAAGATCCGTTCCTTTTGTTGCTTTTACAAGCGATTCAAGAAATAGCGGAGAAGAACACACAACCGCATCCACTTTTTCTGGAGTAGGAATGGAACCTTTAACTTCATCTACAAATTGTAAAGCTTCGCCAACCGTTTTATTCATCTTCCAGTTTCCTGCGATAATTGGTTTACGCACTTTTCTCATCCTCTCGTATGTGTCCGTATAATGTATTTATTTGTCGTTTAACGCTACCACACCAGGAAGCTCTTTACCTTCCATGAATTCCAAGGAAGCACCGCCTCCAGTAGAGATGTGGCTCATTTTATCCGCAAGGTCGAACTTTTCAACTGCCGCAGCTGAGTCCCCACCACCAATTACGGAGTATGTATTTTCCGCATTTGCAAGTGCTTCTGCTACTGCTTTTGTACCGCCAGCGAATTTATCAAATTCGAATACACCCATTGGTCCATTCCAGATCACGAGTTTGGAATTTTTAATAGTGTCTTCATATAATTTTGCAGTCTTTGGTCCGATATCAAGCGCTTGCCAATCAGCTGGAATCGCATCAATATCTACCACTTTAGACTCTGTATCAGGTGAAAATTCTTTTGCAATAACCGCATCCACCGGCATTAAGAAGTTAACACCTTTTTCTTTTGCTTTATCCATAAAGGATTTAGCCAATTCAATTTTATCTTCTTCTAAAAGAGATTGACCAATTTCATAACCTTGAGCCTTGATGAACGTATATGCTAGTCCACCGCCAATGATTAGGTTGTCCACTTTCTCAAGAAGATTATCAATTACACCGATTTTATCCTTTACTTTTGCTCCACCAATAATTGCTGTGAATGGACGTTCTGGATTAGAAAGAGCTTTTCCAAGCACTTCTAATTCTTTTTCCATTAGCAAACCGGCTACAGCAGGGATATGTTTTGCAATTCCTTCTGTCGAAGCATGTGCACGGTGAGCTGCACCGAATGCATCATTTACATACACATCTGCAAGATCTGCAAATGCTTTTGCCAATTCTGCGTCGTTCTTTTCTTCGCCAGGATAGAAACGTACGTTTTCTAGAAGAAGTACATCGCCATCTTTCATCTGCCCGATTTCAGCTTGTACAGCTTCTCCGTATGCTTCATCCGTTTTCTTAACATCTTTGCCAAGTAATTCGCTTAAACGCGCAGCAACAGGAGTTAAGCGTAGCTCTTCTTTTACTGCACCTTTTGGACGGCCCAAATGGCTTGCCAGAATTACTTTTGCGCCTTTTTCAATTAAAAGTTGAATAGTCGGTAAAGCCGCACGAATTCTTGTGTCATCAGTTACTTTGCCATCTTGCATTGGTACGTTAAAATCAACGCGGCAAAATACTTTTTTTCCTTGTACATCAATGTCTTTAATCGATTTTTTGTTCACTTAAATGAACCTCCTTTAAAATAAGGGACCAGCTAAAGACTTAATCAGGTCTGCCCAAACTCTGATTAATTGCCGTTAAAATAAAACAGGGAGAAAGGGGAATTTTCCCCTCTCCCCCCTTAAACAAATTCATTATACCTTTAATAAGGTTTTCTATCTACTACGTTAAAGATTAAAGACCTTTTTTAGCAATGTAAGCTGCAAGGTCAACTACACGGTTGGAGTAACCAGTTTCGTTATCGTACCAAGAAAGTACTTTAACCATGTTGCCTTCCATAACCATTGTAGAAAGAGCATCAATAGTAGAAGATTGAGTAGTTCCATTGTAGTCACGAGATACTAATGGAAGTTCGCTGTACTCAAGAACTCCTTTTAATTCACCTTCAGCAGCTGCTTTTAATGCTGCATTGATTTCTTCTGCAGTTGCTTCTTTTTCTAATTCAGCAACAAGGTCAACAACAGATACGTTTGGAGTTGGTACACGCATAGCCATACCGTTCAATTTACCTTTCAATTCAGGTAATACTAGAGCAACAGCTTTAGCAGCACCAGTAGTTGTAGGGATCATGCTTTCAGCAGCAGCACGAGCACGACGGTAGTCTTTGTGTGGCAAGTCTAAGATTTGTTGGTCATTTGTGTAAGAATGAATTGTAGTCATCATTCCGCGTTTGATACCGAAGTTATCGTTCAATACTTTTGCAAATGGAGCCAAGCAGTTTGTAGTACAAGATGCATTAGAGATTACATCATGGTTAGCTGCGTCATATTTATCTTCGTTAACACCCATAACGATTGTGATATCTTCATCAGATGCAGGTGCAGAAATGATAACTTTTTTAGCGCCAGCTTCAAGGTGTTTTGCAGCATCTGCGCGTTTAGTGAAACGTCCAGTAGATTCAACAACGATATCTACTCCAAGATCTCCCCAACCAAGTTGAGCTGGATCTCTTTCAGCAAGAACTTTTACACGTTGTCCAGCTACTACCAAGTAGTCTCCGTCAACTGTTACATCTTGATCTAAAGTTCCATGAACGGAATCATATTTTAAAAGATGCGCAAGCATTTTTGCATCAGTTAAATCGTTAACTGCTACAACTTCTACTTCCGGATTATTTAACGCTGCACGGAATACGATACGTCCAATTCTACCAAAACCATTAATACCTAATTTTACTGCCATTAGAAGGTTCCTCCTTTTGGAATCTTAGAAATAGATTTTAAATTATATTCAAAAGGGTGTTATCCCTTAAGTAACTGTAGTGCCGCACCTTCATCCGTAATTAAAATCGGTTTTTTAGGTGCCATTTTGATATAAGCTTTTATTGCCTTAGCTTTTGAAGCTCCGCCCGCGACGGCGATTACATGTTCCGCATTAACCAGATCATCTAATTGAAGGCCGATTGTATGGACTTTTTGTATTATGTTGCCATCTTCATCGTAATAATATCCAAACGCCTCTCCGATTGCCTTTTTATTCTCAAGCTCCTGGAGACTGTCATTGGATGATTTCCTTCTTTCAGCCATTGTTTTGGCTTCCCCTATACCATGAAGAACGATATTAGCTGATTTCAGCAAATTCAATACCTCATGTATAGCAGGTTCACTGGTTAGCGTATTGTATGCTGCTTCACTTAGGTTGTCCGGTACATACAGGACACGATATCGTGAATGCATCTTTTCTGCCATTTGTTCGCAAACTGTATTGGCCTGGTATTGAACACCCTTGCCAAGACCGCCTCTCGCTGGTACAAACAAAATGTCATCCACATCTGGAAGCTCTGAGACATCAGGTAACATTCTTCCTATTGCTGCCATTGTTGTTCCACCTGTTACGGCAATGATATTTTTACCCGTTAAGAGACTTTTCATACGCGACGCACCGGCACGTCCAAGCTCATCTATTACCCATGGGGATTGGTCACTATCACCGTTAACGATGATAATTTTCTCCAAATTAAGTTTTTCCTGTAATAGGCGTTCCATATCATCTATACCCGATAATTGCCTTATTACACCACCCAGATGGTCGAGTACCTCTTTCCCTTCATTGGTAACAGTCATTCCAGAGCTCGCAATGAGTATAAGATTTTGGTTTTTCAAAAATTCCACTTCGCTGCGCAAAATCCGCTCCGTAATGTTCAAAGTCAGTGATAAGCTTCGTCTGCCTACCGGCTGCAAAGTACGAATCGTTCTTAAGATATTGTATCTTTTTTGCATGACCTCAAATATATCTGGAATTAATTTCTTCTGTAAATGGAGTATTCCGTCCATATCCTTCAAACTCCTTTTATACTTTGGTCATTTTTTGTCCTAGCAAGACGTTTAGCGTCCCAGTTTATGTAAAAAAATAGCTCCTGATGTAATTCCATTCTAACAGGAGTTTCGAATAGTTGCAAGGTTCTAAATGTGAACATCACGTTAAATAGCGACGAATCTCATCTAAATCTATACGGCCGTATTGAATAACCTGATCATTGATTTCGACTACAGGAATCATAAGGCCATATTGTTCCAGTAATTTATCATTAGAATATATATCGACTTCAAGGAGAGTAAACGTCATATCTCTTTGCAAAATTTTCAAAAGATCCTTTGCCTCTTCGCATAATGGGCAATTCTTTTTTGTATAAAAATGAATGATTGGTACACTCACTCTCTTTCCCCCTGCTCTTTCTTATTTTCTACATTTATAAATTAATTATTCACTAACCTCATATCGTTTTCTTTTTGAAGAAGATGGTATATGAAGCTGATTCCGATATTTCGCGATTGTCCTCCGTGATACAAGAATACCAAAATCATCCTGAAGTTGCTTTGCAATTGCCTGATCGGATAAAGGTAATGTTTTCTGCTCTGCCTTTATCAACCGCACTATTTCTTGCTTTACTTGTTCTGATGAAGAGTCTTCCAATTGAGCGTTCGGGATGCTGCTCGTAAAAAACATTTTCATATCATAAGTCCCAAATGGCGTCTCTACCACTTTGTCTCTAATCGCCCTGCTTACTGTGGACTCATGCACATCAACCATTTTGGCGATTTCCTTCATAGTTAATGGCTTTAAGGTGACACTTTTTCCAGTATCAAAGAAGGCAGATTGCTTTTCCATGATGGCATAAGTTACACGCCTTAAAGTTTGCTCTCTTTGCTCAATAGCCTTTTTTAGCCAGTTAAGCTCCAATTTCTTTTCGTACATATACTTTTTAGTTATGTCATCACTTCCATTTATAGGGGAAGTAAATTCATTCGTTTTAAATCTTCTCATTGATAAAACTTTTACAGTGGGTACTCCTTTTGAAACAGAAACACTTACATCCGGTATGAAATATTGGAATTCACCACTATTAAAAGCTGAACCAGGTTTGGGGTTATATGCCTGTATTAAATCAAAAATGGATTGAATATCTGCAATTGTTACACCAACCAGCTTGGCAAGCTCTTTCCACTTTCTATTCACAAGCATATCGAAATGATTAACCAAAACCTCTTCTAGTGGCAGATCATCGATATAATCACGTTTAGCCTGTATGAGCAAACATTCACTTAGATTCCTGGCACCCACTCCGACAGGCTCCAATGCCTGCAAAACAGATAAGGCAACATCCCATTCTGCCTGACTAACCTCCACAAGGGATCGAGCTTCCTCAAAGGTAATACGTAAATATCCATTTTCATCGATACAATCAATCAAAAACAATAAAACGCACTCTTCCCTGTCGGTTAATACTTTAAATGGAATTTGGGATCGTAAATAAGATTTTAATGAAACAGTCTCCTCACTGATTTGATTGATTGATGAGTCGCCATATGATCTGCCTGAGACTTTCGGATACTCGTCATCTATTTCAATTAACGGATTCTCAAGTGCTTTTCCATCGATATAGGCAGCTAATTCAATTGCCGGGTATTGAAGCAAGTTTATTGCCTGATTTAATTCCGGCGTCATCGTCAGCTTTAACTTTTGTTGCTGGTACAAACCAAACTCTACGTTCAAATCCCTGCCCCCTTATAATAAATCGCTTACATTAATAGTAGTAAATAGGAAGGAGCAGAGCAAGAAAAAGGAGGATATATTTACAAAATATTGAATTTGTTAATAAATAAAAAAATGCCCCAGTGCTAAGCTACTTTCGGCACTGAGGCATTTCCTACAATATATTATACGCCCTCGGAGGGAATCGAACCCCCATCGTAAGAACCGGAATCTTATGTTCTATCCATTAAACTACGAGGGCAAAATGTTAGCCTACAAAATTATATTATAAGGAAGAGAAAGTCTTTTTGCAAGAACTATTCCTTAGGTTTATAAGCCTTTATGTTGGGTAAGATGGATATCAGGGATTATTTTGTTTCTATACATAGAATCAGTTGCAAATTATGCGCAGACCAATCAGATAAACTAGACATCAGTCCTTAATAAAAAACATATAGTAATGTAAGCGTCTTTTGTTTGACCTTTATTGACCATAAAGTGTATGATAAAGTCAAAGCCAAATGTATTATTTTTTTACATATAAGGAGGAGAAAATAAATGAATTTAATTCCTACAGTTATTGAACAAACAAATCGCGGGGAACGCGCATACGATATTTATTCCCGTTTATTAAAAGACCGGATTATCATGCTTGGAAGTGCAATTGATGACAATGTTGCCAACTCTATCGTTGCCCAATTATTGTTCCTTGAAACTGAAAACCCAGAGAAAGATATTTATCTTTACATCAATAGCCCAGGCGGAAGCATCACAGCTGGTATGGCAATCTACGATACAATGCAATATATTAAACCAAAGGTTTCTACGATCTGTATCGGTATGGCTGCTTCAATGGGTGCATTCCTTCTTGCTGCCGGCGAAAAAGGAAAGCGTTTTGTGTTACCAAACAGTGAAGTGATGATTCACCAACCACTTGGCGGAGCTCAAGGACAAGCGACTGAGATTGAAATCGCTGCTAAACGCATTCTCTTTATGCGTGAGCGCTTAAACAAAATTTTGGCTGAACGTACTGGTCAATCTTATGAAACAATTGCTCGCGATACAGAACGTGATAACTTCATGACAGCTGAACGTGCGGTTGAGTACGGATTAGTTGATAAAATTATCACCCGCAATGTAGTAGAAGAAAATAAAAAATAATAAACTGATTAAGAGCTGTCGAGATATTCGGCAGCTCTTTTGTTTTATCAAAAAAATAATGTAGATATCCCCCTCTACTCCCCTACCTCACAATATTTTAGTTCTCTAATTGTTTATCACTTTACCAAATTAAAGTTTGGTGTTAATATGAAAGCACAATTTAATAATTAGTCATTCTAAAGAGTGTTTATTGTGTTGAATTTCATACTTAAAAGTCTCAACCAATACAGCCACCGGAATGATCAAATTATAATTCGGGTATAGAATTATAACGATTTGTACCACTAGCAATAATTTATCTTATTATATTTTTCGCATATTTTGAAAACAGAAGGGGTCTTTCATCATGAATAATAAAAAATGGGGATTTTGGATATTAACCATGTTTGTTGTCGGCAACATGGTTGGTGGAGGAATATTTATGCTTCCGGCAAACCTAGCTGGTGTTTCTAGTCCGTTTGGAGCATCAATGGCCTGGATCTTAACAGGAGCTGGAGTATTAATGGTTGCTCTTGTATTTGGAAATTTGGCTATCAGAAAGCCGGAATTAAAAACGGGACCGCAAAGCTATGCTCAAGCCATGTTCAGTTCACCAAGTAAAGGGAAAATTGCTGGTTACAGTATTGCTTGGGGTTACTGGGCTGCTAACTGGGCTGCTACGGCATCAGTCATTATCTCATTTGCCGGGTACTTATCTACCTTCTTTCCAATTATGCAAAGCCAGTACATCCTTTTTTCAAGCGGCAATTTTGATCTTGAATTAGGGAAATTCTTAAACTTTATGGTATGTACAGTTATGCTGTGGGGCATTCACTTTATTCTCTGCGAAAGCTTTAACAGCGCTGGGAAAATCAATTTGCTGGCTACTATCACAAAAGTAATTGGTTTCGCACTTTTTATTGTCGCAACCATTTTTATATTTGATTCTGCTAATATAATGAACGGTAAAGAATTTATCGATGCATCTGGGGTTTCCCATTCATTGGGTGGACAAGTAAATAACGCAGCTATTGCCACGCTATGGGCCTTTATTGGGGTAGAAGCTGCTGTGATGCTATCCAATCGAGCAAAGTCTCAGACTGATGTGAAAAAAGCGACAATCACCGGACTGATTATTGCCATTGCGATCTATATTGGTATAACACTATTAACAATGGGCGCTTTATCCCAAGAGGCATTGCAACAGTCACATAAACCTTTGGTTGATGCTCTGCAAGCTGCAATCGGATCTAGCGGTGCTTATATTCTAGGATTCCTTGCCTTAATTTCATTATTCGGATCTACAGTCGGTTGGATTGTCGTTAGCTCCGAGGTTCCTTATCAAGCTGCTAAATCCAACTTGTTCCCGGCATTCTTCGGAAAAACGAATAAAAAAGGAAGTCCAGTCAATTCTTTGACTATCACAAACCTTTTAACGCAATTCTTTTTATTCGCTACTGTTTCCGGAACGATAATGGAAGCTTATGAATTCGCAATGGTCGTTGCTACATTAGCTTACTTAATCCCGTATTTCGTTAGTGTCCTTTATCAGGTAAAACTGATTATTACCGGTGAAACATACACAGGGATGAAGCAATCACGATTGATAGATGGCATAATTGCGATAGTGGCTCTTGTATACACCCTATGGGTAATTAAAACCGGAACAGCCGATTTAAAAACCTTCTCGCTCGGTATAGGATTATTTGTCCTCGGTCTTGTTCTCTATCCAATCCTGATGAAAAACAAGAAACCAAAAGAAATTTCTAGAAGTTTGACAGAAGATAGATAATTATAAGACGAAACCACTCTTTCAAAAAGGGTGGTTTTTTTATGTCTAATCACCCACTTCTTTTTCCTCAACTACTCCTATTCTACCATTTTCTACTATTAAAGAGGTTTTTTAACAGAATAGTTAGAATATTTATAGATGTTAATTAAAATTTAGAGGAGGAAACCATTTGCGAGGAAAATCTATTTTGGCATCGGCCTTCGCTGCTGCTTTAACATTCAGTGCCTTTGCACCAGCCACTTCTGCTCACCAAGTTTCGACAATAAGTAATCATGCTGCAACCGAGACCAGTCATAATCATTCAGTTACCTATACAGGAAGCTCTTTTGATTTAAGCATTGCCAACGAGGAACGATTAATTAAAATGCTTAAAAAGGAAGGTGTTATCAAGAAAAATGCAACAGATAAAGAAGCACAGGCACAGTTGAAAAAGTACCTAAAGAAAAAAGAAGAAAACGCTAAAAAGGACTCATCAAAAAAATTCGATAAGCAAATAAAAGAGTTGCAAAAGAAGTGGAACAAAAAGAAAAAAGGTAAAAAAACTGGCAAAGGTTCCAAACCTAGTAATGGTGTTGTTCAACCAGTAAAAGAAGAGAAATATAAAGGGTCTGTAGTAAAAGATAAAGTTTTGGTTCTGATGATTGAGTTCCCTGATTACAATGGTGACAATGTCAGACCAGAGGATACAGACATGTACTATCAAGATTATACTAAGGATCATTACCAACAAATGATTTTTGGTAAAAAGGGATATACAGGTCCTAACGGCGAAAAGCTAATTTCTATGAAGCAATATTATGAACAGCAATCTGGCGGTAGCTATACCGTAGATGGTGAAGTAGCTGGTTGGTATATGGCTGAAAAACCTGCTGCTGAGTATGGTGGAAATATTCCCACACCTGATGGAAATGACAAGGATGCACGTAGCCTTGTAGAGGAAGCACTTGAAGCTGCAGCAAACGATCCAAATGTAGATTTTGCTGAGTATGATCAGGAAGATCGCTACGATTATGATGGGGACGGCAATAAACGCGAGCCAGATGGATTAATCGATCACTTAATGATTGTCCACTCTGCTGTAGGTGAAGAAGCAGGTGGCGGCACACTGGGTGGAGATGCAATCTGGTCCCATCGTTCGAATTTGGACGGGATATTCGACGGGATATTCCCAATTGCTAATACGGAAACAGACATACCTTACTGGAATGGACAAATGGCTGCTTACGATTACACAATCGAACCAATTGATGGAGCTGCCGGAGTATTTGCCCATGAATATGGTCATGATTTGGGTCTACCGGATGAATATGATACGCAATACTCAGGATCTGGTGAAGCCATCGGCTATTGGTCAATCATGGCAAGCGGCAGCTGGGCAGGTAAAGTTCCAGGAGGAGAACCAACTGGATTCAGCCCATATGCCAAAGAATATCTTCAGGAGAGCCTCGGTGGAAACTGGCTTAATTATGAAGAGGTCGATTTGGATGATCTGACTAGACGGGGATCTGAATTCCTTCTCGATCAAGCCAATACAAAGGGAAGAAACCTGGATGCGCTTAAAGTGAATTTGCCACAAAAGAAGACCACAGTAAATACTCCTTATAGCGGGAAGTATGAATATCATAGCGGAAAAGGTAATAACCTAAATAACTCTTTGGTTACTTCTCTTGATCTAACAAATAAGTCGACAGCCCAGTTATCTTTCAAGACATGGTACCAAATAGAGCAGGATTGGGACTATGCATCTGTTCAAGTGCGTGAAGAAGGACAAACAAACTGGACAGGCGTAGCAGGGAATATAACCACTTCTACTAATCCATATGAACAAAATCCGGGTAATGGTATAACAGGAAACTCCAACGGATGGGTAGATGGTATATTTGATTTAAATGCCTATGCCGGCAAGAAAATTGAATTACGCTTTAATTACTGGACTGATATAGCAGCTATTGAACCAGGTTTTTATGTAGATGACATTACAATTACTGCTGATGGACAGGAACTCGTAAAAGATAATGCAGATACTTCAACCTCTGCCTTTACATTAGATGGCTTCACCAAGAATGAAGGCTTCTATACAAGCGATCAATACTATTTGGCAGAATGGCGAAATCATCAGGGGGTCGATTTAGGACTTGCTCATATCAAACGCGGAGCCAGCCTAATGAAATATGATGGTGGATTAGTAGTTTGGTATGTGGATGACAGCTATTCAGATAACTGGACAGGCAGTCACCCAGGTGAAGGCTTCCTAGGGGTAGTCGATGCTGACCAAGGAACATTAAAATGGAGTGACAAATCCTTAGCTGCAACTCGTTATCAAATTCATGATGCTGCATTTAGATTAGATAAAACAGATAAAATGTATTTGGATTATAAGAGTGTAAATGGTTTAACATTGTCAGATTTTGACACGAAACCATTTTCTGTGTTTGATGATAGCAAAAATTATTTAAATCCTGGCAAACCTGACGCAGGGCGGAATATCCCTGAGTTTGGCGTAAAAATCAAGTTAACGGGTCAAAGCAAAGACCGTACTGTCGGAAAAATTCTTATTAGTAAATAAAGCAGGAAAAGAGGCGGCTTATAGATAGCCACCTCTTTTCTATTTGTATCCTAATGATTCTTCGTATTACTACTCTTTGTCATAAATGCTTCTAAAACCTCTATAGCCTCTTCTTCATCCTGACCATCTGCTGCAAGGGTCACTGTCTTACCTGTACCAATCGCCATACTCATTAATCCCATAATACTTTTTACATTGACCTTCTTTTCTCCATCTATAATAAATATATCAGATGAAAAACGACTTGCCTCCTGAACAAATAGAGCAGCCGGGCGTGCCTGCAAGCCTGTTTTAAGCTGTACAGTGACTTCTTTTTCAATCACAGCGATTCCCCTCCATTAAATATTATTTATATCATAATGCTTGGAATACTTATTTAGATTCACCGGCTCGCAGCTTTTCGGCAATTTCATCTATTTTACGTAGACGATGATTAATACCCGACTTGCTTATTTTATCGCTTGAAACCATTTCCCCAAGTTCTTTTAGGGTTACATCTTGGTATTCGACACGCAGTCTTGCAATTTCACGTAGTTTATCAGGCAATATATCCAGACCAACTGTATTTTCAATATACCGTATATTTTCAACCTGGCGCAATGAAGCGCTGATTGTTTTATTCAAGTTTGCAGTTTCACAATTTACAAGTCGATTTACAGAATTTCGCATGTCTCTTACAATACGAATATCCTCAAATTTCAAGAGTGCATTATGCCCTCCAATAATATTCAGGAATTCAGAAATCTTTTCCGCTTCCTTCAAATAGGTGATAAATCCCTTTTTTCTTTCGAGCGTTTTGCTTTTTAATCCGAATGAGTTCATCAACTCACACAAAGAATCATTATGCTCTTTATATAAAGACGATATTTCCAAGTGATAAGAGGAAGTCTCAGGATTATTAACTGATCCGCCTGCAAGAAATGCACCACGTAAATATGATCGTTTACAGCATTTCTTGTGGATTAATTCCTCGGATATATCATGGATAATCGTAAATTCATTTTCAATGATATTCAAGTCTGTAAGTACTTCCTTCGCTTTCTCAGAAAACCGTACAATATAGACATTATTCTTTTTCAGCTTCATCTTTTTACGAACAAGCAAATCAACCTGGAGATTATAAAGCTTCTTTAAAAACGTATAAATTCTCCGGGCAATCGCTGCATTTTCTGTTTGCACATCCACAATAAGATGACGATTGGAAAAGGATAAGGATCCGTTCATCCGGATTAGCGCAGATAGTTCTGACCGTGCGCAGCACTCTTTTACTTCTAAATTGGTTAATTCTTTTTTTGTTTCCGACGCAAACGACATCCTTTTTTACACCTCAATCCCTTTACAACTTACACTTTATTCTTTTCCTTTAATAAATTATAGATAATAGAAGCAACGACGACTGTATCATGTCTGACACGGTTATTTTGAATCGTTACTATATTATCCTTAATCACTTGCAGTCCCATTTGTTCAAGTCTGTTTATATCAAAGATAACCGGTTGGGCATACTCTTCTTTATATTTTAATTTTAAATGCGCAGGGATATCCTCTTTATTGACTAAGATTGTATCCATACATGACTCACCTAAATGCTCATTTATTACTTTCAAATGGTCACTTGCTGTATAATTCAGGGTTTCCCCTGCTTGAGTCATTAAGTTACAAATATATACCTTGGATGCTTTGGCATTTGCAATTTCAGCTGCAATTGTAGGCACAACCAAATTAGGCAATATACTTGTATAAAGACTTCCCGGCCCCATCAAAATTAAATCTGCCTGTCTGATGGCCTGGATGGTTTCATGAGGAGGCTGAATATGCTCAGGACTGAGGAATACCCGCTTTATGCGTTTCCCGGAGTATGGAATTTTTGATTCACCGGAAACAACCGTCCCATCCTCGAGTTCTGCATGTAGGATTACGCTCTGGTTAGCAGAGGGCAAAACCTGTCCTCTTACATTTAAAACCTTACTCATCTCCTGAATAGCATGTACAAAGTCACCGGTAATAGAAGTCATCGCAGCAAGAATTAAATTCCCTAGCGCATGACCTGATAATTGTTCAGAGCCTGTAAATCTGTGCTGAAACATTTGCTCAATTAATGGCTCTACATCAGACATAGCTGCTAAAACATTCCGTATATCACCAGGAGAAGGGATGTCCAGTTCCTCTCTCAGTCTGCCAGAACTGCCACCATCATCCGCAACGGTCACTATAGCGGTAATGTCGAGAGGATATGCCTTTAGCCCTCTTAATAGGACAGGAAGGCCAGATCCACCACCTATGATGACCACTTTAGGTTGTGCTGATATGGATGTCATCTGTGCGTACCTTCCTTTTATCAATATCACGATGCGTTACACTCGTATGGTACTCATTGTTATACCGTTTACCCAGATATTCAGCTAAAGTTACGGAACGATGCTGGCCTCCAGTACATCCCACAGCGATAATTAACTGGGCTTTCCCCTCACGTTTATATTGAGGAATCATAAAATCAAGTAAATCCGTCCATTTTTCAATAAATTTCTGGGTTTCACTCCATTTCATTACGTAAGAAGAAACCTCTTCATCCAGTCCAGTTTGCGGACGCATATTTTCTATATAAAACGGATTAGGCAGGAATCTTACATCAAAAACTAAATCTGCATCGATAGGGATACCATGTTTGAAACCGAATGACATGATATTAATCGAGAACTCCACCCGTTGATTAACGGAGAATTGTTTGGCAATTTTCTCACGCAGCTCTTTTGGCTTAAAATTTGATGTGTTATAAATCGTTTGAGCACGTCCTTTTAATTCCTCAAGCAAATCTCGTTCAAGTCTAATCCCTTCCAACGGCGATCCTGATGGAGCCAATGGATGAGTACGTCTTGTTTCCTTATATCTTCTTACTAAAACGGAGTCATCCGCATCCAGGAA
Source organism: Bacillus sp. E214 (assembly GCF_008087365.1). Lineage (NCBI taxonomy): Bacteria > Bacillati > Bacillota > Bacilli > Caryophanales > Bacillaceae > Bacillus > Bacillus sp. E214. The sequence goes on along the minus strand of NZ_VENN01000002.1, from coordinate 430,562 downwards.
TAAAATTTCAGGAACAAACTTGGAGGATTCATTAAGATCATCCAAGGCTTTGAATAAGTGTTCAAAAAATTCCCTGCCTCGTAAGTCCATTACTAATGCTACCTTATTCATTTTCTTTCCTGAATTGTTCATAAGCTCCATGAATTTAGGAAGAAGCGTAGGGGGAAGGTTATCCACACAGTAGAAGCCCAGATCCTCAAAGCTCTGTATTGCAACTGTCTTACCGGCACCTGACATACCCGTAATAATGACCAACCGATTCTCTGATGCTGCAGTTTCTATTTTTTTCTCTTCCATTAGTTATTCCCCGTTTCTTTCAAGCTTGTAATCGAGTAGTATGAAATCTTCTGTATATTTAAATGTACCTATTAGTATTCCTTGTCCATTCATCATATGATCCAATATTTTGCGATCTCCCTCTGCCATTGGCAATGCCAGAATATCGTTTAAAGGATGCCATTTCAGAATCCCTTCCTCATTCTCCTGATATGCTTCTCCCTCAAATGCGTAGGCACGAAAAGAAAAAAGCATCCATTCATGAACAATTTGGTCATCTTTCATATTAACCATGGTGAAAATGCCTTTTAACTCAGGACGCTCGATTTTCAAATTGGTTTCTTCATAGAATTCACGCATGACAGAGTCATGTATGGATTCTCCAGATTCCATTTTGCCGCCGGGCGCTACCCACCAATTTCTTCTGGGCTTCTGAAGCATAAGGGCCTTGCCATCTGCCATTAACATACAATTGGTTACTCTTTGCAAACTATTTCACCTCAGTTGCTACAGCACAAATTAGATAGACTTCTCTTTATTATACTATTTTAGATGTGCATGAACAATGTACGTTAATCATCATAATTTTTTCAAGTCATCCCTATATTTTTCGACAAACAACAAAAAAAAGCGGCATAGGTTTTATAACCTATGCCAAAAAAATATATAAAAGGGGGTCAATTTCTTATTTTTATTCTACCCCAAATGTATTGCACTTTGATTACAGCTACATTAATTAATAATGACTTTAATGTAAATTTTTTACTCATCCTTCAAGCTATTTTATTTTGCTTGTGCTTTTAATTGCTCCATCAACTCTTCAACATAATGCTGTGCGGATTGAGCGGCTATACTGCCATCACCTGTTGCCGTAACAATTTGTCGTAAATTCTTTTCACGAACATCTCCGGCTGCAAAAATACCAGGAATTTTTGTTTCCATGCGATCATTGGTTTCGATATAACCAGCTTGATTCGTAATTCCGATAGTTTGGAATGGTTTTGTTAACGGCAGCATTCCAATATAAATGAATACGCCATCTGCCGGATACTCGCGCTCAGTACCATCAACAGTGGATATCAATGTTACACTGCCAACCTTACCATCTTTCTCATTAATGCTTTTTAACGTTGTATTCCAAATAAAATCTACCTTTTCATTCTCAAAGGCACGCTGCTGCAGAATTTTTTGAGCACGAAGTTCATCCCTGCGGTGTACAATCGTTACTTTAGAAGCAAAGCGAGTTAAGTACACACCTTCTTCAACAGCAGAATCTCCTCCGCCAATCACGAAAAGTTCTTTGTTCTTAAAGAAAGCTCCGTCACAAACTGCACAATAGGAAACACCGCGACCACCTAGCTCTTTTTCACCTGGTACGCCGATTTTCTTATATTCAGCACCAGTAGCAATAATAATAGTACGCGTTTTATATTGCTTAGAACCAGCATCAATGGTTTTATATTCTTTTCCATCAATAATTTGTTTTACTTCACCATAAGCATATTCTGCTCCAAATTTTTTCGCATGCTCGAACATTTTAGTTGATAAATCTGGTCCAAGAATGGTTTCATATCCTGGATAGTTTTCAACCTCTTCCGTATTCGCCATTTGCCCGCCCGGAATGCCACGTTCAAGCATTAATGTCGAAAGATTGGCTCTTGACGTATATACAGCTGCTGTCATACCCGCCGGTCCGGCTCCAATAATAATTACATCATAAATTTTTTCCTCAGACATTATGAATCACTCCTTCTTACGATAGAACTCGAAGCCTCTCACATTCATTTCATTTCTCGTCTTATCCTCGAACTAATCGTATTAAACTATACATATTAGGTCCAAAAATTTGCTCATTGCAACAATTCGGCTACAAGCTTTACATACTTAGAAAGTGTCGAGTTAGATATTCCATATCGTTCCGCCACTGTTTTTTGAGATTCTTTTTCACCGCGCAGCTTGTGCCATTCGTAATCAATAGCAGCTGCCCATGCAAGTGGATTTGAGAACCGTATACCATTCTCTTTTCCTTCTGCATATACAGAAAACCAGAGAAAATAAAGGCCGGACTCAATCAATTTTACCGGCTGATAAAACCTATATAACGTGTCTGCTACCTCTGCCGCAAAAAATTGACGGTTATCGGATAGCTCGATGCTATTTTTATATTCTCGTTCCATCGCTGTGAAACGTTTATTAGTTTCGTAAGAGGGATGAGTTTTAATTTGATTAAATTCCCCCGAATGACTCGCTAAAAAGAGACCAAACAATCTCTCCTCCAGATACTCACTTTCCAACTTTTTAATGATGGAAGGCGCATGCTCTTCAAATCCAGATTCCTCATCTTCAGTCATTTCGCCCCAAGGCTCAAGTCCCTCTTTATCAGGACTGTATTCAACCACTTTAGCCCAGGCATTTTCAGCAACTCTCTTTTGCCCGATTTGATGGGCAGATTTACTGAGCCAATAATAGAAGGTTCCGTCCCCTTCATAACCCTTTTTCTGCAGCTGGCGAAGCCAGATATAAGCTTCCTCATAATAACCAGTCAGCGCAAAGGTCGCTCCTAATTTTAACCGGTGTTCATCAAGAATAGGTCTGACTTTTTTTAGGACAGCGAAAACCTCATCAAGCTTATCCTGCTCCATCTGATAATGGTAAAAGACCATTCCATTGCACAGAGCATGCAGATTGCCAGGGTTCTTCTCAAGGACTCGATCGAGCGTCTCAAAAGCTTTCTCTGTTTTACCTACATAGAAATAAGCCAGTGCCAAATTATTATAAGCCGACCAAAATTCAGGATATAAATCGATTAATTCTTCAATTTTTTCAACGGCTTTCACAAAATTACCCGCTTCAAGCAACTCACGTGCCGCCTCTTGGCGCATCATTAAATCATCCTGAACTTCCAAGGTCTCTTCTGTTTCATCCGTCTCAAATGTGATTAAATCCAGCAAATCTTCTGCATCCTCACTGAATTCACCAAACTGATCTTTATTTAAATATTCGTTAGCATGCTTATAGGCCTCTTTAAATAAACCCATATGAGCAAAATTATTAGCCAGGAAATAATGGCACTCCGTCATAAACGGATCCAACTCCTGAAGAATATTCTCAAGCAGCTGATTCGAAAACTGATATTCACCTAATTCCGTACAAATCACAGCCAGCTGGCAAGCAATCATCGGCTCACCCGGTTCCAGCTGCAACGCACGGTTCATATATTTCTTAGCTCTATATAATTCCCTTCGCTGGAAAGCTTTTATTCCCTTTGTAAAATAGAACTCTCCCGTGGGGTTAAACGAAACAACTTTTGCCTTATTAGTCAAATTAAAATTATTCCCCATCTAGTCCTCCAAGCACATATACTTTAACCCTACAATTATACCATATTAAGAGAATTATAGAAAGAAAAGCGGAAGGGCCTTGCCCAGGAGCGAGGAGCATAAGACAGAGGCTCGGAGGGGGATGTTTTCCCCCGTAGAGGCTATGCTTATGTCCCGAGCTCCTAGGCCCTGACGCTGGATCAGATGAAAAGCGGAGGCGACTGGTCAGCTGCGACAAGCATAAGGAGAGGCGATCTTCTCCACCTCCCACCTGCCTTTCACCCAACTATCACCCACCTTTATCCGGGACATCCCCCTGGCATAACCACTACATACCAACACTCCCCCCTGCCACCTTCATCAAACAAAAAAACTCAAAAGGATATCATTCATCCTTTTGAGTCAGTTTCTTCATCATTCTGTTTAGTAAGATGGCGTTCACGGAGGTTTTTTTGAATTTCAGAGAATGGGAGATTTTGTTCTTTTAAGAGGACAAGGACATGAAAGAATAAATCGGATACTTCCCATTTTAATTCTTCTAGGTCGCGGTTTTTGGCAGCGATGATGACTTCGGCTGCTTCTTCTCCCACCTTTTTAAGAATCTTGTCTACCCCTTCTTCAAATAAATACGTTGTATAGGAGCCTTCGGGACGCTCTGCTTCCCGTTCAGCAATGATTTTCTCCAAATCATACATAAAATCCTTTGCTTCATCTGCCGGCTGAATTAAATTAATATCATCAGCCTGATACAGCGATTCCGTAAAGCAGCTTACCGTGCCGTTATGACAGGCTGGGCCTGCTGGTTGAACCAATACTACTAATGCATCCTGATCGCAATCATAGCGGATTTCCCGTACGGCTTGAGTGTTTTTGCTTGTTTCCCCTTTATGCCAAAGCTCCTGGCGGGAACGACTGTAAAACCAGGTTTCTCCCGTTTGAATCGTTTTCTCCAATGATTCCTTATTCATATAAGCCAGTGTCAGGACTTCCTTCGTTTCTCCATCCTGAACAATGGCCGGCACTAATCCGTTCGTATCAAATCGTATATTCTCTATATTCATCTCACAAGCACTCCTTGTTCTCGCAGTCTACGTTTAACTTCCTGTACGCTTGTCTCTTTGTAATGAAAAATGGAAGCAGCCAGTGCTGCGTCTGCTTTTCCTTCTGTAAAAACCTCAGCAAAATCTTCCTTACTTCCCGCTCCACCGGACGCAATCACCGGGACTGTAACAGCCTCACTGATCGCCTTGGTCAGTTCAATATGGAATCCGCTTTTTTCCCCGTCACAGTCCATACTCGTTAGTAATATTTCACCGGCACCGAGCGCAACGGCTTGCTTAGCCCAATCAATAGCATTTAATTCGGTAGCTTTACGGCCGCCATGTGTATAAACTCGAAAGCCGTTCATCTCCGCATCATACTTTGCATCAATAGCAAGAACGATACACTGATTCCCAAAATAGCTGGCTCCCTCTGCAATCAGCTCCGGCCGAAGCACTGCCGCCGTGTTTACAGATACCTTATCCGCTCCGGCACGTAGAATGGTTCTCATATCAGCGACTGAGTTAATTCCTCCACCAACTGTAAATGGGATGCTCAGGACAGTCGCCGCTTCCCGAACCACTTCCACCATCGTCTTTCTTCCTTCATGGGACGCTGAAATATCAAGGAATACTAGCTCATCTGCTCCTTGGTCATCATACATTTTCGCCAATTCAACTGGATCACCTGCATCCTGAAGCCCAAGGAACTGAATCCCTTTCACGACACGGCCCTCTTTTACATCTAAACAGGGAATAATTCGTTTCGTAATCATAAGGATTCAACCGCCTTCGCTAGGGCCTGCGGCAATGTAAAGCGATTTTCATAAAGTGCCTTCCCGATGATGACTCCTTCAATTCCATCCGCTTGATAGGCCTGTAAAGCAGCGATATCCTCAAGCTGACTCATTCCTCCTGATGCGATGACATTCTTTCCGGTTGCGCGCGCAAGTTCAGCTGTTGCCTCTACACTGGGACCATTAAGCATCCCGTCATTGGCGATATCCGTAAAAATGAACCATTCTGCCCCTTTATCGGCAAAATACTTGCCTAAGTCAACGACAGTCCATTCACTTGTTTTCAGCCAGCCATCAGTCGCCACCTTACCGCTTTTACCATCCAGTCCTATAGCAACTTTCCCCGGATATTGCTGAATCATCCGTGTGGCAAATTCCGGTTCTCTTACAGCCACACTGCCAAGAATGACACGCGATATACCATTCTCCAAGTAACGGGCTACCTGCTCCTCATTGCGAATCCCGCCTCCGACTTGAATGGATACACTCTTTAATTCCCGGGCTGCCTTTAGTACGTGTTCCTCATTAACTGGATTTCCCTCTTTGGCACCGTCTAAATCGACCATATGAATCCATTTGGCTCCTAAATTAGAGAAGGACTTGGCCATTTCAAATGGAGAATCTCCATAAACCGTTTCCTGCCCATAATCTCCCTGCAGAAGACGGACACATTTACCGCCTCTCATATCAATTGCCGGATAGATTGTAAAATTAGTCCCCATCACTTATCCCCCGCCTTCTCTATTACCAGATTCACGAAGTTCCCGAGCAAACCTTTTCCCATCTGTCCACTTTTTTCAGGGTGAAATTGCATTCCCATCACATTCCCTTTTCCTACAATTCCGGGTACCTCGACATCATACATTGCTGTTGCAATTAATTCCGCTGAGTCCTTTATTTGTGCATAATAGGAATGGACAAAGTAGACATAATCCTCTTCCAATCCTTCAATTAAAGGATTCACATTCTTAAATTGCAGTTTATTCCATCCCATATGAGGAACTTTATAGGTTTTACCGGTTTGATCAATCCCCGTAAATTTCGCAATATGTCCTTCCAAGAAACATAGCCCCTCGGAAAACCCGTGTTCATCACTGCTCTCGAACAATAGCTGCATTCCAAGGCAAATGCCGAGCAGGGGCTTGCCACTTTCGACATACTCCTTTAAAAATACGTCCAATTTCTGCTCTTTTAATGCAGTTATTGCATCCCGAAAAGCACCCACGCCGGGTAAGATTAACCCATCACAGCCGGCCAATACAGTCGGATCACCGCTTATCACAGGATCCGCTCCCAGCCTGTCTAATGCGTTATAAACGCTGAATAAGTTTCCCATCCCGTAATCAACGATTCCAATCAAGACTGCCACCCCTCTCCACTTACAGCATCCCTTTTGTAGATGGAATTCCTTTCACCCTTGGATCGTGTGATGTCGCTTCATCAAGCGCACGTCCAAGCGCTTTAAAAATGGCTTCAACAATATGATGGGAATTGCGGCCATAATGGACGACGACATGAAGATTCATCTTCGCCTCAATCGCAAGCTTCCACAGGAATTCATGTACAAGCTCTGTATCAAAGGATCCAATCATCGGTGCCGGAATGTCTGCTCTAAATTCAAGATGCGGCCGATTGCTCAAATCAACAACGACCTGTGCCAGTGCTTCATCCATCGGAACAAAGGCATTTCCATATCGCTTAATCCCTCTTTTATCTCCAAGCGCCTGACTCAACGCCTGCCCTAAACAAATACCAATATCCTCTGTTGTGTGATGCCCATCCACTTCTATATCCCCATCCGCATCTACTCGTAAATCAAAATGGCCGTGCTTCGCAAATAGATCCAGCATATGCGAGAGAAAAGGCACACCTGTTGAAAGCTCCGTCTTACCTTCACCGTCAAGGCCTAAAGCAAGCTTAATTTTCGTTTCGTTCGTTCTTCTATCTATTTCGGCTGTACGTTTCATTGACCTTCCTCCTTCGAAATAAATCGCGATTCCACGGCCCGCGCATGAGCCTCTAATCCTTCTAATCTAGCAAAAGCAGCGATTTTAGATGCATTAGCCTCAAAATCCTGTTGACTGTACATAATTAAGCTCGTTTTCTTTTGAAAATCATCTACATTCAATGGGCTTGAAAAACGGGCTGTACCATTTGTAGGCAGCACATGATTGGGACCTGCAAAATAATCGCCAACCGGCTCAGAACTATATTTACCGATAAAAATAGCACCTGCATGCCGAATTGCGCCCGCCACATTCATCGCATCCGCTGTTTGAATTTCCAAATGTTCAGGGGCCAGCTCATTTACAGCCTCAATCGCCTCTTCCAATGTGTTTGCTACGTATATACCGCCAAAATTATTCCAGGCAGCGAGCGCAATCTCTTTACGCGGTAACACGGCCAATTGTTTCTCCACTTCCACTTTGACCTGGCTCGCCAATCTTCGGCTCGTGGTAATCAGCACACTGCATGCCCGTTCATCATGTTCAGCCTGTGATAGCAAATCTGCCGCAACATGCCGAGCCTCTGCCGTTTCATCAGCAAGCACCGTAATCTCACTAGGACCGGCAATCATATCAATATCCACATCCCCATATACTTCCCTTTTGGCAAGCGCGACGTAAATATTACCCGGTCCTGTAATTTTATCTACTTTTCCGATTGATTCTGTTCCATAGGCAAGAGCTCCGATTGCTTGGGCACCGCCTACCTTATAAATTTCAGTGATGCCTGCAATATGCGCGGCAGCAAGCACGGAGTCAGGTAATCTCCCGTCTATTCCCGGCGGCGAAACCATGACAATCCGCTTTACACCGGCCACTTTAGCCGGGATGGCATTCATTAATACGGAGGATGGGTAGGCGGCCGTACCGCCTGGAACATAGATGCCGACTGAATCAAGCGGAGTACGCCTTAAACCAAGCATAGTTCCTGTCACGGACATATCTATCCATGAATTTTGCACTTGTTTTTCATGATAGCTTCGAAGATTTGAAGCAGCTTCAGTCATGATTGAAATCATCTCTTGCGGCATGTTGGCGATTGCTTTTTCCATTTCATCGTTTGTTACTTTAAGAGAATCCATCTCTGTTTGGTCAAACTTTTTTGTATAAAAAAATAAAGCCTGATCTCCGCGTTCCTTTACATCCTGCAGGATTTGTTGGACAACCTTCCTTTGAGCATCGGATCCGCCATCCACCGTACGTTTCAACGATAATCCACTCGTTAACGATTTAATTTCCATGCCTTCTCCCTCCAATTATTCCTTCGGCTGCAAAACCTTCCCCAGTCGAGTTACCATTTCAGCGATTTCTTTTTCCTTCATTCGATAACTTACCGGATTTGCAATAAATCGTGATGTCACATTTTGGATTGCTGCATACTCTACCAGTCCATTCTCACGTAAAGTTTGTCCGGTCGATACAATATCAACGATTCGATCAGCAAGGCCTATCATGGGAGCCAGCTCAATGGACCCGTTTAACTTAATAATTTCAACCTGTTCACCCTGCTCACGAAAATATTGGGAAGCGATATTTGGGTATTTACTGGCAATCTTCGGAGCAATCTTGTTCATTTCTGTATTCGGCATGCCTGCCACTGCTAAATGGCATTCACTTATTTCTAAATCCAACAATTCATACACATCACGTGCTTCTTCCATCAGAACGTCTTTACCGGCAATCCCTACATCAGCCACACCATGCTCGACATAAGTGGGAACATCCATTGGTTTAGCCAGGATAAAACGAAGATTTTCATTCTCTACATGAATGATCAATTTTCTAGTATCGTCAAAATCAGGAGGAATCTGATAATCTGCTTTTCTTAATAATTCCACTGCTTCATCCAAAATCCGTCCCTTTGGCATGGCAATCGTTAATTGTTCCATTATCCCTCTCCCCCTGATCCATCTGTCATGTCAATCATAAATTCAATATTCAGAAAATGATTTGTAAATGTATTTACATCCTTTATTCCATTCACATTTTGTAAAACCACGCGCATGCCGGATTGTCGCAGCTCCGTTGCCCGGCTTATCGCTTTCTGTTGCTGTACAGGGTGATAAATGATGCAAAGGGGCGGCTCTTCTTCAACTCCTGAATCGAGCGCCTCCAGTATACGGTCTAAACGTAAACCAAATCCTGTGGCAGGAGCATCTGTCCCGAACTGTTTATATAGCTCGTTGTATCTTCCTCCATTTCCAAGTGGAAAGCCTACATTTTCCCCAGATACTTCAAACAAAATACCTGTATAATAATCCATATGGCTGACAAGTGATAAATCATACGTAATCATTTCTGTATGATCTGTTAAAAGAAGGATATCGGCCAATTTTTTCAACTCTTTAACCGCATGCTGACCAAGCTGCCCATTTGTCAGTTTTTCAGCCATTTCCAGAATCTCGCGGCCCCCTTTTAAATAAAGAAGCTGAAACAGAGTCTCTTTATCCTTTAATGAGATTGGCAATTGATTCACATACTGTTTAAAACCAACATAGTTTTTTTCAAACAGAAATTTCCTCATAATCCCTGCAGTTTCTGCGCAACCGCCAAAATGAAGGAGTAAATCCTGTACAAAGCCAATATGACCAAGCGTAATATGGAATCTTTCCAAACCAGCACATTTTAAAACATCAGACAGAAGACAAAGCACTTCAGCATCAGCCGAAAGGGTACGATCCCCTATCAATTCAATCCCAAATTGCTCAAATTCTGCTGGACGTCCTCCCTCTTTTTCCTGTGCTCTGAACACATTTGCACTATAGGCGAGCCGCTCGGGATTCCCTTCCTTCAATAGATGGGAAGAAGCAACCCTGGCAATAGGCGAGGTCATATCCGGTCGCAACACTAAACTATGACCATCTTTATCTAATAACTTGAATAAATGAACATCACGGATAGCAGATACCTTACCGACCGTCTCATAATATTCGAGTGATGAAGTTTCCAAAAAACCATATCCGTATTGAACCGTTTGATCCATCATCCTTTGTTTCATGGATTGTTTTATCTTATATAAATCCGGCAATGTGTCACGCATGCCCAAGGGCTTTTCAAACATAAATAAATCCGGCATAATTAACAGTCCTTTATTATAAGTTTTTAGAATACTTTAGTTCGCTAATATGCTAATATGATGAAGTTAAGTTAAAGTGTATCGTTCCTTCCAAATAACGTCAAGTGATATGGATATTCCTTTCCACCAATCTATCATTAGGCCTGCAAATTACACAATTAAAAACCCCGCTCTAATGAACGGGGTTCCTCTTTTACCGAAAGAAATCATCTTCCTTTATTCTAATTTTCATTTCTTCCGCACTATAGATGATTTTCATCGGATTACCTCCTACAAAGGCCCCTGCCGGAACATCCTTATGAACGAGGGTCCCTGCCGAAACAATCGCACCATCACCTATTTCAATTCCGGGCAACAGAGTAGAGTTGGCACCAATCAACACCTCATCACCAATAATTACACTCCCTAAACGGTATTCGTTTATTAAGTATTCGTGCGCGAGAATCGTTGTATTATAGCCAATCACCGAGTTACGTCCAACGGATATTTTTTCTGGAAACATAACGTCAAGCATAACCATTAAGGCGAAGGAGGTCTTCTGCCCAACCTTCATTCCTAAAAAAGTCCGATAAAGCCAATTTTTCATGCTTAAAAAAGGTGTATATCTCGCAAGCTGTATAACGATAAAATTCCGAACAACCTTCCAAAAGGGAACGGTTTTATAAACATACCAAAGGGAATTGCCATCACCTTTTACCGGATAACGCTTAGTTCTTCTCATTGCTTTACAATCGTTAAGAGATCGCGCATATTTTCAAGCATATAATCTGGCTTGAATTGCTCAAGATACTCTCTTCCCTTGATTGTCCAGGCAACGCCCGCTGTCTTCGTTCCAGCGTTTTTCCCAGCCAAAACATCATGGCTATTGTCTCCAACCATAATCGTTTCAGAAGGCTCAGATCCGATTAATTTCAACGCTAACTGGATTGGCTCCGGATCTGGCTTTGGCATTTGAACATCATCAAGTGTGACAACAACATCAAAAAAGGATTCAAGGCGGCCTTTAATCAAGCCCATCTTAACAGCATTGCGCATTTTAGTTGTCACAATACCGACTTTATATCCACTTTTTTTAAGTATTTCAATCGTCTCATATACACCTTCATATTCACGAACAAGTAAGTCATGATTGGCAAAATTGTGTTCACGGTAAAATGCAATCATCTCATCCTTACGCTCAGGATCCAATCCTCCAAAGGTTTCAGCCAGGGAGGGACCAATAAATTGGTAGACGTCCTCACGTGAATATTGGCCTGGATAGTAGTGATTAAATGTATGCAAAAATGAAGCAATAATTAGTTCATTCGTATCAATTAATGTTCCATCTAAATCAAATAGTAATGTTGTGATTTTCTGCTTCACGCTGTTCGTCCTTCCTCTTTCTTAATTCTACCTTTTTCCATATAAATGCAATTGTTACGGCTAAAAGAATGGCTGTCACCAAACGGATGAGCAGCAGGGGCAGAACTGGCACGCCAAGAGGGATAAAAATGACCGTATCCTCCACCACTGCATGGCAGGCGATTAGAAAGATAAAGGCGATCGTAATATCCTTTTTACTAACCCCATCTTCACGAACGGCATCAAGCATAACTCCCGCTCCATAAGCCAGACCAATGACCAAGCCCGCAACCAAAGTCATGGATGTGTTTTCTTTCATCCCCAGCATCCTAGTGATAGGCTTCATCCAGTCCGAAAATTTATTTAGCCAATTAAGATCCTTCATAATTTGGATAACTAGCATCAATGGAATAACGATCAATGCCAGCTTTAATGTTCCATAGGCTGCTTTTTCCAATGCCAGCAATAACACAGGTATGAGGCCTGATACCACTTCCTCATTGCCGCTGATTCCATAATATATTCTCTCTGATCCGCCCTGCCATACTAAATGAATGACAATGGCTGATAATAGCGCGAGTCCAATACGTGTGAGCAGGACAACCCATAGTTTAACTCCTACCTTTAGCGCAACACCGGTTTCAATAAAGAGATTATGGGAAAAGGAAAGCATTACGGCAATAATAAATACTTCTTTAACAGTTAAAGAATCGAGTGCCAATATGCCCCCAATCCCGGCATAGAGATTCAAAAAGTTCCCGAGTACCAACGGAATTGCTGCGTCTCCCGGAAGTCCAATCAGTCCCATGGCAGGACTTATCAAATCAATGATCCAAGGTAATACCGGTGTATATTGCAAGATGGATATTAAAAATGTAACGGGAAAAATAATCTTCCCGAGCATCCACGTAGTTCTTAACCCAGCCATTATCCCTTTTGATATGGTATCTTTTTTCATAAATTCCACCCCTTTAGCTGTTCACGATGTACAACCTGCAATCTGAAATTCTAAAGATGTGGTTATGAGCAATGGACATCATATGTCTAAATATTTTTTCTCTGAATATCCCATTTTCCGTCTTACAACAAGCAGGATTATTCCACCAATAATCAATGAAAGCGATAAGACCTGCGCCATTCGGAATTCACCAAACAGCATGAGGCTATCTGTTCGCATCCCCTCTATAAAGTAGCGGCCGATGGAATACCAAATTACGTATGTCAGGAACATTTCACCCTGACGCAGATTAACTCTTCTTAACAGAAGCAATAAACCAAATCCAAGGAAATTCCAAAGGGATTCGTACAAGAAAGTCGGGTGGTGGTAAGCACCATTGATAAACATTTGATCAATGATGAAGTCGGGCAACATTAAATTCTCAAGAAATTGGCGGCTAACCACATCACCATATGCTTCCTGGTTAATGAAGTTACCCCATCTGCCAATACCCTGCGCGAGAATAAGAGATGGCGCTGCAATATCAGCAATTTTCCAGAAGGATATATTTCTGGAGCGAGCAAAGAAAATGGTTGTAATGACGGCCCCAATCAAGGCTCCATGAATGGCAATTCCGCCATTCCATATTTTATAAATATCGCCGAGGTGATCTTTATAATAGGACCACTCAAAAATAACATAGTAAATACGTGCACTGATAATAGAGATTGGAACTGCATAGATCAACAGGTCAACAAACAAATCTTTGTCCAACCCACGGCGTTTTGACTCACGCATGGCAAGCCAAAGCCCAATAAAGACACCCATTCCAATAATAATTCCATACCAGTAAATCTGGATGGAACCGATATGTATGGCAACACGGTCTATCGTATTCATCTACCCTAACACCTACTCTAATTATTTTTCTTTTTCAATTGCTTCATTCAATTTTTCGGTAAATTGCTGAGCTGTATTAACGCCCATTCGTTTCAGACGGAAATTCATAGCCGCCACTTCAATAATAACCGCAATATTTCGGCCCGGCCGAACTGGTATATTCATTCTGGTGATATCCGTATCAATAATTCGTACCTTTTCTTCTTCCAAACCAAGTCTATCGTAATTCTTCTGCTGATCCCATAGCTCCAGATTGATGACAAGGGAGATTCTTTTATGGCTTCTGACTGCTCCCGCACCAAACAAAGTCATCACATTAATGATGCCTACGCCTCTAATTTCCAAAAGGTGCTCGATCAATTCAGGTGAATTTCCGACCAGTGTGTCGTCATCTTCCTGGCGAATTTCCACACAATCATCGGCAACTAAACGATGTCCTCTTTTTACAAGTTCAAGCGCAGTCTCACTTTTTCCGACTCCGCTCTTTCCGGTAATCATGACACCTACGCCATATATATCTACCAAAACGCCGTGAACAGCAGTCGTTGGAGCAAGCTTGCTTTCAAGGAAATTAGTCAGTCGGCTGGAAAACCGGGTCGTTTTCATCGATGTTCTTAAAACCGGTACAGAAACGCTTTCAGAAGCCATCAATAATTCCTTCGGCACCTCTAAATCACGCGTGATAACGATACAAGGTGTAATATCACTGCATAGCATTTGCATTCTTGAAATTCTTTCTTCATCATTTAACTTAGAGAAAAACGATAATTCTGTCATCCCAAGGATTTGAATACGGTCAGCAGGGTAATAATCGAAATAACCTGCAATTTCTAAACCAGGTCTTGAAAGATCGCTCGTAGTGATAGGTCTATTTACACCTTCTTCACCACAAACCAGTTCAAGCTGGAATTCATCAATGAGGTCGATTGTTTTAACTTTTGCCAAAAAATTCACTCCCTGATCTAGTGATTATTAAATTTGTGCTTTCATTTTATCATTATTTCCTACATAACCATACAATTACAATAATATAATTCTGGTTTTTCTAAAAAGTTAAAAGTACCATAAGGATAGGACAACTTACCTGGGGGTTTAAGAGAAATGACACTACTGATACAAAACGCAACGATATATCAAGAGAACACCATCCTGCAAAACGGATATATTTTAATTAAAGATAATCAAATTAAAGAAGTGGGTCTTATGGAAAACTCACCACAGCACGCTGATGAAATTATCACTCTTAAAGAGGGACAGCTAGTTCTGCCGGGTTTCATTGATATCCACATTCATGGCGCGGCCGGGGCTGATGCCATGGATTCTACAGAAGAAGCACTTAGAGTCATGGCAAAAGAGCTGCCTAAAGAGGGAACCACATCTTTTCTTGCAACAACAATGACACAGGATCCTGCCAATATAAATAAAGCGTTAAAAGCTATCTATAGCTTTAGGATTAACGGAAATCCTGCCGGAGAAACTGAAATGCTGGGCGTACATTTAGAAGGTCCATTCATCAGTCCATCAAAAGCAGGAGCACAACCATTGCATCATATCAAGAATGCCGACGTTGATATATTTAAGGAGTGGAATGAATCATCAGGTAATGCAATCAAACTGGTCACTCTTGCTCCGGAACAGCCTGGTGCAAAGGAATTAATTAAACACCTGCGCGCTTCAAATATCATCTGCTCCATGGGTCATACTAATGCCACATACGAACAGGCATCAGAGGCGATTGAACACGGAATATCGAATGCTACACATTTATTTAATCAAATGACCGGCTTACACCATCGTGACATAGGTGCCGCTGGAGCAGCTTTGCTGCATGATCAGGTATTCGTGGAGATGATTGCGGATGGAATTCACATATCACCTGAAATGATAAAGCTTGCTCTCAAGGTTAAAGGCACAGAAAAGGCCATTCTTATTACGGATGCCATGCGGGCAAAAGGAATGGCGGATGGACAATATGATCTTGGCGGACAGGAAGTAACCGTTACAGGTGATGAAGCGCGTCTTGCAGATGGTACTTTGGCAGGCAGTATTCTCAAAATGAACGATGCCATAAAAAATGTATGTCATTTTACCGGATATTCATTGCAAGAAGTTGTCCAAATGGCTTCTGTTAATCCAGCTAAACAGCTTAATATTTATGATCAAAAAGGAAGCATTGCTGTTGGGAAAGACGCAGATCTTGTGATTATGGATACAAACTTTAATGTATCCATGACAATCTGCCGTGGTAAAATAGCTTACAGAGGTGAAGAGCAATGAATCAAACAACTATGAGGATTATTAAAGCAGACAATTATGATGAAATGAGCCAAATTGCAGCAGAAATTTTCATCAGCAAAATCAAGCAAAAACCGGATGCAGTCCTTGGACTCGCTACCGGAAGCACCCCACTCGGTCTCTATAAAAATCTTATAGAGGATCACCAGAAAAATGGAACAAGCTATCAGCAAATCCATACCGTAAACCTGGATGAATATATAGGGCTTTCAAAAGATAATCCAAACAGCTATCACTCCTATATGATGAATAATCTATTCAAATACTTGGACATTCCACAAAATCATATTCATCTTCCACATGGGGATGCAGAGGACCTTATGCAGGAATGTGAGCGATATGAAACGGCGATAAATAATCTTGGTAATGTAGAGCTTCAGGTATTAGGAATCGGAAAAAATGGTCACATTGGCTTCAATGAACCTGGAACTCCATTTTCCAGTAAGACACATATCATTGAATTAAAAGAAAGCACTCGACAAGCTAATGCCCGCTTCTTTAATCATCTGGATGAGGTCCCAAAACAAGCGATCACAATGGGGATTTCTACAATTATGAAAAGCAAAGAGATTATACTGCTCTCTTCTGGTGAAGCAAAGGCAGAAGCAACCTACAAACTGATTCACGGTGATTTAACAGAACAATTACCAGCAAGTATTCTAAAGCAGCATCCGGCTGTAACCGTAATCGTAGATAAAGAAGCAGCTTCTATGCTCGATTAATCATTGGCTTTCCACATTCTATGGAGTGCTATAACGCATATTAGATGAAGCCATTACATACATTCTGACAGCCATGAAGCTGACTGAGATAAAATATCCATTTTAATCAAGAGATCCTGTCCTTTTAATTTAAAACGATGACCATAGATGGGCCATTTAGATGGCTTGCCTCATATTATGGTAGTAAAAGGACAGGGGGCTTTTAAAGTTGAAGATTATGATTGATGCAGGCCATGGCTATAAAACACCTGGAAAGTCATCACCGGATGGAATGAAGGAATATGAATTTAATCGAAGTGTTGCTGAATATTTAAAGGATTTATTAACCAACTATCAAGTTAATACTTTCTTTGCCCATTCGGACATAGTAGATGTTCCTTTACAGGAAAGAACGAATCGTGCAAATTCTCTCCATGTAGATTTATATGTATCAATCCATGCCAATGCCGCCGTAAATCGAGGTTGGCATAAAGCAGAAGGAATTGAAACGTATATTCATACATCAGGGCCTAAAGAAGCCCTCTCTCTCGCTACAAAAATCCAGAATAAATTGATTGCCACCACCGGTTTACAAAATCGAGGAGTTAAAACGGCTGATTTTCATGTGCTGAGCGCAACAGAAATGACAGCTGTACTGGTTGAATGCGGGTTTATGACAAATGAAAAGGAAATAAAGCTGCTTAAAAGCGATCACTACCGAAAAAAATGTGCACAAGCAATTGCCGAATCTATCATCTCTCATTATTCATTGAAAAAGAAATTAAGCAATCCTGCCAAACAATCAGATCCAGAAAAAATACTGTACAAGGTTCAGTTAGGTGCCTTTTCAGACAAACAGAATGCAGCCAACTTAGCAACACAGCTAAAACGTCTTGGTTTTGAAACAACCATCATAACGGACAAGCAAGAATGCTAAAAAACCTGAAGCCTAGTAAACAGGCTTCAGGTTCTTTATTTATCATCCATTACACTTTCCATAATCGTATTAACCAATGAAAGAATAATCGATACCAGGAATGTCAGCCAGAAGCCATTGATATCAAAGGCACTTCCCATTGCTGCATCCGTAATCATTAACACAATGGTATTAATGAAGAGCAGAAATATTCCTAGCGTAATGATCGTTATAGGTATCGTTAGGATGGTCACAATTGGTTTGACAATTACGTTAAAGATGGATAATACAATGGCTGCAATAATGGCTGCACCAAACCCGGTTACATGAACACCTTCAAATATCTGTGTCAGCAATACGAAAACGACTGCATTAACAAGTATTTTGGCTATCCATTTCATATGTCCATCTCCTTCACTTCTTCTCTCGGCATAAAACAGCTAAGAATCGTATAGGGAATAATCAGCATAAAGCTAGTTGGAATGAGCGCGATTATAAATAGGATACGCAAAAGCTTTGAACTCATACCAAAATATTGTGAGATTCCTCCAAGGACACCCGAAACAATCTTATCTGACCTTGAACGGACAAAACGCTTTTTTTCCTTCAAAATACCCCGCAGCTCCTTTTAATCCATTAACGTATTGATTAATGTTTGATTTTAATATTACCGGCTCTTGATTCGGCCAAAATATGAATGGATTCCTCATAATTACCCTCTGACTTGAATCGGAGCATCTTTTGGACCACATCACTTTTTTCCTCAATGATGTGAATACCCTTCAGGTCAATATTAAAACTGCCGAGATTGGATTTTAACTCCCCATCACATCCAGTATTTGCTGGGATTTGCAGATTAATACTTCCTGCCGACGCCTTAGCTCGGATCGTTTCTCCATAACGGCCGGTTTGTTCACATTGAATACTTCCATTAATCGTCTGGAAATCTCCTTTTCGGAAGCCTCCCTGGATTTGGATTGCACCATTCATCGTTTCGACTTCCAATTCGCCTACATCAAATCCTTTAAGATTGACAACACCATTGACCGTCTCAAATTCTGCTTCTCTTGCATTCAAATCCGTAAATTGAATTTGCCCATTACCCGTTTTGGTCATAACCGTATCGACTTTAACATTTTCACCGGTAATTGCTCCGTTAAATAGTCGAATTTTCAATTCCTCATAGCGATTGTCTGGCACACGAATGATTGCTTGTAATTTAATGGATTTGTCGTGTGCAGCAAATCGAAGTCTTCCTTCTTCAAGCGAATAAGTTACTTCTTTAAGCAGTTTTTCTCTCGCTTCAGTCGTATTTTCTGCCCTATACACCTTCGCCTGGCATTCAATCCTAATCTCGTCCTTATCCCATGGGAGGAACTGGACACTGCCGTTTGCCAGATCGACATCTATTTTACGCAAAGATACATGATCATGATGATAAATATGCTCGATATCAACCGCTGAGCCAAAATTAAGGTCAAAATCTACATCTTTTATCTTTTTAACAACATCGTCTACGATTCCTAATAGTTTATCCATTGTGGATGCAGACTTTTTGGATGGTGACCCCTTATATTCTGATTCACTTTGGTTTACAACCGTTGATAATTCACTGGTTTCTGTCCTTTGCTCATCTTCTTTAATCAGTTTGTCTTTCTTTTCAATTTGCTCAAGTAATAATAATGCTTCATCGGCGTTAAGTAAGCCTTCCTTCACCATTTCCAAAATTCTTTTTTTCTCTTGATTCATTCTTACCAGCTCCCTTTTCCATGGTATGTACCTATCAATCCTTTACTAGTTTAATACCCTGAATGACGTTCCAAATCATCACAATAAAGCTAATCAAACCGAAAAGAAACATAGCCAGTATAGCAGTATAGGGCAAGGCCGTTATTTCCGAACTCGAGGCAAGCTGAGTTAGAAATACAAAGAACACGATAATGCCCATGACTAATGGAAATAGATGTGAGATTAAAGCTCGTTTAGCATGCCCTTTTAGCTCAAAATCATCTACAGCTACGAAATAAATAACCGTAGGAAAGATGAAGCCTAAAAAGAAGAAACTGAAATAACATAGAGCAGCCAGAAATCGATTAGTTGTTGTCATAGATACAGACACCTCTCCTAATTGTACGTATAAATTGAAAGAAAGTTTCTTATATATCAACAATACCTTACAACAATTGGAAAATGGTAACTTTTCGATTATACCCTGGCCAGAAATCGTTAATCTATGAGTTTTCTAAAGGTGCACGGGCAAACGTATGAGTAAGTTCTCTGAAGCAAATACGCCGGATATGGATAAAAAGCAAGCCGTTTTATCTGGCGGCTTGCTTTTCCTTGATTTTATTATTCATACGGTCCCGATCACGTTCTAGAACGGGCTTTAAATATTTTCCTGTATAAGATTCAGGTGTCTCCGCTATAACCTCCGGTGTTCCGGTAGCCAAAATGGTTCCGCCTTTTTCTCCACCTTCAGGACCTAAATCAATTAAATAATCAGCTGCTTTAATGACATCTAAATTATGCTCAATGACAAGCACTGTATCGCCATTATCAACCAAGCGCTGCAATACTTCCAAGAGACGCGAGATATCATCAACATGAAGTCCTGTTGTCGGCTCATCCAAAATATAGAGTGAGCGGCCATTGGAGCGACGGTGTAATTCACTCGCCAGCTTAACCCTTTGCGCTTCTCCGCCGGATAGTGTTGTGGCAGGCTGACCCATCTTAATATATCCCAGACCAACATCATAAATGGTTTGGATCTTCCGTTTGATTTTCGGATGATTTTCAAAGAACTGAAGTGCTTCTTCTACTGTCATATCTAAAATATCAGAAATATTCTTCCCTTTATAGGTTACTTCCAATGTTTCCCGATTATACCGTTTTCCATGACAAACCTCACAAGGAACATAGACATCCGGAAGGAAATGCATTTCTATTCGGATGATTCCATCTCCACGGCATGCTTCACAGCGTCCGCCTTTAATATTGAAACTGAAACGGCCTTTCTTATATCCACGGACCTTCGCTTCATTTGTGGAAGCAAACACATCCCTGATATCATCAAACACACCTGTATAGGTTGCCGGATTGGATCGCGGCGTACGACCGATTGGTGATTGGTCAATATCAATCACTTTCTCCAGTTCCTCCACACCTTTTATCTCGCGGTGGTTTCCTGGTCTCGCTTTCGCCCTGTGCAGCTTTTGAGCTAATGATTTATGGAGAATTTCATTCACTAATGTACTTTTACCTGATCCGGATACTCCTGTAACAGCTACAAATGTCCCAAGCGGAAAAGATACATTTACATTTTTGAGATTATTCTCTTTAGCACCTTTAATCTGAATTAATCGTCCATCGCCCTTTCTGCGTTCCTGTGGCAAAGGAATGAATTTTTTCCCTGATAAATATTGGCCCGTTAAGGAATTAGAATCCTCCATCACTTCCTCCGGCGTACCTGCTGAGACAATCTCACCGCCGTGCGCTCCTGCTCCAGGACCGACATCAATCAAATAATCCGCTGCCAGCATCGTGTCCTCATCATGCTCCACCACAATAAGCGTATTCCCGATGTCACGCATACTTTTCAGCGTCGCAATCAATCGGTCATTATCACGTTGATGAAGACCAATTGAAGGTTCATCCAAAATGTATAAAACACCTGTTAAGCGCGAGCCGATTTGAGTAGCCAATCTGATTCGCTGTGCTTCTCCCCCTGAAAGTGTTCCGGCTGCTCGGTTTAATGTCAGATATTCCAAGCCAACATTATTCAAAAAGCCCAGCCTTTCTTTGATTTCCCTAAATATCAAACGGCCGATACTCATATCTTTCTCGGATAGATTCAAATTTTCAAAGAAATCGTTAGCATCTTTAATAGAGAGGGCCGTAATCTCGCCAATATGCTGTCCTGCTATTAATACCGCCATCGTTTCCTTCTTCAGACGATAGCCTTTACAGGTTGGACATGCCTGCTCGGCCATATATTTTTCCATCTGATCACGTGTATAATCTGAACTTGTTTCTTTAAACCGGCGTTCTACATTAGCCAATACGCCTTCAAATTCCACTCTGTTTTCCCGTATTTGCCCGAAATCATTCTCGTAACGGAAATAGATTTTCTCCCCATCCGAGCCATAAAGAATTTTATCAAGCTGGCTTTCCGGTATTTGAGAGACTGGAACATCCATATCTATACCATAGTGATTGCATACACATTCAAGTAATTTAGGATAATACTGAGAACTGGTAGGTTCCCATGGAGCGATTGCATGCTCCCTTAATGTTAATTCCGGGTCAGGAATTACGGCAGCCCGGTCAACTTTTACTTTAAAGCCCAGTCCATCACATGTTGGGCAGGCGCCAAATGGACTGTTGAACGAGAACATCCGAGGCTCCAATTCCC
Organism: Bacillus sp. E214; assembly: GCF_008087365.1. NCBI lineage: Bacteria > Bacillati > Bacillota > Bacilli > Caryophanales > Bacillaceae > Bacillus > Bacillus sp. E214. The sequence goes on along the minus strand of NZ_VENN01000002.1, from coordinate 408,546 downwards.
CAATTGAAAATCCACAATACGGACAGGCATGATGCTCACTGAAAAGCAACTCTTCCTCGCCTATTACATCAATGATAACTTTACCATCACCCAGACGGAGTGCAGATTCAATTGAATCTGCTAAGCGGGCATTGATTCCCTCTTTCACGACAACCCGGTCGATGACCACTTCAATCGTATGCTTTTTATTTTTATCCAGACGAATATCATCATCCAAATCATACATTTCTCCGTTTACACGGACACGGACATACCCTTGCTTTTTAATATCTTCAAGCATTTTGACATGGGTACCTTTTCTGCCTGTTACAACCGGAGACAGAATCTGCATTTTCGTGCGTTCTGGATAGGACAAGATTCTGTCTACCATTTGCTCAATTGTTTGAGATGTAATTTCAATCCCATGCACAGGACAGACTGGTTTGCCGACTCTGGCATACAATAAACGCATATAATCATAAATCTCTGTCACTGTCGCAACGGTTGAACGAGGATTGCGGCTTGTCGTCTTTTGGTCAATTGATATCGCTGGAGACAGCCCTTCAATCAAATCAACATCCGGTTTATCCATTTGGCCGAGGAACTGCCGGGCATATGCGGAAAGAGATTCCACATAGCGGCGCTGGCCCTCCGCATAGATTGTGTCAAAAGCCAGGGAGGACTTTCCGGAACCGGATAAACCCGTCAGTACAACCAGCTTATCCCGGGGGATTGTCACATCAATATCCTTAAGATTATTGGTCCTGGCCCCTTTAATTACAATTTTATCAAGTGCCATCCTATGTTCATCCTTCCACTTTTAACTCTAAAATTAAATCTCTAAGTTCGGCAGCACGTTCAAAATCAAGCGCTTTGGCTGCTTCCTTCATTTCTTTTTCCATATTTGCAATTACTTTTTGACGCTCTTTCTTGGAAAGTTTCTCGTATTTATTTGCAGCTTTTTCTTCTTCATCTTCCGTTATATGAGTGGCCCGAATGACATCGCGAATATCCTTCTGAATCGTCTTGGGAACGATGCCATGTTTCCTGTTATACTCTTCCTGAATCGCACGGCGCCTTTTAGTCTCTGAAATCGCTATTTCCATGGAATTCGTTATTTTATCTGCATACATAATAACATGACCGTTTGAATTACGGGCAGCACGGCCGACCGTTTGAATAAGAGACCGTTCTGAACGCAGGAATCCTTCTTTATCCGCATCAAGAATAGCTACGAGTGAGACCTCCGGAATATCAATCCCTTCACGCAGTAGATTTATTCCAATCAACACATCATATTTTCCAAGACGCAGATCTCTGATGATTTCGATTCGTTCGAGTGTTTTAATCTCAGAGTGTAAATATTGAACCTTGATGCCAAGCTCTTTTAAATAATCCGTTAAATCCTCAGACATTTTCTTAGTCAATGTAGTGATTAGGACACGCTCATCCCTTGTGATTCTCTCGTTAATTTCCCCTAACAAGTCATCAATTTGACCTTCAATCGGGCGAACATCAATAGTTGGATCCAGCAGTCCTGTTGGACGGATAATCTGTTCAACCATTTCCGGTGAATGCTCCTGTTCATAAGGCCCCGGTGTAGCAGATACATAAACAATCTGGTTGACATGTTCTTCAAACTCCTGAAATTGCAAAGGCCTATTATCCATTGCGGACGGCAAACGGAAACCATGATTGACAAGTACCTCTTTCCGGGCGCGGTCTCCATTATACATTCCGCGAACCTGCGGGACTGTAACATGGGATTCATCTATAACCATTAAAAAGTCTTTAGGGAAATAATCGATAAGGGTATAGGGGGTAGAGCCCGGCGGCCTTAAGGTCAGATGTCGGGAATAGTTCTCGATTCCTGAACAAAAGCCCATTTCTCTCATCATTTCAAGATCGTAACGGGTTCTTTGCTCCAACCGCTGTGCTTCGAGAAGCTTTCCTTCACCTCTTAAAAAGGTGAGCTGCTCTTCCAATTCCGTCTCAATATTTTGAATAGCAATCCTCATCTTTTCTTCTCTTGTAACGAAGTGGGATGCAGGGAAGATAGCTACATGATCTCTTTCGCCGATAATTTCTCCAGTCAGCGCATCCACCTCTCTGATCCGTTCCACTTCATCGCCGAAAAATTCAACACGTACACAGTGTTCATCCTTTGAGACTGGAAAAATCTCTACTACATCTCCTCTTACTCGAAATGCTCCGCGTTGAAAGTTAATATCATTTCGTTCATATTGAATGTCGACCAATTTACGTAATAGCTGATTCCGCTCCATTTCCATGCCAACTCGTATGGATAAAACCATTTCCCCGTATTCTTCTGGAGAACCCAAGCCATAAATACAGGACACACTGGCAATAATAATGACATCCTTCCGCTCAAATAATGCAGATGTTGCAGAGTGGCGCAGTTTATCTATCTCATCATTAATACTGGCGTCCTTTTCTATAAAGGTATCAGTCTGAGGTACATACGCTTCAGGCTGATAGTAGTCATAGTAACTGACAAAATACTCGACTGCATTATTCGGAAAGAACTCTTTAAATTCACTGTACAGCTGTCCAGCAAGCGTCTTATTATGAGCAATGATAAGGGTGGGCTTATTAGTCTCTTTTATCACGTTTGAAATCGTGAATGTTTTTCCGGTTCCAGTAGCGCCAAGCAGCGTTTGATGCTTAACGCCATTATTAATTCCATTCACTAGCTCTTTAATTGCAGTTGGCTGGTCTCCTTGAGGAGTATACTTGGAAACCAATTCAAATTGTTTACTCACACAAAAGCCCCTTTCATCATTTTCATCTCAAGTCTCGTTTTATTTGATAACAATATTTTACCACAATCATCTATAAACAAACCAATAAAAAGCGAACAAACATTCCCTTTTTTAACTTTAATAATATCATTTATGCCCATCCTGCAAAAAAATAAAAGAGTCTTCCTCAATAATATGGAAGACTCAGTCTGTTGTTTATGCACTTTTAGGTGTTCTTTTGATCATGCGCTGAGAATACCAATACCCGGCCGTTAATGAAAATGCGTCAATTATAATCAGAGGCCAGGATGATGTATAGCCTTTATACGCTGATGCGGCGATTAGGGCAACCGTTAAACACAAACCGACTATGCAGCTATATGTCACTCTTGAAAAGAGCACAACTAATAAACCTGGAGCTAAAAGAGCTATTAAAATCTTCATCTGAGGTCTCACCTGCTTCCCTCTGGAATCACGCAGCTATTTTCCAGCAATTCTATTCAGCTACAAATATATTACATTTCATGTGATTAATCCAGCAGGATACTAAGTTAATCGCTGACTGGCCCTCCATTTGGCACCCCTCTGACTTCAAATGTGTCCATAGGCCTTTAGGATCATGTATGAAATTTTATCCAAAATTAGGTTTCGTTAACCAAATCTAAAGGAATTTATAAAGAAGCAAGTATTCATTAATATAGGAGGGAAAATATGAAACTTAAAAAATGGTTATCCATCTCTTCTGCTGCTTTCTTAGGGATTGCCTTAACAGCATGTTCGGATGCCGAAGAAACCTCTAATGATGAGAACGATTCAAAAGAAGAAACAGTTGAAATTACATATGCCAGAGGAGTCGATACGACAGGCAGTACAGAAAAACTGATAGAAGCATTCGAGAAAAAACATCCGAATATTAAGGTAAACTATCAGGAAATGCCGAATAGTTCTACTCAACAGCACGATCAATATGTAACCGCATTCAGTAGTAAAAGTGCTGAAATTGATGTATTTGATGCAGATGTTGTTTGGCCGGCAGAGTTCGCCCAAGCTAACTATGCGATGGAATTAGACCGCTTCATCGATCAGGATAAAATAAATCTCGAAGACTACTTCCCCGGTCCAGTTGAAGCCGGGAAATTTGAAGGCAAGCAATGGGCTCTGCCAAAATACTCAGATGCCGGTATTCTTTATTATCGAACAGATTTGGTTAGCGAACCCCCAAAAACATGGGATGAGTTGATAGAAATGGCTAAAGAAGGAAACGGGAAAGAAGGCACAAGCTCAGGCTTTGTCTTCCAAGCAAAGCAATATGAAGGTATTGTTGTGAACGCCATGGAATTCATTGCCTCCTACGGCGGCAAAATCATCGATGAAAACAATGAAGTCGTCATTAACAGTCCAGAAGCCAAAAAAGGACTTAGTAAAATGGTTGAAATTGCAAACGCAGATTTCATGCCAAATAACATTTTAACTTTTACCGAAACGGAAACTGAATCTGCCTTTAAAGAAGGCCAAACTGTATTCGCACGCAACTGGCCCTATATGGAAAAAACAGCTGCTGATAAAAGTACCTCAAAGGTAGCTGGCAACTTTGCCTTTACCTCCTTGCCTGCTGGTGATTCAGGCTCAGCTTCGACACTCGGAGGCTATATGGCCATGATTAACCGCTATACTGATCATCCAAAAGAATCATGGGAATTTGTGAAATTCATGACTGGGGAAGAAGGACAAAAAATCTCTGCGACCGAAGGCGGACGTGCTCCAACCATAAAAGCTTTATATGAGGATAAGGAAGTACAGGATGCGGCTCCTGTTTTCAAAGAAAAGTCTTTTGTTGAAACACTAGAAAACGCTGTACCTAGGCCGGTTACTCCAAATTACCAGGAAATATCGGATATTTTGCAAATCGAAATTTCTAAAGCATTAACAAAGGATATTACAGTTGATGAAGCCATTGAAAATATGGAATCGAAAATGAAGGCTGCATTGAAGGAATAGATAACTTAGCCTAATAGGAACGGCAATGGGAGGGAGATGGGCACAAAAGCTTGTCTCCTATTTTTTAGCTTTTGAAGTCCATCCTGAAAGGAGTAATGATATGAAAAAGAAATTTTCGCTATCCGAACGACAATTAGGATATGCCATGATTATCCCTTCTCTTATACTAATTGGAATTGTTGTTCTCTATCCAATTGCCATGTCTTTTTGGAACAGTATGTTTGATTATCGATTGAATACTCCAGAGAAATCCGTACGAATGCTATCTTCTCAAGTTGACCTTGAACGGTATGCCACTGATTATTATTATCTACAAAAAAATCTAGAAGAATTGAATAGCGATAAATCCAGCCAATGGGCAGAACTCATTGAAAAAAATCATCAAAAACTTTTAAATGAATCCGATATCGAAAAGCAATATGAATATGTAGAGAAAAAGGTTGCCAACTTTGAACCTATTAAGGAGAAAGATGAAAAATATGCCTCCATTAATGAGGATACAGCAGAAGCCTATAAAGCTGATTTAAAATCCATCAGTGGTGAATTGAAAGCGATCGAGGGAGAGCAGTCAGAACTTGCAAAGGATACAGCTGCTTTATCTGCTTCTGTCTCTGATTCTATTTTGAAGGAAAACTTTGTTGGGTTAGGTAACTACAGTAAATACCTATCTGATGCACGCATGTGGAAATCGTTATCCAATACGATGATTTTCACAGTTATTACAGTCTTTTTTGAATTGGTGATTGGATTAGCCATTGCCTTATTAATTAATCGAGCGTTCTTTGGCAGAGGTGCGGTCAGAGCAGTTGTATTAATTCCCTGGGCGATCCCTACCGCTGTATCAGCGATGATGTGGATGTTCCTCTATGATGGGCAATCAGGTATTATCGCCCACTTGTTCGAAGAGCTTCATATTATTTCAAACGCCGGGGATTTATTAAGCACAGGTGCCGGAGCGATGGCGTCTGTTATTCTAACGGATATATGGAAAACAACACCCTATATGGCTTTGTTATTGTTAGCGGGCTTGCAGACCATCCCCAAGGATGTTTATGAAGCTGCTTCAGTCGATGGAGCAAGCAAGTGGTACCAATTCCGCAGAATAACACTACCTTTATTAAAATCCAGCATTCTTGTTGCCCTGCTCTTCCGTACACTTGATGCGTTCAGAGTATTTGACCTTATTTTCGTCTTAACAGGCGGCGGACCTGCAAATTCAACAGAAGTGATTACCATATATGCATATAAAACCTTATTCGCTCAACAAAATTTCGGCGAAGGCTCCGTCCTCTCGATGATTGTGTTTGTTTCAGTGGCGATTATCAGTCTGATTTACATTAAATTCATAGGTTCTGACCTATTTGGAGACCGCATAAACGGAAAGGGGGAAAATTAAATGAAGAAGCCTGTAAAAACCATACTTTTCTATGTGTCGATTGCTCTTTTTATCTTTGTTATCATGTTCCCATTTCTCTGGGTCTTTCTTACATCCTTAAAAGAACCGGGTGAAATTTTTGCCTCGTATAAATGGTGGTCCAAGAATCCATCTCTAGATTCATATAAATCTGCTTTAACTTCAAGGCCCCTGCTCGGTTACATGAAAAATAGTTTAATCGTTTCTACCGTTACGACCGTAATCGCCATCACGTTTGCATCATTTGCAGCTTATGCGTTAACACGTTTACCGATTAAAGGAAAGGGTATTATATTTGCTGTAATACTAGCATCATCTATGTTTCCGCATATCGCTATTATTTCACCAATCTATAACTTTGTAACCGACTTCAATTTACGTAATACGTATACAGGGTTGGTGATTCCCTATATTACATTCAGCTTACCTTTGGCTATTTGGCTATTATCCACGTTCTTTCAGAAAATACCAAAGGATCTTGAGGAATCAGCGAAGATGGATGGTGCTACACCATTTCAAACCTTTAGAAGAATCATTTTCCCATTGGCTGCACCCGGCGTATTTACGACAGCCATCCTTGTATTTATCGCAGCTTGGAATGAATATTTATTTGCTTTAACTATTAATTCAAAAGAAGCAGCACGAACTGTACCAGTAGGTATATCCCTTTACCAAAGTGATTACACCATTCCTTGGGGTGATATAACGGCAGCAACTGTCATCGTCACCATTCCAATTGTTATATTGGTGTTGATTTTCCAAAGAAAAATAGTATCCGGTTTGACATCAGGATCAGTGAAGGGATAAAACGAATGTACTGTTTCAACGTTGAGGGGGATTTTGTTGGAAAAAAAACCGTATATTACAGAAGCAATCATTGGTAATTCAAGCATGCTGGTATCTTTAACAAAAGATGGGCAGGCGCAAAGGATCACATGGCCAAATATCGATTTTCCCCAGCATCTAAATCTATTTTATACAGGTATTCGCGGCATTGAAGGCTCGGTAAAGACCTTCTTCCTTCATGAGAATGTTTGGAATCATAAACAAGCCTATATGAACCGCACGAACATTTTAGAAACCATATCCACACTCGGCGGTTCTGGCTTGTCTATCAGACAGCTCGATTTTGTGTTACCCAAAAAAGATGTCTATGTTCGGCACTTTACCTTTAAAAATCTATCAGATCGTCCACAAAATATAAGCTTCGTAGTTTACAGCGATTTTATGATTGATGAAAAAAGACGCTATCAAACTGTTATGTTCGAGGAAGATACAGATAGCTTTACCCATTACCACAGAGAATATGGATTTGCAGTTGGCTCCACTCATAACGTTAAGAAATTTCAATGTGGAGCTACATTTAAGGAGCTAAATGACGGTATTCTTAGGGGTAAAAGAATTGCCAATAAATCATCATGTGGAATTGAATATGATCCGCTTTCTCTCGATCCCAACGAGGAAAAATCCATTACGCTTTATATTGCAGCAGGCAACGGCTCTCAAGGAGCGATTGACATCTTAAAGGATGTAAAAGAGATTCCCTTTGACGAACATTTCAAGGAGACCTTGCACTATTGGTATGAATATTTGGATCAAGCGAAGCCAGTTGAAATTAAAGATGAACGAACAAAGAAAATTTATGAGCGTTCTTTACTTATGTTTCATTTAATGAATAATAAAAATGGCGGTTTCATTGCTGCCCCTGAGGTAGATGAGGAATATGCCTTTTCAGGTGGATATTCCTATTGCTGGGGTCGTGATGCAGCCTACACCGCCACTGCATATGCTCGTGCAGGCTATCACAGACAGGTTAAAGAGTTTTACCGATTTGCCAGAACTCTTCAGGATGAGGAAGGAAAATGGGATCAGCGCCACTATTTAGACGGACATTTAGCTCCTGCCTGGGGCTTGCAAATTGATGAAACAGGCTCCATTCTGTGGGGACTCCATCAATTTTATGAAATTACCGGTGATGAGGACTTTGTAGTTGAAATGTGGCCAGTCATGGAAAAAGGGGCGGACTTCCTTACTAAGTTTATCGATCCCATCACCCATCTTCCTCTTCCTAGCATGGATATATGGGAAAAAAGAGAAGCTGAACACTTTTATTCAGCCGCCGCAGTATATGGAGGGCTGTTAGGATCTTCTGAATGGGCCGAGAAATTAGGTCATCCCGAAAAAGCTATTCTTTATAGGAATACTGCAGCAGCTATTAAAAAGACTATCATGCAGATTGGCTACAATGAGACGAATGAAGCGTTTTTCCGAGCTTTTCATTTAAGACTCGATGAACCGGCCTACTTAAATAAGAAAGCTCAGGGCAAGGATGTCTCAAAGGAATATGATGCCAAGGGATATCCAATCTATCGTCAGGTCAGGGATGATGTCATCGATATCTGTTTACTTGGCCTTCAGGTACCCTTCAATATGATTGATGCCAATGATCCAAAAATGAAACAAACAGCTGCCACCATTGACCGACTGTGCCGCTCCAAGATTATTGGTGGTATCGAACGCTTCCCGGGGGATATCTATATTAGTGGTGACCCTTGGATCATATCGACGCTCTGGCTCGCGATTTATTATATTCGCATTAATAAACAGCTTGAAGCAAAGAAATTATTTAAATGGGTCGTCGATCATGCCACTGATTTGGATCTTTTAGCAGAGCAAATTGACAAAATTACAGGCAGACCTGCCTGGGTATTACCGCTTACTTGGTCACACGCTATGTTCATTTTGACTGTTTTAGAAATGAAAGAGAATGGAATAGAACTTTAACCGCCTGTGGATAAGCCAAGTTGTCCACACACTTATACACGGTAATCACAGTTTATTCATAACATTTAATAAGCAAAGTAAATTTCCCCCTGTGGATAAACTATGCAAAAAGGATCTTCAGGTCTATATTGGCCAGAAGATCCTTTCATTTTATATGGATATACTTTCTGATCTTCTGAAACAACTTAAGCCATCATCTCTGACTGGATGGATATACTATAGACAAGCAACCTTTTCAGCAATACCCTGAGTATCATCACTTAATCTATGGTTATTCTCGATATTTGTTTGAGTTAATATATATCTGATTATTGATTTCTTAATACTGTCAATTACACGTTCCGGCTATTTCAGAGGCAGCTTCCGAACTTTTCAGAACACATATGAAAAGAACTATAATCAACTGCATACCTTCCGAAACATTCATAACCCCTTTATTCATTTGGATGATTATAGATTCCCGGGATTAGCTGAGACCCCTCTAAATCTGCCATCAAGGAAAAAAAACTAAGAACAAAGCAATCATTATGATTTATACTTAGGTAGTATTATAAAATAACAATATTTAAATAATTTCGTTCGTCTAAAAAATACTTCAAATAAACCGAAAATAAAATTGAACCATTTGCTGAAACTAAATCAGGTATTTATTTCATGATAGATATTCAATAATGAGGGGGCATAACATATATAATACGATTAAATAGTCAACAGAAAACAGGTTTATAAACATACCTATAAATCCTGAGATTGGAGGAGTTTACAATGAGTGGGCATCATCACCATGGTCATCATCATAGTCACGAAAGCGGAGGCCATCATCATAATGCAAATAAAAAAGCCCTTGCGATTAGCTTTGGTTTAATATTTGCCTTCATGATTATAGAAGTGATTGGCGGGATTTGGACCAACAGTCTTGCTCTTCTTTCCGATGCTGGCCATATGCTTAGTGACGCAGCTGCTTTGGGATTAAGCTTATTTGCCTTTAAATTTTCAGAAAAGGCTGCTGATTACTCCAAAACCTATGGCTATAAACGCTCCGAAATATTAGCCGCATTTATAAACGGCATGACTTTAATCATTATTTCCTTTTTTATCTATTGGGAGGCAATTGAACGTTTTAGAGTGCCGCCAGAGGTTAGCTCCAATATGCTTTGGATTGCTCTAATTGGATTGATTGTCAATTTAGCGGTTGCCTGGATCTTGATGAGAGGTGATATAGAGGAAAATCTGAATATGCGAGGAGCCTTCCTTCATGTATTAGGGGATTTACTTGGATCAGTCGGCACAATTATTGCCGGAATCTTAATCATTCTGTTCGGCTGGAATTTGGCAGATCCGATTGCCAGCATGATTGTAGCAACTCTTGTCTTAGTTAGCGGATGGCGTGTATTAAAGGACTCTTATCATATTTTAATGGAGGGTACTCCGACAGGCATCCAAATCGAGCAGGTAAGAAAAAGTCTAATGAGTATAGAGGGTGTTCTGGATGTGCATGATTTACATATCTGGACGATCACATCCGGTTTCCCTGCACTTAGCTGCCATGTTGTCGTTGAGAAAAAAGTGGACCGTGATGAAATTCTTATTCAATTACAGAATTGGTTAAAGAACAATCATCAGATTGAACATTGTACGTTTCAAATCGAAGGATACACTATAGCAGAGAGCAATCAACATGAACCATGTAACTAATACTGAATGGCCATTAACCTATTAAGATTACAATTTCGCTACGTTTTCAAGTCAAATTCTAAAAGCAATTGAATGTGAAGGTTCTAACTATTATAATAATTTTATCAGTTCATGACCACGTTTACATAATTGTAATTTTTTATCCAGAAAGGGAATTTAAAATGATCGGTGATCGTGTTAAAAGAATTAGAAAAGAGAAAAAGATGTCTATGACGGAGCTAGCGGAGAAGGCGGGAGTAGCAAAGTCCTATTTAAGTTCACTCGAAAGAAATATACAGGTGAATCCCTCCGTTCAATTTCTTGAAAAGATAGCAGCTGTACTAAATATCCCGCTAGATGCTCTCTTACACGATGAACCAGACATGACCAATCTTGATGAGGACTGGGCAGAGTTAATAAAAGAAGCAATGAATTCGGGAGTATCCAAAGATCAGTTCAGAGAGTTTATTGAATTTAATAAATGGCGTATTAAGAAAGATTGAATAGAATGGCCTTAATACTAGAATTCCAAAAAACACTTATATAGCTGTAAGTGTTTTTTCTTGTTTAAGAAAGCAAAATAAATACCCCGAACTTCAACTGAAACCGAGGCATTTCATATATTCACCCTCATTCCTGTGCGTTTCCTTCTCTCTCTATAAAGCTCCTAATCTCTTCTTTGGTAAATCCTATTTGTCGGGCGATCAATATAAGATTTACCCACTCTTGATCCAATTCAGCTTTAACGGTACACATCAATTATATCTCCTCCCTAAAATACTCTCCTGTATTTCAGGTAGTCCAGCCATCATAGTAATTAAACCTTAGATCTGTGACTTTGCGTCCTTATTTTTCAATAAGTTTGCCCTTTACTGTCAGCTCTTCATTAGTATAATTGCTTACTAACTATTTTATTGCCACTGTTTGTAATTTTCAAACATTTTTTGGGTATATTTTCCTTCATTTTTCTACAAATATAGGTAAAAAGGATGATATATGCCATTTCTAAACCAGACTTATGTCGAAAACAAATGAAATTTGTCCTTTTCCATCTGATATTTTTCATAATAGATTTGTTTATTTTGCGAATACTCTACGCCCCTTAACACCTGTTGTTTGGTTAAATCATTCCTACAGGAAGGACATAGCCATTCACCCATTTCACAACTGCTATAAGAAGCTCGATGGCAGATATAACAATTTTTACGATATATAATATCCTCCTTAAATGTTCGTTTTAAAGAACAACAATATCAAAAAAATAGCATATAATGATGGTGATTAAGTCCTGAATAAGGACTAATGGTCTAAATCCTTAATATCCTTTATTAAGTATAGAAACGTTCTTTTTTAAGAACATTTTACTACCTATTTATTTAACAGTCAAATAATTCCAGAACGAACTCTTATACTATTTATTCCTTTAAATAAATCTCTTTTGTATCAATCTATATGGCGCATCCAGATGTCTGATTACAAAAAAATCCTCTCACAACAGAGAGGATAGACAATTATTATTTAGAAAACATATAGGTCTTTGTCTTTGCAGATATATTTAACACAATACTTAAAGCGAGAAGAGTTCCCAATACTGAGCTCCCTCCATAGCTCAGCAATGGTAAAGGGATGCCAGTAATCGGAACAAGTCCCATGACCATTCCTATATTCTCAAAGATATGGAAGGAGAGCATGGAAACGATGCCTATGCAGATATACCGTTCATACTGTCCCTTATTTAATGTGGCAATTGCAATTATTTTATAAATCATAATGAAGTAAAGAGCAATGACCATACTGGCAACGATAAATCCTCCCTCTTCTCCAATTACGGTAAAAATAAAATCCGAGTGAGCTTCCGGAACATACATAACACCATTGTTAAAGCCTCTGCCTGAATCCATTCCTGATCCAATGGCAAGTATGGAATTTTTAAGCTGATAGCCTTCACTAAAATTAAATGGATCAACCCAGGCGTGTATCCGATTTATTTGATATTCTCCTAAAAAGCTTAGTAATAGTTTTGTATGATAAAGATAGATGTAAGCCAGCGTACCCACGGCAGAAATCCCTGTTAAAATCAAGGTGAAAATGATTCTCCAATTCACTCCGGACACAAAAATCATGCCTATTAAAATAGCTGCGATTACCATAGCCGTACCTGCATCGGGCTGCAAGAGAATCAATCCAAGAGGCGGAATTGCAGCCAATCCTAATTTCAGCAATAAGATGAAATCAGATTTAAGAGATTTATTTCTCATAAATTTATCATTATGGGAGACTATGATTTTTGCCAAAAAAAGAATGAGAAATACCTTCATAAACTCTGAAGGCTGCACAGAAAAACCAGGTAGTTGAAACCAGGATTTTGCCCCCTTCGTTTCCTCCGCAATACTTTCAGGAGCGACTAGAAGGAAAGCTAATACACCGAATCCGAAAAGATATAGATAGATAGACATTCTCTTAATCTGGCTCAAATCAAAATAATAAACAACCGATGTCAGGATTAGTCCTATACAAAAATAAATGGCCTGCTTTATTGCAAATGGATTTCCATAAGGTAAATACTTCTGTGCACTATAAATATAGAAACAGCTGATGCCCATAAAAACAAAGATAATCAACAATAAGTCCAGATCAAAATAACTCTTACGAACCTTGTTTAAATTCATTAAATGACCCCTACTGTTTTTCCATATTATAACATTTACTCGATATGTATTACAAATATTACAAAAACCAATACTACTATTACAAAAAGAATTTAGATTACATAAATGTAATTATGGCTGAAAACTGATACTCCCCTTCACCATTGAATAGCAAGAGTATTGATAGCGCAAAAAAGAATAGTTAAGAGGGCTAAAATGAACATTTATCAAACGATACTTTATAAAGTAGAAGATATGCTTATTAAATTGTTTACAAAAAAAGAAAAATACGCCGATGTTAAAGCCAGCATCGAACAAAAGAGAGCTGAAAAGGAACACGCTCGCCTTCTAAAGCAACAGGAAAAAGAGCGGTTAAAAAGGGAACGGGAAGAACAGGAAAGAAGAGAAATAGAAGCCATCATCGCTAATTTAATGGAACATAACGGCCAAAATTACTCCCCTTATGAATATAACGAAATTAAAAGGAATAAAGTATTCTTTAGAACCCTTATTCAACGTGTTTTTGAACCTAATGAGAAGGCTTTGGCCTTCATTTACTGTGAATATGATAAAAACAGTAAGAAGGAAATTTTCGGATACTTAATTCCTACCAATAAAAGAATAATTTTTGTTAATAAGAGGTTCAGTGTAATACAAAGATTCAGGTATCAGACCGTTAGAAACGTCAACTGGTTCAAGGATGGACTATTAGAAAGAGGATTAAAAATCCAATATGGTAAGCGTAGATTGGATTTTGATGAAATATTTGATCAGGGCCAGTTGATTAGAGTAGGGAATATTATTTTGAATAAGTCCAGGAATATTTGAATAGTATGATCCGAAAACTAAACAAAACAGTGGTCACAGATGTAAGCCTGTGACCACTGTTTTATTTCATTCATACTATTACTAAAGCTTCTACCTCTTCAGTTCACTATCAACTGTCAAAATACCTAATTCGTGATGGTCTCCCTCATATAAGGCATTTTGGACAAGCCTGATTTGCTCATTCGTATCATAGACTTCCAGCTTACAATGAGCACGATTGATTTGTAAGGCTTCATAAAGTTGCTCAGAGTTGTAAACCTGTTGTCCATTCACACGGGTCAAACGCTCCCCTGCTTTTAAACCCATTCGCTCTGCCGGCGATTCCGGAAGTACACCTAGGATCATCAAGCCTTTTTTTCCTGAAGTGAAGAAAGCATTCGATTGATTTTCATTATTTTTATACACAAACTGTATGACTTCCCTGCCAAGGATTGCAACAATGGCAGCTGCTAAACTGACAATCGGATACCACTTTCCAGCTACAGCCAGAGCTAATACAATGATGCCTAGGATAGCTACATGGTTTCCAAGCCTTCCAGCCACATTGCCCATCAAATTACTTTTCACTTTAAGGGAGAACCCAATAAAAAATGGCACCAGAATAGGACTCCAATCCGTTCCTCCAAATGAAAAGACAGGCCAAAAATCTCCGCTAACATTCAACATTCCATTAGGAATAAATAATAAGACCGGCACCAGCCAAACTCTTTTTGTTGTTTGCGTTCCAATATAGAGACCGCGCTTTCCTTTTTCAACTGAAGGAGAAACTTGAATAGCTCCTCTTTTCCGAATTAATACTCCCTCTGTAATAATCAATAAACCTATTAAAACAGCTATTGAAGGATAAATCGCCTGCTCAAATAGAAAATAGCTGTTATTCAGGATGCCCTCAAACCCTGTTACATATAAAATATAGATAACAAGAAAGGCCAATCCAACTGTATAGGCCGGGGAAAGAAATCTGATTTGCATGCTTACACTAATCAGTAACATGAAGATTCCTACGATTACAATGAAATCAAATGGTACAGCTAAGCCGAGTAGCCCAGTGATGACCGATAGAATGAGTCCCCATACTAAACTAGGAACAATATATTCTTTCATTTCAATCATAGAATCCTCTACACGGACATGAAACAGTTTTCTTTCCTGTTTGACCCTCATGGAGCCAAGTATATATGTAAGTATAAATCCCACATAGAAAAGCGGGTGTAAAAACAATTCGCCTATTCCTTTTGCAATTTCAATTATCCACGTTTCCCACAAATTAATCACCAACCTCGCATACACTTACTTAATATTCTATCAAATCCCCCCCTCCTTTCCTATCAATTCTTTTCAGATAGTCACTATACTACAAAACTCACCAAGAACTTCTAAGATGTCCACCCTGCAGAAGAAACAAAGGATCGGTAACGAATTACAATAATAATGGATGAATCAGCATACAAAAAAATGAAGGCTCATAGCCTTCACTTTTTTGATATTCACCTTTAAGAAAACAAGGCACTTTATATTCTCATACCATGACCCGAATGCTATTGCTGGGCCAACCAACTTAAACCAGTTTGCAGCTGACGGTCATTTTTTTCATCCTTAATCTTATCCACTACGGCCTGCTGGAGCTTAGCTGCGACATCCTGATCAACACTCCCTGTAACCGGCAATTTATGCATCCGCTGAAAGGCTAGGACAGCCTTCTCTGTCTTACTGCTAAAATAACCATCTGTACGCCCTGGTGCATATCCCAATCCCTCTAACATCTGCTGCAGTGTCTTCACCTGTTTATTATTCATATCCTTCCGCAGGTCTCCCGTAACAACAAGGGGCTGTAAGGTATAGTAGCTATCCTGATGAACGGACATCGTCGGAGCAATACCCTTTTTATGAATCCACGTACCATTTGGTGTCAGCCATTTATAGAAGGTTAACTTAATGGTACTACCATCCCCCATTGAAACAGGCTGCTGAACAGTCCCTTTTCCAAATGTTTTCTCGCCAATCAATGGATAACCTTCCGCTTCCTGCATGGCACCGGCAAATATTTCTGAAGCTGATGCGCTTCCCTTATTAATAAGCACAGCAATCGGGTACTCCTTCTCACTTTTTAAAGTAGAGAAAAATTTATTCTTTTTGCCATTTCGCTCTTGAATTTGAATATAAGGATGTTCATTCGTTACAAATACCTCCAGGATTTCCTGAACACTTGTTAACAGTCCTCCAGGATTTCCCCTTACATCAATCAAAAGTCCATCCACCTTATCCTCTTCCAGACCTTTTAGATCTTCCAGAAAATCCTCTGCAGTTTCTTCACTGAATGAGGTGATTTGGATATAACCAATTTTTTTATCCCTTACTTTCTTTATAGCCGTGTGGATTGTTTCAATCGGAATCTCATCACGCTCCACTAAAAACGTGATTGGCTGATCATTGCCGTTTCTTTTAATGTCTATCGTCACTTTAGTTCCAATCTTCCCACGTATCAGGGAAACAACATCATATAGTTCCAATCCCTTAACATCCTTACTATCAATACGGATAATTTCATCACCAGGTTTTATACCGGATCGTTCGGCCGGGGAATTTTTAAATGGTGACACAATGATAAACTTCCCGTCCATAAAACTTATCTCAGCTCCAATTCCCTGAAACCTGGAATCCAATGTTTGTTGAAACTGTGACGAAGTCTCTTCATCCATATATACCGAATATGGATCTTTGAGCTCCCCAAGCATCCCTTTAATAGCTCCCTCAGTCAGCTGCCCTCCATCTATACGCTCTACGTAATTAGACGTAATAATATCATATGCCTGTCGTACTTTATCAAACTGGGGCCAGGAATCAGCCTGATTCTCTTTTTGATTCTTCGATTCAAGCGTATTCTCCAATGTCACATACTTCCACCACAAGCCAGCGATTGTAACAACTAATAGAAAGATGGCTACAGAAAATAACCAGTACCATTTATTTTTCATAGATCGCTCCTTTCATAGTTCTATCAATTAAAAAAGCACTGCACGTATAAATGTGCAATGCTTAGTCCTACTATATACAGTATGAAAGGCTTGTACATAGTATGATTATTTATCTAATTTTTGACTGGCACCCGGAGCAATCGGTCCTGGATCTTTAGCAAATACTGCAGCACTTCCAAAAGCGCAAGTCAGTATACATAACGTGATGACAAACCCAGCTATTCGCTTCATAAACCTATTCACCTCCCAATCTTGCTTTGTATCTATGTACATTCTCGGAGTTCAATAGTTGAAGATAAAAAAAGTTTGAGTTTGATGTAAAAACATCTCTGGCAACTTGCATTAATTTTTCATTATCAGTTGCGATGCTATAAAAAAACAGCTGATACGAAGTTAAATACCCATTCTCTTTTTTCAGATTATCTAATATATGCAAAGCCTCTTCTGTTCGTCCTGTTACAAGATAGCGATGGGCTTTTTCTGCTTCATCCTTTGGTATTGAGTCAGTATCGACTCCCCAAAAAGAGTTCAAAAACTCTATAGTATTTATTAAAAAACTCATCCTTTTGGATTGTATATCGGCTGGCAGGGAACTTAAAGTAGCCATTGATTTATTTAGCCAGTATTTTGCCACCTGATAATTTTCAAACATAAAGGATTGACCCAATGTGTGATAGAAAACGGAATAGATAACAGGAAAATATACTTCCAATTCGCGTCTTTCAATCACTTTCATGCATTTTTCTCTGCAGAGATCAATTTTATTCATATACAGGTAGGTGAGAACTTCCATCTCAGCCAAACGGATTGAATATGATTCACGCAGGAAATCATTATCCATTAATTCAACCATTGGTACGATAACACGCCTGACCTTATGAAAAGGTTCATATAGGCCTGTTTCGCTGATTCCATATAGATGAATAATTAATGAAAGAATAAGCGTTTCATTACTCGTATTCTTCACCTTAAAAATGGCATCAATTAAATCCGTACCAGTTAAAAGACCATCTCTTCGCTTACTTAGGATGGAATAGATTGAGAGCCATGTCCTCATCTCCGGACTGTCGAATTCTCTCTCAGTTTGAAGGAGGGATTCTACTTCTTTCGTATCCCCCTGCATCGTAAAGTATTCCATTAAAATGTGAGGTTTTATAGCATCTCTGCAATTGATATAATATTCCTTCAGAAAATATTTCTGTTTTTCATAGTTATTAGGAAATAAATCATTCAGTGAAAATATAATACTATGTAAATCGATTTGTGTAGGATCATAGAGTTCTTTTTGTTTACTGATAAAATCAGTAAACTGTTGATCGTCCTTGATCAGATAATCCTTCAAAATAACACCCTCCATGCCACACCTCACTATTTGTAAAATTTTATACCATAATACAAATTTTAGCAGGCGTTGTCTAAATAGTACACTTTATTTA
Organism: Bacillus sp. E214; assembly: GCF_008087365.1. Lineage (NCBI taxonomy): Bacteria > Bacillati > Bacillota > Bacilli > Caryophanales > Bacillaceae > Bacillus > Bacillus sp. E214. The sequence continues at coordinate 390,048 of NZ_VENN01000002.1, read as the reverse complement.
TCCACCAAAATAGTAGGTAAACCGACATATTTCGGGTTTCTTTGCTAGCATATTCACATTTACCCCATGAATAAAAAAACGCAGTTCAATATAGAACTGCGTTACGTGCATCTTTCAACTTACATACCACTTAAATATTTCAATGGATCTACAGCATTCTTTTTAGAAGCAGTCCATTCACCTACGTATAATTCAAAATGTAAATGCTGTCCAAATGAGCGACCCGTATTTCCCATGATTCCGATTTGTTGGCCCTTACTTACTGTTTGACCCTCAGAAACATTTCTTGATCTCAAATGGGCATAGACTGTTGTATAAACTTGTCCATCTATATAGTGCGACAGGTAGATAACATTCCCATAGGAACTTGAAAAATTTGACCTTGTTACGACACCGGCTGCCGAAGCTACGACTGGAACTGTACCTGACTTGGCAATATCAATCCCATTATGGTTTCTTCCCCATCTTCCGCCAAATCCTGAGGATACATATCCTGCTGCAGGGCGCATAAATTTACCGGACGTAATGGCCGGCGCAGATACTGTATTACCATTTCCCCCGCCTGTGCTTGCAGAAACCTTTTTAGCTTCTTCTGCCTGACGGTCCTTTTCTTGTTGAATGGCTTTTTTCACAGCTTCTGCTTGACTCGCCAATAATTGCTTTTCCTCCTCCAGGCTTAGTTTTTCTTCTTCAAGTTCAGCCTGTTCGGATTTTAGAATAGCCATTAATTTATTTTTTTCGACCTTCTGGCCATCAAGCTTTTCATTTATAGTTACCAGCTCTTGTTTCATTGCATTTAATTTATTGAGCTTATCTTCAACTTCTTCTTTTTTTGCAACCAAGTCAGCTTTATCATTTTCTTGTTCCGTTAAGATATCCTTATCCGCTTGCATAATAGTGGATACAGCACCTACACGTTCAACAAATTCACCAAAACTGCTGGCTCCAAAAACAACCTCTAAATAATTCACTCCTCCACCATTTTGCTGGTAGGAGCGAGCCCGTTCTTTTAAAATCTCATTGCGAGTTTCAATTCTGGCCTCAATTTCTTTAATGCTTTCTTTTAAACTTGTAACTTTCTCTTGTGTTGAAGTAATTTGGCTATTTTTCTCTTTAATTTTCTCTTGTGTTTCAGTTATTGATTTTTGTAATTTATTAAGTTCTGCTTTTACTTCAGCTTTTTGAGATTCAATCTGATTGATTTTACCGTTTGCTTCTGAGATATCTGTTTCAACAGCTGATTTCTTTTCTTGGATGTTATTCTTCTTTTGTTGTAAAGAATCAATGGATGCTGCTTGAACACTGCCTCCAAAGAGGCCAGCAAAACCCAGCACTAGCGCTGTGTTTAATGCAACAATGGTCTTCTTCACGTGACTTTCCCCTTTCATACTAGGTAACACAATCTGTCTATTCTATGTAGGCCCCTTTGTTACAAGGGGCACAATTGATAATGTTTGAAATTTAGATGGTTATATTTTCAAAAACTTACGAACCGACATTAAACTTCCCCAAATACCAATCAAAGCTCCAAACAGGACAATCAATAGGGAGACCTGAATGATAAATGGATTGTATGGAAGTAGGCTCATGTAATCAATGGTTAAACCTAATGCAAAATTATCGTAAAGGAACTTATACCCTACAGCAATAATCGCTATTGGAATAATAGATCCCATGATGCCGAGCCATAATCCTTCAAGGAAAAACGGCCAACGGATAAATCCATTTGTGGCACCTACTAATCTCATAATTTCAATTTCACGTCTTCTTGCGAAGATGGTAATTTTAATCGTATTGGATATCAAGAACATCGCCGTAAATAACAAGGCTGCGATTAAAACAATCCCTACATTCCGTGATGTATCGACTATTTTAAACATTTTTTCAACGAAGCCTTGTCCGTATTTGACAGTTTCAACATAATCCATTTTTCCTGCTTCTTCCGCAACCTTTGCGACATCGTCAGGGCGATATGTTTTGATGATATATACATCGTTCAGAGGATTGTCCTGCTCAAAGAGTTCAAAGGCACTTCCCTGATCACCCATATTTTCAATCAGGTTGTTTAATTCATCTTCTTTCGGGGAAAAAGTAATAGAATCTACTTCCCCTAATTTTTCTAGATTACTCTCAAGTTGAATCCTTTGTTCTTCAGTAGCAGTGCGATCCACATGGACACGTACTTCAACATCACTCTCAATGCTGCTGGCAAAGTTATTTAAGTTCATCATAATAACAACAAATACACCAACTAAAGATAGTGTAACTGTTACGGCGCTGACAGAAGCAAATGTCATCCAGCCGTTTCTGCCAATATTTTTGAAGCTTTCTTTTATATGTCGGAGGAAGGTTCTAAAGTTCATAGCCATATTCCCCCTTCTGTTCATCACGCACGATGTATCCATTCTCTATCGCAATAACTCTATGTTGTAGTGTATTAACAATCTCTTTATTATGCGTTGCCATCACAACTGTTGTACCGAGACTATTGATTTCTTCGAAAATCTTCATGATTTCCCATGATGTTTCTGGATCCAGGTTACCAGTCGGCTCATCTGCAATTACCAGCTTAGGCGAGCGAACGATGGATCGGGCAATCGCTACCCTTTGTTGTTCTCCACCGGACAATTCAGTTGGAATCATACGAACCTTATGCTTTAAACCAACTAAATCAAGCACGTCCATAACCTTTTGCTTAATGACCTGTGGTCTTTCCTCTGTTACTTCCAGAGCAAAGGCTACATTTTCATAGACTGTAAGATTATTCAACAGTTTATAATCCTGGAAAATTACCCCGATATCTCTTCTTAAAAGAGGCACCTTCGAGTTTTTGATATTGGCAATATTCCTGCCATTGATCATGATCGTACCACTTGTCGGTTTTTCTTCGCGGTACATCATCTTAATAAATGTAGACTTCCCTGCGCCACTTGGCCCAACAACGTAAACAAATTCTCCTGATTTGATTTTTACATTTAGGCCCTTGACTGCTGAAACGCCATTAGGATATGTCTTTTGAACATTAATCATTTCTATCATGTCGTTTTCACCTTTTTCTACCTTCATGTTGTGTATAGTACCTCTATGCTTTATCGACAGGTGTCGTTATTTCTTGTTTTATGATGGAAAAATCCATCTTTTGTCACGATTTTATTATAACATCATAAAATGTCAGAAAAACCACGTTTATATTACATTTATATTTCAACTCTATTACCTTTTTTGTCAGATACCGTAAATATAGTATTAACTATGCCTGTGGTTCAATGTACTCAAGTTGCAATCTTAAAGAAGAGGTCATTTAACCTATTCAATTAATTAAAGGACAAACAGAAACCGGTAAGATAATCTCCTCCGGTTTGGTAAATTCTATTAAAATACTTCACTGCTTATTGCTAAGCCATTCAGCCACTTTTTTAGCATCATCCTCTGCAATCAAATCGCCTGGCATGGCAGGTGCCCCATCATTAATGATTGCTTCAATTTCTTGCACGGATAATTTTTCACCTACAGAAACCAACCCAGGACCAATTCGGCCTTCAAGTGTGTCTCCATGGCAATTTGAACATTTTTGTTCATAAATCTTTGCCGCTTCACTTCCATCATTAGCAATCGAAATCGGAGTGGATGAGGCTGTTTCATTTTTCTCAGTACCCGAATGAGTTGTACAACCAACAAGGGCAATGATAACAACTGCTATGCCAAAATGCAAATAGTTCTTCAAGGAAGTCCCCTCCCAATATTAGGAAAACGTTTGTATGCCCTTATTTTAGCTGTATCTAGGCTTTTTTAAAACCCTCTCCAAGTACCTCGGCAGCATCCATCACGACGACAAATGCCTGGTCATCAATACGTTGAACTACTTGTTTCAGTTTTGTGAAATCAGTTTGATCGATTACACACATTAATACTGGACGTTCACTCTCTGTATAACCGCCATGGGCAGATATTCTTGTAACCCCGCGATCCACTTCTTCCAAAATAGCTCGTCTTACTTCTGTTTCATGATTGGTAATAATCATAACCGTTTTAGAGCGATTAATGCCGACTTGGACTAAATCAATAGTTTTGCTCGTTACATATAGCCCAATCAATGCATATAGACCTTGCTCGATATCAAATACAAGACAAGCAGCCAGTACGATTAAACCATCAATGGCGGCAACACAGGTTCCTAAAGAAAGCCCGGTATATTTATTAACAATTTGCGCCGCTAAATCGGTACCGCCGGTTGAAGCTTTTCCAAGGAATACTATCCCAAGTCCCAATCCAACACCAATCCCACCAAATAAAGCTCCCAATAAAGGATCCTGAGTCCATGGAGACCAGTTACTCGTCAGGAAAACAACGAATGGGAAAAAGATCGTTCCTACAGCTGTTTTAATTCCAAAATGCGTACCAAGCAGAATAACCCCAGCTATAAATAGCGGAATATTAAAGGCCCATTGTACAAAGGCCGGCTCCCATCCGAATACATTATACGTAATCGTACTGATTCCGCTGACCCCACCGGATGCAACTTTTGTCGGCAATAAAAACATATTAAAGGAGATGGCCACAATGGCAGAGCCGATCAGAACATATAAATAATCCTTAATTAGATTGAAGTAAGGATGCGATTCCTTCTGTGCGTTTCTTTTTTTCTTCACAATTGCAAAAGCCTCCGTCTAAACATTTAATAAAGTATATTCATTCTATACGAAATTCCGACATGAAACAATGAAAGGCAATAAAAGATGAAAAAGTCAGACAATAACCGCGCCAAATGGCAAAGAAAAAGGCACCCTATAAAGGGCACCTATTGTAGATTAAATCGAAATATCTTTCTTATTGAAAACAATAAAGGTTATCGCGATAAACAGTACATAGTAAGCAGCCAACACACCGAGTGAGAGACCTACCGTCGCTCCCTCAAACATAGGCGCACTTTCCATAATATATCTTCTCAAATCTATGTGAGGGAACAAAACAAATTTTAACCATTCATATCGTTCAACAAGGGAGGTGATTAACATATTTAAGGTTGAAGAAGCAAACAAGATGAAAACAGAAATACCGACTGCGATTGCCTGGCTTTTAAACAAAGTGCTCAACATAAAAGCCATCGTAATAATGATGAGGAAGCCTGGAACCCAATATAGCATAAGCTCAAAAAAGTATGGGCCTGCTTCTAATGTTATCACTTCGTCAAAACTTGTAGGGTCGATCATCTTATCTGTGAATGATGCTGAACCAAAGAAAATTAACCCGACAAGGTATCCTGCAACACTTAATACAACCACCATTGTAGCTGCATATAATAAAGTTGTTATATATTTCGAGAGAAGAACTTTCCAGCGCCGATGCGGACGAATTAATAATTGCTTAATTGTTCCATCAGAGAACTCCGCGGACACTGAGGCGCTGCAGATAATAACAGCAAATAAGGTCACAAAAGATGCGATTGACGTAACCCAATTGACCATAAAGGTCCAACTTGTTTCTTGGTTAGGATTGATACCAGTATCCAATAATTTCTGACTTCGGGCAATATCTTCTTGAATCCACTCTTTTTCTTCCTCAGACGTCTTCGGATCATCCAAAACAGCTTGCTGGGACTGTATGTTATTCTCTTCCTTCACTTTCCAATCATCTGCATTATTCATGGTCTTTACTAGAATAGCACTCCCTACTAGAGCAACTAGCAAAAAGCCGATAAATATATACGAAGACATTTTAGAGAAAATTTTCATCCATTCATTTTTAATCAATGAAATCATACTCGCACCTCCTCTTGCTCTGTAATCTCGAAGAATCGATCTTCAAGCGTTTTCTTCACAACATTAATTTCATAAACATCTACTTCTGCTTCATTTAACTGTCGATTTACTTTGGCAATATCTTCGCGTGTTGCCTGGAGGGTAATCATCTTTTTATCCTGCTTTACAATATTCAGACTTGAAAATTGCTCTTTAATTACATTGACTGCTGCCAATACATTATTGATGGAGAAAACCACTTCTCTTAAATCTTCCTCTTTTTCCTCTATAATATTGTTTTCTATATGTATGAGCTTTCCTTTCTCAATAACGGCAAAACGATCACACATTAATTGCATCTCGGATAATAAATGAGAGGAAATTAGCACACCTATTCCTTCATTGGCTAATTGATGTAAATAATCACGGAATTCTCGTATTCCTTGTGGGTCCAATCCGTTTGTTGGTTCATCGAGGATTAATAACTGAGGACGATGCAGCACAGCCTGCGCAACCCCAAGACGCTGTCTCATTCCCAGCGAATAGGTCTTTACCTTCTTGTCCATCGCATGGTCAAGCTTTACCAAGCGAGCAACTTCATCAATCCGCTCTTTTTTAATCTTTTCTTTGGCCATTCGGGCATAATGGATCATATTCTTTCGGCCGGTCATATATTTGTAAAACTCCGGATTCTCTACAATTGCCCCTAAATCATGCATTGCCCCTTCAAAATCCCTATCCAGATCATGGCCATTAATAAGAACCTGGCCGTTCGTACGATTAATTAGACTGGCAATCATTCTGATAATCGTTGTCTTACCAGCACCATTCGGACCAAGCAGTCCAAAAATTTCACCCTTTTTAACGCTGAAACTAACATCATTGACAATAACAGTGCTGCCAATCTTTTTCGTTAATGACTTCACTTCAAGAGCCGTTTCATTCATACCATCCCGTCCTTTCAAAAATTACACCTATTAATAATACCGTATAAAACGGATAAAAGTTACAGAAATTACAAAATAATTAAAAAATTAACCAAAAAAAAAAAAAAAAAGACCAGCTATATCTTAGCTGATCCTTTAAAAATTCTATATGAATTAGGATAATTTTGAACGTAAATAAGCATCGATGAACATATCTAAATCTCCATCCATGACAGCCTGAATATTCCCGGTTTCTGCATTTGTACGGTGGTCCTTAACCATGGAATATGGATGGAATACATAGGAACGGATTTGACTTCCCCAGCCAATTTCCTTTTGTTCTCCACGAATTTCTGCCAATTCAGCTTCTTGTTGCTCGATTTCCAGTTGATAAAGCTTGGATTTCAGCATTTTCATAGCTGTTTCACGGTTCTTGATTTGGGAGCGCTCAGTTTGGCAGCTGACCACTGTATTCGTTGGTAAATGAGTGATCCGAACGGCAGAATCTGTTGTATTGATATGCTGACCACCGGCACCGCTCGCACGATACGTATCAATTTTCAAATCCTCTGTACGAATTTCGATATTAATCTCATCATTGAATTCAGGCATTACCTCACAGGAAACGAAAGAGGTATGACGACGTCCTGAGGAGTCAAACGGCGAGATACGTACTAGGCGGTGTACGCCTTTTTCTGCCTTCAAATAGCCATACGCATTGTGGCCTCGAATGCCTAGCGTTACGCTTTTAACTCCAGCTTCATCACCAGGAAGATAATCAAGTGTTTCTACCTTGAAGCCTTTCTTTTCAGCCCATCTTGTATACATACGCAGCAGTAAGGATGCCCAATCCTGAGATTCCGTTCCGCCTGCACCTGGATGAAGCTCTAAAATGGCATTATTCTTGTCATATTCTTCACTCAATAACAGCTGAAGCTCAAACGCATTCAATCTCTCGGATAGTTCCATAAGCTCGCTCTCCAGTTCTTCCTGGAGATCTACATCTGGCTCTTCCTTAATTAATTCAAAGGTCAAATCCAAATTCTCGTATGACTCATTTAATGCATTAAATTCGCCCACTTGATCCTTCAAGCCATTTGCCTCGTTAATAATTCCCTGCGCTTTCGCTTGGTCATTCCAAAATGATGGTTCGGACATGATCTCGTCCAATTCCATAATACGGGCTTCTTTTTCTTCTAAGTCAAAGAGACCCCCTAAAGTCCGCCAAACGTGTGGCTGTTTTTTCTAACTCGTTACGAATTTCTGCTATTTCCATTTACGTTCACCTCATCTATTTTTACAAAGCTTGTTACTCACAATTTAAATCTCCTTTTCAGGAAAAAGAGAGCCGGCCTATCCTTTAGCCGTCCCTCTTTATTTAACATATCTTATTATACGCGTCAACGTCATCTAAAGATACTGACATGTCTTATTTATCTTCCATGGCAATTCTTATATTTCTTACCGCTACCGCATGGACATGGAGCATTTCGTCCAACGGATTCTTCATTACGTTTCGGTTTCTTCTTGACTGTCTCTCCTTCATCACCCTTCGGATTAACAGCCTGTCCTTTCACAACCTCTTCACGCTCTAGATTATTGCGGATCTCAGCTTTCATGATGTATTTAGCCACATCATCCTCAATCGCAGAAACCATGGCTTCGAACATCGCAAAGCCTTCTTGCTGATATTCATTGAGCGGATTGATTTGAGCATAGGCACGTAAATGAATACCTTGTCTCAATTGTTCCATTGTATCAATGTGATCCATCCACTTGCTATCAACCGCACGCAATACAATTACCTTTTCAAACTCACGCATTTGCTCAGAAGAAAGCTCTTCTTCCTTCTCATTGTATTTTTCAATGATTTTGCCATAAATTAATTCAATCAATTCTTCCCCATCAAGCTCTTTTAATTCCTCAGCATTAAAAGTACCTTCAGGCAGAAGGTTGGCATAGACATAATCAAGCAATCCTTCAATATTCCACTCTTCGCTTTCCACATCAGGCGCAAAGGCATAGACATTGCGCTGCAGAGAGGAACGAATCATAGTCTCTACGATTTCACGCAGATTCTCACTTGATAGTACATCAAAACGCTGCTTATAAATAATCTCACGTTGTTGACGAAGTACATCATCATATTCAAGCAATTGTTTACGGGCATCATAGTTATTACCTTCAACTCGTTTTTGCGCAGATTCAACGGCTTTAGATACCATTTTACTTTGAATCGGTTGGTCATCCTCCATACCGAGACGGGACATCATGCTCTTAATATTGTCAGATCCAAAACGGCGCATCAATTCATCCTCTAATGAAAGATAGAATTGTGTAACCCCAGGGTCTCCCTGACGACCGGAACGTCCACGCAGCTGATTATCAATACGGCGGCTTTCATGGCGCTCCGTACCAATAACGGCAAGACCGCCGACTTCCTTCACACCTTCACCAAGCTTGATATCTGTACCACGGCCCGCCATATTCGTAGCAATTGTTACGGCACCTGGCTGACCGGCATCAAGGATGATATTTCCTTCGCGTTCATGCTGCTTCGCATTCAGGACACTATGCGGAATTCCTTTTTTCTTCAATAATTCAGATACATATTCACTCGTTTCAATCGCTACTGTACCAACCAATACTGGCTGACCCTTCGCATGGCGTTCAGCGATATCCTCAACGACCGCTTTGAATTTCCCTTCCATAGAGGCAAAAATCAAATCTGCACGGTCATCACGCACGATGTCGCGGTTCGTTGGAATCGCAATAACATTCATATTATAAATATTACGGAATTCCTCTTCCTCTGTTTTCGCTGTACCAGTCATACCGGCAAGCTTTTCATACATACGGAAGTAGTTTTGGAACGTAATCGTCGCAAGCGTCATGCTTTCATTCTGGATATCGAGGTTTTCTTTCGCTTCGATCGCCTGATGCAAGCCATCACTATAACGGCGTCCTTTCATTAGACGGCCGGTAAATTGGTCAACGATGACAATCTCGCCATCCTGAACCACATAATCCACATCCAAATGCATGGAAACATGCGCTTTTAACGCCTGGTTAATATGATGGTTCAAGGCAACATGGCTAATATCGAATAAATTATCAATGCCAAATGCTTTTTCAGCACGGCTCATTCCTTCTTCAGTTAGCTGAACACCTTTTGTCTTTTCGTCGTATGTGTAATCTCTTTCTTTTGATAAAGTACGGACAAAAGCATTTGCCTGTATATAAAGCTGAGTTGATTTTTGAGCGGAACCAGAGATAATCAATGGCGTACGTGCTTCATCAATCAGGATGGAGTCAACCTCATCTATTACAGCATAATGAAGCGGACGCTGTACCATCTGTTCCTTATACAGCACCATATTGTCACGTAAATAATCAAACCCAAACTCGTTATTTGTACCATAGGTAATATCGGCATTATACGCTTCCTGTTTCTCTTCACGGCTCATTCCAGTAAGATTCAAGCCGACTGAAAGCCCAAGGAAGTTAAATAATTGCCCCATTTCAGTGGCGTCACGGCTTGCTAAGTATTCATTGACTGTAATGACATGAACACCTTTACCAGTAATCGCATTTAAGTAAACAGGCATAGTGGAGGTCAATGTTTTACCTTCCCCTGTTTTCATCTCAGAAATATTACCTTCATGAAGGGCGATACCCCCCATTAATTGAACCTGGAAAGGATACATGCCAAGGACACGGCGTGATGCTTCTCTGACTACTGCAAATGCCTCAGGCAGTATATCATCGAGTTTCTCTCCACCCGCGTAACGTTCTTGAAATTCTGTTGTTTTAGCAGACAGTTCTTCATCAGACAAAGCTTCCATGGCAGATGCCAAAGCTTCTATTTTATTTGCAGCCTTATTCAGGCGTTTAAGCTCAGATTTATTAGGGTCAAACAATTTATTCAAAATCCCCATTAAGCAGTCTCTCCTCTTATCTGTACAGGGTTCATTAGCCCTAGAATGATATAGATTAATAATCGTTCATATTTTTAAATTTCACATTAATAGTAACACTTACAAATGGACAAAACAACAGAAGGAGTGTGTACACACATGATATTTTTGGGTTATTTTACCTCAAAATATACTTAAGTTCATAACTGAGCTTTGAAATTTTGATAGAGAAATTGCATCAAGGGCTTAAATATTGAAGAGAGGTTTCCTCATAAATGGTTAGGCTGATTTCTAATTATAATAGAATTGATACACAAACATAGTAGACTAGGTGCCTCCATAGATGAGGTTTCAATAAGTTCAAGTTTTGATTGAACGAGATGGATTTATGCCCATTTTCTGATCACGATCATTCAATGAAAAAGCAGCCCCCTTACAGGAGCTGCCCATTATCAAGTATAAAATTAGCTTTGTGCTTCAATTAAGCCGTATTTGCCATCTTTACGTTTGTAAACGATGTGAGTGCCGTCAGTTTCTGCATCAGTATAGATGAAGAAATTGTGTCCTAGCATGTCCATTTGAAGAATTGCTTCTTCGCTGTCCATTGGTTTAAGATCAAAGCGTTTCACACGCACAACTTCTAATTTATCATCCTCTTCTTGCTCAACACCGACTTCTCCAGCTGGAAAAGTGAATAACTCTTTACCGCTTTCACGAGAACGACGGTTAACTTTTGTTTTATATTTACGAATTTGTCTTTCCAATTTATCGTTAATTAAATCGATACCTGCATACATATCTGTATTTGTTTCCTCTGCACGTAGCACTAGGTTAGGTAGCGGAATAGTGATTTCAACTTTTGTTGTTTTATCATTGTACACCTTCAGATTGACATGTACGTTTGCATCAGGTGTTTCTGTAAAATATCTTTCCAATTTTCCGATTTTTTTCTCTACATATTCTCTGATTGCTGGAGTTACCTCAATGTTTTCACCACGAATGTTATAATTCATAAGTGAGTCCTCCTTTTCTACTCTATAACTATTAATATTCTCTAATCCCTTTTAAAAATCCTGCCTATATCGACAATTTGTTTAAGTTTAAATATTCAGGATTTTCAAGGAATTCATATATAGTATACCCTATTCAACAACAAAAAAGCACTACTTCTCATGATAATTCATTTGAGGTAATCATTTCCTCTTATCGTAATAAACTCCATCTGTTAAAATCGCCTCATAGGGGTTGGCATATTTTTGATTATGCTGCTTTTGCTCCCGTACCATTTTAAGGTTCCGAGCCACTTCCATTCTCCGTTTGGCCATTGCTTTCGCCAGTTCTTCATTCAGCTTCACACATAACTCGCCAAGCTTTTTTTCCTCGTCAGTAAAAGGAGGCTGTATATCTTTTTGCAGACTTTCCCGAATACGAATGATTTCATCCAGCCTAGAAATAGCGATCTCGCGGTCTTTTTCCCAGCTCAAATCACTTAATACCTCTATCGCTTCCCTTGTTACCTGAAAATATTCCCGCAGTGCACTCATCATAAACCGAGCTCCTCTGTCTCTCATTTAAAAAAGCCCTGACTTCGGTAAAAGCCAAGGCCAAACCCCCATTACGTATAAATATTAATGAGCATTCCTTGGATTTCGCCAATCATGCCTAATAAATGTATACGTTTATCTTCCTTATCAAGGACAGCATTTGTGAGGTCAACCAGCTTTTTATCCACTTCTTTTACAAGCTTATACACCTTTGCTGATCCACGATGATTAAAACCGCGATGCTCCTCTAATTGCAGCCCATTTTTTACGGCATCATCTAAAAATTCTTTCACAAGCTTCTTATATTTTCGCAAATGATCAACCGACTGAGTTTCACCGAGCCTCTTGCCCTGCTCCTCAATCTCCTGCATTTTCCGTGTCAATCGCTCAAGAGTCAAATCATTGCGCCTGGTTCCCATAACCTCTTTAAAGGCAATGGAATCCTTCGCTACCTCTTCCTTAGAACTAACCTTTTGCAAACCAGTCCTGCCTACTCTTTGTACCTCCATGAGATCACCTCAACTTTGTTACTTCAATAATTGTAGCACACCCTGTGGAAGTTGGTTGGCTTGTGCTAACATGGCCTGTGCTGCCTGATTTAAAATATTATTCTTTGTGAACTCGGTCATCTCAAGAGCCATATCTACATCACGAATCCGTGATTCTGCAGAGGTTACGTTTTCACTCATTGTTTGTAAATTCGTAATCGTATGCTCCAGACGATTCTGCATCGCACCTAAGTTGGAGCGCTCTGCAGAAACGGCCGCGATCGCTGCACCAATTTTTGAAAGAGCAGCATTCGCAGCCTCTGCTGTTTTTACATTTAATGGTGCAGCTGCGGTTCCTAATCCGAGTTCTTCAGCATTCATTTTATTTATCGTTAACTCAATCGTTTGGCCTGCATTAGCGCCTATTTGAAAACTAAATTCAGATTGGCTTCCATCTAATAGCTTCGCACTATTAAACTCAGTCGTTTCACTAACACGATCAATTTCTGCTGTAAGCTGATTATACTCTTCCTGGATGGCTTCACGATCTTCATTCGTATACGTCCCATTCGCGCTTTGAACCGTTAACTCTCTCATACGCTGCAGCATTTCATGGACAGATGACAAGGAGCCTTCTGCTGTTTGAATGAGAGAAACTCCATCAAGGGCATTTCGTTCCGCCATATTTAGACCGCGAATTTGTGAACGCATTTTCTCTGAAATAGCTAGTCCCGCTGCATCATCCGAAGCTTTATTAATACGAAGCCCAGATGATAGCTTTTCTAAGCTTTTATTTGTATTGGTTGTATTAGTTGATAGATTACGATAGGCATTCAAGGCAGATATATTATGATTAATTTTCATGGAAATGCTCCCTCATTCTATTAGAATTTTTTCCTCATCACGTTATTTTCATAGGCCGATACCATCTTAATTAACGAATCAGCCTTTGCATTATTTTTCAGTTGCATGGCATCATTCCAGGCAGTGGATAGGGTCTCAACGATTTTGATCAGAAATGAAATGCTATCCGTATTCTTAGTTAGATTTACCCGGATCAGCTCATCAGCCAGGAAATTATAGAGGGTGTCCAAATTCTCCGTAATTGGGCCTGCTTCATACCGAAGTCCCACACCAAGTCGATGAACGATATCACTGGCCCTTTGCAGGCTTTTATTAGCCTGGAATAAATTAGACTCATCTATTTGATCAATGGCCTCATATAAATTGGTTAATAGTCCTTCATACAGCAATGCCGTTAATTCCTGAGATGATTTTTGCACAATAAGTTCCTCTGTTAAAAATTCCATTCACAAAAACCTCCATATCCTCTTATTTTATATATCGACGGGCTAGTTATATTGTTTATCGAGCTCTTCTAATAAAAGGAGGATTTCAGCAATCACTGCATAAAGCTGCGGAGGAATCGAATCTCCAAGGTCAATGTCCAAAAGATGGCTGACCAATGACTCATCCTCCTGCAGGTGAATATCATTTTTCTTAGCCGTTTCAATAATCCTTCTGGCTACTTCCCCAGTTCCCTGAGCGACTAGCTGCGGTGCCTCTCCATTTTGTTCATCGTACCTGATGACAGCTGCGGTCGGTCCATTCATTTTTTTACGGTTCATTTGATTGAAATATTGCTGTCTCATATCGTTATGTCATACCCCTTTTTCGTAAAGGCTGTTTGGGCTGTTGGACTTGCCTCTCGTTCTGAATTCTTCGTTTCCACGGTCATCGGTTTAAATTGAACCGAGCCAATCGAATAACCAATTTCCTTGAACCGATCAAGCGATGAATCCGATATTCGAGTCATGGATTGCTGCAAATCTTCCTTATCACTTTTAAAGGTTAGAAACAAATTTCGATTGGTCGCCGTCAGCGAAATTCCAATCTCACCAAGCCGCTTGGTCTCCATCACAAAGTAAAGACTGCAATTCTCCCAATCAATTTGATCCTTATCAGATTGAGAGTTTACAAATACTTTTACATTCTCAACTTCCTTATGAAGTAAAAGTGGAAGCTGCATAGCCAGATTCTGCATACCGGATGAGTCAGGCTTAGCTAGAAGCTGCTGACCGGTTAGATTTTGAACAGCCTGTTCCACCTGCTGAGTCAGCTTTGGATTGAGCTGGTCTGATTGCAAGATCGAAAGCAGAGAGGATTTTACAGTTTGCGGCATTTCCGGCTGTTTTCCATTCAAAACAGATTTCGCCACCTCTTGTTCATTCATCATCCCGAGTTTTCGAATCAGCTCCAGCACATTCCGTCCAGACTGCTCAGGCTTTGCACCTTGAGTAAATACATCTTCACCAACATTACTCGTCATGCCTGCCACAAAATGCTTAACTTTAACATCAGACGGTTTAAACAAAAGACCTTCTACAGATGCTTTAACTTCCTTCACAATCTGATTCGCCTCAAGGAACTTTCCACTCATAAGCAAATTCTTTGCTTCCTGCAATCTGCTGCTAGCCTGCAGGAGCTTCTTCTCCGTCGACATATCGGTATAAAGCATAAATTCACCTTTTAAAATAGCTTGATCGAGTTGCTTAATGGTAGATTCCAAGACCTGCTTAACCTGGAGCTGTTTTTGCTCCATCATTTTGATAGACTGATCCAAGTTTCTCGTAATCTCTCTTTTTATATGTTTAAAATCGATCGTAAGCTGAGATAGCTTTTTACTAATTTCAGTAACAATCACATCTTTTGATGAGAGATTCAGACCCTGGATAGTCTGATTAATTGCATTCTGCTCAGATTCAGATAATGAGTTGGCCGGTTTTACATCCATTAATTGTGGGTTTTCGTCCTGCAGGGTGGATAAAGCGGACATTAGTTCTTTGCGGGCTAATAATTCTCTACCCTTGGACACAAGCTCTGTTGCCTTTTCAACCACTCCTGTCAGACGTTCAATACCTTCAAATAGTTTCGCAGAGTCACCACTCAGAAATTCCGTTGCTTTTGCAAATACCATCGCCATGGAAGAATCCTTTTGAACACTTTTCATCAAATCCATTACTTCCTTGCCATGAACAGAAACCTCCATATTCACTGGAGTGACTGCTCCCTTGCTTTTATCAATGAGGGAAAGAGTTTGAAGTAAAGCTTCTTTACCAGCCTGCAGAGATTTTAAGATGGCACTCTTTTCAGCTTGAGAAAGATCTGGTGAATCCTTTATAAATTTCATCACCTGTTCAGTGATTTTGGCAGAATCCTGCTGGTGTATGATGGCTGATTTTAAATCGCGGATTGTAGTTATCGGCAGATGAATAGATGGTGTAGAAATCCTCGAAATCTCCGGAAGCTCTTTTCCAATCTCACTGACCATCTTCCCAATCGATTCACCATGCAAGGCAGAGTGAATTGCTTTCAACTGTGGCATGCGTACCTCTAACTGACGTTCCGCCAAAGCCGTAATGGTAGCTAATTTTTGCTCCACTGTCCCCGCCTCTGTGTTCATAAAGCGCTGAATCGTCTGTAAACTATCTTTAGAAAGCGGATACCCTTTTTCCTGCAAAATTTGCAAAGCCTGACGGAAGTCTTTATTAGATGCATCAACACCGCCCGCTTTCAGAATTTCTTCAACCTTGGTAGGAGCCTGGCCTTCTGCTGCGGGCTGATTTGTTGAAAGGGTTTTAACCGTTAATTGGTCATTTTCAATGCCCGTAATCTCGACTTGAGCCTTATTCTGTGCCGGCACTCCGTTTTCAAACGTCATGCTCATCTCTTTACCTTTTAAAGAAACAACAGCTGTATTGGCGGATACCCGTTCTTTAATGGTTACAGACTGAATCTGTCCAACTGAATATTGATTGCTTTTTCCGTTTAAGCTATGCCCCGAATGGATTGCTTGAATCTGCATTGCGTTCACTCTCCGTCCAAATTCCTTATTCTTTTTATCGGTAAATTGCCTACAAATATTAGTTTGTGATAAAGAAATAGACACAATTTCCTAGTTTGCCTAAGCACTAATATTCGTTAAAAAGAACAAAAATTTCTTAATATACAACAAAACGCTTGCTATGACAGAAATAATCGGCAATAATGGGTATAAATAACACATAAGGGTTTTTAATCAAAATGGAAGAAGGATGAGAAATGAAAAGGGGTAAAAGTATCCATATACTGAATGGCTTACTAGTTGTATTAATCATATTTAACATCTATTCTTTCATAACTGGAAGATTACAAGGATTGAACTTAGCCATTCTTGGATCTGTGCAAATTCTCATGATTGGTATTATTAATAGTGTGCATCATATTTGGATCACTCATATAGAAGATCAAGATATAGTAGAGTAATATAGAAAGAAAAAGGGCCGAAAGATGAACAATCTACTTCATCTTTCAGCCCTTCTTTATTAGAATCAGGCATGTCCTCCTGAGGTATATTGCTTCCGTCTATTGAGTTGAATGGCCTGCTTCCATGTATCACGAAACTCCAAAACCAATTCCTCCGCCTCGTCCAACATAGCAGGATCATTTTTAGTATTCGCCTCTATCAACCGACTGTTGATATAATCATACATCGCCATCATATTTTGAGAGATTGCCATATCCATATTTAAAGTGATTCGTAATTCACTAATGATATTTTGCGCCTTTAGAAGATTCTCATGTCTGGCCTGGATTTGCTTCGACTCCATCGCAACTCGTGCGGCTTTAATAAATTTCAGGCAGCCATTATACAGCATAAGCGTTAACTCTCCCGGTGAAGCAGTGGTTACAGTATTCGTTTGATAAGCCTGATACGGATTTTGTATTGCCATTTATACGTACACTCCTTTTTATTAACCAGTCGCAAACATCGATGATAAATATCCTGATTGGCTGTTTGCCTGTTGAATTGCTTTTTCCATCGCAGTGAATTGTTTATAGTAGCGATTCTCTACCTGGACTAGCCTGTCCTCAAATCGACTAATACGATCATCAATATTGGTTAAATCTCTTCCCATCGTAAACGTAGCATTGGTCGACAATGAGGTTCCCGCTCTTGCCTTCAGCTGGTCAGTAGCTGCAGATATATTTTTCTGCAGCTTTGATAGAATTCCATCCTCCGAAGCAAATAAAGCTTCTACACTTTCAGGATCATCCTCTAAAGCCTGTTTTAATTTGGTTTCATTGATTTCGAGTTTACCGCCTGCCATGTAATCAGAGGTTGTCGTGATTCCGATGCTGCTTAAGGATGAATACATACCTGTTGATGTATTAACCGAGCTATAAAAGCTCCCCCGCATGGAATCTAAAGCTCCATTTAAAATAGAATCATTGCGCAGCATTCCTGTCTTCGCAATATTTTCCCATTTCTCAACCTCTTTTTCACTCAAGCTATCACGTTCATCATCTGTTAAAGGTAAATAGTTTCGGTTACGTTCCTCGCTGACCTTACTTTGGATTGTTGCAATTAATTCATTGTATTTATCTACAAAGCCCTTTATGTTGTCGTACACTTTAGTAGTATCATTGTTAATTCCAACCGTAACCGCTTCAGTAAATTCACTCTTAAGCGTGAATGTGACACCATTCATAGTGAATGTGTTACTTGCCCGCTGAGTCTCTAAACCATTAATTTTTAATAACGCATTGGAACCGGCTTTGTAATCAGCTGAAGTCAATTGAAGGGCTTGAGCTAATGATGAATTATCTATTTGAATATCCTTCAAATCTGTGGAAAAGGTACCTGTTTCTTTTCTTGTCATAGATATTTTGTCTGTAAATGAATCATAGAACATGTTTAATCCAAGCTTTGATGAATTCACTTTACTGATTACGTTATCCAGAGATTGATCAGAAGTAATGAAGAATGTTTCACTCATCTCTCCACTTGAGGTTGTAGTCTTCATGTTCATGGCAGTATATTTTTTCGTATACTCAGCCTCTATTTCTATATCCTCACTTGCAGCAGTTTTAAGATCAACCTTACCTGTTTTGAAATTTACCGTACCAGATATAGTACCAACACTAAAGTCTCCATTTTCGTCAACCGTAACAGATTTACCCCCAACTTTCAGGGTCATAGACCCTTCATTAATGGCTACTTTAGAAAGTTGAAAGCTTGTGGCATCTTTAGCTATAGAGATTTTTTCTACCTTTTTATTGGTTACATAGTTTACTTCGATGGCTGACCCTGATGCAGGTATATTATTTTCGAATGTAATAATTCCTTTATCAATTGAATAATTTCTAACGTCCTTACCATCGGCATCCTTCGAATATTGCTCCAACACTTTTCCTGCCACTTTAATTTGTACTTGATCATTTTGAATAGTTACAGTGTCAGGTAATTTAAGATCAACGGGTGACCCGTTGGCCGTAAACTTTTGTGTTTCTACCACACCTGTTTTCCATTCGATAGCTGAAGAAAAGTTGCCCGACATGGACTCCAGGGGTTTACTGGAATCTATTTTAGGATTTGTACCGGACAATACTTTAGTTGTAAGAGAAGCCGCTTTGGCCAGCTTAACATCGGATAATTGATAACTGGTTGCGCTCGCGCCAGATGTTGCGGTGGCTGTAACCGCTGCATCATTCGTACTGCTTGTCGTTCTGGAACGATAGGAAGAACTCAGCTTCATGTTCAATACATCTTGGCGAAAATTCGTTAACAGTGTATTGATAGAACGGTAATCATCACGTTTCCACTCAAGTGTCTGTTTATTTTGTTTTAATTTATCTAAAGGGATTCTTTCAGCCTGCATTAGCTGTTTAACCATTGTATCTGTATCTATGCCACTAGCTAAACCGGAAATACGCATTCTTTCACATCCTTAAACTTTTCTATCTACAAACAAAGCCATGTTCTCTACCATAGCTGCATACATATCAAGCATCTTCTTTGGAGGAATTTCACGTAGCACATTGCCTGTTACATCATCAACCACGGTTACATAATATTCATTTAGATCCTCGTGAAGCTCGAATTTTAAAGACGCATGCATCGGACCTATAAATTTATTCATAGCTTCCATCGTTTCTGTAAGCTTCTCTTTCATTTGTACATCTGTCATAGGTGACTGTTCTTGTTGAGGAATAACGTTCTGAACCATAGCCTGCTCATTTATAGGAACAGAACTTTTAGTAAAAGACTGTGGAGCCAAATGACCAATATCAGCCGAAATACCATTCACCATCTCGCACCTCCAACTATTCAGTTCACTGTTATTAGGTATATCGGTAGAATTGAAAAGGTTTTAAGAGGGAGAAAGAGAAAAGTGGGGAGAATAAAAAGAGAGACCAGAAAAGGCCCCTCTCGAATATTGATTAACGTAACAATTGAAGTACGTTTTGTGGCTGTTGGTTAGCTTGAGCTAACATTGCTTGTGCTGCTTGAGAAAGAATAGAGTTTTTAGTTTGTTCCATCATTTCTTTTGCCATGTCTACGTCACGAATACGAGATTCCGCAGCAGTTAAGTTTTCAGATGAAGTGTTCAAATTGTTTATAGTATGATCTAGACGGTTTTGTGAAGCACCTAATTTAGAACGTTCTGTAGATACCATTTCAATAGCATCATTAATAATAGTAATAGCTGCATCTGCTGTACCTTGCTCTGTAAGTGCGCCTGCTTTAGCATCAGTACCTTCACCTGCAGGAGCAGATTTCAATGAACTAATCGATTTAGTATCAGCATCAGTACCAATATTACCTGAATCCATTGAGTTGATTGATATCTCAATACTCTGACCTTCATTAGCACCAATGTGGAATGTAAATTTTTGTGCTTCTCCTGTAAATGCAGTTCCTTCATCATTTTTTTTACCTAAAAGATTCTTAGTATTAAATTCTGTGTTACCTGCAATACGATCGATTTCTTCCACTAACTGGTCCAGTTCTTTTTGCAATTCACCACGGTCTATATCAGTATTCGTATCATTGGCTGATTGAACAGCAAGCTCACGCATACGTTGTAGAATATCATGAGTTTCATTCAATGCACCTTCTGCAGTTGAAATCAAAGAGATTCCATCTTGTGCATTTTTTGATGCCATATCCAAACCACGTACTTGTGCACGCATTTTTTCAGAGATTGCCAAACCTGCTGCATCATCGCCTGCTTTATTGATACGTTGCCCAGAAGATAATTTCTCCATAGAATTACTTTGTGCATTTGTTGCTGCACCTAACTGACGGTGTGTGTTTAATGCTGTGATATTGTGATTGATAATCATTTAATTTTCCTCCTTGGAATGTGTAGGTGGACTTCCTTTTCCACCTGATAGATTTTAAATTTATATATTAATGGAAACTGGCCCGTTGCCTAGGATGGGGGGTTCCAGTAATAACGAGATTAAAAAAGACGGGCGGTTCTGAAACTAGGATGCTTCCTGCATCGTAGTTTAGTACCGCTCGTCCATGAGCAAATAGGTATCTATTTGTTTTGTTGGTTATCTAATAGTTCCCCACGCGTAATTTTTACGTGTTTGGGGGCATCAATAGCTAAGCGAAGGTGTCCATCTTCACTTTTAACGACCTTTACAGTGATGTCATCACCAATTTTTATAAATTCACCAGGTCTTCTACCAAGTACTAGCATAGTTGTGGTCCTCCTCCTTGAGAAAAGTGATCAGTTTGTAAGACCCCCATAGAGAACATTACCCTCCTTATGCTTTAGTACACATAAAAAAGTAAACATCCCCTATCTCACATTCGCGTCCTGCGAAGATTCAATAAGAAATATTTACTCGTCCTGAGTATTCAGTATGAAATTTTTTCGGGTTGTTTCTCTTACATAATCTATATCGGAAACTTATTTTAACATTTAATAGTTTTAATATAAAATTTTAACATTTTTTATAATAAAAAAATCGGAACCCATAGAGAATTCCGATTTCGATAGATTTAACGTAGCAATTGAAGCACATTTTGCGGTGTTTGGTTAGCCTGCGCAAGCATTGCTTGAGCTGCTTGAGATAGAATGGATGATCTTGTTTGCTCCATCATTTCTTTCGCCATATCCACGTCACGAATACGAGATTCAGCAGCTGTCAAATTCTCTGCAGCATTGTCCAAGTTCGCAATAGAATGCTCTAATCGGTTTTGGTATGCACCAAGCTTAGAACGTCCAGTAGAAATCTTAGCAATATTCTCATCTAAAGTAGCAATTGCTGCCTCTGCCCCAGTTTGATTGCTGATATCAGCATCTGCAATTGCTGCTTGAATATCATCTAATTTCACGCTAGTTAAATCAACTTGGATAACTTGATCTTTATTCGCACCAACATGCATAGATAGAACACCTGCATTACCAGCAGTACCATCAAGTAATTTTTGTTTATTGAATTCTGTATCAGTATTAATACGTCCAACTTCTGTAGCCAAGGCATCAAACTCATCTTTCAAAGCTGCTCTGTCTTCTGCAATGTTAGTATCGTTCGCAGATTGCACGGCCAATTCACGCATACGTTGAGTAATTGAATGTACCTCGTTAAGAGCACCTTCAGCTGTTTGGATCAAAGAAATACCATCTTGAGCGTTACGAGAAGATTGCTCTAATCCGCGGATTTGACCTCGCATTTTTTCGGAAATAGATAGACCAGCTGCGTCATCTCCGGCACGGTTTATACGAAGACCTGAAGACAATTTTTCCATTGAACTGGATTGTGCGTTGTTCGCTACACCAAATTGGCGGTGCGTATTGATTGCTGCGATATTGTGATTAATAATCATAATAAAAAATCCTCCCTGATTTAACGGATCACGTCCATGTGGTCCTTTTTATGTACAAGAGTTGAAAAGCGGCCGTCTTTCCTTCTCTTGTACACTATTTGTATCGGGTGATTTCAATCGCTCTCTATGAGTCTTTCGTCCTATTTTTAGAGTTATTAATCAAATCTCCAATATTAACCGTAATCTCCGCTGCTTCAACATTTTCATGCTGGATTTCCTCAAATAGTTCCTTTCGATAGACGTCGACTTGTTTTGGGGCTTTGATGCCAAGCTTTACCTGATCGCCCTGTACAGAAACAACTGTAATTTCAATATCGGAACCTACTAATATGGATTCATCTTTTTTCCTCGATAGAATAAGCATACTTTACTCCCCCTTGCTTTCTACTTTTGGAAATAAAGGTGTTCTGGTTTGATAGTTTGTTTGATTCAAAATGATTTGTTTCCCTTTACCCTTCTTCGTATCAATAATAAGCGGAGCCTGAAGATTAATCGTCGACTCTTCGAAAGGATCCCTTGCCGTCACAATCGAAAACACCGTAATATGTTCCTCTGTTACTCCTAATGATTCCACAATTTCATCATCTAATTTAAATTCATAATCAGGGTACGTTAAGAATGGACTTGTAACCACAAATGCTAGATTCGGTGTCTTCACAGACTGAAGTACAAAGAAGGATTGATCATCTGTTAAAAGAAGAAGCACAAATTTCTGTTCGTTCGGAAAACCGGGAATACCTTCATCAAAGGTAATGATATCTTTTTCTTCGATTACTTGCTCACCATGATATTTTGTTGTCAGCTTCACGTTAGCTTCACCCCTATAGTTTCATTTCAAATGGATTTTGATTAGCTATAAAAAATTCAAGAGATTGATATTGTTTCATATAATAGCTTATACTGCCTGGAATATAATTGATCGTTGGCTGATGGGTCCGTACCTGAATATTCACCTTCTGAGGCTGTATATCTGTTCGATCGATACATCTGCAATCTGTTGTTCAATCGATTGATTAATACGTTTGATCTGGTAGCCGAGCTGCGCTGATGTTGAGTTCATTTGTAATTGGGCAATGGGCATGGATAGTCTCTCCTCCTCAAAACATACAAAAAGAGTTGACCCAATTGGCCACTGGGCGCTTCTTGAGTCAACTCATCTTTTTTTATCGTAAGAAATCAACCAGGCTTGGCTGAATGATGCTCGCTCCCATTTGTAAAGCAGCTCTGTGCACACTTTCCTGCGTAATAAAATCCGTATAGACCTTTTCCATGTCTACATCTTCATTTTCGCTCAGTACCTTTTTCGCCAATACCTCCTGGTTATCTATTCTGGATTCCAATAGCTCCAGGCGATTATAGCGGGCGCCAAGGTCGGAGCGTTCCGCTGAAAAGGCAGTGACCAAACCATCGAATTTCTGGAGTAAAGAATCAAGATCCATATCATCCGCTGATAACTCGCTCTCAATCTCTCCGATTGTATTAAATAATTCCTGACTGAATAGCTGAGAAGGATCTGCATTTGCCTTCAATTGAATTCCTCTTGATACTTCCACCAGATAGGGATCATTCTCTGAATTGACCACGACACCATTTGCATCGGAGGTAACAGGTGCTGCATTCACACTCGTTCCATTAAAAATATAACGGCCGGCAACCTGCGTATTCGCTACGGATACTAAGTCCTCTTTCAGCTGAGCGATTTCCTTTGCGATGGCTTCCCGGTCAGCCGTTTCGTTTGTATCATTTTTTGCCTGGATCATCAATTCACGGATACGCTGAAAACTTTTGTTTCCCTGATCCATTGAAGCCTCTGAGTTGTCCATCCAAAGATATAGCTCTGATAAATTGCGCTTATATTGCTCTACTTCATTGAGGCTTGTCCGATAATACATCCCCTTTTGGGCAATCACTGGATCATCAGAGGCCTTTGTAATCTTTTTACCTGTTGATAGCTGTTCAAGATACTGCGCCATCGATCCGTAGCTCTTATTAATATTCCGTAAAGAATTAGCTGCAACCATACTTTGTGTGACTCTCATACCTATTCACCTACCTGCCACCGACCCCAAGGCCGTTGATTATTTTATCGAGACATTCATCAATCATTGTAATCATTCGTGCGGATGCATTATATGCCTGCTGAAATTGAACCATATTGGTCATTTCTTCATCCAATGAAACTGCACTGACGGAAGAACGTCGGTCGCTGACATTTTGCAGCAAAGTCGCACTGTTCACAGATAATCGGTCAGCCTGTTCCGTTTTAACCGCCAATGTTCCGATAACACTTTGCAGGTAAGCGCCTAAACTTTCTTTTTCAGCAGCTGGAGAAGAGTCAGCTAATGCATCCTTATAATTGAACTTTTCATAAAAGACATCCGCAAGCTTCAATAGATTGCTTGCATCACCATCATTAGGAGTAGCAACGGACGCATTAGCAATATAATCGTAGCTTTCTTTTATTTCATCGGATATTCGAATGCGGCTGGCAAAGCCCTTGACGTTCTGAGGATCAGCATTATACTCATCAGTAAAAAACAGAATATCTTCATTAAAATCTTCTATCTTCGCAGCTGGATCACTCTCGAGAGCTGTTTTCCAGGCTGCAAGCTCCTTCGCACTTAGACCATCCTTATGAATCTTATTAAACTCTGTCGCAAAGGTATAAGCCATATGATCAAGTTCTTTAATCATATCCGGCAAATCCCCTGCCAGTTTTCCTTCTGTATTTGTATATCCGTATGTTTGCAAAAGGGACAGCAGCATGCCCTCAGAGATAAAGGTAGCAGTAGGTACTGCATTCCCACCAATTGAAATGGTATCCACCGCACCATCCTCCCCATTAAACATTAAAGCAATAGGATTAACTGTAGTAGAATCAACCAAAGTCAACGGTTCAGCCGTGCCGTTATTTAGCTTTATTACAGCCGATCCCATTGCCTGCGCCTGTGAATTACCGCCGTTTTTCACATAATCGACCTTTATATTCATCATGGAGGATAGTTCATCAATCAACAAATCACGGGAATCGTATAAATCATTCGGCAAATAGCCATGCGGTTCAATCGCTGCAATTTGTTTATTAAGCTGGTCGATGCTTCCCAGCATGCTATTGGCCTTTTCAACCGTCACATTCAATTCATTCTTCAAATCGGAGCGGACCATATTTAGGGAGCTGTTCAGGTAGGTAAACGTATCAGCCAGTGCAATTCCTCGCTCACGTACAACAGCTTTACCACCTGAGTTGACAGAATTGGTGGCCAAGTCCTGTATGGATTGCCAAAATGAATCAATGGAATCACTAAGCCCTGTTCCCTTAAGCTCGTCCATGACATCCTCTATTTTGCTTAACCCTTCCGCTCTCCCCGTCCAATATCCTAGCTTCGTGCTTTCGCTTCTATATTGAACATCCAAAAAGCTTTCACGAACCCGCTGAATGGAGCCCGCTTTAACACCGGTACCCATTTGACCAGGAATTTGTTCGCGGTTCATACCCGGGTTTGGGTAAGCCGTTTCCGCTGCCATGTTAACCCGTTGGCGTGAATATCCGAGTGTATTGGCATTGGCAACGTTTTGGCCCACTACATATAAAGCTGCCTGCTGAGTCGTCAGTCCGCGCCTGGCTGTTTCTAACCCATGAAAGGTTGATGTCATAAATGCTCCCCCTGTTTCTTTTTAGGCCTTCGAATCAAATAGCGATTTACTTGGTTTTCTTGCACCCTCTGGATCCTGTGGCCTGTCGTATGTATAGCTCTCATTCTCTGGTAACATAAGATTTAAATTCAGATTCACAAATTGAAGAGATTGATAGATTAACTGCTGATTTAATTCATTCCGCTCTTTTAAACTGATAATCTCTTCTCGCAATTCAGCGCCCAGGCTGGTAAGTTCTGTTCGCACGTTTTCCGAAGCATATTGAATACATTCTGATAAGAGTGCGGTTCCATTCTGCACGCCCTTTTCTCTAAGAAAGGCATATACATCACTCTGCCGCACATTCTCAAGCCGTTCAATCGCAACGACTAGCTTCCTCTCCTGAACAAGCAGACTGCTTAACGACTTTAACTCTTCTGCTTTAATGGCCTCTGTTTTTTCCTGAGCCATTTTGTTCAATTCTCTGTGCAGATCGACCAGCTGCTGAAGGGTTTGAATGATAGATTGAGCTGACATTAATTAGTTCACCCCATATAAAAAAAGAAAGCCAGTACAAACCTTATACTGGCTTCAGGTTTAGTTTTTTGAGTAAAAATCCAATACGCCTTTTGCTGTTTCATTGACATTCACTTGATAGGTGCCGTTCTCTATCTGCTTTTTAATTTCGTCTATTTTAGCCTGACGCTCAACCTCTACACTCGATAGCTGTTGCAATTCTTTCGCTTTACTGGAAATTTCCACTTTATCGGCAAGCTGAGAAGGCTTCATGGAGGTATCGGCTTTATTAACTGCCTTTTGGTACGGATTTACGCCATATTGATTAAGATGATTAATTTTCATTTCGCGTTCCTCACTTTCCCTTCCGTCACACTAGCTTCCAAGGTCTATGTTGATCTTTTAATCTGAGTCATATTATGTCTCAGGCAGATCATCAAGAAGACCTTCTTGCTTATCTACTGTTAGTATCGACATCAAGGGTAATTTGTTTACTGTCTGTGATGAAAATTATGACATACAAAAAAGCAATATTCAAAAAGGACTTAACAGGTCTAAATGCTTATTTTTAGTGCGTTTTTCGGTAATAGGTCATTTGGCGCTCACGTTCCTCTATCTCTTTATAGAGTACCTCATCCCGTTCATGCCTCACAAGGTCTGCCTGAAGATCATCCCTGCAGTCTGCACAAAAGCGGCCCTCGCGAATGAGGGAACCGCAATGCTCACAGGCATAGCCCAAATTAGGGTTGGATGTAATACGCAGCTTTCCACTCCTGATAAATCTCATTAATAAAGATTCATCTACACTAGTTGCCTTCACCACCTGAACAATCGTTGCCGTGCGGTTCTCTCGCTTACGGATATAATGGTATACATCATTATAAATGGCCTCTTCTTTTTTATAGCAGCTCTCACATACATCTCTGAATTGATTTTTCACGAATAGAGCCTGGCAAGTCGGACAGTTGGTCAATTCATTCATATTCTTTACCTCCTCAGGAAATGCTCTTAGATTACTTATCGGATATTCTCTTCAAAGATAAAGATTATCGTGCAATCGTCAAAGAAATGATCCTTTTTGCCCCCGCCTCCTTTAAAAGCGCACCAGCATGCCTCAAGGTGGTGCCTGTCGTATAAATATCATCCAGTATAAGAATCGTTTTGTCCTGAAAATCTGAGGCTTTAGGATGGATACGAAAGACCTGTTCAGTGTGGATACGATCATACCGACTCTTCTTAGACTGTTTTTCACCATGTACACGAACTAACCCATTTTCCAAGACCATTCCAGCCATCATACCGATTGCTTCAGCCTGATTAAACCCACGCTCGTTCAGGCGCTCGTCACTCAGCGGAATCGGAATGACAAAATGAGCCTTCGGCGCTTTTTTACGCAGTTCGGCAGCAAATATACGTGCCAATTCATAATCACCCCGATATTTAAATCGGGCAATCACATCCTTCATAAACGGATTATAGGTATATAAGGAGACATTATAATCAAGTGCTTGACCAAACATGGGATCCACCAGCCATTCTTCACAATCCGGACATTTGTCTCCCGTCTGAAGCGGTTTACAGCAAATCACACACGTATTCCCCTGAATCGAAATAAGCCTGGAGCGACAGGCCAGACAGAGCAAATCAGCCTCCTCTAAAAAGAAGATATTCGCCCAGCCTGCACTCTCACGAATAGGGCTGTGACAATATAGACAAAGTGATGATTGGAAAATCTTCAATCCAGCAGCCCCCTTTTGACAGCTTCTCTATTCATTTGGTTGATTTGCTGAATCGCATCAAGCATGGCATTAGTTTTTCCATAATGAAAATATACACAATCACCGCGAGGATGGTCCTTACTTCTTCCAATCCGTCCTGCAATTTGGACGAGTGCTGACTCGGTAAAGATTTCATCCTCAGCCCCAATCACCGCTACATTCAATTTAGGAATCGTAACGCCTCTTTCCAATATCGTGGTTGTCAGTAAGCCCTGAATCTCACCTCTGCGCAGCTTCATTATTTTATCTTTACGTTCCGAATCCTCTGCATGGACAGAAAGAATTTCAGGAGCATAGCCTTGAAAGAGAGGAAGGGCTTTTTCCATTAATGCGATATTCGGGAAAAAAATAAGAAAGGGGTTCTTACATTCGATAGCAGTTTTGAGCCAATACAAGAGAGGATTGGGGAGTTTATTTTTCTGAATGGATGATTGCCAGTTTCCAACCCATTTCATAGTGGGGACAGGAATAGGGTGTCTGTGAAAACGGGCAGGGAGGAGAATTCCATTTCTTATACCCTGTTGAAATTCGAGCTGCCACTGTTTTGAAGGCGTTGCCGTCAAATAAATAACAGCAGCATCTTTCTTACACGCCTTTTGAACCGCATATTGGAGATGAGGATCAAAGGAATAAGGGAACGCATCTACTTCATCAATAATCATCACTTCGAAGGCATCGGCATAACGCATTAGCTGGTGAGTGGTCGATAAGACAAATGGAGCAAAAAGCTGTTTTTCTTGACTGTCACCATATAGGGCTACGATTGGAATATCTGGAAATACGCTGCGCAGCCTTGGAGCAAGCTCAAGGATAACATCTGTACGAGGAGTCGCCAGGCAAACCCGTTTGCCTGAGAAAAGAGCTTCTTCTATACCGGCAAAGATCATCTCTGTCTTCCCGGCTCCGCATACTGCCCAAATGAGTAAATCCATTTGATTTCGGACAGCTTCCATGATTTTTTCTGAAGCCTCCTTTTGGGAGAAGGAAAGTGAACCATCCCAACGAAGCCGGGCTAACTCAGGACTCCAGCGAGGCATTTCCCCCTTCCATCCAAAAAGAGTAGAGCAGGAGCTGATTCGGCCCATCATAATACAATGGCGGCAATACAGACAGTTTTCACCACACGCACTGTGGGGGAATGTTGCAAACAAACGGGAATCCGTATTGCCGCAGCGTCTGCATATACCATTCTCAATCCCTCTCACAGAATAAATTTGTTCATTTAAATCCAATTGTTCCTTTAATTCATTTGGAATTTCAGTTATGAGGAGTTCTTTACCAATGAGGAGCTGTTGCAGAGATATAGGTGAGGATCCTGTTGAGTGTCTGGATGCTTTCACGTTCAAATTGAAAACCTCCTTTTAAATAAAAAGGGGCGGCCAAACAGCCAAGCCCCATATTACTAGTTAATTATATCGTTTTGTCCAGCCAAGTCCCGTTGCTCCCTGGCCTAAGTGAGTACTAATAACTGCGCCAAAATAGCTTAGTCTAAATTCCGCTTCAGGGAATTTCTCTTTTAGCTCATTTAACATTTCAGTCGCTTCCTCTTCAATATTGCCATGGATTAAAACAGCCTGAAGAGGCTCACCTTTTTTATATTCCTGCTCAAAAAGCTCGACTATACGTTTTAATGCCTTTTTCTTCGTACGGATTTTTTCAAAAGGGACAATCACTTTGTTTTCAAAATGCAGGATTGGCTTCACTTGAAGCAAGCTGCCAATTAGAGCTGCAGCGCCATTTAAGCGGCCGCCCCTTTGCAGGTTGGATAGATCGTCTACCATGAAGTAAGCATTAGATGATTCGCGGAGTTCATGCAAGCGTGCGATGATTTCATCAGGATGTTTGCCTTCCTTCGCCATTTTGGCTGCTTCGAGTACAAATAATCCCTGAATCATGCAAGTGATCTCGGAGTCAAAAGCATAAACCTTAATGTCATCTACCATTTCTCCAGCTGTAATAGCACCTTGATAGGTACCGCTAATTCCACTCGATAAATGGATACTGATCACAGCATCATAGTCCTTCGCAAGCTCTTCATATTTTTCAACGAATTTTCCGGTTGCTGGCTGTGAGGTCGTTGGAAGCATATCCAAACGCTCGACCATTTCATAAAAGTCAGAAGCAGTTATTTCATTCTCCTCCTGATACACTTCATCTCCAAACACTACACTTAGCGGAATCATATGTATATCATATTGCGTTCGCAGGTCTTTTGGTATATAAGCTGTACTATCTGTAACTATTGCAGTTCTCATTATTGAAAACCATCCTTATTATTGAGATTTTCCTTATTATCTTCTCCATTTTAAATCATAATCAGTCTGTTTGCATTACATTGGTTAAAATGGTAATTTTTAAACTTTTCAATCTATATTTTTTTACCCAAAATCAGCAAATCTCTTTGCACTCCATCTAATTCTGCTACACTAGGCAAATGAGCCCATTCTTCAAATCCAAATTGCTTAAATAGACGTATGCTTGGCTCATTATGGGCAAAAATAAATCCCAGCAATGTATGAATCCTGAGGATGGGAGCATTCTTAATTGCATAGTCTAAAAATTTTGCTCCTATTCCTTTTTTTCGATAAGCCGGGTCAATATAGATACTGATTTCAGCAGTAGCTTGATAAGCAGGTCGTCCATAGAAATCCTGAAAACTGAGCCACCCTATAATCATACCATCATTTTCCATAACCCATAAAGGCCTTTTCTCAGAGGTATGATTCAAAAACCACTCCAAGCGACTTCCTACATCCACCATTTCCGTGTCAGCTGTCACCATTCTGCTCTGAATAGTAGAATTATAAATTTCAACGATGCGTGCTAAATCTTTCTCTTTAGCATCTCTAATTGTATACGGTTGATTCACAATATCTCCTCTCCTACCCTAATCTTTATTAAAAACTTTAACAAAATATGAAAAATGTATATACACTATTGAAAAAATTATATATAAACTGACAGTTTGACAGAATCCATCCCGATTAAAAAAGCACCAACCAATTGGTCGGCGCTTAAATCTATCATCTATTATAATCTAACTTCAACCCAGCCGTTTTTAATCGCATATACAACCGCCTGAGTACGATCATTTACATTCATCTTTTGAAGGATATTACTTACATGATTTTTAACGGTCTTCTCGCTGATAAATAAAGTCTCACCGATTCCTCTATTACTTTTGCCATCAGCCAATAATTGAAGGACCTCGCACTCACGTCTTGTCAGCAAATGCAATGGACGGCGAATCTCGACATTCATGACATTATCGCCATTTGCTGCTTCATCCGTTGCCAATCTTCTGTAATCACGTACTAGATTATGAGTAACCTTCGGATGCAGGTAGGAACCACCATCTGCAACGACTTTAACAGCGTCAATCAAGGCATCCGCATCCATTTCCTTTAATAAATAGCCGCGGGCACCTGTTTTTAAAGCATGGGTTACGTAGTTTTCATCGTCATGAATTGAAAGCATAATTACTCTGGAATCCGGAAATTTCTCAATCAACTGGCCTGTTGCCTCAACCCCGTTGACGTTTGGCATATTGATATCCATGATGATAACATCCGGATGATATGTATCAACAATTGAAATCGCCTCGCTGCCATCGTCCCCCTCAGCGATTACCGAGAAAGAAGATTCGAAATCGAGAATCCGTTTAACCCCTTCGCGAAATAATTGATGATCATCTATGATTGCAATTGTAGTTGTCATTATCTCTCATCCCCCATCTTTTTACAGTAAGTAGTCATTATCCTAATTATATTCTTGACTACTAGTAAACTCCAAACATTTACAATAAATATAACTAAAAAACTATTTTATAAAAAAATTACACAATTATTGATGCCTTTAATGGAATCTGAATATAGACAAGCGTACCTCCACCCACACTTGATTGAATGGTCATTTCTCCTTCAAGTGTCTCAACACGCTCATTCATTCCCATGATTCCAAAGGAACCTTCCTTTTGTTTATGCGGCTCAAATCCACGGCCATTATCCCGTACAGTCAATGTCCCTTTATCATTCAAAAGTTCCAGTTTAACCTGAATCAGGCTGGCATTCGCATGTTTGATTGCATTTTGGACTGCTTCCTGGGCAAGCCTGAATAACGCAACTTCATAATTCGGCTCAAGTCTTTTTTCCTGTCCATAAATCTGAAATTTAAAATCAATCTCTGAATTGTATTCACCAATGGTTTGCAAATACTTACGCAGAGTCGGGATAAGCCCAAGATCATCCAAGGCCATAGGCCGCAGGTCATAGATAATTCGCCTAACCTCAGCCAGCGCACTCCGAACCATCTGCTTCAGAGATTTTATTTCCAGCAACGCTTCCTCAGGACCGCGTTCCCTGAATATCCGCTCCGTTAAATCTGAACGGACCATCACATTGGCAAGCATTTGTGCAGGACCGTCATGAATTTCACGAGAAAGCTTTTTGCGCTCGGCTTCCTGGGCCTCAATGATTTTAAAGCCAAAGTCCTGTTTCTGTTTATACATATCGAGAACCTCAGACACGTCCTGCAGGTCACTTGTTAAATAATGCAGAACAACCGTGATTTGCGAAACGAGATTCTCAGCTCTATCAATAGTTTCCTTTAGATTAATGAGCCTTCTTTCAAGGTCATCTCGACGTTTACGGAGCTGTTTTTCCAGCTCTCTGTTCATGGTCAGGTCAACCTGATACGTATGTGCCTGTTCATAGGCTGCCCTCACTTGTACCTCCGTAAATTCCTTGAAACGGGAGGAAACATCTGATAAGCATTTACGGGATTCACGCGCCTTTTGATCAAGCTCATCCCCATCAGCAATGACCTTCAGCACCATTGTTTTAACAGATTCTAATTCAGAAGAAAGTTGAGCAAATTCATGCTGACAGTGTTCCCCTATTTCATATATTTCTCCCTTACTATTGTCCACGGTACTGATCATATGATTAAGGATGTTATCGAGTGCCTTTCCATCCAGCTTAGGTACCCGCATAATCTTACCTCCTGTTTGACGCAAAAGAATCCTCCGCTTCTTCTGTACCAATTCATATAAAATAGTTCGGTCTTCACGAATTTCCTTTGTGGGTGTTTTTAGAAATTATTGGGTAAATAAGTTAATATACCAGTGAAATACTACATAATAGTTAAATTATAGCACGATTACCAGTATTTTTTTTACTTTTTACTATTTCACATCTCCATCACAGCATATTACTCTTCTGTAATAAAGATGTCGTACGAACCGAATAATAAAGTATACTAGAAGGGATATAAAGAGAAAGGCGGCAGTTTAAATGCTGAATTCATATAAAACAGTAAAGGGATATGGCGAATCTGAACAAATCATCCAAAAGTCACGCTTTATTGCCTATGTGAATCGCGTGGAATCAGAGGAAGAAGCCATACAATTTATTCAATCAATCAAGAAAAAGCACTGGGATGCGACCCATAATTGTTCAGCCTATATGATCGGTGAAAATGACCTCATCCAAAAAGCCAATGATGATGGTGAACCTAGCGGCACAGCCGGTGTCCCTATTCTCGAAGTCATTAAGAAAAAGGGCTTGAAGGACACTGCGGTGGTTGTGACACGCTATTTCGGAGGAATTAAACTTGGGGCTGGCGGATTAATCCGCGCATACGGCGGAGCAGCTTCTGAAGGAATTAACGCAACTGGTGTGGTGGAAAGAAGATTAATGCGCATCATGAAGTCCACGTTCGATTATACACTTCTCGGGAAAATTGAAAATGAACTTCGAAATTCGCACTATTCCATTAAAGAAATTCATTATCTGGACCGAGTCATGATTGAATCCTACGCAGAGGAAGACGCAAAGGAAGCCTTCATAGACTGGATGACGGATTTATCAAATGGACAGGCATCCATAGAAGAAGGCGAAATGCTATACCTCGAGCATGACCTCTAATTCTAAAAGAACTCAATTCCCCCTTCTTTGTCTAAAATCTTAGGAAAAAAGTTTAGTTTTATCGACAAAATACAACAAGAATTATAGTTGCAATTAGGTAAAATGAATCAATACGATATTGGACAAAGAAGGGGTTATTTATGAAAAGAGTATACCAGGTTCTATTCAGCCTCACGGTACTCGTTGTCTGTCTATTGGCAACCTCCTTATCGGCAGAGGCACACGTGAAAAAAATATCCACTCCTGTTTTAACTCAGGAAATCCACAACATCTTCAGCACAGATTCTTCAAACTGTATACGCCATGAAATAATTTTCAATTCTATTAAAATTTAGGCCAACTTCCCCGCTAACTTTAACCATAGCAACCTAATGCAAAATAACTAAGCCAAAATACAACCCACACTTTTTATTAACTCGACAATTAGCCACTAAAAACAATTTTTATAGAAAAGAATCCATATTAAAGTCTATTAAAAAGATCGAAAGTATAACTATTAAAATAGTTAAATATTACCATATTTATCCGATATAATAAATAGGGGATTATTGTAATTAATGCATTTAAACTAGGGGGATATTGAATGAGGAATTCATTAATTAAAGGAATTAGTGCCTTTATTGTATTTTTGTTTTGTTTCATGGTTTCCACTGCCAATGTAAACGCTGCGGAAACATTACAAAAACAGAACAATGCTCAAAAAGGCGGTATAAAATTATTCAGTACTGCGGATGAGAAAGAATACACAGAGCAAGAGTTGATTGTTAAGTTTAAATCTGTCCTTTCTAAGGGTCAGCGAAAGCAAATCATCAACAGCATTAAAGGTAGTGAGCTATCCTTTTCTGAAACAGGAAATTATTCTTTAGTCTCTGTAGTAAAAAATACTGACCTATCTTCTATTGCCAAAAGGCTCTCTAAGCACAAATCCGTTCAATTGGTTGAACCAAATATATTATACAAAACGGCTTATACCCCAAAAGATAAACATTATAAAAAACAATGGCATTTACCAAAAATCAATATGCCAAAAGCATGGGATAAATCAAAAGGATCCTCTTCGATCATAGTTGCTGTTATCGATAATGGAATGCAGACAAATCATCCAGATCTAAAAGGGAAAATTACTAAGCAAAAAAATATTGTACGCAACAACTCGACGATAACATCGGCAGCTCATGGTACCCATGTAGCTGGTATCGTTGCAGCTACTCAGAACACAATCGGTATATCAGGTGTAGCTCCAAAGGTTAAAATCATGCCTGTTCAAGTTTTCAATGGGCAATATGCAGACGCTTATAGTATTGGTGATGGAATTATATATGCAGTCAATAATGGTGCAAGAGTATTGAATTTAAGCTTTGGAAGTTATTCTTACAGTTCATATGTAGACAGTGCAGTGGCATATGCGCATTCGAAGGGCGCTATTATTATTGCAGCTGCAGGTAATGACAGCACCTCCTACACTTCTTATCCAGCTGCTTTAAATCATGTGTTGGCAGTTAGTTCCACTAATAAGAAAGACAGCGATTCATACTTTTCTAATTTTGGAAACTACATAAATTATTCAGCTCCTGGTGAAGATATCTATTCTACCGTCAACGGCAGTTCTTATGAATATATGGATGGAACATCAATGGCGGCTCCTTTAGTAAGTGGAGTAGCTGCTCTAATGCTTTCTAAAAATCCTTGGTTATCACCAGACCAAATAGAAATTATTATGAATAAATCTGTCAAAGACCTTGGGAAAAAAGGCTGGGATTCTTTATATGGATATGGTCGAATTGATGCGAGCAAAGCAATGTCAAATACACCTGGGCAGTTATCAGCGATAACCGCGAGTACAAAATTCACTGCTACAGGGAAAAATAAACATAACATCTCTTTAAGCGCATATGGCTCGTCAAAACTATCAATCTATGTAAAGGATTCCAAAGGAAAATTGGTTAGAAGTTTAGTCTCCAATAAACCGTGGAGTTGGGGGAAAATTTCCACATCATGGGACGGAAAGACAGGATCATATAGCTATGCCAAGTCAGGAAAATATACGCTTGTTGCAAGAATGACTAGAGGCAGCAAAAACATTTATAAAACCAAAACCGTGACAGTTAAGGACAATATAGCCCCGACAGTCACCAGTAAGGCTGCCAATTTTTCACACAAGGTCACTCCATCAATAAAAGTTCCTTATGTACTTAACAAAGATTCAAAAGTAACTGTAAAGGTCTTGGATAGTACAGGGAAAACAGTTAGAACAATTATGAAGAGTAAGACCATCAAAGGTGGTAAACAATCAATTACTTGGAACGGGAAAAACTCCAGTAACAAGCTAGTGAAGGATGGCAGTTATAAATTGTCATTCGAAACTGTCTCTCTTACGAAGGTCAAAGGAAAAACAGTAAAATCAAGTATCACAGTAGATACGACTATAAATGGTACTCTAAACAATATGGCTACCAAATTTAAAGCAACAGAGAAGAATAAACAGAATGCAACCTTTAAATCCAAAGAAAAACTATATATGACTGTTTCTGTTTTGAATAGCAAGGGTTCGAAAGTAAAAACACTGGTTACTAACAAATTGTATAATCCATCATCCATACAACATAGTTGGAATGGAACAGACAGTAAGAATAAATTTGTTACAGAAGGAATTTATGTTTTGCAGTATGAGTTAAAAGATCTCATCGGTAATAAAAAAACGATTAAGAGTAAAACTTTCAACCTCGAAGATCATCGTGCTAATTTTGTAAGTGGCAAAGGAACAAAGAATATCACCGGTAATACGGGTGTTGCTATTCCATATACACTCAATAAAGCTTCCAGTGTGTCTATCAATGTTTATAAAGGCTCGGCACTTGTCAAAACAATCCTTACAAATAAAAGCCTGAATGCTGGCAGCTATGATTTCTCTTGGAATGGAAGCAATTCTAGTGGTGAGTATATAGGAGATGGGGTTTATACCTACAGAATCAACGCAATTGACAAGTATACAAATAGCGCAACATACAGTGCAAATCTTAATGTGGATCGCCAAGTTATTAAAGTTGAGTATCCGAAGCACGTACAAAATAAATCTAAAGAGTATAATGAAGCAGATATTGAAGTCTTCTATAAACTCTCTGATCCTGCTACCGTCACGGTTGAAATTTATGACGGAGATGATTCTCTAGTTAAGACTATTAGCAAAAATGTAAAACAAGAAGCGGGAATTCAGAATTTCACGTGGGATGGAGTAAGTGACGATGGCAACGATTATTGGTATTACGAACCTCTCAATTACGTTATTAAAGCCAAAACAGAGATGGGCAGAGAAACAAAAGTAACCGGCTCTATCTTAAGCAATTATTATGAGGAATATCCAGAGTGGATTCAAAGTCATTCCGTAGATACACATAATACGGGCATCGATATAGTAACAAACTTATCAAAAGATACAGAGATGCAATTAACTGTCTATGATTATAATCATTATAACTCCGGCAATCTTAGTAGCTATTATGATCAGCAAACATATAACTTCCAAATAGGGCAAAACACCTTGAATTATCTTGTACCTGACAATCTCTTTGCTGATAATAGTTATATCGATTTAATGTATGTACTATCCTATAAGGATGAACTAGGGAATAAATACGAGTACGCCTATAACGGTTGGTACTATAACTATTAATTTATAGGATCTTAAATTAGCTGTCTAAGAAAACGTATCTTCTTAGGCGCACTCTAATTAAGTATAGGTATTTATAGCCTAGCTCATGTAATCAACACTCTCATTTTATAGTTGATTCTATAGTTTTCTTAATGGAATGGCTGACAAAGAAAATAGTTCTCGCATTTTCCTTTAAGACTTCTAGCAAATACTTGGTCACAAATAGATAAAGCTTGAGTAAATAAATCACCAGAACTAAAAAAGCTGCGCACTATCCGTTTATTAGGATAATCGCAGCTTTTTAGTTTGTTATGATCAGAGCGGTCAATGAATTCTTTGCTTCATAAAACGCTCTAGTGCATCCCTCCAGGTTGGTATGACAAAACCTGTATCCTTTACTTTATCCAATGACAGGACAGAATGCTTTGGCCTTGCAGCCTTTTGTGGCAATTCAGCAGATGTCCCAGGCAAAATCTCTACCTGTTCACCTTTTAATATTTCTTTAGCAAACTCAAACCATGTCGCCACTCCATCATTCGAAAAATGATAGACACCTGCCTCGACTTCATGGTTCACAATATAAACCATGAATGCCGCTAAATCATGCGCATAGGTCGGCCTTCCATATTGGTCATTGACCACCTTAATCGTATCCATTTTCTTAGCTAAATTTAGCATGGTATAAACAAAATTACGGCCATGTTCTCCAAATATCCAAGAAGTACGAATGATATAGGCAGAAGGACTGTATTTTAAAATTTCCTCTTCACCTGCAAGTTTAGCCGCACCATATTGATTAATAGGATTTGTTTGATCTGACGGTAAATAGGCTGCCTCTTTTGTTCCATCGAATATATAATCTGTACTTATATAAATAACTCGAGCCCCAGTCTCCGCTGCCGCTTTACTAATATAAGCAGATCCATCTCTATTAATTCTCCAATTCGCTTCCCTGCCTTCTTCCTCCGCAGCTTCAACATCCGTATAAGCTGCACAATGCAAAACCCAGTCCGGGTGAATGGAAGATATGATCTCGGAAACTTCCTGTTCATTAGATATATCCAACTCTTCCTTAATAAAGGGGAATACCGTGTGTATCCCTTCCTCCTTTAGCAGGGTAACAACTTCAGTCCCGAGTTGGCCATTCGCTCCCGTTATTAGTATCTTCATCTTATTTACCCAGTTTGGCGCGTTCCTTTAATGGACGCCACCATTCCTCATGATTGACATACCAATCAATTGTTTCCACAATCCCCGTATCAAAGGTATACTTTGGCTTCCAGCCTAGCTCAGTTTCGAGCTTTGTGGGATCAATCGCATAACGGAGATCATGCCCGAGCCGATCCTCTACATAGTGAATCCTATCACTTGAGAGACCGAGATGCTCTACAATTTTTTGAACGATTTCATTGTTGGTCCGCTCATTATGACCGCCAACATTATACACTTCTCCACTTTTCCCCTTATGGAGCACTAAATCTATCGCGGCACAATGATCGGTAACATGCAGCCAATCGCGGATATTCTCTCCATTTCCGTAAATCGGTAACATGTCCCCATCTATTCCATTCGTTATCATCAATGGAATTAATTTTTCAGGAAAATGATAAGGTCCATAATTATTTGAGCAGCGTGTGATAGTAACCGACAAGCCATAAGTCTCATGATAAGCACGGACGAGCATATCTGCTCCTGCTTTACTTGCTGAATATGGGCTGTTCGGTGCTAACGGTGTCTCTTCCGTAAAATACCCTGTTTCCCCCAGCGATCCATAGACCTCATCCGTCGATACCTGTAAAAACCTTTGTACATGACATTCCTTCGCTGCATCCAATAAAGCCAATGTTCCCTGAACATTCGTTTCAATGAATATTCCTGGATCCAAAATACTGCGGTCCACATGTGACTCAGCCGCAAAATTAACAATTGCCTGGATATCATATTGTTCGATTAAGCTTTTGATTAGCTCACGGTCCGTGATATTCCCTTGGACAAAATAGTGATTTTGATTCTCCATCACATCATCCAAGTTATGTATATTACCCGCATAAGTTAGTAAATCCAAATTAATAACTCGATAATCAGGATAGGTAGTTAATAGATGACGGACAAAATTACTTCCAATAAAGCCCGCTCCTCCTGTAACCAAAATGTTCATTAGGCATCCTCCCAAACAAAATTATAATCAGCTCCATGAAGCATCGGATGTTTTTGGTCCTTATCAGATAAAATCGGAACCGAAACTGGCCATTTAATAGCTAGCTCCTCATCATTCCAGGCAATTCCCCGGTCATGTTCAGGTGAATATAATTCATCCACCTTATAAAGTACATTTACATTTTCCGTAATGGTACAAAATCCATGTGCAAACCCATTTGGAACGAATAATTGGCGCTTATTAAATTCACTGAGAATAAATCCTTCCCATTGCCCGAAAGTTGGCGATCCTTTTCGTATGTCTACCACTACATCATAGATTGCTCCTGTTACCACACGTACTAATTTGGTTTGGCCCTTAGGTTCCAATTGGTAATGCATCCCTCTCAATACGCCGGCTTCCTTTGAAAGGGAATGATTATCCTGTATAAACTGATCAAGGATGCCATGTTCATGAAATAGCTTTTCATTATAGCTTTCCGTAAAGAAACCACGATGGTCCCCATAAACGGCAGGTTCGATTAATTTAACACCCTTCAATCCGCTTTCAATAACATTCATAATTCCACCTCTTCTTTAGGCGTCATTTGATCTTGCTCGATCATCCTCATCAAATACTGCCCATACTCATTTTTCGAAAGTGGTTCAGCCAATTGTCTGACCTGCTCAGCATCAATATAGCCCATTCGATAGGCGATTTCTTCTAGGCAGGCAATCTTAAGCCGTTGTCTTTTTTCCACTGTTTCTATGAATGTGGATGCTTCGAGCAGGCTCTCATGCGTACCTGTATCCAACCAAGCAAAACCGCGTCCCATGATTTCTACGGTCAACTCGCCATTTTCGAGATAGATGCTGTTTAAATCTGTAATTTCCAATTCTCCTCTGGCAGATGGCTCAATTCTTTTCGCATATTCTACCACTCTATTATCATAAAAGTAGACACCTGTCACAGCATAATTGCTCTTCGGGTTCTTCGGTTTTTCTTCTATGGATATAGCCTTCATCTTATTATCAAACTCTACTACACCAAAGCGTTCTGGGTCATGTACATGATAGCCAAATACAGTAGCTCCATACTCCTTCGATGCCGCTTTTTGTACCATTTTGGATAATCCCTGTCCATAAAATAGATTGTCCCCTAAAATGAGCGCAACAGAATCTTCGCCAATGAAGCTTTCACCGATAATAAAAGCCTGTGCTAGCCCCTCCGGTTTTTCTTGTACAGCATAGGAAAGGCTTATGCCAATATTGGAACCATCTCCTAACAGTTGTGCGTAACGTGATGTATCTTCTGGAGTTGAAATGATTAAGATTTCCTTTATACCTGCCAGCATCAATATGGATAAAGGATAATAAATCATCGGTTTATCGTAAACCGGCAGCATTTGTTTAGAAATAGCACTGGTTAATGGATATAGTCGGGTACCGCTTCCGCCTGCCAATATAATTCCCTTCATTTCCATCCTCCTTAATAGTCAACATCACTCACTTGAACAAATTCTGTATTCATTACTCCGTCCGTATCCACCGGGCGTAGTTCATACCAACCTTTTACACTGGGATAGATTGTTAATTATTCTACTCCACTTTCTGTATAGTGATGAACGACAATAGAACTCACAGAAGGCCGCGCATATTGTAAACATCGCTTATATTTGCCTGGCTTTCATCATCCCAACCCCTCCACCATTTTATTCATAACTGTAGACGGCAGTTTTACATCGAGAGATATATTGTCGAATTTTTCTGTAAAATAAGAGCGCACAGTATAGCTTAATCGAAACGAACCTACTTTATTGCTTTGATTAATTCCATTTAAATGCCTGGCCGCATTATAAATGGGTATAGCTGCAGTAAGGTATTACCCATTCAGTACCTTTCCCACCTGCCAGAATCTCTGCATAAATCACTTGTTTACCCCCATTTCAAACTAGAATACTTACTAAATCCATAAGACTAGATTATTAACATTTAATTCCTTAAATAGAAATAATATCATTTAACAAAATCATACAAAAATTAAGAGATTATATCTACCTATTTTTACTGGGGAAGTCTGAACGATCCTAATTTGATAGAGCTTGTGCCTAGTTTAAAGTGATTTGATGGTCAAAAAATGCAAAATCCCCCTGATGTAAACAAAAAAAGTTGTCAGAATTCCGACAACTTTTAAAGATATTACTTATTTAATTCCATCGTTAGATAAGCAGAAGAAACCCAGCCTTGTGTTCCATTTGATAATTTAACTTTATACCAGGATCCACTTTTAATTGGGTTTTTACTTGAATCCACCACAAGCTCGACATATTGATGATTTGGCAATGATCCCAATATAGCGCCCACAGTACTCGCTGTTGCCCGTACATTCAGGGTACTCGAACCACTGACACTCACCCGAGCTAAGTTTTTAACAGTCATATACTGATTATATTTGCTTAAGCTGACCGTATTTGTATAATATTTCTTGCCTTTATAATTGACTGTCAACCAGTAATCATTCCATTTTTCCAATAGATTAAAGGTTTCACCCTTTCCAATTGTTGCTGCCACAGTCGCAGAGCTGCTTGTCTCATTTCTTAGACTTATTGAAGAATTGGCAACAGCAATTGTACCTGTCGGAAATACATCCTTGCCAATTGGATAGCTTGGCTTGGCTGGTACTGTCGTATTTGCACTTTGGCTGACTGCCCCTTCCTTACTGTAAGCTAAAATCTCGGACATATGGTTGGCAATCTTACTTCCCCAATTGGAATCACTGGCATAGTAAAAGTTCATTCCTTTACTTAAATCTGCACTCCGATTTCCATTGGCATCCTTAATGGTATATCCAAGCGTTGCCCCCTGATACTTCCAGCTAGATGGATTTAAATAAGTCGCCTTCATTTCCTGTGCAATAAAGAGAATATTCTCATCAATGGAGGAAAATTTTACAGAGCCTACAAATGGTGCTAGATCATAGGATCCAAAACCAAATAAATTGTTTTTCCCCAAAGAAATCGTCGATTTTCCAAAATCACTTTCATGAATCGCATGTGCTGCTAAATACAAGGCATTTAGGCCATATTTATTGGCGGCAGTGATAAACACCGAGCCTTTGTTATAGAGGACACTATTACTCGATGTTGCATTCTTCGCAATATAAGTATTAATTTGTGCAGCTGTAACAGAGGACTTCGTACGCAAATCCATATGTATAAAGGAATTCTTATTCGCTTCATAAGAGTTCATTTTATCGTAGTTCGCTTTTGTAATTAAGTAATCTCCTGATACATAGCCTGTTACTCCATCATACGTTACCCGATACCATCCCTCACTGGTTTTATAGGTTGATTTTACTTGTGTGTATTTGGGGATTAAACCGATTTTAGTAGACGATGTCGTATCGGAGGCACGAATATTCAAATCAGCAATCGGCAAATAGGTTGTTTCAGTAATAGTAGAACCGCTCGGAGTGTTGCTTGAGGTACTACTATATGCAACCAAATAAGTGCCGCTAACCCAACCAGTTTGACCATTATAGCTCACTTTATACCAATCTCCTGATTTTGCTGTGGCCGTCACGATTGTATTTACAGGAATAGTGTCCATTTTTTCTCCGGAAGTGGACGCTGTCTTTCGTAAATTCAGATTGGCCGTCGTCTTATACTTTGTAGCTGTAATTGACGCGTCTGTTGATGATACCGTTTTCGAGAATTTAGCTATGTTGATATAACCCGTTTTTCCTCTATACGTTGTTTTATACCAATCCCCAATTCTATAAGTGGTTGTTATTTTGACTCCCTTAGGGATAGCAACCAATGTTCCATGTTTCTCCCCAGCAAAGGAATATAAATACGTCGCTTCTTTTGCCGTATAGGAAGTACTAGTAACCTTAGCTGCAGACACCTTACTTACAGACCCGGATTTAATGAAATAATTCTTCCCTTTATAGGAAACTCGATACCAGGTTTCTCCTATACTATTAACTACCTTTTGAGTAGATGTAAATATATTATTCTTTGGTATAGAATAGACCGCAGCTTTTTTTGTATTGGCAGCGCTATACAAGGAGCTTGTCGCATTCGTCTTATAGTAAGTGGTACTTGTAGTCGTAGTTTGATTGTATTCTTTTATATACGAACTGCTTACCCAGCCAGTTTTACCACTATAAGAAACCTTATACCATGAGCCTGATTTTGCTGTAGCCGTGATAATTTTATGCTTTGGTATAGTAAGGAGTCGAGTGCCACTTGTTGATGCTTTTGACCTCATGTTTAAATTTGCTGTCGTTTTAAATTTAGTCGACTTAATCGAAACAGTGGCAGAGGAACTCGTTTTTTTAGTGACCTTGATATATTTTGAGCTTACATAACCTGTTTTTGTTCCATATTTCACTTTATACCAGCTGCCGCTTTTTGAAAGATACGAAACTGTTTTTCCTTTTGGTATAGTCGTAATGATGGCCGCACTGGTTGAAGCTGATTTGCGTAAATTCAGATTAGCTGTCGTTGTGTATACTGATGTACTCGTTGGCAAAACGGCTTTTAAATAGCTAGAACTGACATAACCCGTTTTTGTTCCATATTTCACTTTATACCAGCTGCCGCTTTTTGATAAGTATGTAACTTGTTTTCCTTTTGGAATCGTTGTAATAATTGATGCAGTCTTACTTGCAGACTTTCGCAAGTTCAAATTAGCTGTTGTCTTGTAATATTTCTCCGCAGCTGCTTCTACTTTTAATTCCCAAAAACTATCCTTCAATCCAATTTCAGGCCCAAAAATCAAGCCTGTAGATAGAAGAACGGATGTTGCCATAACTCTAATTGGTTGTTTATACCTTTTATTCATTGAACTCTCCCTTTTTAGTAAATAAGACGCACCGTACTAAACTATTATTTAGATATACATTTTATTCT
Source organism: Bacillus sp. E214 (assembly GCF_008087365.1). Lineage (NCBI taxonomy): Bacteria > Bacillati > Bacillota > Bacilli > Caryophanales > Bacillaceae > Bacillus > Bacillus sp. E214. The sequence continues at coordinate 345,216 of NZ_VENN01000002.1, read as the reverse complement.
CTTATAAGCATATATTCCCCCCATTAATAGAATTACGAATAATAGCGCGTTTTTCTAAGGGTAAGCACTGAATTAATTCATTCATTAATCAATTTTCTTGTAAAAATGCTTACTTTTCACACTACCATTTCATTCTCTTCCCATAATAGTTTCAATCTTATTCGTGCCCACTTTCTTAATGATGACCAACAAAAAGAGGCTGTTGACATGATCAACAGCCTCTCTTTCTTAAACCTATTTATTTAACTCCCTTACTAAATAACTACCTGATACCCAGCCAACTGTGCCATTTGATAGCTTAACCTTATACCAACCGCCATTAGTGATTGGACTTTTACTTGAATCCACCACAAGCTCGACATATTGATGGTTCGATAAAGATCCCACTTTAGTCACTGCCGTACTAGCAGATGCGCGTACATTCAATGTACTCATACCACCAACACTTACACGGGCTAAATTTTTTACAGTCATATAATTATTATATGTGCTTAAGCTAACCGTATTTGTATAATATGTTTTGCCCTTATAAATAACTTTCAACCAGTAATCATTCCATTTTTCGAGTAGATTAAAGGTCTCACCCTTCTTAATCGTTGCGGCCACAGTCGCTGAGCTGCTTTTTGAGTTTCTTAGACTAAGAGATGAATTGGCAACAGCCATCGTACCTGTTGGGAATACATCCTTTCCGCTTGGATAGCTTGGTTTAGTTGGTACCGTCGTATTTGGACGTTGACTGACAGCCCCTTCCTTGCTATAAGCCAATATATTCGACATATGGGTAGAAACCCTTTTTCCCCAATCGGAATCACTCGCATAGTAAAAGTTCATTCCTTTACTTAAATCAGTGATTCGATTTCCATTCGCATCCTTAATTGTATAACCTAGCGTTGCACCCTTGTACTTCCAGTTAGATGGATTTAAATAGGTTGCTTTCATTTCCTGTGCAATAAAGGCAATATTCTCTTCAATAGAAGCAAATTTGACGGAGCCAACAAACGGCGTACTATCGTAGGACCCAAAACCAAACAAGTTATTTTTTGCTAACGCAATTGTAGATTTTCCATAATTACTTTCATGAATGGCATGTGCTGCTAAATAAAGGGCATTCACTCCATATTTATTGGCTGCTGTAATAAATGCAGATCCTTTATTATAGAGAACACTATTAGTCGATGTTGCATGCTTTGCAATATAGGCATTAATTTGCGCAGCCGTTACAGAGGATTTTGTACGTAAATCCATATGTATATAGGAATTCTTATTATTTTCATAAGAGTTCATTTTATCGTAATTCGCTTTTGTAATTAAGTAATCTCCTGAGACGTAGCCTGTTACTCCACCATATGTTACCCGATACCAGCCCTTGCTAGTTTTATAGGTAGATTTCACTTGAGTATATTTAGGGATTGAACCTACTTTAGCCGATGATGTCGAATCGGAGGCACGAATATTCAACTTAGCAATTGGCAAGTATATGTTTTCCGTAACACTAGAACCGCTCGAGTTGCTGCCCGTATTGTTGCTTGAACTATTATACGCAGCCAAATACGTACCGCTGACCCAGCCGGTTTTACCATTGTAGCTCACTTTATACCAATCTCCCGATTTTGCAGTAGCTGTGACAATCGTATTTTTAGCTATTGTGTCTAATTTCTCTCCGGAAGTAGATGCTGTCTTTCTTAAATTCAGATTGGCGGTAGTCTTAAACATTGTATCTGTAATAGACGCGCTTGATGAAGTTACCGCTTTTGAGAATTTAGCCATATTGATATATCCTGTTTTTCCACCATACGTTGTTTTATACCAATCTCCAATACGATAACTGGTTATTATTTTGGCTCCCTTTGGAATAGAAACCAAAGTCCCGTGTTTTTCCCCAGCAAATGAATATAAGTAAGTATTTTGGTTTGCCGTATAGGAGGTACTTGTAACATTTGCTGCAGATACCTTACTTACTGATCCAGCTTTAATATAATAATTTTTCCCTTTAAAAGAAACTCGATACCAGGTTTCTCCTATACTATTGACGATCTTTTGGGTAGAAGAAAATATATTATTCTTAGGAATCGAATAAACAGCTGCTTTATTTGTATTGGCAGCACTATACAGGGAGCTTGTCGCATTCGTCTTATAGTAAGCAATACTTGTCGTTGTAGTTTGATTGTACTCCTTTATATACGAGCCGCTGACCCAACCGGTCTGACCACTATAAGAGACCTTATACCACGAGCCCGATTTTGCGGTGGCTGTAATAACTTTATTCTTTGGTATAGTTAAGAGCCGACTGCTGCTCGTTGTGGCTTTAGACCTCATGTTTAAATAGGATGTTGTTTTATATTTAGTCGACTTAATCGTTGTTGACGCAGACGTAGATTCACTTGTTTTGTTCGTAACCTTTATATAGCTCGAACTGACATAACCGGTTTTTGTTCCATATTTCACCTTATACCAACTGCCGCTCTTCGATAGATACGAGACTGTTTTCCCCTTTGGGATGGTCGTTAAGATTACCGAACGGGTTGAAGCTGTTTTGCGTAAATTCAAATTGGCCGTCGTTGTATATACGGATGTACTTGTTGCCGGAGCAGTCGAACTCGGTACAATCTTCAGATAGTTGGAGTTGACATAACCTGTCTTCGATCCATATTTCACCTTATACCAACTTCCATTTTTAGATATATAGGTGACTTGCTTTCCTTTGGGAATGGTTATGATAATTTGGCCCTTAATACTGGCTGTTTTTCTCATATTTAGATTGGCTGTTGTTTTATAATATGATTCAGCAGCTTGAGCCACTTGCATTCCCAGAAAACTTTCTGTCGGTTCAAGACTGCTCCCCAAAACTAGACCCGTAGATAGAAGAACGGATGTTGCCATAACCTTAAGTGGTTGATTATACCTGTTATTCATTGCAATAAAATCTCCCTCTTTAGTAAATAAGACACCAAACTAAATTACTATTTTTATATATCTTTATTTTTATATAAAGTTTTAAAATTATCAAATATTTTGTAAATATCCAGATTTAATCAACTTTAAAACATATATTAATTGCTGATTAACCAATCAAATATTATGTCTAAATAGTTAATTTCCATCGTATTCGCTATAACTAATGGCTTACTTAATGAAAAAAGAGGTTGTTGACATGGTCAACAACCTCTTTTCCTAAATTCTATTTATTTAATTCTCTTGCTAAATAAGAAACTGATGCCCAGCCAACTGTGCCATTAGATAACTTAACCTTATACCATCCGCTACTAGTGATTGGATTATTGCTAGAATCTACCACAAGTTCGACATATTGATGGTTTTTTAAAGTTCCCACTGTAGCTGACTCCGCATTAGCTGACGTGCGGACATTCAACGTGCTCGCACCATTGACTCGCGCTAAATTTTTCACGGTCATATATTGATTATAGGTGCTCAGACTAACCGTATTTGTATAATACGTTTTGCCTTTATAACTGATTGTTAGCCAATAATCATTCCATTTTTCCAGTAGATTAAAGGTTTCACCCTTCTTAATCGTTGCAGCCACAGTCGCTGAACTACTTTTTGAGTTTCTAAGACTGATAGAAGAATTGGCAACAGCGATTGTACCTGTCGGGAACACATCCTTGCCGCTTGGATAGCTAGGTTTGGCTGGAACCGTTGTATTTGGACTTTGGCTGACTGCCCCCTCATTCCCATAAGACAGGATGTTAGACATATGTTTGGCAATCTTATTTCCCCAATCGGAATCACTGGCATAGTAAAAGTTCATTCCCTTACTTAAATCAGTGATACGATTTCCATTAGCGTCCTTAATCGTATATCCAAGTGTCGCCCCCTTGTACTTCCAGTTAGATGGATTTAAATAGGTGGCTTTCATTTCCTGTGCAATAAAGGCAATATTCTCTTCAATAGAAGAAAATTTAACTGAACCTACAAATGGCGTAATGTCATAGGATCCAAAACCAAACAAGTTATTTTTTGCTAACGCAATTGTAGATTTTCCATAGTTACTTTCATGAATCGCATGTGCTGCTAAATAGAGGGCATTCACTCCATATTTATTAGCCGCTGTAATAAATGCCGAGCCTTTATTGTAGAGAACGCTATTAGCTGATGTTGCATGCTTAGCAATATAAGCATTAATTTGTGCAGCTGTTACAGAGGATTTTTTACGTAAATCCAAATGCATATAGGAATTCTTATTTGCCTCATAAGAATTCATTTTATCGTAATTCGCTTTTGTGATTAAATACTCTCCCGATACAAAACCTGTTACTCCACCATATGTCACTCGGTACCAGCCCTTACTTGTTTTATAGGTAGATTTCACCTGTGTATATTTAGGGATTGAACCAACTTTAGCTGATGAAGTTGAATCGGAAGCACGGATATTCAATTCACCGATTGGCAAATATGTTGTTTCAGTTATAGCAGTGCCACTAGGTAATGTTGTTTGATTTCCGTTGTTACTATTTGAGCTGTTATTACCAGTACTGCTAGTGTACTTTGTCAAATAAGCACCACTTACCCAGCCGGTATAACAATTGTATGTAACTTTATACCAATCACCTGATTGTTCTGTAGCTGTAACTACTGTATTCAAAGGTATTGTAGTCAATTTCGCACCCGATGCAGATGCTGTCTCACGTAAATTCACATTAGCCGTTGTTTTAAACTCCGTAGCCGTAAAAGACGGTGTCGTTGAAGAGACTGTTTTTGTGAATTTAGTCAAATCAATGTAACCTGTTTTCCCGCCATAGGATGTTTTATACCAATCACCAATTCGATAATCAGTGGTTATTTTAGCTCCCTCTGGAATAGTAACCAAAGTTCCGTGCGATGCTCCAGCAAAGGAATACAAGTAAGTCTTTTCTTTTGCCGTATAGGACGTACTCGTAACGTTCGCCGCTGTTACCTTACTTACTGAACCAGATTGAATATAATAGTTATTTCCTTTATAGGAAACTCGATACCAGGTTTCTCCTATACTATTCACGACCTGTTGGGTAGAAGTGAACACATTATTCTTTGGTATAGAATAAACAGCTGCCTTATTTGTATTAGGAGCACTATACAAGGAGCTTGCAGCCTTTGTATTATAGTAAGTCGTACTTGTCGTCGTAGTTTGATTATATTCTTGTAAATACGAGCCGCTTACCCAACCGGTCTGACCACTGTAAGAGACCTTGTACCAGGAGCCAGATTTTGCAGTAGCTGTGACAACAGTATTCGCAGGGATTGTATTTAATTTCGCACCGGAATCGGAAGCTGTCTTACGTAAAATTAAATTAGCCGTAACCTTATATTTTGTAGCCTTAATCGATGTTTCCGAAGTAGCAACTATTTTTGTAAATTTAGTCAAATCAATGTAACCTGTTTTTCCGCCATAGGATGTTTTATACCAATCACCAATTCGATAATTAGTGGTTATTTTAGCTCCCTTAGGAATGGTAACTAGTGTTCCGTGTGTTGCTCCTGCAAAGGAATATAAATAAGTAGCTTCCTTTGCCGTATAGGAGGTGCTCGTAACCTGGGCTGCAGTCACCTTACTTACTGAACTGGATTGAATATAATAGTTTTTTCCTTTATAGGAAACTCGATACCAGGTTTCTCCAATACTATTAACGACCTGTTGCGTAGAAGTAAATACATTATTCTTTGGAATGGAATAAACAGCTGCTTTATTTGTATTAGCAGCACTATATAAGGAACTTGCAGCCTTTGTATTATAGTAATTCGTGCTTGTCGTCGTAGTTTGATTATATTCTTGTAAATACGAGCCGCTTACCCAACCGGTCTTACCACCGTAAGATACCTTATACCAGGAGCCAGATTTCGCCGTGGCTGTGACGACTTTATCCTTTGGTATAGTAAGGATCCGTGTACCACTCGTTGATGCGTTGGATCTCATGTTTAATTTTTCTGTCGTTTTGTATTTAGTGGCCTTCATCGTTGTAGATGTAGACGTAGACGCAGAAGCTGAGGAACTTGTTTTTTTAGAAACTTTTATATATTTGGAGCTAACATATCCTGTTTTTGATGAGTATTTCACCTTATACCAGCTGCCGCTTTTAGATACATACGTCACTGTTTTCCCTTTTGGGATGGTCAATAACGTAGCTGAACTGGTTGATGCCTGTTTACGCAAACGTAAATTGTCTGTTGTTGTGTATACAGAAGTACTTGTTGTGGAGGCAGAAGCAGAAGATGAAACTGTTGAACTCGCCGTCACCTTTGTTAAATATTGCGAACTGACAAATCCAGTTTTAGTTCCGTATTTCACCTTAAACCAGCTGCCACTTTTAGATATGTAAGTAACCTGTTTTCCTTTTGGAATTGTTGTGATTTTTTGCGCCTTTGTACTTGCAGACTTTCTCATATTCAAATTATCGGTTGTTTTATAATATGTATCAGCCGCTTCAGCTACTTGTATACCCGTTAAACTACCTGTTGGCCCAACACCACCACCCAAAACCAGTCCGGTAGATAAAAGAACGGATGTTGCCATGACCTTGAATGGCAGCTTATTTCTTTTAATCATAAAAATCTCCTTTTAAAATGGAAATATCAAACAAAACTATTATTTTAATATATTTATATCTAATAATGATACTTTATATAAATATATTAAACTTTTAATTACTTATCATTTTATTATATTAAACTAATTTTAGCATCTGCGGAATTATAACTTTATGGTAATTAAATAAAATAAAGAAGTTGATTACTGAACAGAACAGCAATCAACTTATTAAAATAATTATTTTCCTTTTTTATTTAAATAGATTTCATATATATACTAACACTCTAATTTTATGGGTTATTAGCATTCCTGTTTTTTGGTATTTAATAAATATAACCATGAGTAATTAAATCCATCATATTTATAGCTAATTTAATTTATTTTAGAAATCCTGGGCGTGAAAGCTTACCCATTTATATCAAACTTTCTCACAGTTCTTCTAAACTTATTCATTACTTTTTCTTTCTCTAATCCGAAAATACGTGTTCTTTCCTTAGTCATTTTCAGTATCCATCTTCAAATTTAGTTTAAAAAGCGCAAACAGGCTATCATCCTGTGATGATAGCCTGTTGATGAAAATTAAATTTCATGTATTTTATTTCGATGTGATCGTCATGCTGCTTTGTTTTTTAATAGCAGCTTCTCTAAATGCTTTTTGTTGAGCTGGAGTCATAGCTCTGTATTCTTTTAAGAATTTCTCATATTTTGGAACAACATCTTCCACTGTACCAAAATCTTTTATTTCTCCATATTCAAGCCATAAAGCTTTATTACAGAAATCCTTTATTTGTCCGATCGCATGGCTAACAAAGAAGATTGTTTTCCCCTGGTCTCGGAAGCTGTACATTTTCTTTTTGGATTTCTCAGCAAAAGCCTGGTCACCTACTGATAATGCTTCGTCAATAATCAGAATATCAGGATCGACGGTTACAGAAATCGCAAAACCAAGTCTTGATTTCATCCCGCTGGAATATTTCTTAACAGGCTGATCAATAAACTTGCCTATATCCGCAAATTCAATAATTTCCGGCTCCAATTCCTGAATTTGCTTTTTATTGAAACCCAGCATTAAGCATTTCAACTCAATATTTTCACGGCCAGTCAGCTGGTTATTTAAACCGGAAGCAATGGCAATTAAAGACGTTTGTCCAACTGTTTTAACCGAACCCATTGTAGGAGGTACCACACCGGCAATAATATTGGATAATGTTGATTTACCTGATCCATTAACTCCAATCAGTCCAATAACATCACCCTTACTTGCTGTAAAACTAATATCCTGAAGTGCATAGAAATCATCTCCATATCCTCCCGGAAGAAGAATATCCAATAATTTATCGGAGGTTTTGCTATGCATTTTGTATCTTTTATAAACATTTTTTACAATAACTGTTTCCATAGTAGACCTCACTCCATTTTACAAATAATCCACAAAATGATTTCTAAATTTCAAATGAAGCGCTGATCCAATCATGAGTAACACAATCGTTACTCCCCAAAAGTATAACGTATAGTCTGCATGCTCAATAAAGTACCAGGACTGGCCTAACATCGCTGCACGATACCCCTCCACTAGATACGTAAGTGGATTAAATTTAATAATCATTTGTAAAAATCCTGGCAAACTATTTGAAACCCACAAGATAGGGGTTAAATAAATCAGCATCCTCATGATGGCTTGGACAATCATCACTACATCACGGACAATGGTAGCCAACGTGGAGGTAACGAGTGTAACAGCAAAAAACAGAATGATAGCCGCAATCATAAAGTAAGGCAGCTGTAGATAATACAACGAAATAGGGAAACCACCAAACTGCAAAATGATAGAAACAATAATCACGATGACAATATGCTGATAAAATTTCGACATAATGACATATGAAGGAATCGCACTCATAGGAAAACTCATTTTAGAGATAAAATTAATCCTCGTATAAATCGATTTTGTTCCATCCATAATGGCTGGATTGGCAAAGAACCACAATGAAATTCCGGATAGCATCCAGTAGATAAATGGCACGTCCCCAATTTCTCTGCCTCCCCGGATTCCCATCCCGAATACAACCCAATATACTCCTATTTGAATCAAGGGATTTAAGAATTCCCACATGATTCCTAAATAGTTACTATTATTAGCACTTTTTAATTCAAATACAGACAATCGTTTTATTAAATAAAATGAACGTATTTGTTCTTGTATGACCGTAAACATAGACTTCATAAATTCTGAATATCCTTCCCCACTATTTTACAACAGATACATGTAATGCAAAGAGTCTTACAGCGCTCTCTGTTTGGATAGTATTGTTTTTTCATCAAACAAATATGAAATTAAGTTTTCGCTGGAATGTCCTTTTGAATACTTATTCCATTTATTTGCATACTCTTCAATCATGTCCATATCAAAGCTGTTCTCTTTAATGAGGTCAATAATCGCCTCTGTATTGTTTACTACTGGTCCTGGAACCATTTTTTCATATTGTTCCCAAAGTCCTCTATCTTTTGTGTATTCAACTAAATCATAGGCAAAGAATATCATCGGTTTCTTTAATAATGAAAACTCGTATGATATAGAGGAATAGTCTGTTATTAAAATATCCGCAACCACCAATAATTCATTAATATCGTACTTTGGTTTAGAATAATTCAGGACAAAATTGGGATAGATTTTTGAATAGTCCGGAATATCCTTAATAGCTGGATGCAAACGTAACATAACGACATAATCGTTATGCAATTCATCGTATAATCTTTTTAAATCTAATTCTAACTGAAATTTATCCAATTCGTTATCACGATAAGTAGGCGCATATAATATTACTTTTTTATCCCAGAGCAATCTGTTCTCGTTAGTCAATTGATTGAATACACTTTCTTTTTCAGCCTGATTATAAAAAAAGTCAGTTCGGGGGATACCAGTTCTAAGGATATTTTCTCCCTTTAAATTAAATGCATTCATGAAGTAAGTTCCCATAATATCAGAACCAACTACTACTTTGTTAAAACGTTTATAAACATCTTTAAAACGTTTTACAGCTTTTTCAGACCTGTTTTGAACAGAGGCATCTTCCAAGCCAAATTTTTTGATAGCTCCTGAGGCATGCCAAAGCTGAATACATTCCACTCCCGGTCTAAAGTCAGTGGCAGCCAAAAAACCATAATAATTATCAACAAATACATAACGAGATGTCGCCAAATGATAAATAGATTGAATGAAATCAATCGGATTTTTATTTTCAATCAGTGCTATAGTAGCATCCTCATATTGCTGAAATCTTTTATAGCTTGTCCCCTTACATAAAAAAACCACGTCAAAAGCAATATGTTTTCGACGCATTTCTTCATATACATACTGAGTGTTATCACCAAAAGATACAATAAATGCTACTTTATTTTGGATAGGAAATAAATTAAAAATATTAAATACGATTTTAAAAATCAACAAATACAACTGAATAACAAGATCTTTAACCATTTTTCACCTTAAATAAGTCTTTTTTGATTTGAGATGTTGAAATACCGATTGTTCTTGGCAAGTAAACGACCTGGCAGTGCTCTTTTAGAAAGTCAAAATGACCTTCCCAATCATCACCCATGACAAAAACATCAATATCATGTTCCTTAATATCTTTAATCTTCTGTTCCCAATTTTCCTCCGGAATCACTTCATCAACAAATTCGATTGATTCCAAAATCAGTTTTCTATTTTCATAGCTATGATAAGCTTTTTTATTTTTCGCCTTATTAAACTCGTCAGTGGACAAGCCCACTACTAAATAATCGCCCATTTCCTTGGCTCTTCGTAAAATATTGATATGACCGACATGTAATAAGTCAAAGGTGCCATACGTAATAATCTTTTTCATTTCTACATCTCCTTACCTAGTTCATTAGCAAACTGGTAACTGACCCAAAAAAACGGAGCATCATACAACAACAAGATGAAAACTTATTCTTAATTATATAACTCATGCATCTAACTTTCAAACCTGTGTCGAATACAATCTAAATTATATCGTATACACGTATTATTTGTAACATAAAGTTAACGCCTCTTTATGTTATATATGTTTATATCATGTCTAAGTCTTTATTTCATCTCACAAAAAAAGGAAATCATGATCTGGTCGATCATGATTTTTTAATTGGTTTTATAAATGTATCAACAAAACGTTTGGATGCTTTTCCATCAAAGTCTTCAAAGAATCGTTCTTTAAAAGCTTTAACCTTTTGAATGTTGAAGGAGTTTTGTTGAATCAGAGAGATAACTTGTTCTGTCTTCTCTGCAAGAGGGCCCGGGATAAATTCTTTGTACTCATAGTAGAAACCTCTATCCTCCAAATAATCCTCTAAATCGTATGCAAAGAAAATCATCGGCCTTTCAAGCAATGCGTATTCAAATATGACTGATGAATAATCACTTATTAATATATCTGTAATAGATAGAACATTATTGATATCATTCTTACTTAAATTTAATACAAAATCCTCTGCTTCTTTCGGTATGTCAATACCTTTCGTAACAGATGGATGAAGTTTCAATACTAATACATATTCATCCGATAGCTCTTCAGCCATTTTTTTTAAATCGAGCTGAATATTGAAGCTCGCTCGCTTTCCCGGACCTCCTCTAAAGGTTGGAGCATACGTAATGATTTTCTTATTACGTAAAGCCGGATAAACCGCTTCATATTTTTGTTTAATATATTCAATCCCTTCCGTATCAAAAAACACATCTGTTCTCGGAAGACCTACCGGATATACATTTTCTTCTGGTATATTAAAAGCTTCCGCATAGTGAGGGACTATTTCTTTACTTGTAACAGCCACTTTAGTATAGGAACCATGAGCTTCATTTTCAAACTCTTCCGTGTTGCTTTCTCTATAGCCTACCGCACTGTGTCCAAATTTCTTAAAGGCACCGGCAGCATGCCAAGTTTGAATCACTTCTGTTCTTTTTCTGGCCTTTAATTTATATAGCGGACGGTAATAATCATCCAAAATGACATATTTTGAAGTAGCAATGTCATAATATAATTTGGCAAACTCCTTACAGGATCTCTTCTTTTTAAAATACCCTACCACTTTATAGCCAGGTCTTGATTCCGCGATTTCATCATAAATACACTCAAAGGAATCCTGCAACTTTGGCATCTTATTTGATGCAAAGGTAATTTTATTTTGAAGAGGCAGAAATCCGGATAACGGAAAGACAATACGTCTTACAGCAGCTGTCTTTACTTTAGTCTTAAACCTTTTATATTTTCTGCCATACACATACATTTGGATAGGGAGGAAACTGTTCTGCCTATCTGTTTTTTGGGTTGCTATAAATGTTCTTTTAAAAGAAGGGGAATTCAATAACCTGGATTCAGTTTTAAAAGAAATCTTATCAAAAGCAATATCCAAACATTCCTTATAACTTTTTCTTGCTGAAGATCCCATTAAATCAAATCGATTCACTAAGTTTTTAAAAATAACCGTATGAAGCGCTGGAATTTCATTAAACAAATTCTTATCTAAACTCTTTATCCAATCATTAAAAATTTTAAAGGTTTGAACTGCAATGTCGCTATTTCTGCTATCCACAGCATTACGAATTGCCGGCCATATATCTGCAGAAACCAAGCGATTGTAATAAAATTTCTTAACATGAAAACGTGACACTTCGTTGTCAATATATTTCTCCCATAAAGGATCAGATATAGACATACTATTCATAATGTCTTTCAGGACACTAACTGAATTGACACGTACAGTTTGTGATAAAGATAGATTATCCTCGTCTTCTCTGGAACGATAATTATAGATCACTTTATCAATCGTATAAATATCAGCACCGGCTCGTAGATAAGCTTCAATAACAAATGGCTGATCTTCCGTTACCTTTATTCCTGATGGGAAGGATATATCCTTTACGATGTCACGGCGATAAATCTTATTGCATGGCCCCAAAGAATATAGTAATTCTTGATTAGCAATTAAGTTCTTCTCACCTTTTTCATACACTTTATTATTATAGTGGCTGCCAATAAACCAAGTCTCTGTTTTATTAAAGCTCAGGGATGCTCCAAGCACGATAGCTGAGTTCTTATCAAGAGCAGCTTTGTACATACTTTCTAACGCATCAAGCGGCAGTATGTCATCTGAATCCACAAAACTGATATACTCGCCTCGGGCTACTTTTAACCCATTATTACGGGCTGCACCAGGACCGGAATTCTCTTGCTTCACAAAAATGATATTGGAATATCTCTGACTGTATTCCTCAATAATCTCCGGGCTGCGATCAGTAGATCCATCATCTATCATAATGATTTCTATCGGTGATAGGGTTTGATTGACTAATGAATCTAATGTTTCCCGCAAATATTCTTCAACATTGTAGACGGGTGTAATGATACTCACTTTAATTTCTCTATTATTTACACCCTCAATTTGTTTAGTATCCATATTGACTTTAACCCCTCTTAGTAGTTGTTTTTCTGTTTTAATATTCATCATTTTAATAAATCGACAACTCGTTCGCTGGATTTCCCATCGATATCATCAAAAAAGTACTCTCTAAACGCATCTAGCTTTTCTGTATGAAACTGCCTGCTTTTTATCGTACTAATCAATTCTTCCTCAGTTCTAACCAGAGGACCTGGAATAAATGATTGATAGTCATAATAAAAATCTCTTTCTGACGTATATTCTTCCATGTCTGGAGCATAGAAAATCATAGGTTTATCCAATAATGCATATTCAAAACATACAGATGAATAGTCTGTAATCAGAAGATCTGTAATCAACAATAAGTCATTGATCTCACTATAAAATGAGAAATCATAAAAAAAAGAACTATACTTAAGCGGTATCTCCCATTTTTCCTTAACAAATGGGTGAATCTTAAACAAGAATATATATTCATCATGAAATGCCTGATAAATTTTATCCAGATTCAGATATTCCAACGGGTAATAAGCAGATTGTTGCCCAGGCCCCCGAAAGGTTGGTGCAAATAAAATAACCTTCTTATCTTTAAGAAAAGGATATTGCTCATAAAGCTCACTTCTCTTCTTAGTTTTATATTCCTGATCAGAAAATATATCAGTTCTGGGAATGCCTGTAGCGACAACTTTACTTTCTTCAATTCCAAATCCTTCAGCATAATGCTTTGCGACATTTTTGGAACTGACAATTGCTTTAGTATAGTTTTTATGGTTTAACGAATCCGGATCAGGGCCTCCCGGCAAACCAACACGGCTAAACCCGAATTTTTTAAATGCTCCTACTGCATGCCAAAGCTGAATCAGCTCAGCGCCTTCTCTGATTTTCAATGGGTATACCATTGGGTAAAAATCATCAAGTAAGATGTATTTCGATGTTGCTAAATCATAGGATAGCTTCAGAATTTCCTTACAGGTTTTCTTTGCTGATGTCCCCTCTTTTAACATATATCTATAAGTGAAACCTTTATTTTGCCTTTGCAATTCATCAAATACAAAACGAAAATTACCCTCCATTTTTGTTCGACTATCTGAGGCAAATAAGATTTTCTTTTTATTAATTGGCAAGATAGTAAATACCCGATAACAAAATCTAAATACATAGGTAGAGAAAAATCGATTAAAAATTCTCCCCTTATTCTCTTTGAATTTTGATGTTATTCTTAGAAGTAAATTTGATTTCTCCAAATAGATCACTCACTTTTATCTATAAAACTAACTTATACACGCTTTATTTTTCTTTACTTGCTCAATAAGTGTTTTACAATTCTTTCGCTGGCTCTTCCATCTGTATAATCAAAGAACTCCTGCTGAAATTCCTCAATTTTAGTAATATTATAGCCCTTTTCTTTAATCCAATTAGCTAACGGCAAAGTTTCTGTAAAAAATGGGCCAGGTATAAAGTCAAGATACGGATAATAAAAATCCCTCTCTTTTAAATACTCTTCCAAATCATCCGCTATAAAAGCGATAGGACGCTTCAACAGACTATAATCAAAAATAACAGAAGAATAATCCGTAACTAAAATGTCTGCTAAAACTAATAACTCTTGAATATTATATCCCTTTTTCATGTGGATTACGAAATCACTATATTGTTCAATACCACTTAAATGTAATTTCATATAGGGATGTAAATGAATAATAAAAGCATATTCATCACCAAGTTTTTTCCTCATCAATTCCAAATCTACAGGCATAGTAAACTCTTCCTGATAATGGCTTTTACCACGGAAAGTGGGGGCGTATAAAATTAATTTCTTTCCATCCAACTGTGGATATTGCTGATAAAAACGAATCCTAAGCTTTTTATGCTCTTCATGATTATAAAAATAATCCGTTCTCGGTACTCCCAAGGGAAATATTTGTTCTTCAGGCATATTAAAAGCTTCAGCATAAGCTGGTATTACTTTTTCAGAACTGACATAAACTCTGGAGTAATTGGAGTGTACCTTGACTGTCTTTAAATAATCCTCGCTGGGTCCAAAATCCTTACCGATTGTACTCCAGCCAAACTTTTTAAAGGCTCCGGCAGCATGCCAAAGCTGTACAAATTCAGAACCATTTCGCGGTTTAACTACGTATATAGGAAAATAAAAATCATCTACAATAAAAAAGCGCGAAGTCGCTAAATGAAAACTTGCCCGGATTAGATGAAAGAAATAAGAGACTTTCCCTCCAATAGAGCTATTAAACTTTTTCGCCAGAACAAACCTTTTTTTCCGCGGATCATTTCGATCTATTTCGTTTGCTATGTAGGATAAATTACCTTCCAATTCATTAGAACGATACGTAGCAATGGTTATTTTATTTGGATCAACCTTAAAAAAAAGAGAAGACAAAGCATAAGCAAATTGAATACTATACTTTGTTAATAACGTAGGTATCATCTTCAAATGCTTCATACTTTGCCTTCCTGCCTTCCAATATTTAAAAATTATATTTTCCATTCCATAACTGTCTTACCCCAAGAAGAAGTCAGATCCTTTTCAAATGCAGATAAAATATCCCCAATTGTTTTAACCTCTTGCACTTCTCCAACTAAAGTACCCAAATAGTCAACAACATCCGGGTTTTCTTTTAGAAAGTTTACTGTTCTCACAAAATCTTCACGTCCGCTGCGGCTGCTTCCAATTAGTGTGATTCCTTTTTCCAAAATCATTCTTGTATTAACCTCAACTGGGAACTCAGATACCCCCATTAGAGATATAGAACCTTCCGGATGAAGGTGGTCGATCATCTGGTCAATCGCATATTGGCTTCCTTTCCCACCAACACATTCAAATGCATGATCAATTCTCAAATCTTCCGGGATTTCATCAATTGTATAAACTTCATCCACGAAGGAGAAGTTGTCCAATTTATATCCGGTTTTACCGAAAATAATAACTTTGCAGTCTTTGTACATTTTTTTAAGGAATAGAGTCGTAATGAACCCAAGGTTTCCATCTCCCCATACGCCAAATACATTGCGGCGTTTATGAGACCGACTCTCAAATCTGGATAAAACATGAGTTGTAATGGTCATCAATTCCGTAAATGCAACAACATACGGGTCAATTCCTTCTGGTAATTCAACAATGCGGTCCCGTCCCATAAAGACATAATCCTGCATGAATCCATCATAGCCACTTGAACGGAATTTGCTGGAACGCAAGTAGTTCTCACCAATTACTTCATCTTGCTCTGTCGGTGTGTTAGGTATCATAACGACCATTGTACCATTCTTAATTTCACCCTTAGGATCGTAGACGACCTTACCTATAGCTTCGTGGATTAAAGCCATTGGCAGCTTTTTCGCCATTGCTTCTTTCCCTCGAGATCCAGTATAGTATCGTTGGTCAGCAGCACAAATAGATAGATGCGTTGGTCTAACTACAACAAAATCTTCATGGTACTGTAGTGAACGATCATTATAAGCTACTTCAAATTGCCTAGGAGATACAAGTCTATATACCTGATTAATCATTATTTATTCGCCCCTGTATAATAGCATTCGCCACTTTCAAATCATATGGAGTAGTAACCTTAATATTAAACACTTCGCCTTTAACGATCTTAACTTTTTCGCCTTTTAATGCACAGATTTTACAAGCATCTGTTAATATTCGTTTTTGCTCATCTGTTAAAGAGTTATAGTGTTCAGTCAACATTTTGATATTAAAGCTTTGTGGAGTTTGCCCCTGATACATGGTATCACGGACTGGGATGTCTGAAATAACTTCTCCATCCTCTGATTGGATGATTGTATCTATTGCTTCAATTACTGTATCAACCGCACCATATTTAAGACTGGCATCAATGTTCTCTTCAATAATCCGATGAGTTAAAAATGGACGTACAGAGTCATGAGTAATAATGACATCATCGTCATTGATCCCAAATGTCTCCTCTATATATCGAATACCACTCATAATGGATTCGTTTCGGTCTTTACCGCCTTCTACTACTACAATAAGGTTATTTTCACCGATAAATTTTCTGATGATATCTTTAGTATGGTTAATCCATTCTTTAGGTGTAACGACCAAAATTTTATCGAAGCGATCATTTAGCATAAATTTTTCAATTGTATGGATGATGATGGGCTTATTATTTAAAGGTAAATACTGCTTAGGCATATTCGTATTACCCATACGAGTGCCTTTACCACCTGCTAATATTTCTGCATAAATCATGACCTTACCTCATTTCTTTTTAAATTCAATATATGACAAAAAAGATTAAATTTCACCATTAGATTACGTTATAAAAATCCATGTAAACTATACACTTTTTCTAGTACCTTTTCAAGTATGCCCCTGCTAGCCCCTCTAAATCGACACACTTTATTCATTACTATACTAATTACCATACCATATAACTTATGTCCTTTGACATGCATAAACACATTTAACTATTACCAAGCAGGTTAAAGAAAAGGAACACGCTAAACAAAAACCTCCAAACCAGTTACCACCAGGCTGAAATATAAGCAGGTTAAATAACTAGTATTGGAGGTTTTGATATTCATATTAAACTACCACTTTATCGATAAACCGGTACATCGTATAGTAAGTTATATTGCGTTAAGCTGGCATACATTTCAGCCATTTTTCTTGTTTGTTTGACAGCCCAGCCAACATCAGATGCATATTGATGCGTAGCATATCCGTATTTAATCATTCCGTCTGGATTCCATCTCATTTTATAAAGAGTATTTTGTCCAGCGTGAATGTAATTCTTCGATACAAATGCCGCACCGCCTACAATGGCTTTTTCTATAGTCGTCCATCCTTGATTATAAGCATACTCTGCACCTTTATTATTAGCATCTCCATCAAAAGCTCCAATGCCGTATACATTGTACACCGTAACGCCATTATACTTGATTCCTGTTGCCAACGGACTAGTCCCATTTCCAGTTTCCAATAATGAATGGCTTATTAAATACACTTCGTTAATATTATGCGTCTTAGCAGCCTGTATAAAGGAGGATGCCTTACCAGCCAATACTCCTCTGCCCTTCAAAATTGTATTGTTAACTTCTGTCGCATTAGTTCCTGCCGGAGAAGACAGAACTAAGAACTGATAAAAGCTAGTAGAGGCCGCAGAGAAATTCTTTGGATCCATATAATAACGCACCTGCTCAGCAGTTGCATCAAAAAAACCTGGATCTGAAGCTCTCTCTATTGAGGTTATAAAATTCGTATATTTCGATAAGACCCCGGTAGTATCTGTTTGCGGCGGGGGATCCGTCAGCCTCATCTGCATTGCTACTGCTTGATCTAAAGTAATGGAGTACTGACTTAACTGTTCAGCACTTACATCAACCTTACGAATGTAAATATCCTGATACTTGCCATTTACCGTTATCCCGGTCACATACCAATTTGGACTGTAATCGTAATATTTTAATATTGTTCCTTTATTATATTTCCGTAAAACTTTAGAGTTAGTTGATGGTAATTGGTAAACATTTGTTGGTGATGTTTTTGCGATTCCCTGCAAGACTGCAGATTGTCTATCGGCTTGCTCTATATCTGCTTTATTAATATAAATAGTTGTTGCTTTTCCATTTACTGTGATAGTTGATTTATACCAATTAGTAGTATAATCATAGTATTTTAAAATGGTACCGGAAGAGTATCTTCTTAATACATTTGCATCTCTTGATGGTGCAGAATACACATTAGTTGGTTCCTTCAGTGCAATCCCCTCACCTTTTGTCGGGTTAGCAACAGGCTGCTCTATATCACTCTTTTTAATATAGATTGTCGTCAAGTTCCCTTTAATGGTGATGTTTGAACGGTACCACCCTGTTGTATAGGTATAATACTTTAATACGGTTCCTGCCGGATAAGTCCGGAGAACCTTACCGCCTGTTGATGGTGACGCATACACATTAGTAGGATTTTTTACAGCAACTCCCTCGCCTCTTACGGGGTTACTTGTCGGAAGTTCTATGTCATTCTTATTAATATAAATCGTTGTCAGTTTTCCGTTGACCGTGATATTAGATTTATACCATCCTGAAGTATAGGTATAGAATTTCAGTATGGTACCAGAAGCATAAGTTCTAAGAACCTTCCCATCTGTTGTTGGTGATGCATACATATTAGTTGAGGTTTTTAGTGCAACTCCCTCACCTCTTACGGGGTTGTCCGTAGCTTGTTCAATATCTTTTTTGTTTATATAAATCTTAGTTAATTTACCATTTACAGTAATATTAGACCAGTACCATTCTGTTGAATGTATATAAAATTTAAGCACTGTGCCTTTTGAATAGGTTCTAAGAACATTGGCACTCGTAGATGGAGTGGAATAAACTCTTGTGGCATTTAGTGTGACACCCTCGTAGACAGCAGAACTAGCTGCTACTGCCAGTTTACTCTGATTATTGCTTGTCTGCTGTTCTTCTGGTTGTTCCTCTTCAACTACTGGGTTCTGCTCTACAGTTTGTTGTTCTTCAGCAATTGGTTTGTCCTCTTCCTGATTGGATGGAACTTCTTCTTCAACCATTTCTTCCTCGGATGGAAGTTGGTCTACATTGGGTTCTTTTACTTGCGGTTTTTCTACTTGAGGATTTTCTTTCTGAATTTCATCATCCTGCATTTCTTGAGCAGGTAATTTAATATTTGATTTTTCTATATAACCCTTCCATATCTCACTCTTTTCTGGAATGCTATATTCGACAAGAAAAAAGCTTTCATCATCTTCATTTATCACAGTTACTTCCGTATTGTTTTGTAACTGAGTCAGAATCTCGCTCTCTTGATTATTTTCCTTATAAAGATTTACAGTACCACTCTCTTCTTCTGTGAATATGGTAGCCGTAACTCCTTCAGTATCCTTAGTTATCTCCTCGGTTACAGTTGCCAGCACCTGATAAGGCAGTAATGAAATAACCATACTCAGAATAACTAAATATATAGGTATTTTTTTTATAGCTGTCATTATATCTCCTTCTATATTAATTTCTCAGGTTGAGTAAATAGTTTAGCTCGTATGTATTTCTGCTTCACATCCTGAAAGTATAGTAAACAATCCTCCTTTTCTATCAATCAAATTACTTTTAACCCTTATAATAGGATATTAAATCCAAAAATACGCATATACTAAACTAGTCATATTTTAACAAACTACCAATATAATTTGTACCCTTTTTAGCAAAATTTGTCGAAAAATAACATATTAAGACTATTTTGGTTTTTAAAATATTTAAGTAAAGTTTTCTCTATGAAATTTCATAAATACTAAGCAATCTCCCTACTCCGATAATACTTTTCATAAACAAAAAGAAGCCGAGCGTCATAGCTCAAGCTTCTTTTTTACGTTTAGAATCAGTAAATCAAAAATCTAAAAACTGAGGTGTAATAAGGATAGAATTAATGTTGTGAACGAATACCACCGCATCAATATCATTTTTATTGATATATTCCTTAACAGTCATATGCTTATAGTGCCTTAAATCCAAAACTCTGGTTTCCTCAAAATGGGAAGGGAAAAATTGGATCATCGCATTAGCATAAGAATCTTTAAGGACTAATACCCTTTTGCCATTTTGCACGTTAGGATTTCGAATAATCCCTTCTGGCACATCTCCAGAGAAATAACTAACATATCGATTCGTATATACATCTTCTTTTTTTAATACCTCTTCATTAAAAAGAGGCTGATTACTTTTACCCCTATAGGATATTTCAAGCGGTTTTTCTTTTGCTTTTTTCTCCACTACCGTAATCGTGTCTACTTTGGAAATATTGCTTTTGCCTACCTTCCTCGCTTCAGAACCATAAAAAGAGGTAGTATCCTCCTTCCAACTATAGGCTGACATCGGTAAAGGTTGTCCAATATCAGCCAATCGTTCATTCATATTTGTTATGATTTCACTGTAAGCATAGTAGGCTGCCTTAGGCTTCCAATGATGGTCAGTATAAAAATACATATCTTTTTCATTCATATGCGGCTGAATAGCCGATCTCAAATCAAGAAAATTTACATCAGCAGAAAAACCTTTGGATAATTCATCAGACAGCTTATTAGCATTACTCTCTATATAATCCGGCAATTGATGCTCCATTATCGTTGTCTTATTAGGAGCCAGCGCAAAATAGACAGGTACACCTTTTTCCTTTAATCCAGCAGCGAAGTCATTGATCTTCTTATTTACATGTGTAATGGATTCATCCGTATTATCCGGCGCCACAGTGCTAATTAGATATCCATCATTGTTCATATAAACATCCTTAAAAAGACGTTGTCCAAAAACTTTATGACTGACAAGTGAATTGGTTTCTATCCAATGATTACGTAAAGGGAAATTATCATTATAATAATCCTCAAACCTGCTGAAATATTCGCCGGAGGTCAAAGTCTCTACATTTAAATCAGGTCGCTTCTCTAAAGTTCTTCCTTCCATTTCTGAACTCACACGATCCTGGTCTAACAAAGACCATATACCAAAAATAGAAATCAAACATAAGAAAAATATTGCTATAAAATATTGACTTGCTTTTTTTTCCATGCGATTACTCCTTTAAAAGCGGAAATAAATAAATGGGTTAAAAGTATTTGAAACAACATAGGTAACTGATAGGACAAATATAGTTACATAATAGACAGCTGACAACGTTTCTCTGCCGCCAATCATCATTTTAGATGATGTAAACACTGCTTTCTCTTGTATTAATTTAAATATAGGTGTTGCAGCTATAATAGCCATTAAAATAATGATGCCAAATTCAAAGGTATAATATTTCGCTTGAAGATCCCATAGGCCTATACCATTAAAGCCAAACATGGTCTGTATATAAGCAAATGCATAATCAAAAGTTTCTGATCGGAAGAAAACCCAACCAATAACTACAATAATCAAGGAATATACATGTTGCAGGAAAACTGGAATCCTTTTCAATAGTTTTCCAAGAAATGCTCTCTCCATCATAATAAATAAACCGTAATATAATCCCCAAGCTATAAAGGTCCAGCTCGCACCATGCCATAATCCTGTGGCAAACCAAACAATTAAAAGATTCCTATATGTCGTTAGATTGCCGTTTCTATTTCCACCCAGCGGGATATACAAGTAGTCCCTAAACCATGATCCTAAAGATATATGCCATCTTCTCCAAAATTCAGCAATGGACTTTGAAATATATGGATAGTTAAAGTTCTCAAGGAATTCAAAACCAAACATTTTCCCTAATCCAATAGCCATATCCGAGTATCCTGAAAAGTCGAAGTAGATTTGCAATGAATAGGCAATAATTCCAATCCAAGCTAGCCCAGTTGACATTTCCGAAGGATGCAAGGCAAATATTTGATCAGCTACTAACCCACAGTTATTAGCTAGCAACATTTTTTTTGCCAATCCGATAATGAATCTTTTTACACCTTCTGAAAATTTATCGAAGTTTTCAAACCTTACTTTAATCTGATCTGCCACTGTTTGATAGCGAACAATAGGTCCGGCAATCAATTGTGGGAACAAAGCAATATATAGAGCCATATTAAGAGGGTTTTTTTGCACATCCCCATCTCTTCGATAAACATCTATTACATAGCTCATTGCTTGGAAAGTGAAGAAAGATATACCGATTGGTAATGGAATAGTCGGAATTGAAATAGTAGTATGAAGAATCTCATTTATGCTATCCACAAGGAAGTTGGCATATTTAAAAACTCCTAATAATAATAGGTTGCACGCAACCATAATTCCCATTATCCATTTAACCTGAGTCTTTTTGTCTCTTTTAGCGTCTACAAATAAGGCAAAAAGATAATTCATTATAATGGATATAATCATAATGATTACAAATTTAGGTTCACCCCACGCATAAAAAAACAAACTAGCAGCCAGCAGTACGATATTCTTCAGTCCTGGCCGAACCAAAAAGTATAAAATTAAAACTAGTGGTAGGAATAAGAATAAAAAAACAGTCGAACTGAATAACATGTGCTTACCTCTCTTTATCTTGGCAATAAAATAAAAACCAAAAAAAATCATATCATATTTAACGAGATTAGAATACACATAATTATACCAATATGTTACATATACCTTCGTATAGCATTAGCCTTACTCTCTTAGCTCGCTATATTCACCCTTTTGATATGCCAAGTAGCTAAATAATGAGGCGCTTTTCCTTGCTAATGTCCCATAAATGACACATAGTAAGTAATACTTCCTCTCTTAGCCAAGTCTCTAAATAACAATTTCTTCTAGTTTACCGCCATTTACTAACATTGATGATTTTTAATGAAATTTCCTTTTTAATCTCCTGTAAAGTAAAATATAAAAGAATTATCTTTAGAAGGGCAGAAATACTTATGAAGAAGAATATTATATATATAGAAGGTATACCTTTTCACTCATCGACAATGCAGGAGTTTGTTCACTCGGAGATAAAGGATAGAATTGATAGAGAGGAAAAAACCTTTATCGTTACTGCCAATCCTGAAATTGTCGAGTATGCACGCAGTCACACTGATTACCGTAAGATTATCATGCAAGCTGACTATATCACACCTGATGGAGTTGGCATTATTATGGCTTCTAAAATTCTCAACAAACCATTAAAAGAAAGAATAACCGGCTATGATATGATGCTTGAATTTTTTAAAATGAATACAAAACGGCCTATACGCATATATATGCTTGGAGCTGAAGCAGAAGTAATTGAAAATTGTGCCGAGAAAGTCAAGGCATCCTATCCAAATGTTGAATTAGTTGGATACCATCATGGCTTTTTTGATATAGATGACAATCAATTTGCTACGGAAATCAGCGCTTTAAAACCCGATCTCGTTTTACTTGGCATGGGCTTTCCCCGTCAGGAAAACTGGATCACCAGACATTATGATAAATTTAATAAGGGACTCTTCGTTGGTATTGGCGGAAGCTTTGATGTTTTTTCCGGCAAACTGAAAAGAGCACCTGAATTTTGGATTAAGCTGAATCTTGAATGGTTGTATAGATTGCTCAAGCAGCCAAGCCGCTGGAAACGGATGCTTGTTCTACCATTATTTCTTTTAAGAGTTTTAAAACATAAATTTCTTAAATGAGATGAAAGGGAAATATTATTCCCTTTCTTTTCGTTTTGTTAATTTCTTACACTTCTCTATCATTGTTTTATAAATTTAACTAAGAATTAGGTGTTTAAAAGTTACATATTTTGTAAAATAACTAGAGGGAAATCAATTTTTAGTAGAGGTTTTGACATAAACCGTATATAATTGATAGTTGAGGTTGATATATTTATACAACCATTTCAATCTACTATATTTACTACAATCTGGTTTAAAAATAATCATATTGGGTATTTATATTCAGACTTATAAGATAGAGGGTGGACAATTTGTTAATTGCAGCTTTTTTAGTTGCCGTATGCCTAACCATACTCATCACCCCATTTGTAATTAAATTAGCGCATAAAATTGGAGCAACCGATGCTCCCAATAATAGAAAAGTGCACATAAAAGTGATGCCAAGCATGGGCGGATTAGCAATTTTCCTCAGCTTTATTATAACGCTTCCGATTTTTTCACCGGAAATTGCCCGTTCAGACACATTTTCAGCCATGTTTTTGGGTGCAGCTGTCATTTTAATTCTTGGTATATTTGATGATAAATATGAATTGGATGCAAAAGTGAAGTTAATCGGGCAAATTGCTGCCGCTTTAATTATTGTTATTGTCGGCGATATCCAGGTTAACTATATTAATACACCGTTTGGGGAAACGATTGAATTTGGATTTATGGCTATCCCAATCACTGTCATTTGGATTGTAGGCATCACGAATGCCATTAACCTAATTGACGGATTGGATGGATTGGCAGCAGGTGTTTCAACAATAGCTTTATTAACCATCTCCGCAATGGCGATCTTTAGAATTGGCGATATATTCGTTGCCATGATTGCTTTAATTCTTGCTGGAAGTACATTAGGATTTTTGAAATTCAATTTCTACCCAGCTAAAATATTCATGGGCGATACAGGAGCTATGTTCCTTGGATTTATGATATCAGTACTATCCCTATTAGGATTTAAAAATATTACGGTAATTTCCTTAATCATACCGATTATAATATTAGGTGTACCAATTTCTGACACGTTTTTTGCAATGGTACGGAGGTTCCTTCAGAAGAAACCATTGCATGCGCCAGATAAGTCTCATTTACACCACTGCTTATTGCGATTAGGCTATTCCCACAGAACCACTGTACTGATGATTTATGCAATGGCTGCTGTCTTTGGACTGGCCGCTTTCATCTTTAGTATGGCCACACTATGGGGCGGAATATTCTTCAGTTTTATTCTGCTTATAGCACTTGAATTGATGGTCGAACGAATTGGCCTTCTTGGCGATAATCATAGACCATTGCACAAACTTTTAGCATTACGTTCAGCTGATTCAAAGGAAAGATTATAATAGAAATTGATAAAGCTGCCATACAAATTAATGGCAGCTTTTTTTATGGGAACTTATTCAAAATGGGTATTAGTAGTTTCTAATAAATATCTAAACAAGCCGTTTCTTCTTTATTTCATTCATGCTCAGCTAAAAAGATCAAAGGAAATCTTCACTCTATAAATGCTAAAACCCCGAATTCTTTAACAGAATTCGGGGTTTTATTAGCAAATTAATCTTCATTCAATTATAACTGAATCATTAGGAATGGATTCTGTTTCTGCATCCTTTTTATAATCAAGATGAGCTTGGAGCTCCTGTTTAATATTTTCCAGGGATTGCTCGTCTAACTCATAATAATACGTACCTCCAATATAAGAATCCTGACCTTTCAGATTAATAGATTCGATTTGAAGGTTAGATGCAGCTAGCACATAGCTAGAGAAGCTCTTCATTTCTTTGAAGGTCATATTGGTTTTCATATTTTTACCGATACCTTCAATGACATCAGCATATTTCGTAATCGATTTAGCTGAAGCTGCCTTGTCAATTATAGCTGTCAGAATCTCCTGCTGGCGTTTACCACGCTCAATATCACTGTCTTTCTTTCTTGTTCTGGCCAATGCCAATGCTTCTTCACCGTTTAATGTTTGCAAACCTTCTTCAAGGGTGATCGCACCTTGCTCATCATTTGAGTTCTGCTCTGAGAATGTATAAGGCACATTAACTTCGATGCCTTCCAATGCATCAACTACATCAACAAAGGCATTAAAGTTCATTTTTACATAGTAGTCAACTGGGACATCCAGTAATTCTTCGACTGTATCGATTGTATATTTTACCCCGCCATATGCATGGGCATGAGTGATTTTTGAATACTTATCTTTCCCAGGGATGTATACATATGAGTCACGCGGTATACTTAACAATTTAACTGTTTTTTCTTTATCATTGAATGTAGCAAGCATAAGTGCATCTGTTCTAGAACCTTTTTCATTATTACGTACACTGCTATCATCTACTCCCATAAATAACACGGATACATTATCCTTAGCAGGATTTACTCCCCGTCCATCGTTTGCAAAATTTTCATCATATGATTCAGAAAGTACATTTTGAGCTTTCACATATAAGTAACCTGCATAACCACCAGCAATTAAAATAACAATAAGAATCGGAAATAAGATGACCGCTGCAATGCGTTTCTTATTTTTCCGCCTGCGCCTTACCTTGCGCATATTTTGCCTATTTTGCATTGGTTTTCTCCTTTTATATATATTAAAAACATAGAAGTCATTTTAGTCTTACATCATTGTACCCTTTTTCTTAAATTGCGTAAATTAATTTTTTCTCCCAAAAAAAGGGTAATAATCTAAATCTCAACATTATAATTCAAAAAAGACACTAGAATAAACCACTCTAGTGTCTTTCCATTTTTATTAAATTGGCTGACAGTATATAACGCTGCGGCGCATCCCCTATATAATCAAACGGATAACACGTAGTGACTGTCAGAACAGGACGTGACTTAGGCACAATAACGGTCCGATCATCTGCATCTACAATGCGGACGCCAAATACTTTATAGGTAAAAGTCCCAGCCGTTGTTTGAACAATCAATTCATCGCCTTTACCAACCTGCCCGAGTTTACGAAATACTGTATCACGATGGCCAGATAGAACTGAATTATCTTTCATTCCAGGCAGTACACTGTCTGCATAGTGTCCTACCCCCTTTTCCAGTTCATCTTCATCTGTTCCTTCAATAATCGGGAGATAAGCTGATATCTTCGGAATAATTAATTCACCAAATTTTTCACCTGTTTTTGGGTAAACTTTATATAAATCATCTAATTGATCCGTATCTTCTGACACAGAAACCGGTGCAGACTCGGGAGTTTCTTCAACATTTACCGGCCCAGGCGCTTTTGCCGTTATAAGAGGCAGACCATACTTCACTATCATGCCAGCACCTATGAGGATCAGAATGCTAGCCAAAAGCACCACTATTCTTGCTTTAGGAATCATGCAGCTTCCTTATTTTTCCGACGGAAAAATAATAGTCCAGCTCCTGCTGCCAAGGCTCCTATTCCTAGTAATACACCTTCAGCATAATTGCCGGCTGTATTAGGCAATTTACCGCCGTTAATTGTTTTATTAATGGCTTTTCCTTCTTTATTCTCGATTTTCCCTGCCTTATTCTCAACCTGTGGCTTTGGAACTGTCTTAACCGGTTCAGTAACCTTATCAATTAAATCAGAACCAAACATTTCTGCTGTAATAATCATGTCTGCAAGTAATTCACCTTGTTTGTTATAAAACTCGATTAGTAAATCTGCCCCATTAGTTGATTCAAGTACCATAAGTTCTTCAATAGAAATAGCCTTCTTGCTGCCATCCTTCGTTAAATAAAATTTAGCTTCCATTTGATAGATATCCAAAACTTCATTAAACAAAGCTACAATCTCTTTCATCTGTGCCTCAGTTAACTCTGAAGAACTCTCAAATTCCGGTAAATTATCTGCTCGTTTTTCTAATTCCAGGAGTTTCTCCTCTAGTGCAGGATCTTCAAAATCTATGGCAGAGATGTGTTTTTCTAAATTCTCCAACTCTTGCCTATCAATTCCGAATTCAGCAAGCCCTTCTAATATTGCATCTATAAACATATAACCTAAAACAGCTGCCTCAAGATCCTCAAGGTATTGATAATTGGATAAGCTATCACTGTTGCTGGATAACAATTCATTTAATTCCTCTAAAGTCATTTCATAATCCACAAGCCATTGTTTCAAGGATTCATCTGTTATTTCAGTGCCCTCAATTTCTTCCCAGCTTAATGCATGTTTTAAAATATTTATAAAAATATAGGTGTCTTCAATTGAGTTAGATTTGTCATAACCATCCTGGTATTCCAATTCAACCATCAATTCATCCCTGCTGGAAAATCCGTATGTTTCCATAAGCTCATTCAAATTTTCTTCAGTTATTTTTTCACCCAATTCTTCTTTCAAATCATCAATTGAGTTATATTCTGTATATTCTTTACCGAGGTATGTAAGTATGAGTTCTTCTAATGTATCTGGTGAAATCCCCTCTGCTTCAGCAAAATCCCCAAAATCTCCTTCATTAATTTCAGCCAAACCGACCACTGGCTTTATTACTGTAAATAACAGCATAAAAGCAACTAAAGACATAACTATCCGTTTCATCTTTTCCCCCCATAAAGTAATGTTACAAAAATATTACACTCCAAATTTAGTATAGTACTAATTAGAAAATATTACCACACGTTTTTTTATTAAATGACACATTCGTATATATTATTCTGACATTTAAGGTTAAAATAACCATATAATACGTTATAATTTGTAATATTATATTTTTCAAGGAGGAATCTAGTTTTGCTGGGTACAAGAAGACAGATCTATTCGCCCCTACATGTGAATAAAAGAACGAGGTTCTCTATTTGGCTTTCCATTATTACTATATGTTTTGTATTTCTCCTACCGTTAGCACTCATGATTGTCTGTGAAACTTTAGTCAGAAAAGACCTAAATTTATACACACTCGGTCAATTTTTTGATTTAAAGACGAAAGCTTTCCTATTAAACTATCTAATTTATTTTTCTGTCATTAATCTATTCTATATACTTCCACGTAAATTGTATTACATTACTTCTCTAGTCATAAGCGGTTTATTCATTCTCTTTACGATTGCCAATCAAATGAAACTTGAATTGCGAAATAGCCCCATTATGTTATCCGATATGAGTCTTATTAAGGAATTGCAGGGGTTAGATAATCTAGAATTACCAATGAAACCTATTATATTGGGACTTGTAATTTTAATTGTCGGTATACTGATCATCTACTTCTTACCAAAAGGGAAAGAATTTTGGATTCCAAAGACTCTACTGTTTACTGGTTCATTCGTTTTTCTCCTTATATTATGGAATGAGAAACCGATATCTCCAATGGCCCAGGCTAATCTTTGGTATACACGCTGGCGACCGGAACTGGGCATCAGCGAAAACGGTTTAATAGGCAATTTCACTCTCTTTGCAAAAAAGGCACAAATTCAGCCGCCAGTGGGGTATTCTGAAGCTAAGATTAAAGAGCTTGCTGAAAAATATCAACCTGACACGAAGCAGCAAACTGTCGAAGAAAACAAAAGACCAAATGTGATTTACATCATGAGTGAAGCATTTGTTGATCCATATACTTGGGGAAAGCAATATTTCACAAAGGATCCCACCCCTAATTTCAGAAAAGCCTTCCAGGAATCTATGCACGGATTTATGTATTCGCCCGAGTATGGCGGAGGAACGGCAAATGTCGAATTTGAGGCGGTAACAGGTTTGAGCAGACAATTCCTCCCCGGAGATGATGTGGCTTATAATCAATATTTAAATCATCCAGTTCCATCAGTTGCAAGAGCATTTAACAAAGCAGGATATCACACTACGGCGATTCACGCTTTCAAGAACTGGTATTATCAGCGTTCCACCGCTTATAAAAACCTGGGTTTCGATCGGTTTATATCCGGTGATTTTATGAATCTTGATTTCCCGTTCAATAGTGGGAATGGCTATCCATCCGATCGACATATGAATGATTCTATTTTAAAAATTGTAAAGGAAAATAAAAATCCTTCCTTTATACATGCCGTTGGACTTGAAGGCCATATGCCATATCCAAGAGAAAAAAATGGTTCCCCTTTTCTTGATAAAGCGAAAATGAAAATGGCTACTTATGAAACCTTTGGTACATATGTGAATAAATTAAACAGTGTGGACAAAGATTTGGGCAGACTGTTGGGGGAACTAAAAAAACTGGAACGACCAACCATTGTTGTCTTTTGGGGTGACCACTTCCCTGGTTTCACACCCTTTCAAACATTGTACGGAAAAGAAGGATTAAATTTTACATCCAGTCTAAATGGAAGTTTTGAGGACTGGATGAAACTTCATAAAGTCCCTTATTTCGTTTGGAACAGCAAGGATAATACACCGTTGGAACGAGATGTAACACCAAATATGTTCAGCCAAATTGTTACAGAAATGGCCGATATCGAAGGTAATGCGGTTACAAACTTGTTGACACAGGTCATGGAAGGCGGAACCTCCTATTTCCCATATAAGCAATTTACAAAGGAAATGGGAGACTATACGAATGAGATGAAGGATTTAGAAATGCTCCAATACGACATGCTTCACGGCAAAAGGTACTTTACGAAGACTGCCTTAGCTACAAAAGGTTCTTCCGACTACATCGTTGGATGGACGAAAAATCCAAAAGTTAACATAACTAAAAGTAATGGGGAAATCCTGATTTATGCTGAAGGAATACCTAAATACGCCAAACTATTTGATGAATCTGATGAAAAGCTAGAGATTACTTGGATAAAATCAGAAGAGGGTAGCTCAACTTTTAAGGTCCAAGGAAAACCGAAAAAGGTTTATTTTGAGGTACAGGATGATCGTAAAACAACTCTACTAAAAACAAAGAAATATTCTGTTGACTAATGACCGAATTGAACCCCCTCATTATTTCAGAGGGGGTTCATTTAAAAGCAATTATATGCCACTTTTCACTTTTACTCTCAATTTTCTTTTTAAAAAGGTAATAATCGATTCTTTTCGGTATTTTTCAAGTTCTTTATGGTACTCTTCCTTAGCCAAATTAATTATTGCCTGTAATCCCTCAGAAACTTTCATTTCATTTAATAAATTTTGAGACAATTGTTCATTTTTTTCTTTCAAATCATCATGATGCTTAAAGATATCTTCCAATATTTTATTCACGGCATGGTCGTTAATATGGTTGGCAAACACTATCCGATGCAATTTTAATAAAAAGTTATGATAATAATCCTCTGTGTAGTGAACATAAAAAGGTCCCCAAGGATGTTCTTTATATGTATGATATTCTTTATCATTTATTTCGATAACTGATACAGGATAATGATCAATTACATATTGATCAAGCTCATCCCAGTACCGGTTTAAGAGCTGTACATTTTCTTTTTTGACACGTCCACTTGTTGCTAAATCAACTAATGTACCATTATCATTGAGAATACTCACATTCCTAGCTTTATGTATTATGACATGACAATTGGGCAATCTCTCATTTAAAAAAGCGAACAGCTTATCTACACTCTGTTTCCACTTCACAAAATATTCTTCTGTATTATTTATTATCGTTAATCTCTCAATGACATCCTTCTCTATTAGGCTTTTATAGTAGGGGGTTTTCCATAATTTCCAGCGATTATCCGTAATATATTGGTCACACTCCAGGGATATTACCCCAAAGTGAATATCAGCGAAAAAATCAACAATTAAATAAGTTGGCTCCAGCTTAATTAAATCTGCAAGGAAACCCTTAGAAAAGTCCGTCTCTACATTCCATCTATCATAATCATCTAAATCACCAATGTCATTTTCGGTATAATTCAATGGATGAGACATCAAGCTTATCAAAGATGTTTGATTTTGCGTCAAGATACAATCATAATATTCTTTATAGCTTGGATTAAACTTTGAATTAAAATTATCCCTTGTTGCACAGCTACCCAAAACAGCTACTTTTATAATATCCATAATAGACTCCTTTTGCATATCTCGATAAATGAATTTTATCATAAAAAGTTCGCCTGTTATATAACAATTCTGTATATTTTATATAATTTCAACCATGCAATATCTAAAAAATCACCTAAAATGAATATTCCTCCTAATTCCTAACCGTCAACCGATATGAACTTGTGTTTCCGATAGTATCAGATAAGTAAACTTTCATGGTTATCTTTAATTTTTACTTTTTGACAGAAACGGAGAAGCTACCAATTTATTCGCTTTCCCTTTTCCTATTAATTTATTGTTGACATTCAACACGACATTCGCATATGGTTCTGTCGTACCTTTTACCTTCGTTGAATTGGGCGAGAATTTATTAATATTGATTAATTTAGGCGCCGTTTTATCCTTCACAATCGTTTTGGTGGCCGGACTCTTATTTCCTGTTTTATCAGTGGTCTGAATGAAGAGTGCCATTCCAGCCTTTTGGGCTGATTTCAGGGTCACTTTAAACTTCCCACACTGTTTGCATTGCCTGATGCCAACAGGCTGTTTCCCTTGCGAACAGTTACTTTTGTGCCTGCTTCTGCTTTTCCTTGAACAACTCTACTATTATTTGCAATACTGTTAATCTTGGGAGCAGCAGGCGGTGTTGTGTCTTTCACCCTTCGCTTGACAGACAACTTTCATTCCCTTTTTCATCGACTAGCTTAATAGAAACAATTGTATCTCCCTTTTGGGGAGGGATATTAATCAACTGATTAAATGTCCGGTCTGAGCTTAACTGCTTTTCAACTTTCGTTTTTCCTGTAATGATAACTTTACCCTTAAATGCTTCTTTATACTGTATACGAATGGCCTTATCTTTATCGGTTAGTTGGCTGACCACCGGGGTGGAAAGCAACCGGTATTTCAGGGCATTCGCCACATTTACCCTGCCCGCTCCATAACTGGTATCTTTCCCCCTTGCCCCAAGGTCATCCGCTGTAGACGCCAACCGATATGTCACCTGCTCATTCGTTAATTTGGGCTCCTTTGATAAAACCAATGCAGCTGCCCCCGCTACAATGGGAGCAGCCATTGAGGTTCACTCATTGACCCGTATTTATTATTAGGAAGAGTAGAGGTTATCTCTGAGCCTGGTGCGGATAGGTCTATCGAAGTCCTGTAATTGGATAAATATGACTTTTTATCAAACTTCGTTTAGAACTGACAGATAACACATTTTGCAATGCTGCCGGGAAGGATGGTCTGGTAGTTTGTTCATTGCCGGCTGCGGCTACATTCAATACACCTTTTTATAAGCAGCCTGAACAGCATCATTAAGTGCTTTTGAGCTTTCATACATCCCGAGGCTCATATTAATAACATCCGCACCTGATTTGGCTGCATATTAAATTCCTTTAATGATATCGGATGTATAAGCTACATCGTTTACAAAAACATTAATCAGCATTATTTTCACTCCAGGGGCAACCCCAGAACCGCCTATTTTATTATTCCCTACCGCAGCAATCAAACCAGCTACGTGCTTACCATGTTCCCCAACAGGCATCTTTTTGTTGGTATTTGCCATAATATCAAATGGCTTAATAATATTAGTAGAAAGATCCGGATGCTTTAGATCAATCCCATTATCAATCACCGCAACGATTGTTTGCTGAGAACCTTTTGTCGTATCCCAGGCTTGCCCTGATTGAATGGCATTATGATGCCATTGTTTATTAAGTAACGGATCATTCGATAATCCATCCAGCGTTACTTTATAATCAGGCTCAGCATAGAGAACCCCAGGATTTTTCTTTAACTCCTTCAAAAATGCAGCCATTGATTTACTATTTGGCTTTTGAAGCGTCATGAGGTTAGTCTTCTTTTCTAGTATCGAACTTCCGTATTGAAGCAATAACCCTATCAGTCGTTTCTTTGCTATTTTTCGAGTTTTGTATAGCTGCTTCGACAGGAGTTAAAGGCGCCAACACCAAAGCGATAATGCTTAGCGCCACTATCATTCTTTTCATTCTACTGCTCCTCTTCTCACTTATATAAATATATAAT
The DNA here is from genome assembly GCF_008087365.1 of Bacillus sp. E214. Classification (NCBI taxonomy): domain Bacteria; kingdom Bacillati; phylum Bacillota; class Bacilli; order Caryophanales; family Bacillaceae; genus Bacillus; species Bacillus sp. E214. Next base: position 311,171 of record NZ_VENN01000002.1, on the reverse strand, counting down.
TCGACCAATTTTACCATTATTCCCTATAAACTCACATAGTTCTTTTTTATCATAAAAATAGAAAAAGTTCCCAAAACCCCTTCCTTGTGTTACCATATTATAGGAGATACTTTCAAAGGGGGAGTCCAAAATGAAATCAAAAGCTGTCGCATTCGCTGCCGTCGCCATACTTTCTGCAACATATGCAGGATCTACATCTGCCGATTCCAATTCATATACAATAAAAAAAGGAGATACCTTGTCGGCTATTGCCAATAAAAGCGGAACAACTGTAGCTGCTCTTAAACAAGTAAACCAACTAAAATCCGACTTGATTTATCCCAACCAAGTATTAAAGATTATATCTACTAGTCCTACCAAACCGGCAACAACTAAAAAGACCGCCCAAGCCAAAATTCCTTCCCAGACAAGCTCTGCTAAAACATATAAAGTTGTATCAGGAGACAGCCTCTCAAAGATTGCAGCCAAGTATAAAGTCTCCATTAACAATCTAATAGAGTGGAATAATCTCAAAAGTACCATCATTTATCCTAATCAGGTGCTTAAACTATCAAAAACTACAGGGACTATTAACCAACCAGATGCCCCTAAGTCCCCCTCCACTTCAAAAACTACAGTATATGTCGTGAAGAGTGGCGATAGCCTAAGCCAAATTGGAAAAAAGTACGGATTAACGGTAGCTAAGCTAAAAACCCTTAACAATCTTAAGTCCGATTTAATTTATGTTGGGCAGAAACTAAAGGTGGCAGTTCTGACTACAACCAATCCACCCAAACAGCCAACTGTACCTAAAACTCCAACTCCATCAACCAATACAACATACTCTGTAAGGGGCGGAGATACGTTGGGCAGAATCAGTCAGCAATATGGAATGACAGTGGCACAGTTAAAATCATTAAATAACCTTAAATCAGATATGATTTATGTAGGACAAACACTAAAGTTATCAGGTAACTCTGCAAGCAAACCAGCTCCTAAACAAGATGAAATTGTACGAGATGATTCAGATAGTCAAATCGGCAATTCCACTTTCACTTCTAGGCTAATCGATGAAAGTAAAAAGGTTATTGGAACCAAATATGTCTTTGGCGGCACCAGCACATCAGGCTTTGACTGCAGTGGTTTTATCTATTATGTATTTAATAAGGCTGGATATGATATTAATCGCTACTCAGCAGCAGGCTATTATGACCGTTCCTATTATGTAGATAATCCGAAGCCTGGCGATTTAGTATTCTTCGAAAATACCTATAAAAAAGGCATTTCACATTTAGGTATTTATATAGGAAATAATCAATTCATTAACGCAGATAATAGCGGCGTCAGAATCGTCAGCTTAAGTAATTCATATTATAAGAAGCACTTTTCCAGCTTTAAGAGATTCTATTAAACCCAACTCCAGCTAAATTATTATTCGGCTGGAGTTTTTATTACTTGCTAAGTCATAGGTAATATGAAATTGTCATTAATCAATAAAGTACTATATGTAATTTTTTCGTCTTATTCAGACAGATATATTATATAATATAAATAGAATGTAATATTTTGTAGAAAACGGGGAGTTATATGAGAACAGATAGAACAAAAAAGAAAAAGATGAAGACCTGGAAAAAGATAGTTTTAGGAATCATTGGACTATTTATTTTAGTTGGAGGCGTATACGCCTTTACGGTGTATCGTTCTTTCGACAATGCGTTAGACGCGATGCATGATCCTATCGATCGGGATGGTTCTAAAAAGAGGGTGGAGAAGGTCAGCTTGAAGGATAAGACACCTTTTTCTGTACTTTTATTAGGTGTAGATGAAAGAGAAGGCGATAAGGGCCGCTCTGATACGATGATTGTTCTGACGGTAAATCCAATCCTCGAATCAGTCAAAATGGTAAGTATCCCTCGTGATACAAGAATGGAAATAATCGGCAGAGGAACTGAGGATAAAATCAACCATGCATATGCCTTTGGCGGTGTCGAAATGTCCATGGATACAGTAGAGAACTTCCTTGATATTCCGATTGATTATTATGCACAAGTGAATATGGAAGGATTTAAAGATATCGTTGATGCTGTTGGTGGCGTCACTGTTGTAAACGATCTTGATTTTACAGCTGATGGTCATCACTTCGCAGAAGGAACCCTTAATTTGAATGGCGAGCAGGCCCTGGCATATTCACGAATGAGATATGAGGATCCACGCGGAGATTTCGGGCGCCAAATGAGGCAAAGGCAAGTTATCCAGGCAGTCCTTAAAGAAGGAGCAAGCCTTTCTTCTTTAACCCGCTTTGATGGTATTTTTGATGCACTTGGTGATAATGTGAAGACTGATATCAGTTTCTCTCAAATGGTCAGTATCCAGCAGAATTACAAGGAAGCAGCCAAGTCGCTAGAACAGCTGCAGCTTGAAGGGCAAGGAACAAAAATAAATAAAATTTATTATTATATTCCTTCAGATGAATCTCTGACAAACCTTCAGGATACGTTAAAGAAACATTTACAAATCAATAAGTAAATAAAAGAAACGGATTAAGCAGCTCGCTTAATCCGTTTCTCATTTATAGATGTTCTTAATCTCTGATTTAATTTCTTCGATGAATTCCTGTGCAGTTAATGTTTCATCTGTTGTTCCCCGAGTGTAGGCATTTCGAATTAGATCCATAAATGCTCTTACCTGAGTATCCTCAGTCTCTCTGTATTTTAGTTCATTAGTCATCCACTTTTCTCCTCCAAAAACCATTACCTAATTATACAAATTAATCTATATGTTGTAAATATCTGAGAGATTTTGACGCACAAAAGTAATACCAGTGAAACAATCATCTATTTAGATGACAAAAAATCTAACGGTCTTTCCTTCCTTTCCCTTTTATAATAGAGAATGGCCTCGACAATACGCCTGGATGCTTCCCCATCTCCATAAGGATTAGATGCTTTCGCCATTTCGGCATGCGCCCCTTCATCTGATAAAAGCTCATTTGCCATATTGAAAATAACATCCTCATCTGTACCCGCGAGCCTCAATGTACCGGCTTCTATTCCTTCCGGCCGCTCTGTCGTGTCTCTTAAAACCAATACCGGAACTCCAAGAGATGGAGCTTCTTCCTGAACACCGCCTGAATCGGTCAGGATTAAATAGGATCTGGAGGCAAAGTTATGAAAATCTATCACATCCAACGGTTCAATTAAATGAATACGCGGATTTTCTCCTAATATTTCAGCTGCCAGTTCTCGAACGACAGGATTTAAATGGACAGGATAGACCACTTGAATATCCTGGTGAACTTCAGTCAAATGCTGAATGGCTTTAAACATATTACGCATCGGCTGACCTTGATTCTCCCGGCGATGAGCGGTCATTAAAACAAGACGGTCTTCGCCCACAGCATCTAAAATAGGATGGGAATAGGTTTCTTTTACGGTTGTTTTCAATGCATCAATCGCTGTATTCCCGGTGATAAAGATTGATTCGTCCGGTTTATTTTCGTTTAACAAATTGAGCTTTGATTGATATGTAGGTGAGAAGTGCAAATCACTTAAGACTCCAGTCAGCTGACGATTCATTTCCTCAGGATATGGAGAATATTTATTATGTGTCCGTAAACCTGCTTCGACATGCCCAACCGGGATGGAATGATAAAATGCTGCAAGGCTTGCTACGAAGGTTGTTGTAGTATCACCATGGACAAGCACAATATCCGGTGTAACCTCCCCCATTACCTCGTGAAGCCCTTCAAGTGCGCGGGTCGTAATCCCTGCCAATGTTTGTTTATCTCTCATAATATTCAAGTCATAATCCGGTTTAATATCAAATATATCAAGTACCTGATCAAGCATTTGACGATGTTGGGCTGTTACCGTAACAATCGTTTCAATTTGCTCTGAATACTTTTCTAACTCTTTAACCAAGGGAGCCATTTTAATCGCTTCCGGCCTTGTACCAAAAACAGTCATTACCTTTATTTTTTGAGCCATCGGAACTCTCCTTTTTTCGACAATCAATAAACGTTGAACTCAAAACTCCAAGTTAGTTCATATATCCTATACTAACAAGTAAGCATCATTTGAACAAAGGAAATATTAAAAACCATCCTCATATTACCATATATATAGATAATAAACTCCATTATTAATATAATCTTTCGCTATTCTCTATTACCCTGAATCATAAACATTATTCTAGGAACTAATAGGCATAATTTACAAATTTCAGTTTTATTCATACACAAATTAATGGTCAGTTAATATTCCTGAAAAAACATCCTACCTCTATCTCATCAACTATATCGAACAGGCTATTTCAGACGCTAAAAAACTTACTGAAATAGCCTATTCAGACGGAAACCAACGTGTTAATATTTGGAAAAGAATAAGAGGTGATCTATGAAGCGAATAGGGATTACAGGTGTAACAGCTCTACTGTGTATTGGATTTTTAGTCTATGGGAATAACCATTATTATGCGGAAATTGAGGAGACCCGTGCAGAAGCGTACAAGCAATACACAGAGGATCAGGCAAACCAGAGCCTAGAAAAAGAACAACTCGAGAATGAACGAAAATCAATTAATGACTAGCAGCAAAAAAAGCTAAAAGAAGCCCAAAAGGTGATCAAAAAAGTGTATGATGACTCGAAGCATCAAAGCAGTGAATTAAAAGGGGTACTACAGGACCTTACTCCTCTAATTGAACAAAAAGGAGACTGAACTGACTAGACTTTAGAGTGTTCAGTCTTTTTTCCGTAAAAAAGAATCCATCCTTTTGCCTATATTCGGGACAAAAGGATTATTTTAGAATCAGAAGGGAATATATATTTTATATACTGAACAAAAAGAGGTGCTAAAATGATACTCTTAAAACATCTTTGGTATGAATATAGACTAAAACGCCTTATCAATAAAGCAGATTCCTGTACGAATCCCGATATGAAAAGGGATTTAAACAATAAAATTTATGACTTACATTTAAAGCTTAACGAAATAGAGAAATTTTATTTTTCAGGTGAACAATCCAATGGATGATTCATTCATATAGATGGAGTAGAATTGGAATACGCTCTGACCATTCTACTCCATAAAACGAACTCATCTTCTCTCCGTTTCGATCAGCCGAGCAATATATTTTAGAACATCCTCTCTTAGCTCTTCATTTTTCAAAGCAAAATCAATCGTTGTCTTGATAAACCCTAGCTTCTCACCTACATCATATCGTTCCCCTTCAAATTCATAGGCATAGACACGCTGGATTTGATTGAGATTTTGAATGGCATCGGTCAACTGAATTTCACCACCCGCTCCTATTTCCATTTCACCGAGAAAATCAAATATCTTTGGCTTAAAAATATATCGCCCAATAATAGCAAGATTAGAAGGTGCTGTTCCTCTCGCCGGCTTTTCAACAAAGCTGCCTACGAGATGGCAACGCCCATCCACCTGAATCGGATCAATAATCCCATACCGGTCGGTTTCATTTTCAGGTACAGCTTTAATGCCAATAACTGATGAATCAAGTACCTCATACTGTTCAATCAATTGCTGTAAGCACGGCTTATCATGGACGACAATATCATCACCGAGCAATACAGCGAATGGCTCATCTCCGATAAAATTACGCGCACACCAGATGGCGTGACCGAGACCTTTTGGTTCCTTTTGGCGGATATAATGAATATTCGCAAGCTCAGAGGGTCTTTGAACCTCCTCCAACAAATCAAATTTGCGCTTTTCCCTCAAATTATGTTCTAATTCAACAGCATGATCAAAATGATCCTCAATGGCTCTTTTTCCTTTACCTGTCACGATGATAATGTCTTCAATTCCGGATGCAACAGCTTCTTCGACTATGTATTGAATGGTCGGTTTATTCACAATTGGCAGCATTTCCTTTGGCATGGCCTTTGTTGCCGGTAAAAATCTTGTTCCAAGACCTGCTGCCGGTATGATGGCTTTCGTAATTTTTTTCATACGCATCCCCTTTATCATCAGTATAATCATTCACTCTATATAACTAATTCCCTAACCTCCATTCTATTCCTCCAAAAGTAAATAAACAGCCCGCTCAAATTTAGTTCTTCTGGGAAAGCAAGATGTAAATAGTATTTCGTAGTAATGATTCCGGCTTTTTACTGGGGGATCAGAAGGATAATGTCTTACAGCAAGACTAGTTAGATTCAACTGTTATAAGTAAATAGAAAAGCGGATTATATAATAAAGATGTAAAATTATCCATCTTCAAAACAGCATTGACAGTTACTTTATCATACTGGTATTTTTAAATTGTTATAATACATAAAATTTTATTCTATTTTTTGACAAAACGCGACTTTGGTCCCTGTTTTATATTTAATACATTTTGTACCATTATATTAAACGCTGAAAAAGCAAAGCTAGCGAAAACTAGTGACGCAAAACTAAAGGGACTAAGGCTCGTCTCATGCTAGCTAAGTCAGCCAGTTACCGAAACGAGGAGGCACGATTTTGAATTACTATCAAACTCCTGAGGAAATGTACAGAAAAAGAAAACTTAAAAAGACTGCAACCTATGCAGGCTTAATTGTAGTAGCTGTCGGAATCATTTTAGGATTACAAGTATTGCTATACAATATGTAAAAAAGAGTGGAACTATGGGTTTCATTCTTTTTTATATTCTTTCTTCTTATCTTTTGATGCTATGAAGAGGGTTCTATCAACGTAGCAATTTTTTATACACATATCTTAATGAATGATCAAAATATTTACACAAAATCATTTGAATAAAAGATGATATTTGAAAACTATTTATATCTTCTTCATTATCCTAGTTTAAAATTCGATGTTCCTTCCTAGAAGATATCGTGAATTGGGGAGTATTTTTGAGGCATTTTATAGTAGAAAAGTGGAGAAAACTTTAATGATTTCTCCACTTTTTTGAAACACTCATTATTTATTTAGAAAATAAAATAATCTATTTCTATTTAATTCTCCGTAAACCATTGTACGTCTTGATACATTTAGAGAATACTGGGTTTAACTTCTATCCTAGTCTTTTGAATTAGTGCAATACCCAGCTATTATTTCGACATATAACCTTTAGGATTATTCTTATGCCAATTCCAAGCATCAGTAATGATTTTTTCTAAAGAATCATACTGCGGTTTCCAACCCAATATGTCTTTTGCTTTCTGTGATGAAGCAATTAAGACAGCAGGATCTCCAGCTCTTCTTTCTTTTACTTCTGCTGGAATAGGATGGTTTGTTATATGTCTTGCTACATCAATAACCTGTTTGACAGAGTATCCATTCCCATTTCCCAGGTTAAAAATATCACTAGGATTTCCTTTTCTTAAATATTCTAATGCTTGATAATGTGCTGATGCTAAATCCATTACATGAATATAATCACGGATGCACGTTCCATCCTCTGTAGGGTAATCATCACCAAACATATAAACTTTATCCCGTTGACCAAGCGGAACCTGCAAAACCAATGGAATAAGATGTGTTTCCGGGTCATGCATCTCTCCTATATTTCCACTTTGATGAGCCCCAGCAGCATTAAAATATCGTAAAGAAACATATTTAATATCATATCCTTGGTCAAACCACTTCATCATTTTTTCCATCGCAAGTTTGGTTTCACCATATGTGTTGGTGGGATTCGTTTCATTATCTTCAACTATAGGAATATTTTTAGGTTCGCCATAAGTAGCTGCTGTAGAGGAAAATACTACTTTATTGACGTTATTGTTTTTCATGACATCCAATAAACACATCATGCCGTAAACATTGTTATGATAGTATTCATGTGGCTTACTCATGCTTTCTCCAACTAATGAGTTAGCAGCAAAGTGAATAACAGCCTCGATATTATGAGACTTAAAGACACGATCTAAAGATTCTTTATCTCTAAGATCAATCTCGTAAAAATGATCAACGTATACTGCCTCTCTATGTCCACTTTGTAAATTATCAACAACAACCACTTCTTCGTTCTGGTCTAAAAAGTACTTCACTGTATGAGAGCCAATATAGCCTGCTCCCCCTGTAATAAGTATCGCCATCCTAACACCTTCTTCTTATCTATTGATATTACCATAATAAAGCTTCCACTTTGCTCATCAAGCTATTCTGAACAGCATCCAGCTTTTCTCTACTATCCACCATCGTTTGGCCCTTCACACCAAAATAGAATTTCGCTTTTGGCTCTGTCCCAGATGGACGTAAAGCAATCCATGATCCATCAGTTAAATGATACTTCAACACGTTCGAACGGGGCAATTCAATTTTCTCTTCTTGTCCATCTACAACTCGAATAGAAGCTAAATAATCGTCAACCGCAATAACTTTCACACCAGCAATTTCAACTAATTGTTCATTTCTAAATGTCTCCATCAATCTTGCAATCTGCTCTGCGCCGTCTTTTCCTTTAAGGGTAATACTTTGCAAGGCTTCTTGATAAAACCCATACTTTTCAAAAATGGATAGCAGTCCTTCGTACAACGTCATGTTCTTCGTTTTATAGTAAGCCGCCACTTCAGCCACGAATATCGCTGATTGAACAGCATCCTTATCACGCACAAAATCTCCAATCAAATAGCCGTAGCTTTCTTCATAACCGAACAAGAAAGTATGTTCATTTGTCTCTTCAAATTCTTTAATCTTCTCTCCAATAAACTTAAAGCCAGTTAAGGTATCCAGTGTAACAATTCCATAATGCTCAGCAATAGCACGACCCATTTCAGATGTTACGATGGTTTTAATGACAACTCCATTTGCAGGAAGCTTTCCTTTTTCCTTCTTCTGAGAAAGCAAATACTCCACCATCAAAGCACCAATTTGGTTTCCCGTTAAGACGACATACTCTCCTGCTTCATTCTTTACCGCTACCCCAAGACGATCGGCATCCGGGTCCGTTCCCATGAGAATATCCGCATCAATCATCTTACCATAACGAATTGCCAATTCGAACGCTGCATGCTCTTCAGGATTGGGGGATTTCACCGTCGAGAAATTTGCATCAGGTAACTCTTGTTCTTTGACAACTGTTACATTTTCAAACCCAAATGCCTTAAGACCTGCACGTACCGGTTTATTCCCTGTCCCATGTAAAGGGGAGTAGACAATTTTCAGCTCTTTCGCTACATCTGCAACCATGTCAGGATTCATTTGCAGTGTAGTTAACTGCTGAATATACGCCTGATCGACCTTTTCCCCTATATATGTTAATACTTCACTTGAAAGAAGTTCCTTTTCTTCCGCGACTTCAACAGTCAATTCATTCTCAACTGCTTCGACATAACGGATAATCGCATCAGCTGCTTCTGGGGGAATCTGCCCCCCGTCTTCTCCGTATACCTTAAATCCATTATACTCAGGTGGATTATGACTTGCTGTAATCACTACTCCAGCGAAAGCGTTCAAATAACGAACCGCAAAGGATAGCACTGGTGTTGGACGTAACTCATCAAATACATATGCTTTAATACCATATTTCCCAACTGTTTTCGCTACCTCTAATGCGAACTCCGGTGATTTGTGACGAGAATCGTAGGCAATGACAACCCCACGCTGTTTTGCTAGCTCTCCTTGTTCCGCTATATAACGAGCAAGCCCCTCTGCTGCTCTTCGAATAGTATAGATGTTCAAACGATTTGTACCAGGCCCCAGTTCTCCGCGCATGCCACCGGTACCAAATTCTAAGTGCTTATAAAATAGGTCTTCTAAAATCTTTGGATCCTCTTTAAGTTCATTTAATTTTTCTTTAAGATCATCATTAAGCTGTTCAAATGATAGCCATTTATCTGCATTACTTTTCCAGTTCACTCATTATTCTCCTCTCTTATTCTATATTGGTTTAACTTTTAAACAATCTACCTGCAACTTCTCATCATTACTATTAAAATTTATAAACACAATAACTTATCTTTACCTGCCAAAACATCCCTTTTTACCTGGCAGCATTCTTCTTACTTTTTATTAATAATTTCATATCATCCAAATCAGTCTCGTCATAAACATTTCATGTAAATAATCAAAAATGTAGTCAAACCTCTAAAGGGTATTGAACATGGATAAACGAAGGGGTTTTTCATAATCGGTTCTGTCTGGGAAGTTTCTTTGAGCATCCCAATACGTTTCTATGTTACATCAAAATTCTGCTTCATTTAGCTACTGGTTGATTTGCACAGAAAAAAGCGGGACTTATCTCTCTAAGAAATAAGTCCCGCTTTAAAATTAAACAAGTGCAGCTTCTAAGCTATTAACTGTTTTTCTACCAATAGATTCATAAACAACATTCGCTTTTTTAGCAGATGTTAAGTTATAGCAGTTACGACCATCAAGGATAATTGGGTTCCTCATTAACTGGCTATACTTCGCTAAATCAAAATCTTTAACTTCATCCCATTCAGTAAAGATAAAACAAATGTCTGCATCTTTAAGAGTTTCTTCTATTGAGTTGCAATACGTAATTTCATTAGGATATATCTTCTTATAGTTATCAACACCAACTGGATCCCATGCTTTTACTTTTGCTCCATCCTCAAGTATCAATGGAATACTTACTAATGAAGGCGCTTCTCTTAAATCATCCGTTCCAGGCTTGAACGTTAACCCTAATACCGCAACATTTAACCCTTGTAGATTATTATAGTACTTACGTGATTTCTTAAATAACTTAAGTTTTTGATTCTCATTAACATCAATCGCAGCCTTAACTGTTTTCAACTCAGTATCATAGAAATTTGCTATCCAATGTAATGCCTTTGTATCTTTAGGGAAACAAGAACCGCCATAGCCAATCCCAGCATTTAAGAAACGATTTCCTATACGACCATCAAGGCCCATACCAAGCGCAACATCTTCAATATCTGCTCCAATGGTTTCACATAGGTTCGCAATTTCATTGATAAATGAGATTTTTAGTGCCAGAAAATCATTGGAAGCGTATTTAATCATCTCTGCGCTCTTACGATTTGTCACAACGATAGGTGCATTAAACCCTTTATAAACCTCTTTTAAAACCTCCGCAGCGTAATCTTCTTCAGCACCAATTACAACTCTAGAAGCCTGCAAAGTATCACGAACTGCTGTTCCTTGAGCCAAAAACTCTGGGTTAGAAGCAATATAAACATTGACGTCATGAATTAAATTTCGTTTAATCATTTCCTCAACCTTATCGTTCGTCCCAATAGGCACAGTAGATTTAACAACAACAACACAGTCTTTTTCTATACTCCGAGAAATCTGATCAGCTACTTCATAAACATAGGTTAAATTAGCGGATCCATCAGCTTTTTCAGGAGTACCCACACCGATAAAAATTACGTCAGCATCTTTATAAGCAGCATGATAATCAGTTGTATATGTTAACCGTTCCTTGTTTTTCTTCATTAACTCTTCTAAGCCAGGCTCATAAATTGGAGAAACTCCTGCTTCCATGATAGCTACTTTATTTTCATCAATATCTACACAAGTAACAGAGTGACCATGCTCTGCAAGACAAACTCCTGTTACTAAACCAACGTATCCTGTTCCAGCTACTGCAATTTTCATATTGCTCACCTCATATTTATGGATTATTTTAAACTTGTTATCTAATAGACCACTTATACTATACTAGTATAATAATTTTTAGTAGTATTGTACCACTATTAAATGAATATATAGCTACGATTTCAATAACTTGAGTATTCCCTTTGCCACTCTACTAGCCTCATTACTAAACTTGTTATCTCTTATATTTGTTGATTCATATAGTCCCTTTATAAATTCAGAATCAACTTCAAAGGATTTAAAATCATCCCATTCTATTGTCTTACATAAATTACGTTCCTTTAAATACTGAATGGTATTTTGATCTTCTCTCATTGATTGCCTGTTAACGAGCAATAATGGGGTATTGGAGCACAGTGCCTCCCCAATCATTCCCCAACCAGCCTTTGATATAACCAGATTTGATGCTGCTATATAGTTTTGTGTCTCAATGTAGTCAATTGGTACTTGATAGACATTTTCCCGAATTACCTTAACATTAGTGGATACAATAAAAGATACATTTGGACTATCCCAAATAGGTAAACTTTCAAGTAAATCGAGGTCAATCTTCATACCAAGTCCTAGAAATACTATATTATTATTACCTGTAGGGTTAATTAACTGTTGAATTCGGTTAACCTCTTTTTCATCTATAGCCCTTGAGAAAAATCCATAGTCCTGAACTTTACTATTCCATGGCTCTTGACTACCCGCCAAGGAAAAATAATGATCCATTTTTTGATATGCTTCTTTAAAGGGTTGTAAGTCTTGTTCTTCTATTAATTCCTGATAAGCTGTATACCATGTAAAGTTTGATATACCAATTGAAGGAATACTTAATTTGTTTGCTGCTTCAATACCCAGTGGAGATATATCTGATATCACCAATCTAACATTATTAATTTCTAAAAAATCACTTTCTTCCTTTACTTTGGTCTCCCAATCAAGGAGATAACTTTTATATTCTCTAAATAATAACCTTTTATCAGGATATATTGAGTTTTCCTTCAAAAAGTACCCTATATCTGTCTGAATGATTTTATAAGTGACTCGTTTATTCTGAATCGAGCTCTTAATAAAGTTATGTGCAAACGAATGACAAACAATAATACTCACCTTGGGATCTTTCAGTAATTCCCTAATAACAGCTATACTTCTCGAAGCATGACCATATCCATAGTCTGAAATATAGTAGGCGATGGTTTTCAATTCAATCTCCTCACACTAAAAAGGGAAAGAACCTCCATTATTCCCCAATTAATTATATAATTACTTTTGCCTTTGATTTAGTAAAGTGTGTAATAACCTCATCCCACTCAAAGCAAAGGCGGACAAAATCTTCATCACTAATCTCCGCACCTGTTTGTACCTCAACGAACTCTAATTCTGAAAGAGCTTTAATTCCGTGTTTCTTCCCTGCAGGAAGGTGAATAATGTCTCCTGCCTTGACACGAGTAATATGATTATCTAATGCCAATTCTCCTACGCCACGAACAATTGTCCATACTTCATCCCGTAAATTATGGAAATGATAACTCGAGTTTTTTCCATCATAAATACAGATACGCTTAGTTACCATTTCATTTCCATCATCATATTTCGCATAATCAAGTACTCTTGACCATCCCCAAATGCGTTCCTCATACATTGGAGGTTGATTTAAACCGCCAATTAACTCCTTAATTTTAGGACTTGATTCTTTATCGGCAACTAGAATCCCATCTGGACTTGCAGCTACAACAATATCTTTTGTTCCGATAACTGTTACCGGAATATCAAGTTCATTAATCAAGTGAGTATTAACCGAGTCCTCACTAAGAATACCCTTACCTATTTGAGAAGTTGCCATTTCTTCAGTTAGGGTATTCCAAGTACCAAGATCCTTCCAATATCCATCATAGGGTAAAGCAACAATATGACCGGCTTTTTCAACCACTTCATAGTCAAAGCTTATTTTCGGTAAATGTTTATATTTATGAACAAGCTCATCATATTGAAGCGGCAAATTTTTTTCTAATAAAATATTAATTAAATATTCTAATTTAAAAGCAAAGACACCGCAGTTCCATAGAGCATTCATATCAATTAAAGTTTGTGCTTTTTCCTCGCATGGTTTCTCTGTAAAATAATTTACCGTAAAATAGTTATCACCTTCAACATTCCCTTTAGGAACTATATAGCCGTATTTTGATGAAGGATAAGTTGGCTTAACTCCTACCAATGCTAAATCAGCTTGGGAATCAATTAAGACTTGCTCAAGCTCTTTAATCTTTTCAAAAAAACTGTCTTCCACATAAGGATCAACAGGTAGGATTACAATATACTCATCAAGGGATACAGTTTTTATAGAATGTAGATATGAAGCTGCAAGGGCAATGGCTGGGAATGTATCTCTTCTCTCTGGCTCAATAATAAGAGGAACACCCGTACCCACTTGACTTTGAATCATGTCTCTCTGCATTTTTGAGGTAGCAATCACAGCAGAGTCTGCAAGGCCTACTGTTTCTATTTGTCTCCAAACACGCTGCACCATAGATAGTTTCTCTTCATTCTTATTCATTAACACTTTTAAAAACTGTTTGGACCTAGTGTCATTTGATAAAGGCCATAAGCGTTTTCCTGAACCACCCGATAATAAAACTAGTTTCATGTAATTTCCCCCCTAAGAAAAAAAAAAAAAAAACCAATCGACGATTAGTTCTTTACTATTCCTATATAACAGTATTTAATTAATTTTACTTGAAATTTTTATAATCTTTTTAGCAGCTCGCGATATTTATTAATTGAGATTTCTTTTTTGAGGAATTTTTCCAAGTAAATCCTACCGTTTGTGCCAAGTTGTTTACGTTCTTGATCGCTTAATTTATAAAGTTCTTGTATTGCTTCTTTTATACTAGAATAATCCTTCGGTTCAACTACTACGCCGTTATTGCTATCCTCAATTAAACGCTGAGCTTCACTCCCATGCTCCAACACACCTAGTATAGGCTTACCAGCTGCCATCACTCCATATATTTTACTGGGTACTGATACACCTTTAATCCCTTTTTGATTGACTACAAGATGCACATCGGCAGCGTTCAAGGAATACTTAATAAAATCTTTAGGTTGATATGGAATAAATACTACATTGCTAAGATTATGTTCCATCACGTACTCTTCCATCTGTAGTTTTACAGCACCTTCTCCAATAAAAAGGAAAATAATATCCGATTGATGTTTAAATTCCTTGGTAATATGAATAATATTTTCCAAATCATAATAAAGACCAATGTTCCCTGAGTACATTACAATAAACTTTTCTTGCAGATTATGGTCATTTAGAAAGGCCATAATTTTGTCATGACTTTTCTCCAAGGGTACAATATCATCTTCATCCGTCCAATTATTTATAACCGTAAAATTAGGTACCTTCTTATTAGAAAATCGATTAATCAATGTCTCAACCATATCTTGACCTACTAAAACAACGTGATCTGCATAACGGCAATTTAATTTATCAATAAACATTGCTATCTTAAAAATAAATTGTTTATTCGTATACGAAACCACCTCTGCTTGCTCAGGGTTAAAATCTTGGATGTTATATACATGTTTAGAACGTTTCAAAAACTTTCCAATGGTACCAATTAGCCCACCTAAAACAGGAGGTTGAGAAATAGTATAAATAATATCAGGTTTCTTCACTTTTAGAAGAGCCAAATTCGCTAAAAGGAAATATGAGAATATATAACGTATTCTACTAAGTTTGGAAGTTTTATTTACCTTTGGAACTTTAATTCGGATAACTTTAATATTCTCCAAATAATCTAAATCAAATAATTTACTAGCGTTTTGATTTTCTCCAGCATAGCCTGGTTGGGCAGCAATTACAGTAATCTTAAAGTCACTTTGAAGATTTTTACAAAGCTCAGTCATCAACTGACCAGTCGAAGCTAAATCCGGATAAAAATAGTTAATAACAAATACTATTTTTTTCAACTTAATATTCCTCTTTCTCTTTAGGTCTTTTCTTTATAAACTTTGCAGGAGAACCCCCGTGCACCTCGCTTGCAGGTATATCTTTAGTGACTGTACTTCTAGCAGCTGCAACAGCCATTTCATGGATGGTAACACCCGGATGGATAAATACATCACTTGCAATCCAAGCTCCATCTTTAATTTTAATTGGTTTTGTAATTAATCCAAAGTAGGGGTCTTTTAAATCGTGTGTACCAGTACATAGATATGACTTTTGCGAAATAACACAATTTTCCCCAATTTCAATCTTATCAAGACTATAAAGATTCACATCGTCACCAATCCACGAATAATTTCCTATAGTAATTTTCCATGGATAAGTAAATTTTGCCGAGGATCTAATTTTTACTTTTTTTCCTATCTTGGCCCCAAAAAGTTTTAATAGGTATATACGCCAGTTGTACATATTATGAAACGAATATCGAAAGATTGTACCTTGAATAAACCACCATAATAAAACAACTACACTCGATCTACCTCTTGAGTACCATGATTGGTTATATTTCTCTAATTCAACCTTCATGTTCTATAACCTCTTTGAATATTTGATCTAATCTTTGCAAATAGTCCATCTCTTTAAATTTACTTAATATATGTTTTCTGTTCTCATTTGCAATATTGAATAATAATTGTTTATCAGATAAATTTAATATAGCATTAGCAATATCTTTGGAATCTTTTTCTTTAACAAGAATACCATTTTCGTTAGTGACAATATCAGGAATTCCCGCATGCCTTGTTGTTATAATAGCAAGTCCATTTCCCATAGCCTCTATAATGGAAATAGGCTGCCCCTCCTTAGGATAGTATGTGGGTAATGCAAAAATATCACATTTTAGGAGTAGTTCCTTCTTTTTTTCTCCTTTTACTATACCATGGTATTTTACTTTTTCACTTATACCATTCATAGAGATAAAGCTTAAAAAGTCATTTTTTTCGTCGTCGTTAAAAAATGCCCCTGCAAAATGAAATTCTATATTTTTACTCTGTAAAATTAAAGCTGCATTTAAAATATCCATATATCCCTTACTTTTAATAAAATTACTTAAATAAAGTACTTTAATATTTCCCTCATTACTTTGAAGATTTCTTAGCTTTTTTTCAAATAAATCTTTATCTAATAAGCTTGTATCTTCAATGAAATTCTCACAGACTCTGAGCTTACTACCCGGTACTATATCTAAAAATAAATTCTTTAATCCTTCACTAAGAACAACCATTAGATCAATTTTACTTAATAATTTATAGTTAACCTTTTTCTGTATTAGATTGAATGAACCATATAATTTTTGGTAATATCCACCGTGATAATGAATAATTATCTTTTTTTTCATTTTTATTAAGACCATTAATATAAGCATATCACGTAAATTTCCAAGTTTTGTTTGTGCTATCGTAAAATAATAAATATCAGCATTATATTTCTTTAATAAACTTAAATTATATAAAATTAATTTATTATTAGTTATATCAATTTTATATAATTTGTACTTGTTGTTTAAGTAACTAGAGTCAACAATAGTTTCCAAAGCCTTTGAGAGACCATGTATTGGTGGTGGAAATTGACCGATAATACATACTTTTTTCTTAGACACTATATCACCTTATTAATATTTATTTCGCTGAATTTTTTTGTACATCTGCTTAACTCTTTTATATAGACCTATCCTTTTTAGAAATATTCCAACATAATTATAGTACCTCAAGTTATAGTGCTTCGAAAATTGAACAAGTATTTCTTTACTCACTCCTATATTTTCTAACTCAAAACTATAATTATCTAACATTTTTGAGTCCCTCATTTTACTTAGCGAACCATGTGTTGATTCTCCCTCTAGCCCTATATTTTTAATAAGGGAATATCTCGGATAAACTGTGTAAGTATTTTGGATGAACTGATTATAACACCATCTAATTGCCCATGAATCTATTGTACCTTTTATTTGATCTTCAAGCATTTTGGCCATGTCATTTCCAGCCCTATTAAATTGTTTTCTTTTAACTTTATTTTTCTTGAATTGTTGATAATCCTCTATATTCCAATCTATACTGTTCCATCTATCAATCCATGTTGCCCATCCCCAAGAACATCCTCTTGGTATTAAGTAGATGTCGGATTTGTAGTACTGAGGAAATTCTATTTTTGGTGAATATCCTGAAATAGACCAAATATTTATATCAGATTGATAAAATTGCAATGATTTATTCATATATTCAAGAAAAGATGTTGAAGTTATTAAATCATCTTCCAACACTATTACTTTTCCATATTGTAAAATAATTTTGGAAACACCATTGATAACCGAATTTGCCAGCCCACAATTTTTATCTGAAATAAAAACTTCGACATTTTTAAAACCTTGGATATTATTAATAATTTCTCTTACTTTACTAACATTTATGTTCTGTTCACTATTTTTTGGACCATCTGAGAAAATAAATAAGGAACTTTCCTTAGCTAATTTGTTCCTTTTTAAAGCTTCTATAGTTTTAAGAGTAGATTCAGGACGATTATATACAAAAAGTAGAATTGGAGCTAAATTATTCATATCTTCACCTATTTATAAAAAATAATACTTTTTAGTTAGTTTTAAAGAATACATACTTTTTTTAAAAATAAATCATATATTTTCTTTATAAATTTTTTCTAAAATCATATTTTGTTTCCTTATATTGAAATTTTCTTCAGTATACTTAATCCCATTTTCACCGAATTGAGTTGCGATATCTTTATTGTTTAAAAGATATAATAATTTTGTAGCTAATTCTTCTGTATCTTTTGGTTTGCATAATATGCCAGTTTCACCATCTATCACTGCCTCTTTGATTCCACCCGTTTTAAAACTAACAATTGGCAACCCATTTGAACTAGCTTCTAAAAATACCATTCCCAACCCCTCTGACTCCCCAGTTTCTATCTCGACACTTGGCACACAAAATATATTTGATTGTCTCATGATATCCATTACTCTAGTATGTGGAAGTTTTCCTAAAAAAATAAAATTAGATAGTTTTTTTTGAGCATAACTTTCTAATTCCTTTTTCAGTGGCCCTTCTCCTATTACTATTAGCTTTGCATCTCTGTAATTCCTTTGAACAGTCTGCATGGCATCAATTAAATAATTTAACCCTTTATTTTCTACTAGTCTCCCAACAAAGAGTATAATTTTCTCATTAGAGATACTATTATTAACAATATTATTATTTTTATGTTCTATTTTTATTCCGGTGTAATGGACTACTATTTTATCTTCAGGGCAACCATTTTCAATTAATTTTTCTTTTATATAATTAGAAACTGCAATAACTTTAGTTGAGTCACTAAATATTTTTTGTTGATTTTTATAATATTTTTTTAACCAGATACTATTTGCATTCTCTTTCTTTCTTGTTATATCTGAGCCATGAAAAGTCACAAAAAAGGGAAGTCCTAGTTTCTTTGCTAATTTTAAACCATTTACTGCATCCGGCCCAAAATGTGCATGTATTAGTACTGGGTTCAATCTTTTGATATAGGAAGTTAAAAAAAAGTTAAAACCAGTAATTTTATTTATATAATATTTAAGTTTTCCAAATGCAGATCCATTACTTAACGTTATCACACTACGCTCTTTTAAATTAATACCATCAATTTTTTTTAAACCGACATAATAAGGTTTAAAATTAACTAATTCATTAGTTTGATCATAAATAAATGTTTCTGAATAACCCAATAACCATTCTCTATATATAATAATATTTTTTTTCATTATAATTTCACCTTTAGACTAGAGCATACATATCAACTAACTCTTTATATAAAACGTAGATTAATAGTTTGTAGTATATCTTTAACTCTTTCTTTTAAATAGAATCTCAAAGGATTTGCTTTTCTATAACTAACTATAATTCGAGGGTAATGTGAATTTATATATTTCTTACTACTAAAAAGCCGCATGTCTGATAAATATTCCCAAGGTCTGTCTCCATATTGTGAAGGTTCTCTAAATGAATCAATTTTATACTTTTTTGTTAGTAAACTAAAAATAGATTGGTCATGCCGATGATCAATAAATTCTTCGTAATTCTTCCCTTTAATATTTGTTAAATCACTAATTATATTTTTATTACAGCAATAACGTAAATATTCATCTATAAATTCCAATGTTCTGTTAGTCTTTTTCATTAAAAAATATGTTGCTATTCTTTGATTTGTATTAGTATACTCCTCAGTATTACACCCCATAAAATAGAAGCAATCTCCTTTTGTCCACTGTTTTTCAATCAAAGGATTTTCAAAAACTAATATATCTTGTTCATATTCTTCTAATGTTTTAATTAAATAATCAATGGAATTACAATAAAATGCCCCAGAATCACAATAAAATAAGTAGTCTCCCCATTCAATTTGTTGCAAAGCATGTCTGATAATATAAGGTTTCCATAACCAGTAACCACCCCCCCGAGGACTATTGAGAATAAAATTATTTTCTCTTTTAAACTCTAAATCTATATCCTCCGGTCCATATTCTAATACCTTGTCAAATTTTCCTTTTTTATAAGCAGTCTTTGTATTGAATTTTTGAGCTGCTTTAAATTTTACATCAGCATAATTTATTGCATACTTCATTAATCAATCTTCCTTCTGTTTTTTCTGTAAAAATCTCACTACATCTAAGGGACAAAACACTAAAATTATTATTTGAGAAATAATATTGGCTAATATTACACCACTCACTGATAAATCAAGGTATTGAATAAAATAGATCGCACATGGAATATTTACTATTACAGCAAAAAATACTGAGAACATCTGTATTTTCACTTTGCCGATTCCATTTTGGATATTAATAAATATTCCATTAAAACAAAGCAAAAATACATAGATTGCCATTAATATTATAAGATTATTTTCAACAACTGATGTTCTACCAATCCATAAATATGTGATTTGATCAAATAAAATTACACAAAAAACCAGTATTAGAGCTACGGGTATTAAAGAAAGCAATAGCTTTTTTATAGCACTTAGTATCCATTGGAATTCTTTCCGCTGATAGGCTTCCGCACTTGAATTCCATAAAGGTATTAGTAGGATAGAATATAAAGTATTAATAGTTACAAATAGCTTATTTAATATTGAATAATATGTGACATCTTGAGCTCCAATGTATTTAGAAATCAAGAAGTTATCTGTAGATATTAATAATAATGACCCTAATTGGAGGAAAAAAAATTTAAACCCCAAACCATACATATCTTTTTCTACATCAGACTTTTTATACTTTATTTTAGGGATAATATCTTTATTTATTGAAAACATTAAAATAGAAAGAGTAATATTACCAAAGGTAGTAACTAAACTATATACAATCGCTATGTATACAATATTAGCCACAACAATACTATTCAAGATATATACCATTATTAAAGTTATTAAAGATGTTACTGTTTGTTGTATGGTTGTGTAGTGGCTCTTATGCAGTCCATAAGCTACTGAATTACATAACCCAATAACAAAATTTAAACAAAAGTTAAAAATTACTATTAAAAACGCTATCCTAATTTCAGAATTATTTACACTTGTACCTAAAAAGATATCTTTAGGATTTAAAAATAATAGACAAAGCAATAAAACAAATAGTATAACTAACGATATTTTTAAGATTAATATATATGCGGCAGAAACATTTGCCTGCACTTTCTCTAATTTATTTTTTGCCACTAATTCTGTAATCTTATTTCGCAATCCATTCCCTATACCAAAGTTAGCTAACGTTGCCCAAGAAATTATTGTTAATATTGTTTGCCATATCCCAAATCTCTCATCTCCAAGATAATTTAAAGTAATTGGAATAGATATGAAGCCCAAAATCATACCGATTATACGAAATAAGTAATTGATTATTGAAACTTTAATAAAACTCATCTTGCTATACATATGAGGATCTCTTCCTTATATATTGTTTTGTTAAAAAACTGAAAGGGAATTATCATTATACCCTTCCAGTTTTTTTAATCTGTTATTTGTTATTATTACTAAACACAACATTAAAATGAAGTAGGGATGAACATATATAGCCATCCTTACCCCATAACAAACTAAACAAATTAACCCTATTCTATTTGTTATATAAAGTTCTGAGGTTTTACTTACATATTTGAATTTACGAACCCCACTTTTGACGATAAAAAATAAATACATCAAAAACCCTATTAGTCCAAACTCTGAAAGAATTCTAATATATAGAGAAGCCCCATCTTCGTAGTTTAAATACATTACGACCCCACTATACACTGAGTCTATGTATTCAAAATAAGTTCTTGCATGCGAATCTAAGCCTGTTCCAAAAATGAACCCGTCCTTAAGTTTTTCAATAGCTATTTTAAAATTTGAAATCACAGCAAAGCTTGATAGATTATTTGTATCTAACTTGCTTAATGTAAATAAACTTTCAAACTTATATCTTATAATAAGCAAACTATCAATATAATTTATTACTATAAAGGTAATAATTACTGTCAATCCCAAAGTAAAAAATACTTTTTTCCTTATATTTTTTCCAAACACAAAAGTAATCACTAAAATTGCCAAGAGTACTTCAAAATAAACAATCATAGAGAATGTTAAAAGGGTACATATAAAAATAACGATATTCTTGTAATTTTTAGTTATTCTCCAATCATTAAAATAACTCAGAGTCATTAAACTAACTCCATATACCATAAAAATTGCAAGGTGAGCTGGTTCAGTCATAAGTGATGTTACCCTCAAAAAATCCCCAGAAATTGAAACAGCGTTATTGACTCCTAAAAAAGAAAAATCATATAGAAACTCAATATTTAATAGATAAGCTAGCTCTTGTATAACTCCTATTAATGCTAAGTAAAAGCTTATGTTATACATAATTAGTATGAATTTCTTAAAATAGCTAATATTATTTAGATAATTATAAAAGGTAAATAGATAAACTATAAGGATAATTAAGCTTTTCAAACTCTCTATCCCATTTATATTGATAATAAAAGTTACTAACAATATATAATATAATGAAAAACACAATCCCTTATTTACTTTTAATTCTTTTTTCTTAATTATTTTCATCAAAATTAATGCTGATAATAATATCACAAATATTTGAGATAAATTAATTGGTAATAACCCATTAATATCTGCCATTCCTAAAGAGATAATTGATAATATCACTAGAAGATCTTCAAAATTATACTTCAGGTTTTGATTAACGTTCATTTCTTTTTCCTTATACTTTTTATTTTTTTGATTAATTTAATGATATTAGTCTTCAGAACTATATAACTGTATTTTTTACTACTAATGAGCCCATACTCTTTTTTTAATCTAGCTGTTTCTAAGACCCCATTTAGAGTTGATGATTCTCCGCCTAATCTAAAATTTGCTAAAATACTATAAGTCTTTTTATATTGAATGCTATCCACTTTATTTATTCTTAGGAAAAATTCATAGTCTGCTGATATTTTATATTTAGTATTATATCCTCCAAATTCTTCATAAATAGCTCTCGAGATAAAACATGAAGGATGGTTTATCATTCTCTCCTTAATAAATTCATGATTCTTAAATACTATTTCGTACTCTTTTTCATTCTTTATTAATCTAAGAGCACCATAAATAACATCCATACCGTTTGAGGCATTTGATTCATATCTTTCAACCACTTTTTCTAGACAATCTTCCTCATACCAATCGTCACTATTTAAAATACCTATTAATTTACCTTTACATAAGTTTATGCCCTTATTCATAGCATCATATATACCATTATCAGTCTCTGAAATATAACTCATTTTTCCATTAAATTTATCAATATAACTATTAATTATTTCTACAGTCTTATCATTAGATTTTCCATCAACAATTAAATACTCATAATTTGAAAATGTTTGAGATAAAACTGATTCTATAGTCTTTTTAATAGTACACTCACTATTATAACAAACAGTTATTATAGAGATTAAAGGTTCGTTATTACTGTAAGTTTTCATTTTTTATCCCCTAATATAAAGTTCCCGATGGTGAAATTGGTTTAACCAATGAAAAAGAGTGATTGAATAAAATTAATCACTCTTTTTAGAATAGTTTTTCCATATTTAATACAACTTTGCTTCACAAATATCTCGCTTACCGTTTCTAAGCAAGGAGTTTCCTAGGTAGATTGTTGATTAAATATAGTACTTTTCAACTTAACGGAAGAAGCATTATTAAAATTCTCTTTCTTTAGTAAGAATTAGCACAATATTTGACCGAATCATTCTAAGTTCATGCCAAACGACCCAAATAAATTGCATCAGAAAATCATTCGAATGTTTCAATCTTGCGCAGGAACAAAACTACCTTATCTTTTATTTGATGAATAATCTCGCTTAAAATGAGTTAAGGCATTCCATTGATACCCTTCAATTTGGGTCACTTATTTTTTCAATCTTTCAAAGATGTATACATCTTTCACTAGCTTACAAGCGTTACAGTTAATACCACAAGTCCTAGTCAAACATTCTTTTGATATTTTTTTCTTGACTAACCTTTAACATATCATGACTTACCATTTTCTTCACTAACTCTTCAAAAGAAGTTTTAGTAGGGTTCCATCCAAGTAGTTTTTTTGATTTAGTAGGATCACCCAATAACTGATCAACTTCTGCAGGTCTGAAAAACTTAGGATCTACATCAACTATCACTTCACCGGTTGATTTATTAATCCCTTTTTCGTCTATACCTTCCCCAGTCCATTCAATCTCAATGCCAACATGCTTAAATGCTAACTCTACGAATTCTCTTACCGTGTGCATTTCACCAGTAGCAATAACAAAATCTTCTGGTTTATCATGTTGTAGAATTAACCACATACATTCAACATAATCTTTTGCATATCCCCAGTCTCGCAAGGAATTTAAGTTTCCTAACGAAAGCTTCTTTTGCTTTCCTTGTGCGATACGTGCAGCTGCTAGAGTAATTTTTCGTGTTACAAATGTTTCTCCACGGCGCTCTGATTCATGGTTAAATAGAATTCCGTTCACAGCAAACATATTATAAGATTCACGATAGTTCTTGGTAATCCAGAAACCATAAATTTTCGCCACACCATATGGTGAACGTGGATAGAATGGTGTTGTCTCTTTTTGCGGTACTTCTTGCACCTTTCCAAATAGTTCAGATGTTGAAGCTTGATATACACGAGTTTTTTCTGTTAGACCTAAGATACGAACTGCTTCTAAAATATTTAATGTTCCTTTTGCATCTACATCTAACGTATATCCTGGCATATCAAAGGAAACACGTACATGTGATTGCGCTGCTAGATTATAGATTTCATCAGGTTGGATTTCACCGATAATACGTGTCACATTTAAAGCGTCCGTAACATCACCGTAATGAAGGTGAAAGTTTTTATTGTTCAATAACGAATTTGCTTCTTCCTCAGTTAGAAGATCCTCTAAACGCTCTTGGTTATATGAAGAACTCCTGCGAATGATTCCGTGTACTTCATATCCTTTTTCTAATAAAAACTCAGCTAAATAGGATCCGTCTTGCCCTGTTACCCCTGTAATTAACGCCTTTTTCATTTTAATCCTCCAATTTATGTTAGTTCACTGTTGTAATTTCATTTTCTAAGAACCACTGATAAGCCTTTTTTAGCCCCTCATTTAATGAAGTGGAAGCTTTCCATCCAAGAGAATTCAACTTATTTACATCAACTAATTTTCTTGGTGTACCATCAGGTTTAGTAGTGTCAAATTGAATATTTCCTGTATATCCTACAGTCTCTTTCACTTTTTCCGCTAGCTCTTTAATAGTTATATCTTCACCAACACCGATATTTACAATTTCTTCACCTGAATATGTATTCATTAAGAATACACAAGCATCAGCTAGGTCATCAGAATATAAGAATTCACGTTTAGGAGAGCCAGTCCCCCAAACTTCAACGAACGGTGCGTTGTTTTTCTTTGCTTCATGGAATTTACGAATCAATGCTGGAAGAACATGAGATGTATGCAAGTCAAAATTATCATTTTCACCGTACAGATTCGTTGGCATTACTGAAATATATTGTGTTCCATATTGACGATTATATGATTCACACATCTTAATTCCCGCTATTTTTGCAATAGCATATGGTTCATTAGTTGGTTCTAATTCACCAGTCAATAGATACTCTTCCTTTAAAGGTTGTGGAGCCATTTTAGGATAAATGCAAGTACTTCCTAAAAATAATAGCTTAGTCACATTATTTCGATAAGCCGCATCAATAATGTTCGTTTGGATTAATAAGTTATCACGAATAAAATCAACCGGATACTCGTTGTTGGCAACTATTCCTCCTACCTTTGCTGCAGCTAGAAAAACATAGTCTGGTTTTTCTTCTGCAAAGAAGGTATCCACCGCATATTTGTCTCTTAAATCTAATTCTTTACTTGTTCTATAAACCAGGTTTGTATATCCTTGTTCTTCTAGCTTCCTAACGATTGCTGATCCCACTAATCCACGATGGCCAGCAACATAAATTTTTGAGTCTTTATTCATCATTTGAATCCCTCTTTCCTAAAATGCATCTTTCGAACCAAATAATACACCCACTGTTTTAAAGATGATTTTAAAATCGAATAGAATGGAACGCTCTTCAATATATTTAAGGTCTAATTCCAACATTTCTTCAAAACCAACACTATTCCGAGCAGTAACCTGCCATAGCCCTGTACAGCCTGGTGTGACCATCAATCGCTGTTTATCATAATCATTGTACATTTCTACCTCTCTTGGTAGAGGCGGCCTTGGACCTACTAAGCTCATTTCCCCTTTTAAAACATTAAACAACTGAGGAAGTTCATCGATACTCGTTTTTCGAATAAACTTTCCTACCTTTGTTACGCGAGGGTCATCCTTCATTTTAAACATCGCACCAGAAACTTCATTATATTTAAGGAGTTCCTTTAATTTTTCCTCTGCATCAGTTACCATCGAGCGAAATTTATACATTTTAAACTCTTTCCCGTTTAATCCGACTCTCTTTTGGGCAAAGAAAATCGGACCTTTTGGATCTTCTATTTTAATTAAAATAGCAATGACAACAAATAATAAACTTAATAGGATAATTCCACATAATGAGCCGATGATGTCTATTAAACGCTTAGTATACAGATACCCACGGCTATTATTTAACTGAATTGACACATCTTGATTGCCAAATAATGCAATATCCTGATTTGCTTGTCCAGACACTCCTGCCCCCCCGCCTTTACTCAACCAATGATTTTCCATTTTCAAAACCAACAACCAATTGTTTCAAGTATTGCCTCATTTCATTTCGGAGGTCTTCATGTTGTAATGCATATTCAATTGTCGTTTTCACAAATCCAAACTTTTCTCCAACATCATAACGCCTGCCTTCAAAATCATAGGCAAAAACCCTTTGGATTTCATTTAATTTTTGAATAGCATCCGTTAACTGAATTTCCCCACCTGCTCCAGTTTGTTGCTTTTCAAGGAACATAAAGATTTCCGGCGTTAACACGTAACGTCCCATGATAGCTAAGTTAGATGGAGCCGTTCCCGGTGCTGGTTTCTCAACAAAGTTACTTACTTGATATCTTCTTCCTTCTTGTGTTGAAGGATCAATGATTCCATACCGATGCGTTTCATTTTCATCTACTGTTTGTACACCAATAACTGAAGATAAGGTTTTTTCATATTCATCAACTAGTTGACGTAAGCAAGGATTATCATTTTGAACAATGTCGTCCCCTAATAGAACAGCAAATGGTTCATTTCCAATAAAATTACGTGCGCACCAGACGGCATGTCCCAAACCTTTTGGTTCTTTTTGGCGGATGTAATGGATATCAACCTTGGAAGGAGCCTGTACTTTTTCGAGAAGATCAAACTTACCCTTTTCCATCAAGTTATTCTCTAAATCATACGCATGATCGAAATGGTCCTCGATGGATCTCTTTCCTTTACCGGTCACAATAATAATATCCTCAATCCCTGATTCAATCGCTTCTTCAACGATATATTGAATGGTTGGCTTATCAACAATAGGTAGCATTTCCTTTGGCATTGCTTTTGTTGCCGGTAAAAATCGTGTACCAAGTCCGGCAGCTGGTATAATCGCTTTTCTAACTTTTCGCAACGGTATTCCTCCTTCTAAAGGTTCGTTATGTATTTTACTAATAGACATAAATACCTATATTTAAATACATTAATTGTCATTTTTTATCTTTTATGCTTTTTAATTTTTAAGAATTGTATGAACTGATTAATGCTCATTCCGTATTTTATATAAAATACTTAATCTTACATAAATTAAAAAACGGGGCATCTAACCCATCCTCACACCATCCCATTGATGACTTCGCATCTAAGGAAGCTCCTGGCTCCCCACAGCATGGCCGAGTGCCTCCTTTGATAAAGGCTAGGAGGCATCACCTAACTAATTCACCATTAAAATAATCCTAAAAATTTACGTTTTCTGACTGGCTGCGGCATTTCTCTCATGATTGTCTGCCCGCTAATGAGTAACTCTGCATTTTCTTCAAAGTAATAGATTTGGTCCAATCCAAACTGTTTTTCCAGTTCATCCAACGCTTCGTTCATCCAGAATTGTCTGGACGAAACATTGTGCGCATCAGATGCTACAAAATGAATAAGATTTGCTTCAATGAGATCCGTAGATAATTTCTTGATTTTTTTTCCAAATTTACCAACGATGCTACCACTCGTGATTTGCGCACTGATGCCCTGTTGTATAAAGTCGTATAATAAGTTCGGATTATCAGCGATGGCTGCATTCCGTTCAGGATGAACCAAAATAGGATTTATTCCGCGTTGGAGTAAATCGAAAAATAAAGTGTTGGCATATCTTGGAACATAGTTTGAGGGAAATTCTATTAATAGATAGGAAGAATCGTTCACAGTCTGTATAAATCCTTGTTCCATATCTTCAAGCAGCTCCCCATAAACTCGTACCTCTTGGCCTGGTAAAACCGTTAGAGGAATTTGTTTCTTTTCTAATTCTTCGTTTAGCTGTTTAACCGATGATAGAATACATTCTTTTTCATTTTCATATTTTCCATTTTTATGATGAGGGGTTGCAATAATGGTCTCTATGCCATTACTAACGGCTAGTCTGGCCATATTTAGTGATTCCTCTAAACTTTTAGCTCCATCATCAAGATTCGGTAATATATGACTGTGTATATCAATCATTCTTGTGCAACCCCTTACTAGTATAATAATGTCGTAAACTGGTCACTCTTCGCTATATTCGAAAATAAAGTCTATGAAAATACTCTAATGATTACCGTAGTAATAATAGGTATTATCCTTCATTTGTTTGTTATTAAGAACAGCTCCGAGAATTTTAGTACCCGTTTTGGTCAGTAGTTCCTTTGTTTTAATTGCATCCTCTATCTGAGTTTTACCACTGCTGACTACCAGAACTATGCCTTGGCAAAGACTTGATATAATTTGAGCATCTGTGACAGCCGTTACAGGCGGAGTATCAATAATAATCAAATCATAGTCATTCTTTGCCTCGTTAATCAGCTCTTTCATTGCTTTTGATGACAATAACTCAGCTGGATTTGGAGGTATTGGGCCACTCGTTAACACATGCAATCCAAGCGGTTCAATAACATTAACAGCTTCTTCTAAACTGGAATGTTTCGTTAAAACACTCGTTAATCCAAAAGTGTTTGTAAAAGAAAATGTGTAGTGTGAAGATGGCTTACGCAAATCCGCATCGATAAATAATGTACGTTTTCCCTGTTGAGCAAACACAACCGCTATATTAGCTGCAGTAGTTGACTTTCCTTCTGCCGGACCGGAAGACGTTATTAACATCGTTTGAATTTCTTCATCAACCGAGGAAAACTGAATGTTCGTACGAAGCGTACGATACTGCTCTGAGATCGGTGATTTTGCATCCCACATGGTGATTAGTTTTCGTTGATTTCGATTTCCAGTTTGTTTTCCCTTATTACGCGCCATGCTGCCCACCTCTTCCTGATCGCTTCGTTCTTGCTCTCGCTTCCATTTGCGCATTATCCGCTTCAATAACACCAATCACACCAATAACCGGCAAATCAAGGATTCGTTCGATATCCTGCTCGGTTTTGATTGTATGGTCCAAATGCTCCATCAAAAATGCTAATCCGACACCGACCATCAAACCTACTACCATCGCAATCGCAATATTAAGTAACGGCTGTGGTTTAATCGGTGAATCATTATCTGAAACCGTTGCTTTCGCAAGAATGCTTACATTATCCACGTTCATGATTTCAACGATTTCTTCTTTAAAAATATCTGCTGTCGTATTGGCTATTTTAGCAGCCATGTGCGGATCCTCATCTGTAACTGATACGTTTACAACCTGAGAATTCTTTTCACTTGCTACCGTAATTTTTCCAGTGAGCTCGTCTACTGTTAGCTCTAATCTAAGTTCCTTAATTACCTTATCCAATATAGCCGGACTTTTCATAATGACATTATATGTTTCAATGAGTTGCAGATTTGTTTGAACCTCATTGTAGTTATACGCAGCTTGGTCTGTTTTAGCCTGATTAACAAGTAGCTGTGTAGAAGATTGATAGACTGGAGTCATAATAAAAAAGCTTGTTACTCCGCTTATCAAAATGGCCAAAACAGTAATCATAGTAATGAACCATGCACGTTTTTTTAAGGTTGCAAACAAATCCTTCAAGCTGATAGTTTCTTCCATTTCGCCCTCCGATTAAAATAATAATAGATATTATACTATAATATCTTTTTGAACACCTTTACTTTTTCTGGAATTTCACAAAACAGTGATAAACTTGAAAAAAATAGTGGATTTTTATTTTAATTCAAAAAAATATATAATATATAATATATTATTAATTATATTATTATAATAAATTTGTCAATGTGGAGGATGGAAAATGAAATATATAACAACGCTTTTACTTACCTTATTCACTTTCATTGTTTTAGTTTTCGGACAAACAAGCTGGAATAATCAAATTGAAGAAACTGTAGCGATGAATAGTGAAAAAAAGCAAACTGAAGAAAAAAAAGAAATGAACACAGAAAAGAGCACCGGCTCTTTATATAAGAATGTTAAAAATCAAGAACTAAAGAGCGCGCTTGAAAAAGGAATCAGTAAACATGAAAAAGCTAATGTTTTGATTGCGGGTTCCAAAGCATTGGGCGATCAAGATAACGGCCTTGGAAAAACAATTAGTTGGGAATTACAAGAAGAGTTTGAAGAGGGTATTGCTGTATCTCATATAGAATTTAACGGTACATCCACCGAATTAATAAAAGAGGGTCTAATCAGTGATTATCAGGATGCCAACCCTGATGTTCTGATTCTTGAAGCTTTCACATTGGCAGATAACGGAGTCGTGGAAGTGGAGGAAAATCACGAAAATATTACAACTATTATCCAAGAATTGAAGTCTATTAATGAAGATCTTTTTGTCATTTTGATGCCGCCTCACCCTATTCCAAATGCAATCATCTACCCGACACAAGTAGATGCTTTAAAGGAATATGCAGCAGAAAATAATATTACGTATATTAATCACTGGACTGAATGGCCTGATTATAAGAATGAAGCCGAATTGATGGAGTATTTGAAAGAGGATAAAAGCGCTCCGAACGAACAGGGAATTCAAATTTGGAGCAATGAGGTATATGAGTTGTTCGGAATTTAAATTGAAGTAGGATGGAGGCAGGGGGATTACCCCCCCCCGACTCTCACACTATTTTAAGTATGTTCGGTAATCAGCGGTTCAATTAAGATGGCTTACGTATTTTCTCGTAAAAACATGTAGATTTTGAAGCTGTAGGACTCCTCGTAAATTAAACGCTTATGACATTCCTGTGTAAAGGACTATCGAGGCACGAATAACATTAATGAGAATTTTTGTCACTTAATTAGTACAGATCGAATTATAGCTTTAGTTATTCTTTTGGTCCATAAGACTCCACTTCATATTCAACTTGGTGAAGCGGGAATCTTATGCACTCTGTTTCATTCTTTTTATATACTTTTAATTGGTCAATGAAATGGATTTAATATCCTTAACCTAAAACCTAGATAGAACTGGCTTCAACTTTTCCACTGTTATAAACTTTTTTAATACTTGAGTCTAAAGCAGTACCGAGTAATCCTCCAGTATAACTCTCATAATCAAGTGATTCGGTGTATATGTAACCTATATTCCCACTATTTGATAGGTCACTATTAGAAATTTGTCCAGCTATTCCGCCAGTATAAATGATATATCTCGATTTCAAAGAAATGTTATTGTTAACAGTGCTCCCCATTATTCCGGAATCCGTAATAGACCCGGCTAATCCACCGGCATAGACCATCTTCTTAACATTGCTTCTGCTAACCTTAATAGTACTACCAACTACCTTAACATCCTTTATATTTGAAAAGGCGACATATCCAAATAATCCAGCTGTTATTTCCTTATCAGCAATCATATCAATATTCATACCGGAAATGGAATACCCATTACCATTCAGTGAACCTGCAAATGGAGTAGCGACAGTTCCTATTGGCTCATATGCCGAGATAGCCGATAGATTAATATCATTCACAAGCTCAAAAAAGGAATTTTCCTTTCCTCTAATAGCTTGTAAATGTTCCGGCTTTGAAATTTGATAAGCACTAAACGCTGTTCCCATTCCACCGGCAAAATCTGTAGTGTTCTCACTAAGCTGTAATTGAGTTGATCTGAGTTTTGGAAAGGGATATATAGACTCCTTATCCATTATCCAAACATTATCAAAATCAAATCCTTGATAGGTTGATTGTTCTTTCAATTGCTCAATAGTTCTGGAAAGCTCACCACTGGATGGCTCGGAGAGATGATCCTTGTGATAATAAGTATTTACTTCCCTTCGAAAGAACATTGGTAGTACTGTTATACGCTTTACCAAACACAGCCAATCTACCAATACTATAACTATTCATAATTGAGGAAGAACTGTTCGCGAAACCGGATAGAGTTCCTGCTGTTAAGTGTCCATTGATTTTAGGTTTGTTGGCGGTAATATTTCCATAGCTAAAACTATTTTTAATCGTAGAGTTCGTCATATGCCCTGTAAGGTCGCCAATAAAGATTTCGTTTCTCTTGGCTGTTATAGTTACTCCGCTATAAGCACCGTTATATATTCCCCATCCGGAGATATAACCTGTGAGAGGTCTATATCATTCATTAAAATATAATGACCACTTAAATCATTACGGATATTATGTAAATCTTCCGGATTATAAATACCAATAAATCCATCAGGTACTTTTTGTTGAAATGCAGAAGCTTCTGATTTTCCAACGATCAACAAAAAACTCACTAAGAAAAGAATAAATATCATTTTGAAATTCTTAACGTACAGTCACTCCTCATAAAACCAAAAATTACATACACCATTTAGTAATACATAAAATAATTTCAAAAACATTCATATTATACTACGAAATTAATGCCATCCATATTTAACTATATACTTCTACTTTTGTTTACAAATACACTACGGATTTCACTTAATTAACCCAAAAATAAACCCTCCATAATAAAGGGAAGATTTAGATTGTACCACGCTTGTAAAATGTTGAATTGATAATTGATAAAAAGAACTTCTCTCTACAAATGATGTAAGATAGTTATAACAATTACCAAGACTAAATATATGATTTGCTATTTCAACACAGCAATTCTTTCATGGTATTTTTCAACTAACCGTGTAGATCCGCTCCATCGTTGTTTCCACTCGGAAAGATCGGTGGGTCAAAGCTATTATTTTAACTAATTCTGCTAGGATAGCATTAATAATAACTGCGCCAACTACATCGATATACGGCCAAACGAGACGCTTACCTTATTATAAATAAAAATAGCATCTCCTTTTGTTGAGTAATTATCGATAACTAAATCAACCGAATTATATAAATGCCTGCCACTTGACTGGAAGGCTAGCTCTGTGAGCAAATTTCCGTAGGATCACTGTTCGTTTGGTCAACAAGCTATCTAACTTTAATGTCCCGATTTTAAATGAAGGGGGGATCTTAGCTTAGTGCGAACCTATTCTATTATCTCATATATTTCCGAAGAAATATGAGGCATGCTCTATTATTACCTCTAACAAATCTTATATTGGATGGAGGAATACTTCGGAGATGATGTCTTAGCTACGGCAGTGTTAGACCGGCTGCTTCACCACTCCACTACGTTTAATATGAAGGGAGAATCTTATAGACTGCGAGAAAAACAGAAATCTGGAATTCAACCTGTACTAATTAAGTGATGAAAATGGGGATTTTTTGACCGCTGAAATTGGTGGATTTTTATACATTATTGACACTAAGGAGAGAAAAAGAAGAGATAACTAATTTAGGCTGTTTTAAATCTCCTTTTTTAGTATTAATATAATATATCTGTATCGAACTCATTTAGATATTTATTAAAGAGGCAACAGTACGTTAGAGGATTTTAAGTATTTATTTCTAAAAAGGCGGAGAAATCGTTTAGGATTTCTCCGCCTTTTTGAATTGTTATATTTCATAGGCCCGCTAATTTAAATGAAAGGTAGGATACGGAGCCATTCCTAAGGAATTGATAGGAAATCACCATTTTCCTTCTAATACATCAGCAATTCTTTTACTTGCAAAACCATCACCATATGGGTTACTAGCTTTACTCATTTTTTCATATTCTTCTTTATCTCCAAGGAGTAGCTTGAAGTTCTTATATATGTTTTCTTCATCAGTACCTACTAACTTAAGTGTTCCAGCTTCTATTCCTTCAGGCCTCTCAGTAGTATCCCTCATAACCAAAACCGGTTTTCCTAAGCTTGGCGCTTCTTCTTGAATCCCACCACTATCCGTCAGGATTAAATATGATTTAGAAAGGAAATTATGAAAATCTAGCACTTCTAACGGCTCAATAATTCTCACTCTTTCATTGTCACCGAGGATTTCGTTTGCTGCCTCTCTGACAGCTGGGTTCATATGGATGGGATAAATAACCTTAATATCTAGATGCTCTTCCACAATTCTTTTAATTGCTCTAAACAT
Organism: Bacillus sp. E214; assembly: GCF_008087365.1. Classification (NCBI taxonomy): domain Bacteria; kingdom Bacillati; phylum Bacillota; class Bacilli; order Caryophanales; family Bacillaceae; genus Bacillus; species Bacillus sp. E214. The sequence continues at coordinate 276,559 of NZ_VENN01000002.1, read as the reverse complement.
ATTTCGCATTGGTTCTCCAAGATTCTCTCTTCTATGGGCAGTTATCATTATAAGTCTACTATCTGCTGCCCAAACAAGTTGTTCATGTGAATAGCCTTCTCTTACCGTCGTTTTGAGTGCATCAATAGCAGTATTACCAGTTACATAAACAGTAGAAGGTTCTTTTCCTTCTTTCAAAAGATTCAGTTTAGACACTTCAGTAGGGGCAAAATTATACTTTGCAACAATACCTACAGCCTGACGATTAAACTCTTCTGGAAAAGGCGAATATATATTATAAGTTCTTAACCCTGCTTCTACATGTCCAATCGGAATTTGTAAGTAAAAACATGCTAAAGACGTGACAAAAGTTGTAGATGTATCCCCATGTACTAACACAACATCCGGCTTTACTTCTTCCAATACTTCCTTCATTTTTTCTAGTATATTTATGGTTACATCAAATAAAGTTTGCTTTGCTTTCATAATCAATAAATCAAAGTCTGGTACAACATCAAATGCATCTAAAACCTGATCTAACATTTCTCTATGTTGACCGGTTACACATACAATTGTCTCTAATGTATTCCTTATTTTTAATTCTCTAACTAAAGGACACATTTTAATAGCTTCTGGTCTCGTTCCAAATACAACCATTATTTTTTTCCTCATTTATCTACCAACCTTAATTCAAACTATTTTTATACCTAAAATCCTACCTATATATTCTTTTCTCCGATTTATACAAATCATTTGAAAGATGAATATTTAAACTTATTCGCTTCTCTATCCCCGTTTAATATCCTTTAGATATTAAACGGGGATAGAAATAAACAAATCTTGTCTAGATCGGTTGGTTTATACAGTAATTTTTTTAAATATATTGCCCTTTTTAGATAACCATACAAACATTTTGCTTTATTTACAAAGATCTTTTATAAAGTGATTTAATCTTATTAATTAAACTAATAATTATATTTTTTTCATAATAATTCATACCAAAATTCCATATTAAACCAACATACACTAGTGAAAATATCAAAACTTTCAAAACAAAGAAACCAACCGATGTTTGATCGATTAAACTATTTATAAAGGCTCCCATAGCAGTTGCCAAGATAAAAGGAATTAATAACTCAAATAAACTCATCCAAAACTTTCTAATATTTATTAAAATTAATTTAGAATAATATATATTCATTATTATATTCTCTATTAGCCGACTAATCCCTGTAGCAAACGCCACACCAATTATTCCCCAGTATTCAACAAACAAAATTGATAAAACTATATTCATGAATGCAATCATAATAAGTAATACTGAACGAAACTTATGTTTATCTTTAGCCTGTAATATAGAAATACCGGTATTTTGTATTAGGTCAATGGTAAAGGGAATCATTATAATACAGGCTACATAATAAGCAATTTCATAGCCATTGCCAGCCCAAAGTATAATAAACTCTTTTCCAAAAACCACAAAACCGCTTAAGACTATAGATAATATGAGGAACTGCAATCTACCCATTCTAATAAAAGTATCTGTTAATTCCTTTTCACTTACATTATTGGAAACCATTTTTGTAATCCTCGGAAATAACACTCCACTGATAGCAAATGATAAAGATGAATAATAATTACAGAGTTGTAATGCAATAGAATAAACCGCTACTGCTACGGTTCCAGTTGAAATACCCAATATAAACTGTCCGGTACTTAAATACACCTTATCAACAATCACCGTAAGAAGGATAAAAAAAGAGTATGTCGAAATTTCTTTAAGTAACTTAAACTTAATTCCACCAAATATAAGTTTTATTTTTAATTTTTTAAAACAATACAATAAATTAATTATTAATATTAACACATTAAGTAAAGAACTAACTGTTACCATCGCAATGGATGCATATCCGTTTAATAACAACGGTAACATTATACAAGGATTTAATATATTTTTAATTATAATTAGACTTTTTTGAAAAACAAACTTTTCATGTGCAACTATAATAGAACTAAATATACTTAAAGGGAATGTTAAAACTATATTAATTAATAGAATAAACATAACTGATTTTGTCTTATAAATCTCCTTTGGAGATAAAGAAGTCGCAAAAAGAACATCGACATTTAAATAAAGAATGAAACCAACTATCCCAGCTATTATACCTAAAATTAAATATATTATTAGGAACATCCCATAAAGCCTATACTCTTTTTCTTTATTACCTTTATTATGGTATTCAGTAGTAAAACGAACAATTGCATTACTAAAACCTAAATCTAATAATGTTAGGTAACCAATTACTGATGCAGATAAAGAATATATACCATATTCAGATTGACCTAATAATCGCAACATAATTGGTGTATATAATATTCCAATAATATTGTTTAGAAATAGGGATAAATACGATAATATTGCTCCCACCTTAAGTTGATTAACCTTCAACTATCTTACCTTCTTTTTAAATTACTTTTAATATACAGATTACGGCATAGAATATATATATATATATATATATATATATCCATTTACCTTATATGCCATAAAATCATTTCTTAACATTGATTTTCTCTACAATTCTCAATTAATAAGAGGCATTTTTTTATGTGTTATATAAAAAAGAATATTTTTTTTCATAATATTTGGATAATACCTTACCTACCACCATTATTTTCAAAGGAATTTTTATATTTGGAAATTCATCATGAACCTTTACAGTTCTTAACCAAGCAAAATATTGGGCTGCATATTTGACTTTTAAAATAAAATCTCCATATGTAGTAGCTCTTTGTTTTAAGAAATATGCATACCCCTTTGGGTTATTAAAGAACAAATTAATTCCTTGGTTTGTATATCCATCCGTTTGATATTCGAAAAGATAAATAATCTCATTCATAAGCCTCATTGGTGCAATATTATCAATTTGATCATAAAAAACACTTTCAGTAACAAACTTTTCACCCTCAAAGTACGGAAACACATATTGTTTTATTAATTTTGTTTTCAGTATGATAACTGCTTCGCCTTTAAATTTATCTTTAAAGTATAACTCATTTAAATGGGAATATTTCTTATTTAATGGCCAATTCGAACCTGTGGGATTACCATTTAAATCTCCTTTTCTCCCGTAAAATCCCAATATGTTACTATCCTTTTCAAAGTTAACATAAGAATAAATAATATCAACTGCTTTTGGAGCAAGAATATCATCAGAATCCACACATAAAAAGTAATCAGTATTTATGATAGAAAGCGCTAAATTATGTGCTATATGTTTCCCTGAATTTAATTGCTTATGATATTCTATTTTAATTCTATCTTCTTTTATCCATAGATTTACTAAACTCGAAGTTCTATCGGTAGAACCATCATCTACAATTAACCATTTAAAATTCTTATTAGTTTGATTACATAATGATATATATAAATTACTTAACATATCTTCTCTATTATATGTAGGAGTAAATATAGTTAAAAAGTTCATGTTCTCACTCTTAATTTCCTCTTTATTTTTATAAATTTATTAGTGATTTTTTTTCCTAATAAATATATGATTCTTCGTTTAATTTTTTGTCGTTTAGAAAGCCACGATCCAGAAAAGTGATGAATAGTATGTGTATTAGGTGTAATCTCGAGTTTACCTGTTGTTATATTAAATGGACAGAACCATTCACTTGGATAAAGATGTATATCATCCGATAGTACTTGATACATATTATTTTCTTGTAAGTTGTATTTACTCTTCGTGATTTTTGTTATTGTTTCAACGTTAGTTGTTAAATCAAATGAAGAATCCCTTTTGATAAAACTTCTTGAATTATAATCATCCAATAAAATTTTGATCCATTCATTATATTTTGTTGAACCGATTATACCAGTCGGTATAGTAGTATTTGATTCAAAGCCACTAAAAGCATTATGATTTAAAAATGAATCCAGTGGCCTAAGTACCTCAACATCAGTATCCATATAAATTCCACCGTAATTATATAATGCATACAATCTTACGTAATCAGTTACAAACGCCCATTTACCCGATTCATACGCTTGTTTAACATACTGGTTTGAGTTTATGTCAAAATTATCTTCATTCCATTCCATTATTTCATAATCAGGTAAATGCCTTTTCCAACTTTCAATACATTTTAATGCCAAATCAGGTAATGGGTTCTTACCGAACCAACAATAATGAATAATTTTGGGTATCTTTTTTTTCACCAAAATCCTCCTAAAGTTTATTTATTTGGTTTCCTGTTTACATTTAAAATTGGGCTATTTTTAGAATGACGTTCTACAAAAAAAACATGGAGAATTAATAAAAGTATAATAATATATATTTTAAACTCATTAAGTGATCCTTCGGTTAAAAATATAGTACCTAAAGTTAAAGCTGGAATTAATTTACTAATATTAACTTGAGGATTACCACGATAGATTTTACACTTTGAATAAAAACTCCATAATATAATAATAATAAATATAGACCCTATAAAACCAAATGATAATATGGCATCTATATATAAATTGTGTGCCCATGCGCTAAACAAATAACCTTCTTGTAGACCAATCTGAGCATAATTATTAATACCAAGTCCAAACATTAACGCTTTCGGATGTTCCAGAAGGTACTTAAAGCTATCTTCATAAATCTTAAATCTAACGTCATAATGTTCATTAGAGCCTCCACCTGGTTCTATTCTTTCTTGAAATAAATCCAATACTCTAACTACAATTTCCTCATTATTAATTATGAATATAAAACTCATAATTCCAACAATTAAGATAAACATAAAAATGGATTTAGGTTTCTTAAAAGAATACATAAGTAATAATATTAGGATAACTGTTAAACCCACTAAATAAATACGAGAGATTGATAAAAAACCTACAATAAATGAGGCTAATATAATAAGATAGCTATATTGTTTATAACGAAAATTAGGATTATTTAACAAATAACTTATATGCATCGTTATTAATAATAAACAATAGACTGGTATACCCATTGCCCCTCCTAGATTTCTAGTTTGCTCACCGAATCTACTTTCCGATATATTGTCATTTATCTCAAGACCTGCAAATAGCCCACCAGAATCTATTGAGGTTACAATAATAACAACTAAAACTGAGAGAGTGAAATAGTTTACAGCCTTAAAGTGATTATATTTCTTTAAATCTACGAAACCAATAAAACAGATAAAATAAAGCAACATCATAAATATATTCAAAAAATTTCCAATAGATACAAAAAACAAATCATTTATAGTCTCAAGTATTAATAAAATTAACGATGATAATACATAAATTACAGTAACCCTCGTATCTTTTTGTAATAATTTAATTATTGCGATTCCCAAAAAGATAAATAATACCCCTCTATCATTAATACTAATTAATGCCGAAAAAGGAATCAGTACTAAAAAGAGGTAAAAATCCTCAATACAATCCTGTGTTAGGATTAAAATCAATATCAGCAATAAGGATATTAACGAAAATAAAGTAGATTCATTAATTTCAGAAATACCGAACGATACTGTTATCATTAAAATAATAAACAATCTAGTAATAACCACCAGACTGTTTAATTTCGACTTTTTCATTTTTATAATCAACTCTAATTATAATTTATTTCCCAGAACTTCTAGGAGTTAATACTTATTTTATTTGATTGAATTAGGATTACGGAGATGTTTTACCCCGAAAGGATAAATTATTATAATGTCTATAAGCGGTTGTTAATTATGTTCAAATAGTAATATAGATGTTTACTAAAAGTTAATATTACTACTTTTAATTTGGTCCTTTTAGTATAAGCGTTTCTTTTCAGAAAGTTTTTATCAACAAGATACTTGTACTGTTTTCTATGCAATCCAGCAACTTGGAAGGTATTAAGATATTTCTGAACCAAATTGTCATTTAGTAAACTTTTTAATTCATTATCTTTAATTTCACTATATAATCTTTCCAATTCTTTGCATATTTTAATTATATGTTCTGCATTCTTGATCTTGCCCTTTTGATTTGTAATCGATCCAGCCCTAATTAAATAATTATAAAAAGTAATATCTGTTCCAAGTACTTTTTTCGCTTTCAGAAAAGCTCTTGGAGTAAAATGCTCATCCTCATGTAAGAGACCTACCTCAAATTCTAAATTATTTATTATAAGAAAATCTCTTTTATATAAATTTAACCATGCAGCCATATACATATTACCTTTTTTTAATTCTCTTTTTAAATAATCTTCACCTGTTAATATTTGACCATTATTATTAACATTATGGCACATAGGAGAAGTATGATTTTCTTCTATTCTCTTAGCATTACCTACTATAATATCTGGACGTTTATTGCTAATCACCTTTACAAACATCTCGCAAGTATTTAATTCAATAAAGTCATCAGAATCGACAAATAAGATGTATTCTCCGGTTGCTGTTTTCAACCCAGCATTTCTAGCATCAGATAAACCACCATTTTCTTTGTGAATTGTTATAACTCTTGGATCTCTTTTTTCATAGCTCTCACAGATTTGAGGGCAATTATCCGGACTACCATCATTGACAAGAATAATCTCTATATCTTTATATGTCTGATCAATTAAACTCTGAATACATTTATCTAAATATTTCTCCACATTATATACAGGAACTACAATCGACATTTTCGGTTTCATCTTTTCACCCTTTTAACATCTCTTATTCCTTTACTCATTAACATAAATGCTTCTTTTAAAGTCTTTTCATGTTTAAACATTTTAGAGTGCCTTATTATAAATTGTAAACACAGTATCTTCGCCCACTTTTTTGATAAACAGTAATAAAATACTCCCTTATCGTAAAAATATCTATCCGTATATCCTTCAAACCAAGAAGAATCCTCTTGACTAACATAACCGATTATAGATGGAACTGCATATACCTTTAATTTTTTTTTAACACACTCAGATACAAATAGACTATCCTCACCCGCACTATATTTAGCTCCACCACCAAATAAAAGCGAGAAGTAAATATTTGCTTGTTTTAAACTGTCACTTTTCACCGCTATTCGGACAGCACCATATTTTAGACAGTTATACCATCTAACTCTACTATTTTTTTTAGTTAAATGTGCTGGTCTATCAGGGTTTTTACTTGGTACATTAAATAGAATAACATCAGCTTTAGGATTTTCTCCAAAAGCCTTTAATACTATTTCATAATAGTTATCAATATAAGTAACATCTTCATCTGCAAACAAACAAATATCAGCTGTAGATCTCATCAATCCATTATTTCGACTAAGACCAACACCTCTTTCTGAAAATGAAAAATATTGAATCGAATTACCATTATATTCAAAATCCTCAAATCCATATCTATCACACTGATTAACAAAAATTGCATCTGATTGAATATTCATTTTTTGTACAAGGCTATAGTCTTTCTGATTCATTGTTGATACAAGAACTTGTAGTTTCATTATTTAGTACTCCTATTATACAAAAGCAATTCGAATATAAGCTTGTAAGTCTGGTTTCTATCAAATTTGACTTCTGCTAGTCTACGACTATTTTTCCCCATTGTTTTTCTAAGTCTATCATCTGCATATAGCATTTTTAATTTATCTGCCAAATCCTCTGAATCATTGCTTTTACAATTTAAACCAGCCTTAAATTCGTCCAATAACCTTCTATACTCTAATGATTCTTGAGTATTTAAAACAGGTAATCCTGCAGCTGCATAATCACCAACTTTATTTATAATGCTACCAGCAGAGCCTGCCTTAATCGGATTAATTGCAATATCACATACTGTTAAAATCCCTACCATATCACTATAATTTAACCTTCCAGTAAATTCAGCATATACCCCACTATCTTTTGCATAATTCTCAAATCTTTGCTTAAGTGGTCCATCCCCCATTACAATAAATTTAATATTATTGATTCCTTTGTCTTTTAATATCTTCATAGCATCTATTACATTATAAATGTCATAGCTATGACCCAACGTACCAATATAAACTAACCAAATTTCATTATTCGGCTTTTTATTATAGCTATTCTTCATAGCTAACTTATCAAAATCTGCCAATTTAGTGCCTAAATAAACACTATGAGCATTTTTGCATTTTTTATTTGCAATTAAGGCTCTTTGTGCATAAGTTTGAGAAACCGCTACAATTTCATCTGCTTGGGAATAAATATAATCAGCCCTTTTTTTCATTGGGGAAAACATAATATTGCTGATTATTGGAATATTAAACACCATTTTAAACGCTTCAGGCCACAAGTCTTGAATATCAATAATAAAAAATATATTATGTGAATTAGCGTAATCAGCAACTACTTTCGCCACATCCAATGATGGAACTGAACAATAAATAACATCCGGTTTCTTCCTATTTAAAAGATATTTTCTTAAACTTTCTCCTAACTTGAAATGACTATAAAAACGCTTAAGAGAAACATTCTTCTTATATCCAGGCTCATTTAACATAGTTAGCTTATAACTAATAGTGTTTCTTTGTTCTTTTGTTACATTTCTATATTTTTTAGTCCTGTGCGAGAAATTTGTTGTTACAACTTCAACAGTTGCTTTTTGTTTGTTAATCTTTTCTGCAATGTAGTTGAATCTTCCATTCCCCATTTCACCTGGAACTTGAGTAAAGTGAGCTATTATCAGGATATCTTCCATATTCTTCATCCCTGCCTGTATTCCGGAAAAAAATTTACTTCATCGTTAATACCAGCTTTTGCACATAACTTTTTATAAATTTCTTCATTCCAGACCTTTTTACCAATATAAAAATCGAACTCTGTGTTTTTAGCAAATCCCTTTTTAAATTTATATAAACCATCATCACTCGAATTAGTACGACCACCACCATGATGAATCGTCTCAAATCCATTTTCTTTTCCCCATAATGTGACCGCATATCTTAATATATATGCAGGTGAAAGGTATAGGTATTCACTTAATGTTCCTGATAAATGGATGTGTATATACTTTTCATAAACAAAATATAGCCCTTGAGCAATTGTCTTATCATCATATATAGCCTTAACAATTATAATATTATCCTTAAAATATGATAGTATATTATCAAAATATGAATCATCAAAGTAGTAATAGTTAGTTGCATTATTTCTATCCATTGTAGAATAATAAATTTGTTTGAATTCACCAATATCTGATGGCTTTTCCAAAACCTCAAAAGTAACTTTATTATTTAATGCCTTGCGTATATTTTTGCGGCAACTCTTTGAAAACTCATTTTGTATAGGATCATCATAATCTTTTAAATTCGTACCAAGTGTTTTTCTAATGCAAGAAACATCATAGAAATCTTTGAAATCATAAACATTATTTATCATTGGGTGGAATCGGATAAATTCACTAACAATATTGTTCTCTTCACAATAATGAGAAAAAGCTTTAAAATACTCTGAAACCAAATCTTTTTTCTTCCTATTATTACTTTCTATAACCAGCGGTCCTCCATAGCCATTTGGAGTTACAATATCGTAATAAACTTCACCATCTATTTTTATAGGTATTTCCCTTAATATAAATTGATATTTCACTTCACCAAGTTTACTTTGAAACCGGAAAACCCGGGCTTTTCCATCTTCTACTTTTTCGTATAACTTCCCATAGTCATCATCAAAGTAAATATCTTTACTATTCTTAAATGTTAATCTATTCATAAAACTCCTCAAGTCTCCTTATTAGATACTCCATATCAGTATCATCATATCTTTGATCGGCCACCAAGGATAACCCATTATCATAAAGGCTGGTTGTTTGTTGCTCATTTAATATAGTAGGTTTAGGCCAGTGTACAGGACAATATACATTACTATTAATTAAATGTCCCCTTAAAGTATTTCTTTCTGTATTGCTATGGAAAATTATAGGGATAAAAATGGGACAATCACCACTTTCCAATTCAGAAAAAACCAACTTATATTTTCCCTTTACTAATGGTAATTTATCATATATAGTTTTGGCATTTTCCTTACGTCTTCTAATAAGTGAATCTAAGTCTAATGTCAGAATAATTCGATAAGATTCTCGATCAATACTATACAAAGAATATTCCTTATTAAGGATTTGATTTGCCATACTGTATTTCTGTATAAATTCTGATTTTTTTACCGACCTCTGATTACTTATATATTTTGCCTTTTCTAACATTGCTACCTTCCTTATCTCAACCATTTCATCCAGTGTCTCTTCTTTAGGTAAGATATCAAACCTGCCCAATGATTTAACTGCAAGGCCGCCACTTATAACTGGAAACCATTTTCTTAGACTAGCAACAATATAGTCAGAACGAACATTAAATGACTTGTTAGATAGAAAAGAATGTGTAGAATCTTCAATAACAATAATATTCCTTTGTTTAAATTCCTCAATATATCTATCAATTCTTCCTTTTGCAAAACCAAAATAATTCACAGCGAAAAATATATCGCATTCTTTTGTTGTATCTATATTAAATATGAACTCTTCTTCAAAATGAACATCATAAAAGATTATATCAACATCATTGTCAATAAATGGTTGCATCATGGATTGACAACAATACGACGGAAAATAAACAGTATTGATTTTTCTGTATTTTTGTATATCTTTTAAAACAAAATCAATAGCCGTACGCCCACTTAATAGTAGTTTACTGTCAGTTCCTAGATTTAACCAAGATGGAATTCTTATATCTAATGCATCATCCGCTTGATTATTTAACCAATATTCACTTCCTATTTCCTTCATTTATGCTCACTTCTTAATAAAGAATATGATAAGAGATCTTGATAAGCACCCTCTTTATATACACGGTTCCTTAGTGTACCTTCACAAACAAAACCACACTTTTCGAACAATCTCTGTGAAGCAGAATTATAGTATAATATATTTGCAACAAGGCAGTTCAAATTTAATTGCCTAAATGCGTAATCTATCAACATTGTAATTACTTTATAACCTATGCCTTTATTTCTTATTTTCTCTTCTTTCTTCAATTTTATATTCACAGTCGCAGTGCCATTTTTAAAGTCAATACTGCTTAGAGATGCTAAACCAATCGCACCGACATTTTTTATATCTATAATAAATCTAACACTACTAGTATCATTGCTTAAATTATTAATCCAATTAATCTGTTTATAGCTCGATACTGGAAAAGACCATCCTACAACCATTTTTTCAATTTCCGGATCATTAATTAAGTCCTTCATTAGTTGCATATCTTCTTGTTCAATTGCTCTTAATATTATTCCCTCTTTATTAATAATGTTCATTTGGTAAAAGTCTCCTCTTTTTTACCCATTTGGGATTCTCTGTAAATGTGAAAACTTACAATTTCTGTAGTCCCCCTTACAGTTACTCCTTCTCGTTTAAAGACCTTTAACAGCGTTTTAAATATAATAGACATATCTAATAACACATTGATATTTTCTACATATTTAATATCATAATCAAACCTTTCCTCCCAATTTACTGTATTGCGACCATTTATTTGTGCTAATCCTGTCAATCCTGGTCTTATTGTATGTCTTATCTTTTCATTTTGGTTATAATATGGTAGATAAATAACTGCTAATGGCCGAGGGCCAACTAATGACATATCACCTTTCAAAATATTGAAAAGCTCCGGCAATTCATCAAGAGATGTGGAGCGTAGAAATCTTCCAAACTTAGTCAATCTAACATTATCAGGAAGCAGATCTCCATTACCCTCTCTCTCGTTTGTCATCGTTCGAAACTTGTACATCGTAAATATCTTTTCATTCAGCCCCGGTCTTTCTTGCTCAAACAAAATAGGGCTACCTAGCTTTGTTCTTACTAGAATAGCTACTATCAGAAATACTGGGCTAAGAACAATAATAGCTATTAATGATAAAATAAAATCTATCGGTCTCTTTAGAAAGTTTCTGTAAATGCCACCTCTTGAATACACCATTATTTCACAAACAACCCCTTAATAATGCTGCAAACTCTTTTCAAATCCTCATCTGTCATCTTCGTATCAGATGGCAAACAAATACCGTTCTTAAATAATTTTTCTGCTACATCAGATCCAACAAAATCATACATTTCGAAGAACGGCTGCATATGCATTGGTTTCCAAACTGGCCTTGATTCAATATTCTCTTTATCAAGAGCATCCATCACATCAATTGGTCTAATCTTCCCAGATAAAGTCATTGAGCTTAACCAATAGTTAGGGGCATCCCAATCATTACCTGGCGTGAACTGAACACCATCAAGTTCACCTAGTTCACACTTATAGTACTCAAAAATATACCTTTTCTTTTCTACTCTTTGATCTAATACCTTGAGCTGTCCTCTACCAATTCCAGCAACTACATTACTCATACGATAATTAAATCCTAATTCACTATGTTGATAATGCCTTGCTTGATCTCTTGATTGAGTTGCCCAGAATCTAGCCTTCGCAACACGTTCTACGTTATCTGAAACTAGCATTCCGCCACCAGATGTTGTAATAATCTTGTTCCCATTAAAAGAGAAGATGCCATAATCTCCAAACGTTCCTGTATGCTTCCCTTTATAGTAAGTACCTAAAGACTCTGCAGCATCTTCTATGACTACTACACCATGTTTCTTACAAATCTCCATAATCTTATCCATATCAGCAGACAAACCATATAAATGAACAACAATTACTGCCTTAACTTCTGGATACTTTTCAAATGCTTCTTCTAATGCCTTTGGGCTCATATTCCAAGTTTCATAATCACTATCGATGAAAACAGGAATTGCATTTTGATAGATAATTGGGTTTGCCGTTGCAGAGAATGTAAGTGTCGGACAGAAAACAATATCCCCTTCTCCTACGCCTGCTGCTTTAAGAGCCAAATGAATTGCAGCTGTTCCTGAAGAAAGCGCCGCTGCAGCTTTAGAACCGACCTTTTCGGCTAGCTCTACTTCAAATCTATTTACATTTTCACCAAGAGGCGCAATCCAATTTGTATCAAAAGCTTCCTTTACAAATTGCATTTCATAACTTTCATCACTCATATGAGGTGAAGAGAGGAATATTCTTTCTTTTACTTTTGTGGAACTCATTTTGAGTACTTCCTTCCCGTATTAATTTATACTTTAGTAAACTAGTACTTGGATTGAAATCTATCTTTTTCACTACTTCAAACCAACTATTATTTTACTAAATCCACTATTACTTTAATTATCTCGTAAATCTATAGGCATTTGCGATTTGATATTAGACTCTTAAAACTCACAAAAAAAAAAACAAAGTTATTTGAGTTTATATCAATAAAGATAAATACTTTTAATTCATCACATAAAAGTTGGTTAGCAACTTCAAATTTTGAACTCACCAACCAACGATCACACTATAAGAAATCTCGATTATTCCTCATTATGATTTTCTAAGAGTTAGAAATAGGTTATTTTGCCAACAGCATCTAATTTTCTATTCAAACAAAATCGAAATAAATTTAGATTCTTTTACCTAATTCCTATCCACCAATCACTATAGAATGATTCTCACTAAACTTCGTATTTGCAATCCCAACAAGCGTTTCTTTCATCTCAATAGAATGCTTATCAAGAAGGGTCTCAATTACCTCATAAAGTTCACGCTTCTCCATCGGCTGAGCTTTCCCAATAAAGATTTTAGGAAATACCTGATCTTTTTGAACCTCATTCTCATTTAGAAGCTCCTCATACATCTTCTCACCAGGCCTTAAGCCAGAAAATTGTATTCCAATCTCATCTACCGAATAACCTGATAGAGTTATTAGATTTTTAGCCAGATCAACAATTTTAACAGGTTCCCCCATATCAAGAACAAATATCTCTCCTCCACGAGCCAATGCTCCTGCCTGTATCACAAGCCGAGAAGCTTCCGGAATCGTCATAAAATATCTCGTAATATTAGGATGTGTAACAGTTATTGGACCACCAGCTTGGATTTGTTTCTTAAACAGTGGTATTACACTGCCACGACTGCCCAATACATTGCCAAATCGTACTGCAACAAACTTCGTCTTACTTTCTTTCGCTAAATTCTGAATAATCATCTCAGCAAAACGCTTCGTTGCTCCCATTACATTAGGGGGATTCACAGCCTTGTCTGTTGAAATCATTACAAAAGTACCAATCCCAAACGTATCTGCCGCTTCTGCTACATTCCGAGTGCCTAGAATATTGTTTTTTACAGCTTCTCTTGGATTATATTCCATCAACGGTACATGCTTGTGCGCTGCCGCATGGTAAATAACGTCAGGTTTATACTCGTCCATCACATCGAAAATCCGATGTCGATCCTGTATATCTGCAATAATCGGAATGATCTCAATAGATTCACCATATTGTTTTCTTAATTCCATATCGATTAAATAAATGCTGTTTTCTCCATGTCCCAGCAACAGGAGTTTACCCGGTGTAAACTTGCATATTTGACGGCATATTTCAGAACCAATCGAGCCTCCAGCACCAGTAACTAGAATAGTTTTTCCTTCCACATAATCAGAAATACTACTAATATCCAGCTGAATTGGCTCACGACCCAATAAATCCTCAACCTCTACATCCCTAAACTGTGTGACAGATACATTACCAGACATAATTTCTTCTATCATTGGCATAATTTGTACCTTCGCCATCGTTTTTGAGCATTCCTCGTAAATACGCTTGATTTCACCCTTTGAAAGGGAAGGAATTGCAATAATTATGACCTCAATCTCATGTAAGGCAACAGCCATCGGAATAAAGGCCGTATCACCTACAACCGGTAATCCGTGGAATTCAAGTCTTTGTTTATTTAAATCATCATCAATAAATGCAACAGGTAGTAAATCAGAGTCCATCTTATGGAGCAATTGTCTTGCTACCATCGTTCCTGCTGCACCAGCTCCAATAATTAACGTACGCTTTTTTGTTGCATCAGAAGTGTTGATGTAACGATCTCTGATAACTCTCCAAGAAAATCGCGATCCACCAATCAAAAGAATATGAAGCATCCAGGTAATCCCTAAAGCCCGTACGTAAACATCCTGAAATATGATTAACTGAATGACAGAAGTCGTTAAAATTGAAAACGATACAGCTTTTACTATCGCAATTAACTCTCGTACACTCGCATATTCCCATGCCTTGTTATAAAGTTTATAAATAAATGCATACACATGATGACTGATTAACAATGCCAGAGAGGTTATTAATAAGGTTTCCATTTTGAAAATATCCAAATACGGGTGGAGGACAAGGTAACTGCAATAAATAGCCGTTAACACGATAATGGAATCTACTAGTATCAATGTGGTCAACCTTTTACGGTATGTCACGTTCAAACCTCTCCTCTAAAAAAGACCGGTACGTGTCCGGCCTATCTCCAATTAGTTTATTTTTTTATCACTTTTAATTTTTCTTCCATAAAGCGCAATAAATCATTACGCAAGGATTCATCCTGAAGCGCAAATTCAATTGAGGTTTCAATGAAGCCTAATTTTTCTCCCACATCATAACGTTTGCCTTCAAAATCATAGGCAAATACACGCTGTATCTCATTCAGCTTCTGGATTGCATCAGTTAGCTGAATTTCTCCACCAGCCCCAATATTTTGCTCTCCAAGAAATTTAAAAATTTCCGGACGTAAAATATAACGGCCCATAATTGCCAAATCGGATGGCGCTGTTCCTTTATCCGGCTTTTCTACAAAACTCTTCACCTGATAGCGGTGACCATTTTGCTCAATCGGATCAATGATTCCATACCGATGGGTCTCTTCCATTGCTACATGCTGAACACCTATAATAGAAGAAAATGTTTTTTCATATTCATCCATCAATTGACGAAGACATGGCTTGTCTGCCTGGATAATATCATCACCAAGTAAAACCGCAAATGGTTCATCTCCAATAAAATTACGAGCACACCAGATCGCATGGCCTAAACCCTTTGGTTCTTTTTGACGGATATAATGGATATCGACCTTGGAAGGAGCTTGTACTTTTTCGAGAAGATCAAACTTGCCCTTTTCCATCAAGTTATTCTCTAAATCATACGCATGATCGAAATGGTCCTCGATGGATCTCTTCCCTTTACCGGTTACGATAATGATATCTTCTATCCCAGACTCGATTGCTTCTTCAACGATATATTGAATCGTCGGCTTATCTACAATTGGCAGCATTTCCTTCGGCATTGCTTTTGTAGCCGGCAGGAATCGCGTTCCGAGTCCAGCAGCGGGAATAATTGCTTTTCTAACTTTTTGCAAGGTATAGCCTCCTTTTCACAACTACCATATATAACGAATCATAAATTTTACATTTTCAGGGAAAATAATTAGGTACAAATTCTCAATTATCAAAAAATAATTAAAAACTATTAGACAATTACAATTACTATGTTTCATAATCAATATTAGGGGTAATTAATCGCACGTTTTTTATAGCTATTTTTATTTTTTTATACACACTTATAATCAATTCACATGAATTTTAAAAAACATGGGCATCTAACCCACCCTCACACCATCCTACTGATGACTTGCATCTAAGGAAGCTTATTAAACCTCCCACAGCATGACCGAGTGTCTCCCTTGATAAAGGTTAGGAGGCATCACCTAATTGGGTTCATCATTAAAATAGCCCTAAAAACTTACGCTGTCTGACTGGCTGTGGCATTTCTCTCATGATTATCTGCCCGCTAATGAGTAACTCTGCATTTTCTTCAAAATAATAGATTTGATCCAATCCGAACTGTTTTTCTATTTCATCCAATGCTTCATTCATCCAGAACTGTCTGGTTGAGACATTATGTGCATCTGATGCAACGAAATGAATCAGGTTTGAGGACAGTAAATCCATCGATACTTTCTTAATTTTCTTGCCAAACTTACCGGCGATACTGCCGCATGTAAGCTGTGTACTAACACCTTTTTGGACAAATTCATAGAGGAGATTTGGATTTTCGACAATAGCCATATTCCGTTCCGGATGGACCAATATTGGATTAATCCCTTTTTGCTGCAGTTCAAAAAATAATGTATTTGCGTACCTTGGTATATGATTTGAAGGAAATTCAATCAAGAGATAAGAGGAATTGTTTACTGTTTGGATGAAGCCCTGCTCCAGATCCTCGAGCAATTCGCCGTACACCCTGACCTCCTGGCCGAGTAAAACCTTTAATGGAATTTGGCTTTTCTCCAAATGTTCATTTAATTGATCAATCTTGGGTAATAAGTTTGTTCTTGTATTCTCGTATGCACCATTTTTATGATGTGGGGTTGCAATGATTGTGTTGATTCCCTCGCTGATAGCAAGCTTTGCCATGTCCATTGAATCTTTTAAACTCTGTGCACCGTCATCTACACTTGGCAAGATATGACTATGTATGTCAATCATTATAAAGCAACCCCTTCTTGTTTATTTATAATCAATAAATCTATCTTACTAACATTTATTGTAAAAGTCTAGCAACATACCTATTTTTTGCCATAATAATAGTACGTATTATCCTTCATTTTTCTGTTATTAAGAACAACACCCAGGATTTTAGTACCGGTATTTAATAAAAGTTCTTTCGTCTTGACAGCATCTTCCACCTGCGTCCGTCCGCTGCTCACTACGAGTACGACTCCCTGGCAAATATTTGCAATGATTTGTGCATCTGTAACGGCTGTGATCGGCGGGGTATCAACGATGATGATGTCAAAGTCTTCCTTCGCCTGATTAATCAATTCATTCATCCATTTTGATGATAATAACTCAGCAGGATTGGGCGGAAGCGGTCCGCTTGTTAACACATGTAGACCCAAAGGCTCTACAATCTGGATTGCTTTACCTAACTCTATTTGTCTCGTCAATACACTTGTTAATCCCACGTTGTTCGTAAACGAGAACGTATAATGCGAAGAAGGTTTACGCAGGTCGGCATCTATGAATAATGTCCTTTTCCCCTGTTGGGCAAACACTACGGCGATATTAGCAGCTGTTGTTGATTTTCCTTCAGTGGGGCCAGAAGATGTAATCATAATCGTTTGCATCTCTTCATCTATAAAGGAATATTGGATATTAGTCCTTAATGTACGGAACTGCTCCGAAATCGGTGATTTTGGTTCCAAATAGGTAACGAGCTTTCGCTGATTGCTGTTTCCAAACTGTCTGCCCTTCTTACGCGCCATGTTGCTCACCTCTTCCTGCTCGTTTCGTTCTTGCATTTCCTTCCATTTGCACATTGCTTTCTTCAATTACACCAATAACACCAATCACCGGTAAATCCAGAATTCGTTCGATATCCTGTTCTGTTTTAATCGTATTATCTAAATACTCCATTAAGAAGGAAATTCCCACACCAATCATTAATCCAACAACCATGGCAATCGCGATATTGAGAAGTGGCTGCGGTTTAATCGGTGAAGCATTCTCTGAAACCGTTGCTTTTGCAAGGATGCTGACATTATCGACCTTCATAATTTCCACGATTTCTTCTTTAAAAATCTCTGCTGTTGTGTTGGCTATTTTTGCAGCCATATGCGGATCCTCGTCTGTAACAGATACATTCACTACCTGCGATTCCTGTTCACTTGCTACCGTTATTTTATTGGTGAGCTGGCTTAGTGATAGTTTCAAATCCAATTCTTCAATCACCTTATCCAATATGGCCGGGCTCTTCATAATGACATTGTACGTTTCGATGAGTTGCAGATTTGTTTGAACTTGGTTGCTGTTATATATTGCTTCTTCACTTTTTGCCTGATTAACAAGCAGCTGTGTAGAAGATTGATAGATTGGAGTCAAAATAAAAAAGCTTGTTACTCCGCTTATTAAAACTGCCAAAACGGTGATCATGATAATGAACCATGCACGTTTTTTTAAGGTTTCAAACAAATCTTTCAGGCTAATAGTTTCTTCCATTTCATCCTCCGTTTAACATAATATTAAGTATTATACAACAAATTTGGAAAATTTCATCTGTTTTTTGGAAATTTTATTTAATTCTTTCTAATAAAATGTAATATATACATATAAAGTGAAATTATTTGTCGACTCGGGGGGGGGGGGAGAAAAATGAAATCTATTACCATGCTTTTACTTACAATATTCACCGTCCTTGTTCTAGTTTTCGGTCAAAACTACTGGAGCAGCCAAATCGCAAAAACAGTTGCCATGGAAAACGAAAAAGAACAAGCTGAACCAAAAAAAAGAGGAGAAGACCTCTTCACCTTTTGAGAATGTTAAAGAGGATGACCTGAAGAGCGCTCTCGAAAAAGCGATCAGCAAGCATGAAAAAGCTAATATTTTGATAACCGGATCGAAAGCATTGGGAGATCAAAAAAGCGGGTTAGGGTTAACAATCAGCCAGGAGTTGCAAAGGTCATTTGAGTCGGATGTTACTGTATCATTCATAGATTTCAACGGCACATCGACTCAATTAATAGAAGAAGGTTTAATCAGTAATTATCAGGATGCCAAGCCTGATGTTCTTATTCTAGAAGCCCTTACACTAACTGATAATGGCAAAGTCGTTGTGGAGGATAATCACGAAAACCTTTCAACCATCATCCAAGAATTAAAATCTATAAATGAAGATCTTTATGTGGTTCTCATGCCATCTCATCCTATTCCAAATGGTCCCATCTATTCAACATAAGTAGACGCCCTAAAGGAATTCGCAACGGCGGAGGAGTATACTTATATTGACCATTGGAAGGCCTGGCCAGATGAAGCTGAATTAATGGATTACCTGAAAAAGGATAAAAGCGCTCCAAATGAAAAAGGGATAGAGATTTGGAGTAAAGAGATCTTGAAGTTATTTGGGATATAATTAGAAGTTCTGAAGAATAGATATGGTACCTTCGATTTTATATTAATTAAACTTATAGAGTTGCCAATAATTGCAGACGATAATCTCCTAAGCACCCATTTTCGGTGTTTTTTTGTTTTGAGTCTAATCCAATACAATCACCACATCACTCTTTCCTTTCTCCACTAAAATATATTTCAGGAAATACTGCTCACTAAAATATTTAGATATCCTATTTTCATCCTAGTTTTTTTACATTCTTTAACAAACCTCTTTAAATCTATTCGATTCATCCGATGAAAAGAAAAGAATAAATATAAAAGAGGTAAAAGAACTTTTGGGAAAATATTTTATTAAAGCTGCCAGTTTACTGATTTTGCTATCATTTATCATTACTCTGTTACCAGAGAAAGCAGATGCCGCCAGCTTTTCATCTAAAGTCAATGCTGATGTCCTAAATGTCCGTTCCAAGGCAACTACCAAATCCTCTGTCATCGGAAAAATCAAAAAAGGCAAAGTGGTCACAGTTCAATCTGAGCAAAATAACTGGAGCAAGATTACATACGATAAGAAAACTGGTTGGGTAATGAGCAAATATCTTACATATTCCAATTGGATAGGATATGCAATAGTGAATAACCTGTCTATTAAGAAAACGGCCTCTCCCTCTGCCAAATCTCTTGCGACTATTAAGATAGGGACAGCCCTTTCAGTAAAATGGCAAACGGGAAGCTGGGTTAACGTCTATTATTCCAGTAAAAAGATAACAGGCTGGGTATATGCTTCTAGCCTAACCAAATCAAAGCCCGCAAAAGTTAACGCTAATCTTGGAACCTACTATGTTACGGCTACCAGCTTGAATGTTCGTGCAACGGCAAGCACAAAAGCAAAGGTTATTACAACAGTGAAGAAAAATACTGCCCTTACTCTTCAGCAAAAAAGTGGATCTTGGGGGAAAGTGAAAACCTCTAATGGTAAAGTCGGCTGGGTAAGTCTCTCTTATCTTTCTACTAAAAAACTGGCTGTGAATCTTGGAACCTATTATGTTACGGCTAGCAGTTTAAATGTACGCCAGAAGGCGGACACATCTTCCAAAGTCATCACGACTGTGAAGAAAAATGCAGCCCTTACTCTGCAGCAAAAAAGTGGTACCTGGGGAAAGGTGAAAACCTCTAACGGCAAAATCGGCTGGGTTGCTATGAAACATATTTCAACTAAAAAACCGGTTAATACGAAAACACCACAGCCAGTATCAAATAAAACGGAGTACCTGGTTACCAACGCCAACACTTCTCTGTATAAGAATGCTGACTCAAAATCTACCGTATTGGCTTCAGTTGCAAAAAACTCTAGTGTGATGAAACTGAATACAAATGGTAGCTTTACACAGGTAAAACTGACATCCGGCCAGATTGGTTGGATTACCAGCAAAACACTGGTTGTTTCCAAAAGTGTGAGGGGAAAAGTCATCGTTATTGATCCAGGGCATGGCGGATCAGATTCGGGAGCTATTGGGGTAAAGCTAAAAACGAAGGAAAAGAATATTAATCTAAGTACAGCCAATCAATTGGTTACCCTACTGAGGAATGCCGGTGCCACCGTCATCATGACTCGCAGCAATGACACCTTTATTTCGTTAGCCAATAGGGCAGCACTCAGTAACTCAAAAAAAGCAGATGCGTTTGTGAGTATTCATTACAATGCAGCTCCAGCCACATCAGCATCTGGAATTGAGACTTTTTATTATCATAATAGTAGTCTGGCAAGTGCTATACACGCTGAATTGATTAAAGCAACAGGGTTGAAAGATAGGAAAGTTAAACAAGGTAATTTTCAAGTCTTAAAGAGTAATAAACAACCAGCTACCTTGCTAGAACTTGGATTTCTTACAAATGCAGCCGAGGAAAAAACCATTTCCCAAACCAGCTATCACAAGAAAGCAGCACAGGGTATATTAAATGGCTTAAATGTATATTTCAAAAATAAATAACGTCCAGCCTGAAGCCTCCGATCATTCCTCGGAGGCTTTTAATTTTCACTAAAATCCAATCCATCACTAAATCCTCGGAATACACTATAACGATTATCCAAAATGGATGTGATAGGGTGTCAAATCAATTAAAAGAAATAGTTGGAGCCTGGCTGACGGCTATCGGAGCCATTGTTGTAGCCATCGGCTCTACTCCAAACACTGGATTATCAAACAAAATACAAAGAGAACTTAATTTAGTCGGGAATGCACTCGAAGCAGTCGGTGCCGGCTTAGCCGCAGACGGGCAGGATAATAAATCCTCACTTGAATATGCTGGGAATGTTATATCTAGTATCGGAGCCTTGGAAGTCATTACAGGAATTGCTGTTGATTTCCCTGAACCTACCAATACGAATATTGCGATTCAGGGTAATTTGTTACAGGCATTAGGCAGCGGAGTCAGTGCAGCTGATGAATTAGGCGATAATACTACTCTAGGAGCATCAGAAATTTTGATCGGTAATATTCTTCAGACCATTGGGAGTGTCATTCAAGCATTCGGCGTTAAAATTCAAGTTAATGACCAGCAGGAGGGACAATTCTATGTTGCATTGGGAAGCTGGATTCAAGCCGTTGGTGCTGTTCTATCCGCCATCGGTCAACAACTCGAGGAAGCTCATGAAAATAAACCAGGTATTAACGAATAAGATGCCCTCCTCTGGAGGAGGACATTTTTACATACAGGAATAGCTTTAAATAGTAGGGAGAAAAGCGGAGAATCCAATAGAGGTATATATCGGGACCAACTTTCTGTGCCATCCGCTAGATGACGAGCTGATTAGCGACAGTATATTCTGGACAACAAGATTTCCTGAAGTTTGATGTATAGTGGGAGTTGGTTTATAGAATATATCGGAAAGAAATAGCTGCTATCGTATCACTTGAGAAGATTCCCATGATGACAATAAGTCTAATTCCCCAATAAACGTTCTTTTTTATAAATTTCTTAAACTTTTTACCGACACCTTCTGCTATTCAGATAGCCGTTATACAGGTTTCCCTATCACTTTTCCACAGTTGCTGGCTAACCAGTTCATTTAAAATGACTATTTGTTGGTATTTGTTTTGTTTCACTTCGTGTTTTTTACGGTATAAATAGAGTACAACTATTCCAAATTATGTATAAAAAGGGAGGCGCGAAACTATGAGAATCCGAGCAGGCAGTTGGAGAATGCTTTCTAAACAAGAAAAGATCTTTATCCTGAATGCAGTCAGTCAGCGTCGGACATTTTAATCATCGCCAATCGGATGTTCCTTACCTCAAGTATATTTGTAGGGCAGGAAATAGGTTAAAGGTCTTTTCCTCTTTTCACTTCTAAAAAGATAAATATACTAGCCACCGCTTTATTTACTTTCTCACTTTTCCTCAATTGTTGCTTTCAAGTAACTAATCATCCGTATCGTGACGGGTGATTATTTTATTTGGGCCTATTCATTAATCGATTGATTAATTTAGTCTTCTAACTCCTCCGGGTTGAAAGTATACTATACATATAGATGGTTACTGTCTTTTGTCATAAAAAATTCAATATGTATTATTTGAAATTATCTTCAATATGCCGATATAGTAGAAGTAAGTAACCGTTACTTATGACCCAATTCTAAAGGTGGTGTGAGGAAAATGGCGAATCTAAAAATATCCCCACTATTTAAAATATCCCTAATGATTATACTTACTGTCCTTTTATTCGTTAGCTTTTATTTTATAAAGGGACCGTTTCTCGATAAGGATACTCTTGTCAAAAAAGTTGAGACCGCTCTCGCCGATCAAAATGTACGTCAGCTCTCCCGGATTCTTACCTCATCAAATGAAGACCTGGTTATTAACGAAGAAAATACAAAGATCTTGATGGATTACCTTCAAAAAAATCCTGATTACACCCAAAGCCTTCTGACAGTTCTCCATGAACAATCCCGATATTATGATGATGATTCATCCAAAACAGGTAAGGAACAGCCCAGGATTGAAGGATTTTTAACACTGAAAAAGAATACGAATTCCTGGCTGCCGGACAACTATTCAATTGAAATCGATCCAGTTTATCTGACGATCACCACAAATTCTAAGCATGCCACCTTAATGGTGAATGGTGAACAAGTCGTTAAGGCCAACGAAGCCATTTATGAAAAGAAAGTCGGCCCCCTTCTACCGGGAGAATACAAAGTCGAGGCAAAATTGAAAACAAATGATACGGATATCAACGAAAAGAAGCAGGTTGTTTTGTGGAATAGTGATGAGAAAATCAACTTGAATTTAAATGATGAGGAAGTCGGCTTGGATACAAATGAATAATGATAAGAAAGACAAAGATCTCTTTTGATCTGACCCAAGAAAGTTAGACATATATTGCTAGGCTGCTTCAAGGACCTGGATCCGGTATTCAACCGGGCTCAGGTCTTTTAATTTTGCCTTCATTCGTTTGTAGTTGTAGTAATGGATATAGTCCGCTAGCTCTTTCTCGAAATGCTCAATATCATCAAATTCCTGGAGATATAGAAGCTCAGACTTTAATAAACCAAAGAAGTTTTCAATGACTGCGTTATCCAGACAATTCCCCTTGCGGGACATACTCTGGGTAATTCCATGTTGTTTGAGTGTCCGTTGATATTTCTTCATTTGATAATGCCATCCTTGATCTGAATGGAGGATAACCTGATCTCCGGGCTGAAGATGCTCTATAGCTTGGTCTAACATATCCCCCACCAATTGATAGACGGGATGGTTCATGAGGCGGTAAGCAATGTTTTCACCATTGCACAGATCAAGGACAGGGGAAAGATACCGTTTTTCACCAAATAGATGGAACTCTGTGATATCTGTCACCCATTTTTGATTCATTCTGTCGGCTTTGAAATTCCTTTGGACGATGTTTGGTGCAACGGATCCTACGTTCCCCTTGTAGGAACGGTATTTCTTCATACGGACCTCGCATTTTAGGCCGATTTCATTCATTAGCTGATTGATTGTCTGATTGTCTTTGGGTCATGGTGAATCCCGTTCTTTTTGAGTTCCTTCGCAATACGTCGATACCCATATCTTCCCTTATGTTCATGATAAATCTGTTGAATTTTTGCTTTCACATCCGCGTATTTATCCGGACGGTTCAGACGTTTTTCCCAATAGTAATAGGTGCTCCGCGGAATGCCTGCGACTTTGACTAATTCCACTACATCGTACGTATCCTTTAGTTCAAAAATTACTTGCGCTTTGATTTTGGTTGTAATTTTTCTTGAATCTGAACTAAAGCGTTCAACTTTTTTAAGTATGCATTTTCCATTTCAAGTTGTCTGATACGTGCTTCCAGCGCTTCAACTGACCCTTCGGCTGGAGTTGGTTTAGTGGATTTCTTCGTCTCTTTTTTCATGGATGCCGCCCCTTTTTCTTGGAAATTAGGGCATCAAATCCTTCCGTCTCAAACCTCTTTTTCCAAGTTCGGATCATTCCAGAAGATGAGATGTTGAAGATCGCAGCTGCGTCAACAGAGGAAACCCCATTATCGTTCATATAAGTAAGTACATCCATTTTAAACGCAGCAGGATAGTTTGTATAGGATTTAAGAAAAGCCTCTACTCCATGGATTTTATAAAGTCTGATCCAGCCACTTAAAACTGATATCGTGACCCCAATATTATTCGAAATCTCTGTCATTGATTCGTTTCCATATAAATATCTTTGAATTGCTTGAACTCGTTGTTCAGCATTCAACTTAGCCATAAAAAACACCCCTTAAAAGTTAGATTGGTGTCTAACTTTTAAGGGGCAGTTCATTTACGGTCTTTGTCTTTTTTTATTTCAATCTTTACAAATATATACTGAAATATCATAAGCAACAAAAAAGAAACTTAGGTCTATTCTCTTATTATATTGTCAAAACTTCTCAGTATACTTTTACAAATAGGAAGTTTGAATCAAGCACAGAAAACGAACATTCGATAATATTGTAGAAGAAAGCCCATTTTTATGATTCATTCTTTCATATAAAAGTACTGAGAACATCATTTCCTCAGTACAGAAAAATTATTCTGTTGTAAACAGTTCTTAATATACTGTTGGCAACTCATCCGAAGTCTTATCATCTTTTTCCTTCTGTTTTACATATAAAAATTCTTCAATATAGTTAGCCAATTGTATTCACTCCGTTACTCAGTTTCACATTGTACTGTGTTGGCAGCTCTGCTACTCGTGTTGGTTTCACATTGTACTGTGTTGGCAGCTCTGCTACTCGTGTTGGTTTCACATTGTACTGTGTTGGCAGCTCTGCTACTTGTGCTGGTTTCACATTGTACTGTGTTGGCAGTTCTGCAAGGTCTGATTTAGATGTAGAAATTGAAAAAACACTCATGCCTAACACGCAAGCACCGATTAACATAATTTTCTTTTTCATCCGAATTCCCCTTTTCATTATTTAGCTTAAAAGTATAATTAATTTATGATTATAAATATATTTAACCATATATTTACTTTCTTTAGATTGATGAATTTAGGGACTTTAGATTCAATTTATTCTGTATAACAAGCAAATACACAACTATTTGCCTTTAAATATAACTATAGGAATACTCTTGGAAAGGGGATACCATAAATGGACTTCTCCGCAATTGGTCAACGAATTAGAGAACTAAGAAAATCTCTTAAACTTTCCCAGGATGAGTTGGCACAGGGGATTTGTACACAAGCACAGATAAGTAAAATTGAAAAGGGTGACGTATATCCTTATGCTAATACTTTATATCTTATTTCAAAGAAACTGGGAGTGGATGTAAACTACTTCTTCGAAATTGGCTCTACACCCAGAGTAGACTATGTTAACGAAGTAAGCAGACAACTGCGCCTAACTCGTCGCAATCTTCTCTATGATGAAATGAACCGAATTGTTAAATTAGAAGAGAATAATCCACTTTTTACTCAAAACGGGCGTAACAAACAGCTGATTTTATGGCATAAAGGTATTTACGAGCATGCGGTAAATAATAATGTAGAAAAATCAATAGAACTGCTGCAATCAGCAATTGACTTAACGCATGTATTAGATAAAGTTTGGAATGAAAGAGAAATAGAAGTGTTAATGTCCATGGGAGCAGTCTATGTTACTGATAATCAGAATGAAATTGCCTTAAAAATTTTTTTAGAAGCTAAAGCACACTTATCCCAATTATTTTTTATTAGCGATCATTCCATCCTTCCACGGCTGTATTATAATATCGCAAGAGTATATACAAGAATCAAACAATACGATGAGTCTATTACATATTGTAAAAAGGGCATCCAATACTGTATAGAAAAAGACAATCTCTTTCCTTTAGCCGAATTACATTATCAAGTTAGCTACAATTACGAAAAACTTGGTGATTATTCACAATCTATATTTTATGTGGATAAAGCTATTTCAATATTTGAATTAAATGAAGATACGAGGTTTATGAATCTTGTAAAGGAAAAAAAGAAATCATTAGAAGTCCATCTTTCAGAATTAAAAAAAGCTGATCAATTATAGAATGATCAGCTTTTTCCATATACCGTAACAATTTTAGTGCCCGTGAAGAGGCAGCTTAGATATTTACTTTTCCAAATGTTGTAGCGTAATACGAACGACTGACAACTCCATCTGCGGCAGCTCTGATCACTGCGTTGTCTGGGCAACGCGATATCTACTCCAAACTGATTCTTGGATTTATAATTGTGCGTATAGCTACCGAGAGACGGTTTAATAAAGTCCATTTTCCCATCTCCTCCTTGTTTGTCTCATTTATAAATTATGCTGGCAAGGAGAAATGGAATAGATAATAGCGTAATTTCAAACAAAAAGAGAGCCTGTTTTTTATGATAAAAACAAGGCTCTCCGATCAGTGTTGCTTTCGAAATTTTCTCCATACAAAATATAAGACAATCCCTGTCAATCCACCCACTGTATCAATCATAACATCATGAAAGAGTGGAGTACGGTCGCCTGTAAAGGACTGATGCCATTCATCTGAGCAGGCATATAGAAAGACAATCCCCATAGTGATTGCCGTTACTTTCACCGCACGCTGTACCCACATTCTGATGATACTGGCCAATATAAATGCCATTACTAAGTAAACACCAAAATGGGCACCCTTACGGATGAAAAACTCAATAAACCCCGGCAACCCCGATGCTTCCACACTAATCTCTACGCCAGCATAGGTGAAGCTTATTTTTGAAAGCAAAGCCACAACCGAATCGGGAAGCTTTAAATTTTCACTCAGCAAAGGTTGGATATTCTGTTCGGTATAAGGCTGTGAGGAGGAATAAAATACTACTCCCACAACCAACAATAAAAGTATTAAACGGTATATGATCTTTTTCCTAGCATTATTCATATTCCTATCCTAGCGGAATTCATCAGCAAGGTAAATGCCAAAGACTTGTAAAATGGAAATTTCCTTCTAATTAATCGATTGATTAAGAAGTAAAGGGCTATTTGTAATACGCTTTTTTGTAGGATTGCACTCAGTAAAAAGGATTAGGAATAAAGGAACTTGAAGTGGGATCAAATCTTTAACCTGTGCCAGAACCATGCATTTGCTAACCTTCAAAGTTAAAGCAATGGTTGACAAAATCAACACAAAACAAGATTTAGCTTATCGCACAGTTGGCGGACACTGCCAAACAATCCGACTTAAATACAACTAATCAACAATTACAAAATGCATTACAAATTTTAGCCAATGCAGTTAAAAAGAACGATACTGGCATCTTAAATTTAAATATATTTGACGAATCTACCAGAGCTGTTCTATAAGGATTACAACCCGGACAAATTAATGCTGTTTTAGGTGGTCATAACGTAAAAAACCTAGATTTTAATGTAGTGAGTGCGGAAAAAACAACATTTATTAAACCGAGTAAAAACCATCTCAACCCTAAAAATACTATAAAAGGTAAGCAAGTAAATGGGAATGGTGATGGATCACTCATCGACAATACCGACCATGTTACATTCGACTGGTTTGAAATAAAACCGAATCAAAGGTAGGTATGTACCAGACCGTGTTCTTATGTCTTTGCTGATTTGAATAAAATAAAACTTTCTGGTGCTAATTCAAATCCTGCTGGTACAGTAATGGCGGCAAAATCAATACGGTTTATATGAGAGTGTCCATACCTGGACATAATTCAAATCCAAATAACTACTTATCTACGCAATTAGAAGAAGGTGAAACTTCTACTCCAATAGTTCCATTTCAACGTGAATTAAATACAGAATTAATTAGTGTAAAATCGGATTCAAACAAGTTATTAGGGAAAAACGGAATCGCTTATGGGGATAGCATAAAAGCTAACGTATTGCGGGTCCCTATAGTGAAAGATTATTATAAACTTAACTCCTTGGATAATCTCGGCATCGGCGGAACAACGGTTGCCGATAACGGTATAGCTAATCCGTTTTACAGTCAAACAAGATTGAATAGCTTACCAACAAACAAAGATTTCAATTATGGGTGGCACAAACGATCAAGGTCAAAACGTTCCATTAGGTGATACCATTTATAATAATGGTTTTAAGACTAATACATTTAAGGGTGCTTTAGCCCACATCATTACTTACCTGTAAAATCGTATGCCTAATATACACATCTTCTTATGTAGTCCAGTAGGTGGTAGAGGAAAAGTAGTGGGCCAAAACATGACGGAACAAGTAAAAAAAAAAACACATTGGGGTTAACCACTCAGCAATTCGCCCTTGCTGTTAGCGAAGTGGCTCATGAATTTTCTGTAAACTTTATTGACTTATTCGGCACAAGTGGCATTAATCAGTTTAACCGTTCACTCTATATTAGTGATACAGTTCATCCAAAAGATTTAGGTAAAGTAAAAGTGGCTAACGCTATTATTAATGGAATTAATAAAGTGTTTTAAATCCCTTATTAATATTGTTAAAATATATTGATATAAATAAAAATATTGTAATAAGGGTAAGGTGAATGGATTGTTTGAAAAAGCATTATACATCTTTTTAAAAAAGCTGTTAGCTATATCCAAAAAGATGAACACATTTGTACAGCATTATGAATTAAAACAACGATTTGAAACATGCAAATTTTTCGGGGACATTTCAATTACAGATCTAACAAAATTTAATTTGGGACAATACTCATGTTTGAAAAAATGCTATATTGACTCATCAGGCGGGGTATCAATAGGGGATTATTTCCATCCAGGTATTAATCTAACAATATGGTCTTCTGATCATATTTATAATAATGAATATATACCATTCGATTATAAGAATATAACTAAAGAAGTGATTATAAAAGACTTTGTTTGGATAGGAGCAGATGTGACAATCCTTCCTGGTGTAACAGTAAATGAAGGAGCTATCATAGGAGCAGGGGCAGTGGTTACTAAAGATGTGCCTCAGTATGCTATAGTTGCTGGTAATCCTGCAAAAATAATCAAGTATAGAGATATTGATAAATTCATAGAAAACAAAACTAAAGGCAGATTTAGAACTCCATAAACTGTTAAATACGGTCCGGTAAAAAAAGATGTAAGGGAAGTATTAATTTAGTTTTTTTCTGCTTTTACTCCGCATTATAATTTGTGGTGGGATTAGAAAATTTAACGTAAAAAAAGTTTAACTCCACCAATATACCCCTTTGTTGTAAAATATTAGAACTGATTAGGGGGGTATAAAATATGGTGGAGAAAATTCTGTATAAGCTAATTCAGTTATATTGCAAAACAAAAGTTTCGATACAAAATAATAGGAGAAATCCAGTATGGGTAACAATTGGTGATAGTTAATCTAATTCTTATGGATATCAAGCAAATTCAAAAGTGGGTAAGGATCACCAAATTATTAAATCGAAGTATTGGAGAATGCACAGTAGCCGATAATGGATCTACTGATTCTATTTGTTTACGATATACAAATGCTATCCATCGAACGTTAATATGATTTCAGTATTAGGTGGTTCTAATGATTTTAGACAAAACATTCCCATTGGAGGTAAAGAAGATTCTGAGAATTCCACCTTTATAGGTGCTTTAAACAATATAGTAATTGGAATACGACTTGTCCATCCGAACATACCGTTAGTTAATTCTGATGTCGCCACCAAAGAGATTTAATAATGACAATAATATTGGTTTAACAATTACAGATTATAGTGAAGCTATGAAAAAAGTTGCAGACAAATTCAGTTTAATATTTATCGATGTAAATAAGGAAAGTGGAATTAATTATAATAATTTAAAAGAAAATACAATAGACGGAATACATCTAAATATTAAAGGATATAAAAAAGTTGCTCGATTGATTGATAGTCAATTGGAATATACATCGCCAAAAGGTTAACGATTAAAAGTAATACAACCTTTGAACTTAAAGAAGGTGTCACGCTTAAACTGAAAGATAACGCATTTGATTATCTTATAGTTAATGAAAAATTTCTAAATAGTGACTTCTTATGACGAAAACATTTCTTTGGTTGGTGGATTCTTCGACTTAAACGGTTCTACTAATCCGACCAACAGAATGATTAGTACAGGGAAATTCCTAGGAATAGGGATTGTTTTCAATAACGTTAAGAATTTAATTATTAATAACACAAAGAAAATAGGTGCTTCAACTAAGTATTGTTACCTGCTCGCTAATATTATCGGTGGGAAATTCGAAAACATAAATACTGTTAACAATAGTGATGGATTACATTTCCAATCCCAATGTAAGAATATACAAATTAACAATATAACTGGATTAACGCATGATAATATGATTGCCTTTACAACTGGAGATTATCGAACATATGTAATTTCGGAAGATGAAGATTTTGAAAATATCAATATATCAAACGTATACAGCGATCCCGCTCAATCTGCAAAGGACTTGATACGTTTCATTGGAGCAGGGAAAAACTGCACAGGTAAGCACAAGAATGTGAAAATTACAAATGTTAAAGGTATTACAGGTACTAACCCATTGATTGTATTCATGTATGCAGATCAGGCTGTATCCAATCCTTATTTAACAAAAACAATACTTGAGAATGTTGAAGTAAGTAATATCCAAAAGCTCGATGGTTCTGGTGGAAGATTATTATACATACTTTCGAATTTTAAAAATTTTAAAGTGTCCAACTTGACATATGAGGTTATATTCACTGAACAAACGATTCGAATCGGTGGTGATATTGACCAGTGTATAATTGAAAATGTTAGCATATTTACGTTTAATGCCAACATTAAAAAAACTAAAGGGATGGTATTAAAAACTGTTAAAGTTCGTTTACCCTATGACGCAGCCTTGGCGGGTATTGGGGCAGTTTTTTTTTTCAAACCGGTTCAACGCTGAATGTCGAAGAGTTTGTCTCCTTGTCTAATTGGGATGTTGTTGCAGAAAAATCAAAGTTTATTCGTTTTGGTAGAGATACTATATATATAACAAATTTAAATATTATAAATAGCTTAATAAAAAAGCTAAAGTATTTTTCTATAACAGTGGGACAATGAAAGTGAATCTAAAAGTGAATGGTTCAAAGGTGAATATTCTAGATACCCAAAATGATTGACAGGATCGTGGAAGACTTCGATTTATGAGTACTGCTTCAGATTCAATCCAGCCATTAAAATAAGAGGGACTTTAGCGCCAGCGAAAATACCCGTCAGTATGATAGATTCCCCGTATGATAGTGAATTATCTAGATTAACTCCTCAGATGGGGGATGTTGTAAATTCGTATGTACACTAACCAAGGGACACATAGGATCATATATATAACGGTTCATCCTGGGTAAATTTAACTTAAATGAATAGGTTAATAATCTACTCAATATTATTATTATTTGTGTATAATTGAATTATCAAATAATAGGGAGTTTTTTATGGGAAAACTATCGAAAATTATATTATTGATATTAGGGATACCAAAAACTATTTACTTTAATTTCAAATACTTATCTTTCAAAGACGCAATTAAATTTCCAATCATTTTATCAAGCAGAGTACTTCTTTATAAGACAAGTGGCAAAGTCACTATTAATGCTCCTATTAAACCCGGTATGATTAGATTAGGGTTTGGCGGTGTTAGAATTTTCGATAGAAGACACTCTCGTAGTGTTTGGTACTTACAAGGAAATATAACTTTTAAAGGAAAAGCCAATTTAGGATATGGTACAAGATTATCAGTATTCGGTGATTTAACTTTTGGTGATAATTTTGCGATTAGTGCACAGACACAAATAGTCTGTAACCATAAAATCACTTTTGGTGATGGCGTCATTATAGGTTGGGATTGTCTGTTTATGGATAGTGATGCTCACTGGATTTTAAATGAAAGCAACCAAAGGACAAATAAACCTAAAGAAATAATAATAGGGGATAGAGTTTGGATTGGTGCTAGATGCACAGTTAATAAAGGAACAAAAATTGCTAATGATGTAGTTATTGCGACAAGCAGTGTTGTATATGGTACACATGAAACACCAAACAGTATACTTGGAGGAAACCCAGTAAGAATAATTAAAGAGGGTATCACATGGGAAATATAATCTGCCATTCGGAACAAACTGCGCGGTAACTACAACTATCAAGAACTACTCTAGGGGTACTTTTTTCATATCTTAATTGAAAATTTGACCAAAGTGAAAATGACCAAATCCCGTCTGCCTATGAACTGCTCCCTGTCAAGTAGACAGCGGAAATAATAAAAGTGCTTTAAGCGGCTTGAAGCCTTTATTCTAGGGGGCTCAAGCCGTTTAATGTTTCTTCGTAACGTTCGTTATTGTAGAATGCTGCATGAGGCGATAAATTCGTTTCTTATTCACTTTCTTCAAGCCTTCTTTTATACGCTGACGGTTAATCGTCATAGGGCGATACGACGATACCCCTATATGCCATCCACTTGCGTATATAGATGTTGAATGGATGCCACTAGTTGTTGGTTTTCGACTTCACGTGCTCCTGGTTGACGTTTGCCCATTTATAGTAAGCTGCACGGGAAACGTCTGCGATTTCACACAATAACACAATCGAAAAATTCTCCTTCTTCGCCAGTTCTTGAATCGCGATATAGCAGCTCTGAATACGAACTCTACTTAACGATGCCTCCTTTCGATTTCCTCTAACTTTTTAATAATAGATTCTCTGCCCGTAATCGCTCGCTTTCGCGATTTCAATACGTTCTTCTATAGTTGGTTTTCTTCCTTTAGTCATCGTTTTACTCAATCCTTTTCTCGAATTGTTGCATTCACTATGACTAGTATAGATTTTCAACCAATTCTTGAACACAGACGAACTGCTAATTCCATATTTGGCCAGGATATCGAACATCGAATAGTTTCCTGATAAATAGTCTTCCACAGCACACTGCTTTAATTCTTCTGAGTATACCCTGTTTTTCTTAGGGCGTACTAAAGCTTCTGTTCAATTTCACGAAGTGTATGACGACCTTCCTCTATATATTGAAGTGCTAAGATTTTAACATCTAGTGAAAATGATTTTTTAGACATAAAAAACTCCCCATTTGATAAACAGATTTTTTTTAATCTGTCTACCTAATGGGGAGCATATCACCAAGAGCGAAATTTGGTCTTCTTTTATATTAATTTATGCCATACTGGCTAGTCGATTATCTTGGTAACGAATATTTTGGATTCCAATGACGTTTAGAAATTTTTTGATTTCATTAATAGCGGCTGTTTTATGTCCGTCTATGACTGCTAGGTCCGTGACAAAGGCAATTTTCGGGTATTTTGTTTCACGTTTCTTAGGGTTTAGCATCGGCTTTTCTTCAATAAGTTGAGCGTCCATTTCCTCTTCACATGTCAGAATAACCGCTTCACCAATTTTCATGTTTTCCCAATCAAAAGAGAACGAAAATTCAATTGAACACTCACCGTCAATAAACTTTGGTTGTACTTTTACGTTTAACTCCACTATGCCCAGCCTCCTCATTGGTTATTTTTTCCTAGTATAACAGGAGTGCCTATGAAGGTGGCCTGACCACATATGAGTAAAACACCAATATTCTTACATGTTTATTCAAAAATGCTCGCTCTGGCGCATATTTTTATAACTCCAAGAATATTCCTAGACGAATATTTTATATTCTTTATTCTACCTTTAATCCCTAAAATATTCCATATGTTTTTGTAAAATTCCTTTAATTCTTTTGACCTCTTCCGCGCGAATTACCTCATAATAGATTCCATTTATTTTTTCAGCTGTGCCTTCCATACTGATATGATCAATATGCTGAACTGCCTCCTGATAGTTATTTTTTATTTTTATCATCTCTGAAATTGTGATATTTGTTTTCACATTATTCATTAAGGTAGTAGCGATTTGATCATAGTGAGTTAAGCTTCGGATATTGGCACCTGTTCGAATTACCTCTCCAATGACCTCGTACCGGCGTTGTTGCCGCCCTTCTTCACCATTTGGCTCCAGCTGGCGCATGCGCATATAGGCCAATGCCTCTTCACCATTTAACTGGATTTTACCTTTAGCAAAATGTTGGCCATCATAAGAGAAATCTAACTGGTTTTCAACGGTGATACCTCCGATGGCGTCCACCAGCTCCTCCACCCCATCCGTATTGATGCTCACATAATAATCAATCGGGATTCCGAAAAACTGTTCAACTGTCTCCATCGACAGTTCCGCTCCGCCTTCTTGATAGGCATCGCTGATTTTATCCCAATTCTTGCTTCTAGCAATTTTTACTCTTGTATCCTGTGGAATACCAAGCATTTTAATGTTATTGTGTTCCGGATTGACCGTTATGACCATTGTTGTATCCGGTCTGCCGTTTGTATCTATACCAAGCAGCAATAATGAAAATGGCTCTTTTTTAGTTAAATCAAGCTGTTCTTCTCTATACGGAGATTGGCGTTCCCGCAGTGGATCCTTTATTGCTTGAAGGGCCTGATAAATAGGATATCCGACAACCATGACAATCACAATTACGAAGCCGGAAATCCATAACCATCTATATTTCTTTCGTTTATCTGCACCTCGATTTACATTCATCGCATTCTCTTCTTTTTAGTTTTTATCTTTAGTCTTCTACTTTCCTCCCCCTTTTCATACGTTTTTTTGATCAGTTTTGTTACAATTAAGATTAAACTTGGTTAAACTGTCTCGTAAGGAGAATGATATATGCACGATGCACTTAAATTCTACGGGGAGCGAATTTCGGATATTCTCTCTCCTAAATCAACTAATGATGTTAATTTAGTTTCGAAGGGTCTTGTTCTTTATCGTCAAGGGACAGTGGTAAAGCTATCGATCGAATCTGATCTTATTCAAGGTGTCGTACAGGACGTGACAAAGGTGAACGTCACTTTGGATTTAAGTTTTCCAAGCAATAGCTCTTGTTCCTGTCCAGCGATTGATTTATGCCGGCATCAGCTGGCTGTATTCTTTGCTGCCTACAGTAAGGAAGCCAGCGTTACGGAATGGGTGGATCATTGGAAGAATAAAGAGGACCCCATGTTCCGTTTAAAGGAATCACTAAAAAATGGCCCCGTATATAAAGAAAAAAGCAAGCCTTCTAAACCGGAGCATACATACAGTGCCTGGAAGGAATTTTTCATCCGTTCCGCACGGGAAGAGTTAGCCATCCCTCCTTACTTTATGGCCGGGATAAACCGCTCTGCTTCTAATTTTCAGCGTGCGATCCAGCGCAGCGAGCCCTCCAATCAGCAATGGGTGCCTTTATACCGTAGCATTGCCTATTATATGGGCTTGGTACATTTATTTGATCTGCAGAGCAGTACGAAGGATCACTTTCAGGAGGAACTGCTGGAATCTATGATTCACGAATTGTTCCTTGCCTTTAAGGATGAGGTTCATCGGTTTGAATCCTCTATCCGTCCATTTGATTCAGAGGAGTTTATCCATTCCTGGATTGATGAAACAAAGAATTTGCCAACTGGTGAAATGGGAAGCGGCTATTATCGCTGGGATATCTATCGCACAATTTGGACAAATATCATTACAACTAAAGAAGAGCGCGGGGCTGAAATAGATCGTTTGTCAAACCAGCTTCCGGCTCTCGCTGACTCCTTGCAAATTGAGTTGGTCTTTTGGATGATGATTCACATATATATGGTCGATGGCAAGGATGAGCAGGCGTTAGAATGTTTAAATAAGCTTGGTCCGATATCCTGCTTCTTCCTTACCTTTGTATTAGAGGAACTGCATAATGCAAAGGAACATGCACGAATGGTTCCCTTTGTTGAATTCTTCTCAAAAAATATTAAAGCTTATTTGCATGATTATCAGACTCAGGAGTATAAGAGAACTCGATTTTTATATAATGCCCTGCAAATTATTCGTCCTTTTTGCTCAGCCGCTAAACGATTCGACTTGCTCGAACGTATTCTAAGGGGAACCATTCCTTACTCCCTTATTCCATATTCACACTATTTGTATGAGAAGAAGGAGTATAAAAAATGGGTCGAGCTCCAGGTTGCTGAGCGTGTTGATGTCCTTTATGAATGGTCCAATCAAACGAAGGAAATTCAAAAGGAACAGCCTGAAGTCCTCCTTCCTATTCTGCATCTGCAGGTAGTTAATTTGATTGCGGCTAAAAATCGTTCATCCTACCGGGAAGCGGTCCGTTATTTAAAAAAGCTGAGAACTATTTATAAAAAACTTAAGCGCGTAAACGTTTGGGAATCTTATATTGAATACATCAGCGACGATAATAAGCGATTACGTGCTTTTCAGGAAGAACTAAAGAAAGGAAAGTTAATTGATGCAGCTGATTGAAACTCTTCATATTCAAATTGAATTACTTGAAGGCGGACGCGTCTTTATTTATGGAACAGATGAGGGTGAGCCCGTTCCTGCTGAATTATGGGCAACAAGCTTCTTTCTTTGGGATGCGGATAGTTACTTTGGGACGAAAGTGGATATCCAAACACTTGATGGTAAAAGCGGTGTCCTTATGAGCGCCCATAAATGGATGAAGGTGCTGGCAGAAGAGCCTTTCAACAGCTTTATTAATTGGTCCTGGTCCAATTGGGCATCCATTAGTTTAGCTTTGGCCCAATCCTTATATGAAACCGTTGAAAACGGAACGGTTATGCCTGATTTTAACGATCGGAATCAAGACGGCATTACCTTCCCGCTCCCACAGGAAATACTCGAAGACTTTCAGGACTCCTTTTGGGAACAGGAAATGGCCAGACACGAGCATGACGGAATCCAAACCATTACGGTTCGGCGTTTTGCGGAGGAATGGTTAAATGAAGCGATTAAAGACCGTCCCGGCAATCATCGCGTAGGTGATTTGCTTGATTTGTTTGCTGAAAAAAATATCTCCACCAAGGTACTCAGCCGCTTCTTTGACGGAGACCGTTGGGAAATTTGGACCGGTGCCAAAGAAGATGAATTGCCTTTTTCTATGGGAATGCGCCTGAGCGAGCCTGATTTTGCAGCGGGTGATGAGGTTGACCAATGGAAGCTAGAACCGTTTATGCGCGGCAAGCGAAATGAGGAGCAATTTTTCATATGGGCTGATCGCCATAGGATTCCTTTTGCCTGGAAAAGGTATTTAGAGATGGCTGAAAAGGAAATCGCCCGCTGGAAGGATATTTTCCCTTGGATTGATGATATTGTCACTGAGGATCAGGCCTGGGATTTCTTAACGGATGCTTCCGAGGTCCTACATATGCTTGGCGTAGAAATTCTATTGCCATCATGGTGGCAGGCAATTAAGGATGCGAAAATCGCCATGAAGGCTAAAGTGAAAAATTCGCCAAGCCGCCGAAAATCATTTGTGGGTATGAATGCCTTGCTCGATTATAATTGGCGTTTCTCCGTCAATGGCGCTGAGGTTTCCGAGGAGGAATTTAACAAGCTTGTTGAGGAAAAACGGAAGCTTGTCTATATTAGAGGACGCTGGGTGAAACTGGATCCTGCCTTAATGAGGCGCATGCAGGAATTGAAGAAGGAAGCAGATGAGCGAGGATTGCGTATCAATGATTTACTTCAGCAGGAGTTCGCACAGGATGAGGAGCTTGAGGATGAGAATGAAGGGGATTACGCACGAATTCAATTTGAGCTGAATAGTGACCTGAGACGCTTTATGACTCGCATCAACTCACTTCAGGATATCCCGACTGTCCAGGTACCCGATGCCTTCCAGGGCGAATTGCGGCCGTATCAGCAACAGGGAATGAGCTGGCTGATGTTCTTACGTGAATATGGATTCGGTGCCTGTCTGGCCGATGATATGGGTCTAGGGAAAACGATTCAGCTCATCAGCTATCTGTTAGCGGTGGGGGCGAAGAATGGTCCAGCAAAATCTCCATCCTTGATTGTCTGTCCGACTTCTGTGCTCGGAAACTGGCAGAAGGAGTTTGAAAAGTTCGCTCCATCCATGAACGTCCATCTTCACTATGGTCCAAGTCGTATGAAGGGTGAACAGTTTAGGGATGGGTTTGGCAATGCCGATGTGATTCTGACAACCTTTGGGTTGCTTCATCAGGATGAGGAAGACTTTTTATCCATGCAATGGAATGCTGTTGTGCTCGACGAAGCGCAGAATATCAAGAATTCCCATACGAAGCAATCCCGTTCTGCCCGTAAGCTTGAAGGTATTCATCATATCGCCTTAACCGGTACTCCAATGGAAAATAGACTGAGTGAGCTTTGGTCCATTTTTGATTTTATTAATAAGGGCTATCTTGGCTCACTAACGCAATTTGATAAAAACTTTGCCGGACCGATTGAACGCAATGGTGATAAGAATAAAATTGCCACCCTGCAAAGGCTTATTCAGCCTTTCCTTTTAAGAAGGACGAAAAAGGATGAAGAGGTTGCTCTCAATCTGCCGGATAAATTGGAGCAAAAGGAGTTTATCAGCCTAACAACCGAGCAAGCCGCTTTATACGAACAGCTTGTTAAAGATACGCTCGATCAAGTTGAAAAACTGAGCGGTTTTGAACGGAAAGGGCTTATTTTGCAGATGCTGACCAAGCTGAAGCAAATTTGTAATCATCCTGCCCTTTATTTAAAGGAAGAGGCACCAAAGCATATTCTTCATCGATCCGGAAAAATGGAAAAGCTAATCGAATTGCTCGATATCATTTATGAACAGGATGAAAGTGTGCTTATTTTTACCCAATACATTGAAATGGGTAATATGATTAAGCAAATCGCTGAGCGCCGCTATGGTCATGTCGTTCCATTCCTGAACGGCAGCGCCAATAAAAAACAACGGGATACCATGGTGGCCGATTTTCAGGATGGCAAGTATCCGATTCTTCTACTTTCCCTGAAAGCGGGCGGTACAGGGCTTAACCTGACGGCTGCCAATCATGTCATTCACTATGACCGCTGGTGGAATCCAGCTGTTGAAAATCAGGCGACCGACCGTGCCTACCGTATTGGGCAAACGCGCTTTGTACATGTCCATAAGATGGTTTCCTCCGGTACACTTGAGGAGAAAATTGACGTTATGCTGGAGAAAAAACAATCGCTTAATGATGAAATCGTCCAAAGTGACAATTGGATTACCGAGCTATCCTCAGATGAATTAAAGGATTTGCTGGTGCTTGAAAGATAACTTTTTGGCCATCCCCTTCTTAAAAAATAGGGGATGGCTTTTTTGTATCTATTAGAGTCGAAATAATAAAAATTGATTATATAAATAAAATAATTTACAGTTATTAGTAAAAGGGAATGGAAACAGAGGTGAGGAAACTGAGTTTTAAAGAGGTTGTACAAACTTTTGAGAAGACACAAGATCTAGCTGATGCACCGCTCACGTATATTGCGGCGATCTGTTGGACAATCATTGGAATAGCTATTCTCTTTCATGTCATACGTGATCGGAGATCTTTATCCAGTGTTGCGGTTGGTATAAGAGTGATTTCCTTGGCCGCGGTTGGCTTCATTGCGTTTCACTTATATACGAATATCTCTGAATATGATTATTCACTTGATGAGGAAAAATGGAAACAAGAATATTTACTTGCTTATTTAGATTCACAGCCTGAGGAAAGGCTGGCCATTGAACAGGTAGAGGCAACGAATACAGATAGTGACAAGGCAATTCCTTCAATGCATCTAAAAAAGGGATCACCTACCGTACACGTGAAATTTTTAACTATCGGAAAGAATGGCAAGAAACAGGAGATTTCGACTCAAGTAAAGATTAAACACGTACAGGCAGATACCGCTACATATCTCACCTATAAAACTATTAAAGATGAATTATCCAGTCAATATAGAGATGATATTTACTATGAAACGACTCTATATATCAATCAAGATAGCAATTTGTATAAGTAAGGAAAGAGGGACTCTCCTCTTTCTTTTTTTAAGCATTTATTTACTTACCCTCTTTTAAATAATGTCAAACCACTTATTTGACGAAATTTGTTCTTCGTTGTATACTTTTCTACATTATTCCTTCTTTTTCCATATTTTCTATATCGATTTATGTAGTAATTTGTTGCGAATGTATAGTCACAGTCCTGGCATATCATGTTATATGCCCAATTAAAACAGCCAGATTAATTAACAGGAGTTGCTTACATTAATGATCGTAGAAGAAAACATCTCTCTTGAAAGTACCTTAAATCGCCCCTCCAGATTAGCGAAAACAGTTTTACGTAATCATTCAAATATCCTATCAGATTTCCAGCTTAAACAAATACTCAAATTACTTTATGACGATTATAAATACTTAGGAATGACCATTTCCATATACGATCATCCAGATCAAGTCATCGCAGACCGAACCGATTATGGAAAGGAATTTATTGATGATTGGTGTTATGAGGATTCTTTAAATGGCACATTGGGCGGATACCATAAGCTTGGTAAGATTGCATTATTTCCCTTTAACCATAAGGTAAAAAACAAAAAATACAAGCGCGGGCTTATGCAGCTGTTTTTACTACAGGATCTCTTTCATGAAATTCGCCATGCCTACCAGCGTGTCTATATGAAGAGGCAGTATAATACGCCTTATGTCAACACAGGCAGAAATGGCTATCAATCACAATGGGTTGAACGGGATGCTAACATGTTTGCCCAAAGGATGATTGAGAAGCATCGCAACTCTATCAACACTATTTTAAGTATCGATTTCTTATGGCAAAGCTGCTGGGGACGTTTTTACGTAACAATTGTACGCCAATAGAAATAAAAAGGAGACTCAGGAATGAGCCTCCTTTCTCTTACAATTTTTCAAGTAGTAACTCGCCTAATTTACGAATCATATCCCCACGGCTAATTACACCCACAACCTCACGATTTCCATTGACTACGGGTATCTTTTTGAAGTGATGTGTTGCCAGCAGCTTGAGTACATCTTCAAGCTCATCCTCTTCTCGAACAAAGACTACTTTTTTCTTCATAATTGCTTTAACCGGAGATTCACTTTTTGATTTTAAGGTTTCATCCAACTCTTCTATATAAGTGACATAAGAGGAAATGAAGGCTTTTGGGTTCATATATCTCAGGACATCCCCATCTGTTACAATCCCTAACAGTTTATTGTTTGGATCGACCAGTGGAAGTCCTCCGATTTTATGTTTCATTAAAACTTCCAGCAATGTTTTAATACTTGCCTCTTCATTTAAACTAATTACATCCTTGATCATGAAATCCTTTGCTTTCACTTTAAATCCCTCCTGGCTGTAATAAGAAAATATGTATCTACCGTTATCTTACCAATAATTTCAATTCTATTTCTAATAGAAATTTACCTTTTAGCAAAATAATTATCACAAAACTGAAAAAAGCCGCGCATTGGCGGCTATCAAGAGGGGGTATTACTTTTATAAGTGTTGTATTGGAGGCGTTTTGTGTGCAGATTATGTTTGTGAGGGATTAATGTTCGTGGAGCTGATACGTTTGTTCACATAATTGATATTGAAGCTCCTTCATGTTAGACAATTCTTTTATGAGGATTTGCAGGGTCTGTTCGATTTTTCTCAAATCTGACTCACTTTTGGATACACGGCTATTTACACTGCCAACGATTCGGATTAAATCAGCGACTACTTCCCGCTCGTTCATAAAATAGGCACTGCGTCCGTTTCCAGACTGCCTTCATGAAGGTTATTCACCCGTTTTCGATCTAAAAAGTTAACACTTTCCACAATAACTTCTGTTACATACGTACGCTTTCCTTCTGGATTTTCATAATTACGTGTATGAATTCTTCCAACGATACTGACTACAGAACCTTTTTGACAATAGGATGCGGTATTTTCAGCTGCCCGATTCCAAAGTGTACAGTTTACAAAGTCCGTCCCATACTCGCCATCAGCATTCTTAAAATTTCTCGTAACGGCCAAAGTAATGTTTGATACAGCTTTTCCCTCCGGTGTGATTTTTAATATAATTTGTCATAAATAATATTTAATTCCACTACTTTTTTTAACGAACATCTGACATTTTCTTTATCTTATTTTGTCATTTAATTGTTTAAATTTAATTAAAAATGACATGTATAAAGAATATGTAATTTGGAAACAAAAGGCACTCAGAATATACTTATTCTGAATGCCTTTTTTGTTTTTTAATTAATAAATATTTCCTGTATTATTCCAGTATTTATAGAAGTTACTAGCACGTGATACTGTACCGCTTCCTTCCCAAATAGCGCCAGAAGCTTTAACGGTACCCGAGACTGTTGTGGTGCCAAGATCGTAAAAAGATCCATTTAAATGCCACCAAATTTTTTGAGGACCATCAATTTCTGCTTTAATCTTACCATGATACTGTTTTACTTTACCACTTGGAAGAGAGTTATGTCTTAAGTCCAATCCAACATCTTGGATTTTATTATACTGATGGAAAGAACCGCTAGTATAGACTTGAACGAATAACTGAAGTGCTGGTTTGTAAGAACTTGCTACACTTTGACGTACTTTTATCTGGTGATAGTTTTCTGTTGCCAATGGGGATATTACCTCGTTTGGCGAAGACAATGTGCGCGCTGAAAGTGTAGGTCTAGGATTCATTTTTTGGGCCTCTTGTTTAGAAATACCCCTCATATCTGCAATCCTAGTAATCATTTCTTCGTATGTAATTTTCTCGATGGTTATGTTTTCATCGTTTTGAAGCGCCTCCATGTTGCTTAAATCAATAACACCTTGATTAGCCCTTTCCTTTACCACTTCATTAGAAGCCGCTAATGCTCCTGGGACATTTAGAGCAAAACACCCTGCCAAGATACCCGTACTTAGTGAGACTGCTAAAACCTTTTTTAACTTCTTCATTCCTCTCTCCTCCCATTCCTTTAGATGGATTTATTTGTAAATAAAGGAATAATTTAACTATATACCAGGAGGCACAAAAAAACAACAAAATTTTCAAAATATTCCGTTGTTTTTTGTGTAGTTATTTTCTGCTTGCGACTAACTCTAATATTCTTATTAACATAGTTTCATTTTTTTCTTTGTTTGTCGGTTTATTTGACAATAACAAATCCCAATGTTGTTTTTCACCGCTTAAGTTGAGGTACCCTTGTACATATGCTGTATTTTTGACTCTAACCTGATCCATAGTCACACCACTGTCTGTAAAGGCAA
The DNA here is from genome assembly GCF_008087365.1 of Bacillus sp. E214. NCBI lineage: Bacteria > Bacillati > Bacillota > Bacilli > Caryophanales > Bacillaceae > Bacillus > Bacillus sp. E214. Next base: position 232,227 of record NZ_VENN01000002.1, on the reverse strand, counting down.
ATGCTTGAAGATCTTCTGTTCCATAAAAAAAGATGGGATACTTCGTAGAATTATATAAGGAAACATATTTATCTTTATCCGCTTCTTCAAAAGCATTCTTTTTTATAATAAGAGCATCCAATATGTCATCCTTGCTATTTTTTGATAATTCTTCTAGCGTTAAATTTTCATAAATAACCTTTGGTGATTCTTTAAAATCATTTCCTCCTACTACCCCTATAGTAAGGGACGGACCATCATAAGATAGTAGCTCGTCTTTCGTTTCATTATTAGGTGTATTTGTGGCTGTTTTTACATTATTTTCATCCTTAGTACAGGCTGTGAACAGTAATAAAATCGACATAATTGATAGAATAAAAAAAGAATTTTTCATCAATGTCACTCCTCCCATTATCCATATATTGTATTATACATCAAAATACAATATATGGATAGTTATTGATAAAAAGAACCTTCTGTAGTTTTTATTATACTTTGTCATTATTTTTTGTGATTTTAATCCTATTTTTTAATATAAATATGGCACCTATTATATTGTAAATTGGCATATTTCATGAAAATTTCAATTGTCATTAATTTACTCTTTTAGAAAAAACTATTTACTTGGGTAATTATGTAAATGTATATTTATATTAGGGGGGTGTTACAATGGAACAGTTGTCAAATATTACAATTACATTTATTGATCAAATGGAAGTCTTATTAAACATGGTAGAAAAAGATGTCCCTGCATCACCAATAAAGGATGAAAATCTATCAATTACAGAAGTGTTAAACATGATAGCAACATACAAAAAGCTTTTAGCGCAGGAAGAACTAAATGATCAGGAAATAAGATTAAAGATAAAAATAGAAGATATCTTTGAAGAAAAGAAGTCACCAACTTTAGAACATTTTATAAATAATATTAGTGTAGAAATTGAGGATAAGCGGTTCTTAATAAAAACTTCTTCACCAATTGTCAGGAAAATACTGGAAAAGCACGAAAAAACACATGTATATAGAAATAAGGAAAATGATTTGTATACAAAATCAATAATAATATCTCTAGCAACATCATTTGAGTTATTGGTAGCTGAATTAATTAAGGATTTTGCTTTGTCAAATAAAAATCCTAACTTTTTCAACGATGATAAAATTGACTTCAAAACACTTACACAAATAGGAAGCATAGATACTGCAAAGGAATACCTGATTGATAAATATATTGAATCTATTCTTCGAGGAAGTGTCACAGATTGGCTTTTAGAATTATCCAAGATAAACAATAAAATAAATATTACTGAACTATCTAAACATCAACCACTTTTAGTTGAAATGTTCCAACGAAGACATCTATTAATACATAATAATGGAATAGTAAACAACCTTTATCTTAGTAAAGTGGATCATAACTTAACAAAGGAAATGGTTAACGGACAAGAACTTGATACAAGTAAAGAGTACATTAAAGATCGAATTAAAGTGGTACAAGAGATTGGATTACTATTAATATATAAGTACTTTATTGCTATTTATAAAAATAATTCAACAGATATATATACTGAATTCAGCCACCATATAACAGCTAGGATTAAAACTAATTGCCAAGCCACAAAAAAAATTTATGAGATCGCTATGAGAGATAAAACCTTAAATGACCAAAGTAGATTGTACGCAAAAATAAATTACTGGCTATCCAAGAAAATGAATTTAGAATTTGATGATATTATAGATGATATTAAATCCTTCGATGTTAGCACTTTAAAAGTTGAATTTCAAATGGCTAAATATTTGCTATTAGATGATTTAGATAATGGGTTCAAAAAGTTAACTGAATTTGCACAATCAATCGGTGATGAATTATTGTTTAATTTGTTAGAATGGCCTATTCTATCACTATTAAAAGATTATGAGCCGTACAGACAATTTAAGTCCGAAAAGATAGATGAAATATTTCTGTCGCCAGAAACTAACTAACTAACTAACAAGTTCCTTCCTCTTTCAAAGGAAGGAACTTGTTTATGTGAAAGGCTATCTTAGATTTTATTATGATAAAAAAATCACACTTCAATAGTGGCTGTATCTGTACATATCCAAACATCCGTGTGGTTATTAAGATATTTTGTCATAAAAAAAGCCCAGATTTAGGCTTTTTTTTAATATATTATTGTCACTTTCTTTATATTTATTTGTCATATAATAGGCTACTTGTATTTAAATATGTTATTTAAAGGGGTCGAAGAATCCGAATACTATTACTATTGCCAACAATACTATAATTTCAATGAACCAAAGAAATGTAAATAAATTTGCAGTCTGATTTACCAACTTTAAATTATATTTAAATTGTCTTTTATGGAATAAATTATTAAGCTCTTCTCTATCGAAAATGTCCCGATATATCCTTTTCATTGAGTAAAAATACCTGATATTGCTTTTTTGTTCCTTATATAATTGTTTCCGCGTAAATACCAAATACACAGTTGATACTAGTAGCACGGCCAGAGAAAAATAAGATATCTCTTTATTAAAGATCTCTTTTCCAAAATCGTCAGACAAAGAATTTAAAACAAAAATAGAAATAAAAAATGATAATAGCGTTAAATTGTTACTTTTAAAGTTCGAGATAAAGTATTGAGCAATATCTCTACTTTTCACAGAGAGCTCTGTTGTAATTTCTGCCACTTTATTTTTAGTCTCAATATATTTTTCTACATTTTCTTTAAGATAAATAGCATGCGCTGACTGTATGGAACTCAATGTTTCTTGCGGTAAAGACCATTTTTTAGATGTACTAATGAAGTATCTCGTAATTATGTTTCGAGCCAGATCTAACTTATCATGAATTTCATCATCTCTATATATCCATCGATATATGTCATAGAATGTAGTCGCTTCAAAATTGTTTAAACCATCATAATCTGTTTCAACCTCTAAATACTTATGTCCAACAAATGATAATTTGATGCCATTATTTTCAGCAGTGACATTAGAAATATTAGAAATAAAAGTAGAAGCTAAGATTACTTTCAATGTATCAAAAAAAGGAAGTAACCCAAATGTTTCAGCACTGTTATCTTCACTATGTTTAAAATCTTCCGGTATGAATTTAACCTTTGAAAACCCCATTGAATTTGAATTAAGTTCCCTTCTTTTCAATAACTTTGACCTATCATTTTGAGTAATGAGTTCTTCATCCTCTATAATTGTCGCAGATGCTGAAAAAACTATCAGGTGACTTCTAAAATATACTTGTGGTTCATTAGTATTTTGTAATTCAAATATATTAGTAGTGGAGTATTCAATATTTTTTTCCAGATAATTTAAGATATGCATTAATTTTTGCTTCTTCATAAACTCAATAAATAAATCTAAATCGTATATTGACAAATATGAATTCACTCTCTTTTTTGTAATTTCATATTCGATCTCTACGATACTTTCATCATCGATATTTTTACAAAGATTATTAAACCAATTAGCGGGAGCTTCATCTGGATCTACCAGTTGATAAGAATATGGTTCTCCGTCATCTACTTTAATTCTTAAAGAAAGGGTATCTCTGCTATTTACAAATTCCAGAATTGAACTTAAATGCCCCCAATTAAATTCACTCACTATGTTTTCCAACTTTAAGGAAACCATATAGGATTCAAAATCTTCCTTAAATCTTCGGACATTAATATTTGATGTGTACCTATCAAATAACTCTAGAATTGCACTTTTCATAAATTGAGTACCTTCTATCTTTTAAATGTGTTATATATATCTTCATCAATATCTTTTATTACTAATACTTTTTCACCAAAATCTTCATCCTCTTTTGCAATAATTACATTACGCATATCCTCAATATAATCGGATGTACGAAGCTCTATTTTGTCCGATATCTTATAAGAGCGTTTGAATCTAGACTTTACTTGTGAAGCGATAATATTAAAAGCAGAATCAAATCCTTTAGATTCAGGTAAAGCGACTAGTCTTCTTTTTAACTCACTAATATTGACATTCTCACTTTCAGGGACATAGTCACCCACTACATACTCCACCATTTCATCTAATCTGAATGACTTCTTAGTTTGGAAGTAACCTACTAGCAGATTTCTTAAATCAGTATAATCTTTTTTAGATTTCCTCTTAACATATCTACTCAATACATTTTCGATAGCGGTAAAAGCACCTAAAGTGTTACTTTCATCACACGTTAACTCTTTAAGTTCCAAGAAATCATCATACCAGTATACTGAAATTTTCGACTTAGTATCTGTTACTACAATATCCAATAAACGGTACTCATCATCCTCTAATTGATAAGTTATTGAACATGTCTTCTGTGTTGCATTTTCATCTGGTAAGCCAGACCGGTATACAAATTCTTCAAGACTTAAGAATAGCACTTGTTCAATTTTTGAAATCAAAATATTTATTCTATCGGGTAACTTCTGAAAAATAATGACAAGACTTCCCTTTTTCGGCGCTTTAATACCAGGAGACATTTGAATTCTTCGTTTCTGAACATCAAGTAACCTTTCAGCTATTAAGTCAGTTTTAGCCTCAAATATTGATAAAAACTCCGGATTATCTATTTCACTAACAATGTCAGTGATAATTCTACCTACCTCTGAGGTTTCCCTAGCAAATTTATAACCTCGTTTATTCTTAGCATTTAAGTCTTGCATAAATAATTTATTAGTAAATTGTTCACCATCATCTGTAACAATTTCCACCTTAGTTGGAATGTCTTTTTCATTCTCTATCTGATGGACAGTGAAATATACTAACGTATTTCCGACGCCACTCTGTACCGTATTCATTTTAGTAATCACCTCAGCAATAAATTTTCAGTCAGTTGGCTAATGAAAAATGGAAAATCACGGGGTCAAACCTTTATCTAGCATACTTTTATTTTACATTAAACAGACAAATTTGGAAATATATGTAGTCCAACTAAGTTGCACAGGAATATGAATTACAATGATTAACGTTACATTTATCTCACCAAAAAATATCAAATACATACACTAGATCCTCTCGCTATAAACGATTACAAAAAAAGAGACAATTATACTTAATCGTCTCTTTACTTCCCATATCTTTTAAGCTGATATCATTAATATTCTTAAATATATCTAATGATTATATAACTTTAGACAACTGTTAACATATGCTCTTAACTTATATCTGCTTACATCAATTTTACTTATATCCAGTTTTTCAAATAACTCATCTGGTATCACTGGCTGATTCAACTGTAGCGATTGTTTTATTTCAAACACCAATCTTTTCTTAATTGTTTTCTCCAAGTTTGCGAAATATTCAACATGCACATATTCCTGTATTTTTCTTTTATGAAAACTTATATAAAATTCTCTTATACTTATTCCAAGTAGTTCACATATATTCCTCCGCAGATTTCTCTTACCGAAAAAGCTTTTATAACCTTTCAAAATCTCCTTATCTGGAGGGAGAGATATTCTAACATGATAGTTTACTAGTTTATGGACTATAGAATAGCCAAGTAAATAATTAAACCTTGTAGAGCTATAGTTCATCGTATCTTGATTTATTTTTAATGATGTCTTGGAATCAAATTTATCAATGAATATTAAAATATCTTTTAAATCGTCCGTTACTGTTACCCATATACCTTTCTCCCCCCTTTTATAGCCATATTTCATAAAGCAATCCTTACATATCCAGGCACTTTTTAATTCTCGAATAGGAATATACATAGATTTCTTTACGTTAATCATAGATATGTTTGATTTAAATGATTTACACCACGGAGACAAACAGTTTCCGATGGTGTTTTCCAATACATTATTTATCGTAGTGTGTTTTTTAATGAATTCATTATCTACAATAACTTGATTTAATTGATCTAACTTAATATTTGTTTTTTCAACAATATCTAATATGAATGGGATATTTAATCTACCCATTTTATTTTTTCCCTTTGCTATTTTTAACAATCGTTTAATCATTATATGACCATATAAAGATTCAAGTTGTTTAAATGACTGTTTATGATTTTGTTGTAGAACATATAAAAACTTAATCGCTATCGATACTTCTAAACTGTATGCTTCAATTTTCATAGTTATCACTTGGTTCGGATCTAATAAATAATGCCAAGTATCAATAATGATATCCATTCCAATATTGTTATCTTCTGAAGGACAAGTATTATTTAGCAAAGATTTATTACATTTAAAACATTCATAAATTAATAATGATGGCGCTAATAACGGTTGATTAAATCCGCAACTGGGGCATTCAGAGTGGATTTTTTTATTATGTTTTTTGCAAAATGGGAGATCGGTTAATTGCCATATCATCATATATCGACCATTTTCGATAAGACATTCCGAACAATATCTCCTGTGGTTAGTATCATAATAATCCTTTATCTTCAAATTAAAATCCACTGCATTAGCCATATCATCTTCATCTACTATCTTGTTATAGACCGAATAGAGTAGCGATGATGTTAACTCATCCTCTTGTAATTTGAGCCAATTTAGTAAAAATGGGAAATCTAAAATTAACTTTGGATATAAATCTATTATCCAATAGTTGAAGCTGCCTACTTTATGATATTCTTTATCTTTTAGGAATTTGATTAAGTAATAGAATTCAATATAATTGCTTTCAGCAACCCTTAATAAGTAAATGGATAAAGATTCACCCTTATAAAGTTTTGGTTTGATCGATAACGACTCCATCATAGTGCTCCCTCTTTATTAAAACACCTAATTATTTGCTTTAAACCGTATAAATCCCCTATTAATTGCTAATCATGTTTTCAGGGAGTGATTATAATGAAGTTGAGTATTATTCCAAGTGTAAAAGCTGGGGAATCTTTAACTAGTTGGCTAATGAGAACATGCAATGAAAATCAAGTGAAATTTGTTAATCTACCGATTTTTAAATCCCGGAAGAAAAATATTGATTCTAGAGCATTTCATAAAATTGATTTTAATCCTGAAAGTATTTTAGACATCAATAATACTTGTTCCCTTTTTGGAAGAGACTCCAACTTCTTTGATTGCTTATCATACGTGAATATTTCAAATAAGTTTGTTCATAAACAGGATTTATTAAAAAACTTTTCACAGTCTTTCCTATTTGAGGTTTTAGTAATCAAATATAGGAAATTTTGTCCTGAATGTTTATATGAAGATGTTTATTTTAAATTAGATTGGCAATTTACCGATTTAAATACTTGTAGTAAACATGGTTGTAAACTATCGATTTTCTGTCCACATTGCACAGCTCCTCAACCTTATTATCACGATACATTAATATTGGGTTTATGTAGCTATTGTGGATGTAGCTTAAAAGGAAAATCAGTATATTTTCCATGCTCAAAAAAGGGAGAGGAACAGCTCCATCACCAATTATTAACTTTATTAGACCCCAATAATAATCTATTCTTTAATTGGGGAGGCTCTAGCGGACCATCGCTAATTCATATCTTTCTTTATATATGTACTAATAGAAGTAGAGTTTTCAACCCACATGATGTACAGTATATTTCCCGAGATATAAAATACAAACTCTTAACCGTTTTGTCTACAAATTCAGCCGAAGACAACTCTTTATTCATCAATTTGATGGAGTTTCTCAAGGTATTGAGACAACAGAATATAGACTTCCTTGAGTTGATAAGCATGGAGATTCCAATCTCATTTCTTATTTCGTTAGAAGCATATTTAAAACGTACACAATATATAAAATGCCTTTCGCCGTGGTGTACAAATTTTAACTCAGATTTCCATTTACAAAAATACAATACTCGTTCAAAAACGCATAATAATATATATCATTGCACAAAGTGTTTTTTGAAATTTGGACTAAATAAATCCAATAATTTATGGGAAGAATATGGAGATCTAATAGATATAGGATATCGGAAAGTTTTGCCTCTATTATTGCAGAGACAAACTCAAGTATTTATTGCAGAATATGTGAAAGTAAGTAGATTTAAGCTTACCAAAATAATTTGTTACTTATCACAACAAAATCTAATACCTATAGCGCTAATTGATTTTTATCTAAAAATAGATCATACACGGTTAAAGGAGATATCATATACAAATATTAATATTGATTTTAAGGGCGAAGTAAGTTTCGTTAAATCATTAAAAAAATCCTATAACTTGAGTATTAGTGAAGCATATTATTATTTTTTCAGTAACAATTTTCAGAATGGGTTATTACGATGATTATTGCCTCTCTAAAAAATTATTTACTTCATCTTCACTTAATTGGCCAATCACATTCTCCCGAGCCTTTAATAAAATATTTCCGTCTAGCTTGCTCAGTATTTGAAAATCATTAAAATCAGAATCAAAAACACCCAACAAATCAAAACTTTCTCGTAAAATTGGTTTTAACCAACCAATCAATCCTCCGGTAAGTTCATGTAATAATTCTGGTAAATAACTATTTTCATCAGCTAACCCTAATGGAATTTCACTAGCTAGTTGGTGTTCAATATCCTTTAATAAATACAAAAAGCTATCATCAAATTCTTTAAACCAAGGAATTGTAACTGGCGCATACCTACCAACATGTTGGTCACTGAGTTTTCTCAAATCTTCAATGGCAGGTGTTCCCACACAGACCAGGCATACATCAGTCATATTTGCTACTTTCTTTATCTGTTCCATAACTTGATTTCTATTTACATATGTAGAATTAATAACATAATCCATCTCATCGATTATAAGCATCTCAACTCTTTGCCTTTTTAGAAGAGTAATGGCTCTATTTTCTAATTCATAAACTTTAGGACTTCCATTTATAATAGGTACATTAAGCCCCATGTTTAAAATTTGACTATAGAAACCCACTAATGTAAATGGACTTGGCATCTCCATATATGCTACCGGCACAATCGCTACTTCAGTACCATCTTCCTCTATTAACAACTTTCTTTGGGAAGACCTGGCATACTTTTTCATCATTTGTGTTTTTCCTACTCGAGATTTTCCTTGTATAAAAAGATGTAAGGGAGATTCAAAAGCTTCATTTTCGATACCTAATGCCCTATACTTCCTTCTTTTATCAAGCATTTCCCAAATTCTTTTCACTTCTGGGTGTTCAACATATAAGTTTATTATCCTTCTTTGAAAATCTCTGTATTTATTCAAAATAATTACCTTTTACCTTCCTTTTCAGCGTTAAATTTATTTGCCAAAATTTCTAATCTAGTTAAAGGTTCTTTCTTTATATTACTCGATTCGTTATCAGGAATACCTAATGTCAAAGTATGACCATGCTTAATTGCATCTTTCCTTGCCTTTTTATTTCTCTTTATTTTCTTTTTAGTCCTCTCTTCTAACAACCTTTTTGCTTCTAAGATGTCCCTTGAACCAGGTATCTTTGACATTGTTATTTTGCCTAACTCCCTAAGATGTTGAAGTATCGTATTATACATCTTTCTGTTCATACCGATAATTTGATCTACAGGAGGATTTACAGCTCCTAACTCTAAATATGATTTGCTAACTGGATCAAGCACAAATATTCTCGATATATCATCAATGTCATACTTTATTTTCAACTTCTCGCCATTTTTTCTAATTAAATTGGATGCTGTTGGAGATGCATACAAAACATTACCAAATCTTATCCCGTCCCGAGAATACTTTCGGCTATCAGTAGGAAGTAATTCAAAACTATAATAAGCTTCGTCCTCCTGCGATATAAACTCTGGATAACCTAATGTATCTATACCTTGATAAAATCTTGCCGTTGGTGTTGGGTAGTCATGCGGTAACCCCCTCTGTATACTATGATGATATACATCGACAATATATGCGGTTAATAATTCAATAATGTCATCTAAGGTAAATATCGCTTCTGACTCTGCATCATATTCTCCTAACTCAACAGTATTACTTTTCCTTGTTCCAGCCAGTTTATGAATAAAGTTTTTATTAATAGTGCCAAAAAATCTTTCTATTACTCCTCCATATCTTGGGGTTGCAACTGGACGGTACATCACTTGGGACTGAAGAGTTTCTTCCACCATTCTTTTAATAGAAGTATTTTTAAATTCTGTTCCATTATCGAAGTAAATTATTTTGGGTATACCCGATATTTCCCATTCATTTACCGTGTTATATTTCTCCTTAATCTTTTTAAAGAATATACCGTGTTGTATAGCTTTTCTCACCTTATCTGCAGAGGGATCTTCAAAAGAAATATGCATGCACCAAATCATTCTTGTATAAACATCAATACCCATAGTGACCCAGGGACGGCCTAAATTAGCTCCACTATTTTCATCGATAATATCTATATCAAGTTTTGTATGATCTACTTCTACTATATGCAATGGTGCTTTTGCGAATTGATTGGCAAACCCCCTACTATGCTCAAGGTAATCTTCAATATTACCCTTTCTATAAATATCTTTAATCTTATCATCCAATCGATTAGCGATTATGTTATATACAGTGTCGTATCCAATCGATTTTATTCCTTTGCTATGACACATTATTTCAATTTGCTCATGTAAATTTGCAATTGTGATTTTTCGTTTTTTTAAATAATGCTTTTCTATAGCTTCTTTAATAATCTCGTCATACTCTATACCTAGCCTACTATAAATTACCCCTAATACTTTCTCAGGGTATTTCGGATGGCAAATATTTATAGCTCTTTCATCAGTTCTAACAATCCTTACGATTGAATGCTTATCCATCAACCCCTCCAAACCATGATTTGGAAAATTGTCTTCTGCATTCTTATATGCTGCTAAATACCTTTTAATTTGCCTAGTTGATTTGTTGTACTCTTTGGAGATACGGTCAATCAACTTCTCTTTCGAAATACTCAAGGGTGATTCATCATCAAATAATAAATAAGCGTATCGCTCCTTAAATGCATAATTAGATACCAAGTCACCATCTTTGATATTTTCATGTAACAGAATGGGAGCTATCATTTCATATTTAGATGATACTTTGTCCCGTTTCTCCGGTGTCAAACAATCTAATTGAGATACAATTGTTCTTTCCGTTTCTTTTTTTAACTCCTTCTGGATTTCTCCAACTAATCTAAAACTCGAATCTGTTACTAACGTGTGGTAATTAACCTTGTGAACCTTGTTACCACCATCCAACCGCTGTATAGATACACCGCTGATATCGATATCAAACACAACGTGCTTAATATCGTAGTATGTAAATTCATCTCCAATTTTTAAAAATCTAGTTCTCAATTAACCACTTCCTTTATGTAATAATCAGAAAGCATAGTTGTTATATTTCCTGGTTTTACAATTGTTCTATTGTTAATTGGCTGCATTAGATTTACATATAAATCCCCTTTAAAAATTAGATGATATATTAGCGGTAGGACAAATCTAAAATCAATTTTCCCTGTGAAACTTTTGGCTAGATCCTCAATTTTAATCTCACCAAAATGCTGAACTTTAAATAATACTTCATCTAGAATAAACTCAAAATTCTTTGGTTTTTTACTAAAATTCCATAATAAAATTACATTTGATTTTAATATCTCAGGAAGCTCTTTCGGATATACAATGCTATAGTCCCAATTCTTATTAGCACATAACTCCAAGCAAGCTTTTAATATATTCTGGGATTGTGAATCTTTTTTCATCCCTTTAATTTGATATAGATGTGGTTTATGACCGCTCCTAAAAACCAGTACATCGGGCACATGGTACCACATTTTAACTTCCATAGAGTTATTATCAAATGTAGATATTGGTACATTAATTGGTTGCTCATAGTATCTTATTACGGAATTATCTAATTCCAAACAATAATAAAATAAACATTCCCCCCATAATGACTCATAACCGACTGATCGTTTCAATTTAGGGCTATAAAAATAACCACTCATATGGTTAATATATCTACTCTGTTTATTATTAATAAGCCTCTTCGCTGAATATAAATTGTCTTCATATATCCAATCTTTATTACACCAGTAATTAGATTCCAAAGATTCTGCCCCTATTCAATAAATTATCAACATAGTGTTATATAAGGAACACACTTAACAGAAAGTATTATAACCACATTCTTTTATTATTAGCAAATAATTCCATTAAGTGGTGAAAGTTACTCACATATTTAAAAAAGCGTTTGAAAGTTGCAATTAATACGTTGCGACTTTTTTAATGTAACCAAAATGGAATTCAGGAATCTAGGTGCAATAACACAGATATGAGAATATCCCCTTCTAATTATGACATTTTTTAATAAATTCTATTCCGCTATAAAATGGTTAAAAGAGAATTCAATATATTATAACCAATGTGGCTTTATCCCCTGAATTTAGCGATTTATTTGTTAGAGTATGTGACAAAATATATAAAAATATTATGACAATTTATCTTTAAACTCATGACATTTTATCTTAAATTCCACATCCGGTGTATAACGCAGATCAGGATCCTTCGTCAACCTTCCAACAAGCGCAACCTGATTTAACATACCAACTTCACCTCTCTTTTATTTAACCTACAGAGGTATCATAAAAGAATTATGGTTAAAAGTAAAAGAGGCGATTTGGGACTTTAGAGGGAGATTTTCACTCAAATTTCCTTTTTGAATATATAAATATGGTGTTTGTAATCAATATTTATAATCTGTGAATTATTTAACAAACTCTTCGACAAACAATATAAATATTATTTCTTTTTTTTACCATGCTATAATGAACATATATTAATTTAAAAGTGGAGGTAAGTTGATGAAAACCTTTAAGTTAGTTTCCTTGCAGTTACTTCCAGACAATCAGAATCCAACCGAATTACATATCCTCGACGGATTAATTATTAATAAAGAAAATGAGGCTAACACTTGGCTTATTGAGGCAGTCGTTGATTATGAACATTTCAATCTTTTCAAGGAAATCACTGCTGATACTGACAAGCTTACCGTTAGCTGTATCATCACAAAGAAGGATAATATCCCTGCCTACTTCGATGCAACTATCGCTGATGTCCGCAAGATGGATCAATTCGCCAGCATCCTGTTTCGGGCAAAGATTCGCAATCGCAGAAGAGAAGCCGTTGAATTCCTATTGGATACACTAGTAGATGAAGGATATAATGGTGAGGATTTAAAAAACGCCTTTAAAGAAGGCCTGGGTAGTAATAAATAACAGCTGGCGAGATTACCTCGCCAGCTTAAACTTGTTACTTATTTTTATCTTTACCATTGTTATTGTTGTTATCAAGGATATCGTCTGCGCCTCGATCTGCATCGTTCCTGATTCTATCCCCATCTTCTCTTACATCTGTATCTAAATTGCCACTATCTAGATCGGAACCATTATCATTGATATCATTCATACCATTATTATCATTGTTACGATTGATACCATTGTTACCATTCGTTCCGTTGTTACCATTTGTACCATTATTATCTTTTGTACTTTCGTTCGTATCTATCCCATTATTATCGTTCGTACCGTTATTTTGCTCATGGTTGTTGTTACCTTCTGGAGGCGGGTTATTGTCATCGTTATTATTACACCCCACCATTAACACAGATGCCAACGCAACCCCCATAATCGCTTTATAAAACTTCTGCATTCGGCATGCTCCTTTCAAACTTTTATGACCTGATCAGGTCTGTTTTTAGATTACCCAGAAGAGGGCAGATTATGATGGAGCAAAAAAAAGCAGGCCCAAACATTTGGGCCTTCAAATAGGGAGAAGTGATATGGTTATCCACGTGCCAGTGCTTTTACACTAGCCTATATTCCTTTAATAACACAAACAGGTAAATTCTAAACGTATTTGTGAAAATTCCCTTCACCGTAAATGTGTTCGCTCCTTATTTCAGCTGATGCTTACCCTAATTTTTATTGTATGGATGGTTCATACTAATACAGCCGGAGTTCCTGAAAGCATTTTGCATAAAGGCCTCAAGGTAAAAGGCATACATCATAAGTGAGGAATACTTTATGGATATAAAAAAAGTCGAACAGATGAAAGATCAATCTATGGACAGACTCCATTTAAAGGAGCTGAAAGACCAGGTAATTGTTATTACTGGTGCTTCTAGTGGGATTGGGCTTGTTACGGCACGTATGGCAGCTGAAAAAGGAGCCAAGGTTGTTGTGGCAGCCCGGAATAAAGATGCCCTCCAGGAATTAGTCTACGAATTGAAAAGCAAGGGGCATGAAGCAGTCTGGGTTGATGCAGATGTTGGTGTTGAAGAGGATGTCCTTAAAATTGCTGAAACAGCCATCTTGAATTTTGGCGGCTTTGATACATGGGTGAACAATGCGGGTGTTTCGATTTATGGAAAAACAACCGAAGTCAGCATAAAAGATATGCGCCGCATGTTTGATACTGTTTTTTGGGGTGTCGTATACGGATCCAGAATCGCGGTCGAGCATTATAAAAAACGTGGTGGCCCAGGTGCCATTATTAATATCGGCAGCTTCTTCGGCGATAGGGGAACTGTTGTTCAGTCAACCTATTCTTCCGCAAAATTTGCTTTACACGGCTGGACGGAGAACCTGCGGATGGAGCTCGAGAAGGAAAATGCGCCGATTTCTGTGACACTCATTCATCCCGGAAGAATTGACACACCTTACAATGAGCACGCTCGTAGTTATCTGGAAAAGCAGCCGACCCATATAGGGATGATTTATGCACCTGAAACAGTAGCCGAGGCCATCCTTTTTGCCGCAGAGCATCCAAAACGCGATATGTATGTTGGATCTCAGGCTAAACTCCTGGCTATGCTTGGCCGGTTTGCCCCAAGGCTTACTGATAAATTTATGGAAAAGACTATGTATCATACACAGCACGATGACCGTCCCTCCAACCCACCGGAGGAAAGCGCCTTGTATAAAGCTGGATATGGATTGCATGAACGCGGCACCAATAAAGGCTGGATCCGCGAAACAAGCTATTATGTAAAAGCATCCAAACACCCAGTCCTAACTTCCGTACTGGCAGCCGGAATCGGTGCTTGCCTATTGGCTACCTTCATGCAAAATAAGTAGGCAAAAAAGCAGAAAGGCTATTTATGTGAACTGCCCCTTAAAAGTTGTTTGTTGTCTAACTTTTAAGGCCAGTACATTTTGGCCCTTCTGCTTTTTTATTTTTTACGTGAGTATTAAGGAATTCAGGATTTCTGATCGCCTAAAGCAAATGTTATTTCAGCTTCACAAGCCAGCTCACCATTCACAGTTGCCCTGCTAATTCCTTTTCCAATCGGACCGCGTACTCTCGTCAATTCTACTTCCAAACGCAGTTGATCACCAGGACGCACCTGTCTCTTAAAGCGGCATTTATCGATACCGGCAAAAAAAGCAAGCCTGCCCTTATTTTCCTCTTTAATCAGAACAGCCACCGCTCCCACCTGTGCCAGCGCCTCCACAATCAGCACCCCCGGCATAACCGGATAATCCGGAAAATGACCATTAAAAAACTCCTCATTTGCCGTCACATTCTTAACACCAACTGCCCGCTTCCCCTCATCAACCTCCAAAATCTGATCAACCAACAAAAACGGATACCGATGCGGAATAATCTCCTTAATTTGCTGAACATCTAACATATAATTTCCCCCTTATTATTAAAAAGCTGAGACGACTGCCCAGCTCCGAAAAGCATAAGATGAGGTGCGTAGGGAGAGCGTCTTTTCTCTCCCGCAGCAGCTACACTTATGTCTCGAGGAGCTAGGAGTCGAAGCTGGATTACATCAAAAAGCTGAAGGGCCTTGGTCAGCCGCGACAAGTGTAAGGAGAGGCACGTAGGGAGGCTCTTCTCCCGCAGTGGCTATCCTTACAACCTCGAGCGGCTAGGCCCTGAAGCTGGATCGACTAAAAAGCTGAGACGACTTAATCAATGAACGAAGACTAAATGCGCTACGTCCTGTGGCAACGTCTTCATGACCTACATCCTGTAGGCTCGCGAGGAGCATAAGACAGGACATCGGAAGGAGGTGTTCTTCCTCCTGCAGAGGCCATGCTTATGTCCTGAGCTTCTAGCCGTCGAAGCTGGATTACACTATAAAGCTGAAGGGCCTTATTCAAGGAACGAAGACTAAATGCGCCACGTCCTGTGGCAACGTCTTCATGACCTATATCTTATGTCCTGAAATCCTAGACCCTGAAGCTGGATTACACTAAAAAGCTGAGACGACTTATGCGCCACGTCCTGCAGGCCAGCAGCAAGTGTAATGAGACGCGAAAGTGGTAAGACCACTTTTCATCAAACTTCTCCTACCTAATAAAAAACAGGAAGGGATATATCTTGCCTTCCTGCCCGTATTATTTGTCTTTATTCTCCGTCGTGTCCTTATTGACCAAATCAACGATATGAGTCCATGTAGATTTCTTAAAAACATCCATTGCTTTTCCATCACCCATAACGGAATAGCCAACCATGGCTCCACCAACAAGGGCCATCATCGTCAACACAAGGACAATTATAATACGAGCCCAAAGTGGCACTAACCGGATTTTGATTTTTTGATCATTACCCAGTTTTTTTCTATCTATTCGACTGTTTGGTTCAGACTCAGTCTGCTCACTTTTATTATTAACCAACGCTTGCATTCTTTTACTCCTTTAACGAATACCGTTGACCAACCCCATCATTTGATCGGCCATACTAACCGTTCGTGATTGAAATTGATATAACCTCTGAGTTTGCATCATTTCTGTCATCTCAGTACTAATATCGACATTAGATTGCTCCAAGTTTCCTTGAACCATAGAAATTCCTTCTCTAAAAGCACCGGTTAGTTGGGTATATATGTCGTTTTCTGATACATCCAATTGTGCCATATTTTTCGGAAGAGTGAAAGTATTATTATTTATCATTTCCATAAATTGCGGCTTCTTGACGGAGATAATCCCCAGATTAAATGATTGCGTCCCATTTTCAGTAGTGACATTTAGCTGGCCTTTATCTGTAAATGTTATGTCACTAGGATTACCATTTATCCTAATTTCCTGATTATTTTCATCCAATACTGCACTGCCATTTGAAGTTACCAATTGCACTTGATTAGATCCATCAGAAGCTGGACTAAGATAAAAAGCCCCATCCCTTGTGTAACCAAGCTCACTGCTAGTGCCATCTGCCGTGCGAATGGCAAAAAATAAATTCTCATTAGTAAGGGCGACATCCAAGTCACGTTCCGTTTTTTGCAGATTACCCTGTGCCAAATTAAGCTGAGACTGACTCATTTTTGCGCCAACACCCACTCGAATACCATTTGGCGTCAATCGGCCTTTTTCCTTCTCAGTTCGCTCCTGATTATTGAATTCCTGAGCGAGCATGTCTGAGAAATAGGTTTCTTTTCTTTTAAAACCGGTCGTCGAAGTATTTGAGATATTATTCGAAACTGTTTCTAGCTTCTTTTGCAGCTGCCCCATAGTATTTGATGAGGTTATCATCATTCGATTCATCCTTATTTACCCTCCTCTTCAATTCAGCTCTTTATCGATTACAGCTTACCTATTTCATTGACAGTTTTTTGCATGCTTTGATCATAGGCTTGTACAATCTTTTGATTGGCTTCAAATGTACGATAGGCAGCCATCATATCAGTCATTGTTTTGGATGAATCCACATTGGACTGTTCAATAGAACCTTGTTGAACAGCAAATTGAACATTATTTAATGTATAGGCAGAAGGCAGCTCTCCTTCATTGATCCGGTATAATCCATCGCCTTCCTTGATGAGCTGTGCCGTTGGAGTAGCGCTAAAGCTTATTCCAATTCGTCCTCTATTCAATGTTCCCTCAGATATCTCACCCTGAGAACTAATCGCAAAATTTTCGGAGTTTAAAAGGATACGTTCCCTATTCTCATCTAGGACATAATAACCGTTAGCAGTTGTTAAATAGCCTGAGCCATCTAATGTAAAATTCCCGTTTCGTGTATATCTCAAGCCATCAGGAGTCTCAACTGTAAACAGGGCCGTACCCGGTTGATTCCTTTCAGGATCAATAGGCATAGCTTGATCTACAATAGCCATGTCCGTAGTATTGTCGGTTGTTTTAACATCACCCTGTGAAAAAGACGGGATAGTCTCTTGTACATAAACACCCGTGTTCAATGCACCCACATATTTTGAATGATTGATGGATACTGATTCCTCAACGGGAAGATTCACTTTTTCATAACTGCTAAGCAGCATTTCTGGAAATGAGCGTACACTCGCTTGATCCTCTTTATATCCGACCGTATTGGCATTCGCTAAATTATTTGCAAGCAGCTCCGTTTTGCGTTGCTGAGCCAGCATACCGGATGCCGCTGTATAGAATCCTTTAAACATTTCTCCACCCCCAAATAGGCCTAACAAACACCCATATTACCATTATATAGGGAATAATTTTATAAGATACGGACTTTTTTCCTAAAAACCGATTTCTCTCGACATAGGGGGAGTATATGTGGACTTTGTAGTGTTAACTGGAGTTGTGTGGAAGGAGAGATGTTGTAGAGGTGTTGCATAGGTCGGGTATAGGTGCTCCATAGCCAGGGCATAGGCGGGGCATACCTGCTTTCCTCTACCCTTCACCTACCTTTGACCGGCCTTTAACCGGGTATAGGTGCCTCATAGCCAGGGCATAGGTGGACCGTAGCTGCTTTCCTCTACCTTTCACCTACCTTTGACCGGCCTTTACCCGGGTATAGGTGCCTCATAGCCAGGGCATAGGTGGACCATAGCTGCTTTCCTCTACCCTTCACCTACCTTTGACCGACCTATACCCGGGTATAGGTGCCTCATAGCCAGGGCATAGGTGGACCATACCTGCTTTCCTCTGCCTTTCACCTACCTTTGACCGGCCTATACCCGGGTATAGGTGCCTCATAGCCAGGGCATAGGCGGACTGTAGCTGCTTTACTACACCTCTCACCTACCTTTCACTTACCTATGACCCACCTTTACACAGGCACAGGTCGCAGCATAGATGAATCATTCCCATGCACGGCATTGCCCTCCAACAGAGGACATCCCTTTATACATATAAAAAAACCAGTTCATCAACTGAACTGGTTTTATATTGCCTGGTGATTATACTAATTTACGGCGAGTGATTCGATCAATATTATCAAGCATCATACCTGTTCCTATTGCTACGCAATCCATTGGATTTTCTGCGATTAATACAGGTACCTTTAGTTCTTCAGCCAATAACATGTCCATGCCGTGAAGCAGAGCTCCGCCGCCTGTTAGAATTACTCCGCGATCAATAATATCAGCGGATAGTTCTGGAGGTGTTTGCTCCAACACAGATTTTGCTGCATGAACAATGACATGAATGGACTCACGTAATGCCTCTTCGATTTCTTCTGAACCAACTGTGATGGTTTTTGGTAGCCCTGTCACCATATCACGTCCGCGAATATCAATAGTTTCATTACGGGAACCTTTAAAAACGGTCGCAACTTTCACTTTTATATCTTCAGCTGTACGCTCTCCGATTAAAAGCTTGTATGTACGTTTGATGTAATTTAGAATCTCGGCATCAAATTTGTCACCAGCCATTTTTATGGATGCTGATGTAACGATATCCCCCATTGATAATACGGCAATGTCAGTTGTGCCTCCGCCGATATCGATGACCATGTTACCGCTTGGTTGGAAGATGTCCATACCTGCGCCGATTGCCGCTACCTTTGGCTCTTCCTCAAGGTAAATCTTTTTGCCGCCACTTTTCTCTGCTGCTTCACGAATCGCTTTTTGTTCAACGCTTGTAATATTAGTTGGACAGCAAATCAAGATACGTGGTTTTGATAAGAATCCTTTTACGTCCAATTTGTTAATGAAGTATTTTAACATGGATTCCGTTACATCAAAGTCAGCAATCACTCCATCTTTAAGCGGTCGAATGGCAACAATATGTCCTGGAGTACGGCCAACCATACGGCGTGCTTCTTCTCCAACAGCTAATACACGATTAGTATTCTTATCCAAGGCTACGACAGATGGCTCATTCAGCACAATTCCTTTACCCTTTACATAAATGAGTACATTTGCAGTACCTAAATCGATTCCAATATCTCTCGAAAACATAACCTAATTATCCTCCTCAAGGAACTCTACAATTCCTTCTACTGTACTAATTAAAAATTTTATCATATTTTGTAGAACAAAAGGAACTATATTACCAAAAAATCTGCCATATTCAGGAACAGTGTAGGGAATATGACTCAAATTAAAAAGGCCGTTGATTTCCTCCGGCCCCTTCCTCCTGTTATTCAATTACTGAACCGGCTCTTCCTCTGTTTTTTTATACTTCTGCTTGGTTGCTTCTCCGCCTCTTAAATGCCTGATTGATTTATGATAATCAAGTATTTCCTTAACCTCATTAGCCAATTCCGGATTTATATCTGGCAGTCGTTCAGTTAGATCTTTATGGACAGTACTTTTGGATACACCAAACTCCTTCGCGATTACGCGAACTGTTTTTCTCGTTTCCACGATATACTTTCCAATCTTGATAGTTCTTTCTTTGATGTAATCGTGCAATTCCCTCGCCCTCCCTATTTTTTTGAGAAGTACGAGATGTTGATTCGCTGTATTGCAGCCTTTAGTATGTATTTTTATGAATGAGTAATTCATTGTCTTGGATTCCTGATAGATTTAACGAGTCTTCACCTCTTGCATTCTCTATGTGTCAGGTTTGTAAAAGTTTATTAGCTTGGTTCCACTTTTATGCACAAAACATGCAATAAGGACAAGACTTCTTTGGTTTTCGTGCCATTTAAGCCTATTCGACAACTTTTTTTCCTGCACTATTTCCCGAGAAATAACAGGCAATACGTCGAAAAAAATGCCTCCAGACAATAGAGCCTGAAGGCATTTTCTTTATTCGTTACCTGGTTCTTGATTTGGATCGGACTCTTGATTCTCATTTGAGTCCTCAGATGTTTCATTACCTGCATCATCTTGATTTTCAGTTGTTTCTTCTTTTTCTTGATCAGCTGAATCTTTAGCCTTTGTATCGGCTTCCTTTTTCTCAGCTTTCAAAGAACTGATTGGTTTATCAAGATACTCTAACGGGTTGACAGCAACATTATCTTTTCTCACTTCGAAATGGACATGGGTGCCAGCTTCTTCATTAATAGCACTTGTTCCGCCTTTGGCAAAGGTTTCACCTTGTTTAAGGTTGTCTCCCTCTTTTACTTTAATATCCTTAATGGAGGAATAATGAGTTTCTATCCCTTTATCGTGCTCAACAACAACTAAGTTACCGAGTAATGCATCTTCCTGCACACTTTTCACTTTTCCGCTCATAGAAGCCGTAACATCAAAGCCTTTTCCATCCTTCATGGCATAGTCGATTCCTGTGTTAGGCTGATACGTATTATTATAGACAACAAGGGATGCTTCCTGTTGCTTTGTATCTCCATCCACATCATAAAATTCCTTTTTAATGACAGCAGACTCTGCCTCGCTCATTGGAATTGTGAAGGTTTCCAGCGAATTGTTCACTTCAATAGATGGCTCATTATTTTCAGACGTAATGTTTTGTTTGTTCTCAGATGGATCTTGCGTAAATTCATTATCGCTTGCTTGATAAACTAAAATACCTGTCAAAAGGACCGCTGCACTAAAAATATAAACTGCCGGCAAAAACCAACGCTTTTTCATTATACTTTTTACTTTTGACTGAGAAGATCGTTTATTTTCTTCCTCTCTCATTTTCATCACCTCTGTCATCATTCTGAACACTTTTCAGAAAATATATACATGGGCGGTGAAAAAATTTATATCTTTTGTAAAACAAGCTGAAATTATGCATGAAATAATTTATTTATAAGAAGAAAATAAAAAAGAGCCTATACAAAGGCTCTGGTCAGTTCACTTCTTCGCTGTATACGTAGGCAGGTAGGCTGTTGCCTGTGATATTTTTACGTCTTTATAATAGTAGGAGATGATATCCTTATAGGATTTACCTGACTGTGCCATTCCGTTCGCTCCATACTGACTCATTCCTACTCCATGACCGTAGCCCTTTGTCGTGATTACAACTTGGTCGCCCTTTTTGTACCAGGAGAAATCACTTGATTTAAGGCCAAGCTGCTCTCTTACCTTTTTACCAGTGAGACGTTTACCGCCTATCTCGATTTCTCCAATTCGATTTCCTTCTGTTCGGCTAATTATCTTGCCAACATCCTCTTTGCTCGCAACCTTCACATTTAGGAGACGTTCAAACTCTGATAACGATATCGTTGTTTCGCTTAAATATTTTGGGGATTTCTCATCCCAGGGACTGGCCACACTGCGCAGGTATGGAAGTGCATTCGGCCAGTAATCTTCTGAGTTCTCGGTGTATCCATTGCTGGTTGAGAAAAAAGATGGAGTAATTAATTCTTCCTTATAGGTTAAAAGCTGCCCTTTCGTTGCGGAAACGGCCTCTTTAATCTTTTGCATATTCGTTTGATATTTATTTCCCCAGGCAGCTTTTAACTCTTTATCATTTAAATAGACCTGATCATTCACAGTATCCGTTATATCGGCACCCTTTGGAATTTCCTTCTTCGTTGTGGCTGTAAGTGCCTTTACGATAAACGTTCTGGCTGTCAGGGCTTGTGCCTTTAATGCCTCTAACTCGAAATTAGCAGGCATTTCAGCCGCAACTACACCAGCTACGTATTCCTCCAAATCTACAGCCTCCACCGTCTTTTGAGTGTTTCTGTACACTTGGATGGTTGTTTGTATCTCGGCCTTTTTCTCCGGCTGCTGTTTCGGTTCCCTTAACACGTGCTGCTCAGCCTCTGCTTCATCATCATTAAAAGGTGCGACCAGGAGTGTGGGAATCATAATAGTAACGGCTGCAACAAGACTAATAGCAAAAATAATCGGTTTCCAATGCTTCATATAGTAGTCTCCCCTCTATTCAGTTAACTGTCCAACACTTCATATGTATGAATTCTCTTATATGAATATGTCTATAAATAGTTAAGAGGGGCAAACTATTTATTAGGAATGATTCTTCTTTTTCTTTTCATAGTTTCTGTAAAGACTAAATAAAATATATAGAATGATTCCAAACAATAAAACATCAAATAAAATCTTAGCTACCTTAAAGATTAAAACCGCTAAGCAAACAATTAAAATAAGTTTTATTATGGTCGATACGCTTATGTCTTTCAAACTAAAAATCTCCTTTCCTTTATTTTATCAATTATAGTCTATCAAAATTTCAGATTATTTAGTGAGTTACCCCCAGAAGTGATGGAATTGTGTATAAAGTTGTGGATAACTAGTGAACGACCAATATTTTTAATAAAATCTTTAAAAAAACTTGAAAAATAAAGGTTTGAAATGTTGGAGAGCTATTTTCACACCCATTTATGTGGATAAGGCTGTTGATAACCCTGTTACAATTGTGAATAACTTGTTGTTAATTTGTTTATACACCTGTGGGTAACTCTATATACGTTGATATTTATATAAAGGTAACCAATAAATTGTCCACCGTTTTTCGTGAAAACGAAAAAGCCAGACATTTCTGTCTGGCTTTCAACGCACTAAAATTTACGCGTTTTCCGCAATAACTGTAGATTCTTCCTGCTCAGAGGATTCATTAATACGCTCGATATCTGCACCAAGCGCAGCAAGTTTACCATGGAAATTCACATATCCACGATCCAAGTGCTTAAGCTCTGTTACCCGAGTGACACCGTCAGCAACAAGTCCGGATAAAATCAAGGCTGCTGCTGCGCGCAGATCTGTAGCTGCTACTTCAGCTCCCTGAAGGTTTGCTTCTCCAGAAATTATAACAGAACGGCCATCAATTTTAATATCAGCGTTCATGCGACGGAATTCTTCTACATGCATAAAGCGGTTTTCGAAGACCGTTTCAGTAATCATGCTTATTCCATTGGCACGTAACAACAATGCCATCATTTGAGATTGCATATCAGTCGGGAACCCTGGATGCGGCATTGTTTTAATATCTACTGCTTTCATGCTATCTGACCCAATTACACGCAGGCCATCTTTCTCTTCTTTGATTGTAATACCCATCTCTTCCATTTTAGCCACAAGAGAGGATAAGTGCTCCATTACTGCACCTTGCACCAATACATTTCCGCCTGTAATTGCAGCAGCAACCATGAAAGTTCCAGCTTCAATACGGTCAGGAATAATGTAATGTTCAGTACCATATAGCTTTTCTACACCCTCAATACGGATTGTAGCTGTTCCTGCACCCTTAACCTTTGCACCCATTTTATTCAAATAGTTAGCCAGGTCCACAATTTCAGGTTCTTTTGCACAGTTATCTAATACAGTGACACCATCTGCCAATGCAGCAGCCATCATGATG
The DNA here is from genome assembly GCF_008087365.1 of Bacillus sp. E214. Classification (NCBI taxonomy): domain Bacteria; kingdom Bacillati; phylum Bacillota; class Bacilli; order Caryophanales; family Bacillaceae; genus Bacillus; species Bacillus sp. E214. The sequence goes on along the minus strand of NZ_VENN01000002.1, from coordinate 207,930 downwards.
TTTTCAGTAGCTCCTACACTTGGGAAATCCAAATAGATTTTTGCACCTTTAAGACGACCATCAACCTCAGCTTCGATAAAACCGTTGCCGACTCTCACTTTAGCGCCCATTGCTTCAAACCCTTTTAGATGCTGATCAATTGGACGTGAACCAATTGCACAGCCGCCAGGTAAAGCGACGCGAGCTTTTCCGTTTCTAGCCAATAAAGATCCCATTACAAGGACTGAAGCACGCATTTTACGAACGTATTCGAACGGCGCTTCTTCTGCTAATGGCTTTGAGGCATCCACTGTTACAGTATTATTGCTAAAAGTGACTTCTGTATTTAAATTTCGGATTACTTCATTAATTGTATATACATCGGATAGCTCCGGAACGTCTTTAAGAACGCTTTTTCCTTCACTTGCTAATAATGTTGCAGCTAATACAGGTAAAACGGCGTTTTTTGCACCCTCTACACGAACTGTACCTTCTAACCTGTTTCCGCCGCGGACAATGATTTTTTCCAAAGTTATTCCCCTCCGCGTTCAATATCTCTATATTAGTATTCAAATGCTATTATCGGTGTGCCAATGGTAAACTGTGTCCCACTGTTCTTTTGATCCTCTCTGATATCTCGAAAGGCCAGTTGGAGGTTCATTCCATTGGTCATCATATTCTTAAATTGATTGCTTTTTGCAGCAACAGAAATAAAATTACTTTCTATTGCACTTTCCATTGACTTAGCTTCATATTCATTCATCCAGTTTTTTAGTAGAACCTTATCCATATTAGCACCGGTTATCCCTTTGATACAAGAGAAATAGTGAGGGGGGTCCTTAAACATGACCTTTGTCCCATTTTTTAGCCAGTTTTGGATAAAATCAACTTGTCCACGTGTCCACTCAGTCCCTTCTATACTCGTAATTAGAACTGTTTTTTGTGAATCACTGGACATGATTTTAATCTTCGAGGTAATATTCAACTTTTCATTCAGATATGTACCAACCAATGTTTTTCCGTTGCTGCTGGAATCTTCGCTCCAAACATAATTGGTATATTCAGTCTGTATGTCAGCCGCCACTTCAGAAAATTGATTATCAACACTTGCTCGGGCCAAAACAATCCAATCCGTTATTTCTGCTGCTGGATCGACACGCTTTATACCCTCAGCAATCATTAGCAAGTCGCTTTTAGCCAATGCTTCTGTCGTTTTATTCCCCACATATAAAATCATCAAACCAACAATTATTGAAAGAATCACTTTTTTCATGTATGCCACTCTCCCCTATTGCCTTAGTTTTACCTTAGGGAATCATATGCATACAGAAATCCGTTCGTCACTTTCTGACAGCTTCGGTTAATTAAAGAGATTCGTTAATTGCTGAGCATAACTCCAGTAATCAAGAAAAAATCCGCTGACTGCTGAACCGATGGTAATGGTCAGCAATATATACAGCACTCTTGCCTGAAATACTCTTCCTGCTCTCAGCAGCTTATCAAAGTGCAGCGCTTGTAATGCCCACCATGTAACAGCTATAAAAAACAAATGACTCACAATACTGAGCAAAGCTTGCATTCCGAATGAATTCATGGTCTTTTTTCCTTTCAAAACTAAAGATATACGAATTCAGTGTACCATATTTAAAAGGACCGTTCCTCTTTTTCTACAAATTATCGACATTTTCTAACAAAAAGAATCTAAATCGTATGAAATAAACGGATTCTATCAAATAATGTAATAAACAGACATATTTAGGCACGCATAATATTATTTTACAACATAACACCTGTTAATAGCTAGATTCACTTCTTCACAATTTAATGGTAATTATTAAGTTTTCTTTACAAAGAAAACAAATAAAAAGCCAGGAGGTATTTTCCCTCCTGGTCATGTAAATTTATTTTAACATTTGATATATATCCGTGAAGTTCTGATGGAAGAAATCGAGCAAATAATGAGGGAATAATCCGAACAGGATCGATCCCACAGCACAAATTCCGATTACATAGTGGATGACTGATATTTTCATCTTACCTTTTGTTTCTTCTTCCGTCCTCATAAAGAGATGGACAATGATGTTGAAGTAATAGAGATAGGAAATTACGGTAGTCACCAGCATGATTGCTGCCAGTATATAATGGCCTTGTTCCTTCGCAAAAAGGTTCATGAAAATATTCAGCTTTGCAATGAATCCTGCCGTACCAGGAATTCCTGCCATGGAGAGAATGAAAATACACATGGAAACCGCCAAAAATGGTGATTTTTTATACAGGCCGGCCATCATATATTGATCCTCGTCCCCAATCTTCCTATCTTCTGCTATGAATTGGATGACGGCAAAGGCCCCGGTCATCATTAGGATGTATGCAGCAAAATAGTACCAAATCGATTCAATCGTATATTCTCCAAAGGCTGTAACCGCAGCAAGCAAATATCCTGCATGGGCAATGCTTGAATAAGCAAGCATTCGTTTCAGATTCTTTTGCCTTAATGCAATTAGATTTCCGGCAATCATCGTTATACTAGCCAGGACAGCCAGATAGTTTTGATTGGCCGTAAAAATCGATAGGAATCCGATATCATCCATTGTTGCTGTTAAAAACACGGTAACAACGATACGAAGTAAAAGCGCAAAGCCTGCTGCTTTTGAAACAATACTCAAGAAGGCAGTCACCGGCGTCGGCGATCCTTCATATACATCAGGTGCCCACATATGGAAAGGCACGGTTGCCAGCTTGAAGGATATCCCGATTACGAAAATAAAGAAGGATAGTCCAGCAATATATTGAAGCTGCGAGTTTTCTTGGGTGGCAAATATAGTTCCAATTTCGAATATATTCGTCGTCCCGCTCACGCCGTACATATAACTCAGTGCAAACAGGATGATGGCTGTCGAGATTCCCCCATTGACCACATATTTCATTGAAGCTTCAGCTGATTTTCGGTTATTTTTCTGCATTCCAGCCAGAATATAGGATGAAACGGACAAAAGCTCTAGCCCCACAAACAATGTAATCAAATCTCCGCTTGATGTCATGATCATGGCACCTAATAAAGCAGTTAGAAGTAAATAATAAAATTCTGCCTGATACGGCTGCATCCCAGCTCTCGGTTTATGTACCACAGCCAGCACCATGACAAAGGCTAATCCAATCAAAAGTATAAGCTTAAATGCTTTGGCAAAGGCGTCCAATCGGAATGTATCATACAAAATCGAGCCAGCCTCCAATGGGAATAAGCCAATTAAAGAAATGATGGCAAGCCCGATACTACCAAAAGCAAACCAGCCAAGTACCTTTCTTCCAAATTGTTTAGGCATGCATAAATCCAATATAGAGAGGATGATCGCTGCACCAAGGATTATAAATTCAGGTATCATTAAATTCCAGTTCATCGACAGTAATGTTTCCATATCCATATCTTAGTCACCCCCTATCCCTGTCATCATGTCAGCAATTTCAGCCTGAAGCGGTCCTTCCAGGATGGCAGGGCAGACGCCGATCAAAATAATAAAACCAAGTAATACAAATGCCAGTACCGCTTCGTTCGGTTTTAAGTCGGCGATGGATAACTCGTTCTTGGGCGCTCCAAATGTCATATTTAGAACGGCACGCAGCACGTAAACAGCAGTCAATACAATTCCTAACGTACCAATGGCAGCAAGGATTGGTTCGGTCTTAAACAATCCCATGAACGCCATGAATTCACTGATAAAACCGGACATCCCCGGCAAACCGAGTGAAGCCATCCCTCCTGCCAGTAAAATCCCCGAGAAAACCGGAATAGATTTAGCCAATCCACCAAGTTCTTTCAGATTTGTAGTTCCGACTCTTTCATAAAGAAAGCCAACCAGTAAAAAAAGCAAGGCGGCGATCAAGCCATGAGATACAACCTGAAATAAAGCACCCTGAATTCCTGCTGTATTTAATGCCCCCAGTCCCATAAGGACAATTCCCATATGAGAGATTGAGGAATAGGCCAGCACGAGCTTGAAATCCGTTTGTTGCAAAGCAAGCCAAGCACCATATAGGAAATTAATGACGCCAAGCAAAGCAATCCAAAAGGCCATCTCTTTAAACTCACCTGGGAACAATCCCATTCCAAATCTGATTAACCCATAAGCACCAATCTTCAGTAATACTCCGGCATGCAGCATAACAATTGCTGGAGGCGCCTGTACATGGACTCGCAGCATCCAGGAATGGAACGGAAAAATCGGCAGCTTGATTCCAAAAGCGATGACAATCCCCGTAAAGAGGATATATTTCAATTCTGTACTGATTGGAGCTAGAAGCGTCTGCCCGCCAACTGATAAGATTTGCCCCAATATCTCAATATTGGCTGTGCCGGTTCTCGCAAAAAGTACCATGATGACAAACAAGAGGATACAAGAGCCTAAGCCGTTATAAATCAAGAAGCTAAATGCGGCTTTTTCTTTGTCGAAATAACCCCATTTCCCAATCAAGAAGAACATGGCCACCAAGGTAACCTCAAAGAAGAGGAAGAATAAAATCAGATTCTGAGATAGGAAGACACCCAGCATACCAACCTCTAATAAGAGAAGAAGAATAAAATAGCCCTTCCATTCTTTTTTTATCTGAAGAACAGAGGCTAGTGCTGCCAATGTTGATAAAATCGCTGTAAGAATTACCATCACAAGGGAGATTCCGTTCAGGCTCAGTTCAAAGGGTATGGCATATAATTGACTTTGCCTAACTCCCCCGCCTCCTAATTGAAACCACTTATGAAAAACCGAAAACACCGTAAATTTCGTTCCAGATAGATATTCACTATATAGGTAGATTGTAAGAATCAATGGTGGAATGGTTCCCAATATACCTAATCGTTTCAGTGCGTTTTCATTGTTTTTCGAAACAAACATTAATCCAGCTATCCCTAGCAAAGGGGAGAAAACGAGCAAACTAAGAATATATGGGTTCATCTGACATACCCTCCTGTCCATGCAAAGATCACAAGTACGGCAGCCAGGCCAATCAGAGCAATCGTCCCATATATCTGCATTTGGCCATTATGCGCATTGGCACCTTTAGTAGCGCCAAAATTGATCAAGTAAGAAACATATGACACAATTCCCTGCAGGATATATTTTTCAACCCAGGAGAGAATCATTCCGAAGCCCTTCACCATCCGCACAATTGTAAACTCGTAAAATTCATCGATATAAAATTTGTTCTCCAGTATTTGATAAAGCGGTCCCGGAACTTCCTTCTCCACACCGACACTTTTCCTTTTACCATAAATCAGCCAGGCGGTGCCGCTTCCAATTAAAAAGGCAAGAGTTGCCACAATAGGTATCCAAATTGGCCCCTCTATATGTGCATGGTCCAGATATCGGTTCCCATCAGCCAGCCAATCCCCAAGAAAAGTTCCAAACCACGGGGTGTTAACATAGCCTGCAAAGATAGAAAGTACAGCAAGTATCATCATCGGAGCTGTCATGGAACCAGGTGATTCCTGCACATCCTTTGTTTCATTACATGATGGTCCCCAAAATACGATAAAGAACAGGCGGAACATATAAAAAGCCGTCAAAATGGATGTTAGTAATGCAACTATAAATAGGACGGTATGGCCGCTCTCCCAAACAGATATAAGAATCTCATCCTTACTAAAGAATCCTGATAGGAGTGGAAATCCGGTTAAGGCCAATGTCCCGATTAAAAACAATGGACCAGTTCGCCGTAATTTTTTCCACAAGCCACCCATCTCGTCGATATTTTGAGTATGAACAGCATGGATGACACTGCCGGCTGCCAGGAACAATAGTGCTTTAAAAAATGCATGAGTCGTTAAATGGAATACACCGGCCACATAGCCTGCTGTCCCAAGTGCGAGCATCATATAGCCGAGCTGGCTGACCGTGGAGTAAGCCAAGATCCGTTTAATATCCTTTTGGACTGTGGCAATTGCAGCGGCAAAGTTGGCTGTAAACGCACCAACAATCGCTACAGTCAGCATGGCTGTTTCACTCGCTGCAAACAGAGGAAACATCGTTGCGACTAAATAGACGCCGGCTGCCACCATGGTAGCGGCATGGATTAATGCCGATACGGGAGTCGGGCCTTCCATCGCGTCAGGAAGCCATGTATGTAATGGAAACTGGCCAGATTTCCCGATAGCACCAATAAAAATCAACAGCGCTGTGGCTGTAATCCAGCCTGAAGTCAGGACTCCATTTTCTACAGCTGAGAAAATCGCTTCATACTCAAAGCTGCCTGTTTTCCAGAATAAGAGGATAATGCCGATTAAAAGTCCGATATCTCCAATTCTGGTCATAATAAACGCTTTTTTAGCTGCGCGCCTGGCAGCATCCTTGTAAAAATAAAAGCCAATCAACAGGAATGATCCCAATCCGACCAATTCCCAAAAGATATAGAGCTGCAGGAGATTCGGTGAAACCACCAAACCCAGCATGGCGAATGTAAACAGCCCCAAATAAGCAAAGAAAACAGGCACCCTTCCATCGCCTTGCATATACCCAATTGAATAAATATGTACCAGTAAGCTTACAAGTGAAACAATCACCAGCATCAACGCATTTAATTGGTTTACCTCTACCCCCATTGTCACTTGGTTCTCACCAATTCTTAGCCAATCCACTACAGAGCGATAGTCTGGTGATTGAAGGCGGCCAATGAGAACCAGGAGGGAGAAAAGGAAAGTAAGTAACGTGAAGCCAATCCCTATGTATGCACTCGAAGCCTTCAGCCTCTTTCCAACCACAAGCAGAAGCACAAATGACAGGAGCGGGAAAAGAGGAATGACCCATACAAGCTTCATCATATAAACATTTCCCCTTATGATTGAAGAGCAGCAGTTCCCCTCTTCAATTCGTGTTATCCATTGACGTTAATTTTTCAATGTGTCCATTTCATCTATATTGACAGTTTTTCGATTCCGATAAAGTGAAAATAAAATCGCGAGTCCTACTGCAGCCTCGGCAGCTGCTACTGCAATCGCAAACAAAGCAAATACCTGCCCGGTTATGGCAGGGGCCGGTCCAAGCTTACTGAAAGCTACTAGATTGATATTCACGGCATTTAGCATTAATTCAATCGATACGAGGACAATAATTATATTTCGCTTTGTCAGAGCACCATAAAGCCCAATACAGAATAGTGTCAACGCTAGTGTTAAATAGGCAGGAAGCGGAACTGAAGTCATTTCTCCTCCCCCTCCTTCTGATCATCTTTTTTCGCCAATACGACGGCACCTACCAAGGCAACCAGCAGCAATACGGATACAAGCTCAAATGGAATCACAAATTTCGTATAAATAGCAATCCCAATTTTCTCTGTATTATTTAAATGCAGAGTACTCGATTGGCTGACCAGATCTGTCTCGCCACCTGCTGTATTGACAGTCTCTGCAAAGTTTAAATTGTAGATGCCTGCATAGACTGCACCTGCAAAGCCCAAAACTCCTATTAGGACAAAGGCTTTCCTCCACATGCCTGCCTTTGTTACACTTGGATCCCGGTGATTGGTCAGCATAATTCCAAAAAGCATAATGATTGTGATCGCTCCAGAATAAATCATGATTTGGACTACCGCCACAAACTCTGCTGACAGTAACACATAGATTCCGGCAATGCTGATAAAGGTAAACACAAGTGACACCATCATATGCATGACCTTGGTTAGATGGATCATCAGCACAGCGCCGCAGATTGCTATTAATCCCAGCACAATGAATGCTGTCATTTCTCCACTCATTATTGATTCACCTTTCGAATATTTTCGTCATTTTCATCAAGCCACTCCAGATTCTTAAATAACTCATCCCGGCTATACTCCGCCAGTTCAAAATTATTCGTCATCACAATGGCTTCAGTCGGACAAACCTCTGTGCATAAATCACATAGTATACAAATCTCAAAATTTATATCATAGGTATCGATAATTTTGCCTTTTTTAGTAGAGTCAGGGTGTTTTTTACCTGTCAGATGAATACAATCTGTTGGACAAATATTCATACATTGATTACATACAATGCATTTTTCGGGATAAAATTTTTGAATGCCGCGGAAACGATCGGGTACCATAATCGACTCATTTGGATAATCGTAGGTCACTTTTTCACGAGATAAATTCTTCAGTGTGTACTTCAGACCCTTAGCTAAACCGAACATTTTTTTCTCCCTCCCTCTATTACTCTCTCTATCTTAGGCTATTATTTTTATGACTAATGCTGTTACAAAGATATTTAGTAAGGCAACCGGCAATAACACCTTCCAGCCAAACTCCATTAAATGATCTGCTCGTAAACGTGGGAACGTCACACGAATCCAAACTAGGAAAAACGTGACCGCAAACCATTTCAAGCTGAACCAAACGGCACCTGGAATCCAATCAAGGAACGGGAGAGGCTGCCACCCTCCAAAAAACAGGATTACAGTCAATGTGGCCATCGCAAACATGTACACATACTCTGAAAGCATAAAGAATGCCCATCTAAAACCCGAATATTCAACATGAAATCCTGCTACCAGCTCCGATTCAGCCTCGGATAAATCAAAAGGAACGCGATTTAATTCTGCTACTGCCGCTATCAGAAAGACAACAAACGCAATTGGCTGGCGGATAATATTCCAAACACCTGCCTGGGATTCTACAATATCATTTAAATTTAAGCTGCCTGTTAAGAGAACAATCCCAATCACAGACATGACGAGCGGAACCTCATAGGAAATCATTTGTGCACCTGCACGCATCCCGCCCATTAAGGAATATTTATTATTGGAAGCCCATCCTGCTGCCAATATCCCAACTGTACTAACCCCAGATACTGCAATATAATAGAGCAACCCTACACCCAAATCCGCAAATTGCAGAGCTTCTGTGAATGGCAATGTAGCTACAACAACCATCGCAGGTGCAAACGCAATAAAGGGAGCCAATTTAAACAATGGTTTATCAGCCTGATCCGGAATCGTATCTTCCTTAAGTAGTAATTTGAGGACATCTGCAACTGTCTGGAGTAAGCCCCATTTCCCTCCAAGCTGATTGGGTCCATGGCGCAGCTGCATATACCCCATAACCTTTCGCTCTGCTAAAATGGCAAATGTCACGAATCCCAGTATGACGAACATGAGTACAATTGCCGAACCAGCAAAGACTGCAAATGAACTCCAGCTCGGAGTTGAGGTAAGTAAATTTTGAATCATTACCCATCAACCTCCCCAAGGACAATATCAATTGCACCCAATATTGCAACCAGATTGGCGATATTTTCTCCCTTTAATAACTTCGGCAAAATTTGCAGGTTGTAAAAAGACGGGCGCCTGAATTTAAGACGGTACGGCTCTTTTTTTCCCTCGCTCGCTATGTAACAACCGATTTCTCCTCTTGGTGATTCAATTCGGACGTACCCTTCCCCTTTTGGCGGCTTTATTATTTTTGGAACCTTAGCCATAACAGGCCCATCAGAAGGAAATTGTTCAATACATTGTTCAAGAATCTTTAAGGATTCTTCGATTTCATCCAGACGAATTTCATATCTGGATAACACATCCCCTGTTTCACGTGTAACTATTTTAAAATCAAAACGGTCATAAATCGAATAAGGAGCCGTTTTTCGTAAGTCCTGTTTCACACCTGTGCATCTTAAATTTGGACCGCTTAATGAATAGGCAATCGCTTCTTCAGCGGAGTAAATTCCTATACCCTTCACCCGTGTCAAAAAGATCTCATTTCCGCTTACCAGTTGACGGTATCCCTGCAGCTGTTCACGCATATATGGAATAAATTCAGCCACCTTTTGAATCCATCCATCCGGTGCATCCCATTTCACACCACCAACACGCATATAATTAAATGTCAGTCGGGCACCAGATAGCTCATTCAGGAAATTAAGAATCATTTCCCTTTCCCTGAATGCATAGATAAATGGACTGGTCGCTCCCAAATCCAGCACGAATGTCCCCCATGCCACAAGATGGCTCGATATCCGCCCCAGTTCCATGGCCATAACCCTTAAATACTCAGCCCGGTCCGGCACTTCAATCTTCATCATTGTTTCGACCGCATGGCAGAGCACATAGTTATTGGTCATGGCAGATAAATAATCAAGCCGGTCGGTGTAGGGAATAATTTGAGTGTATTGCAGGTTCTCCGCCAGCTTTTCCGTTCCTCTATGTAAATAGCCAATAACCGGTTTTGCCTCGGTAATGATTTCTCCATCAATTTTAACGACAATCCGCAGAACACCATGTGTACTTGGATGCTGCGGCCCTACATTCAAAAGCATTTCTTCCGTTCGAATCATGCCCTCCTACACCTCCACATCATCATACTGCTCATAATCCTTGCGCAGTGGATGACCAACCCAGTCTTCCCCAAGTAGTATTCGTTCTAAGTTCGGATGGCCTGTAAACGTTATGCCCAGCAAATCATATATTTCTGACTCTGCCCAATTTGCACCTATCCATAACGGCACGACAGATTCCAGCTCTGGCTGCTCTCGATCCACCTTGACCTTAATGACAATTTCACGCTGATATGGAAATGAATACAAATATAAATATACCTCGAAATGGGTGACAAAGTCTGTTCCGTGAATCTCAGATAAATAATTAAACTTCAGTTGCTCATTTTTTCGTAAAAATTCGAGAGTTCGATAGTATGCTTCCTTTTTTAAAACAATCGTTGGTACATCCTTAGAAAGCCTATTAATATAGGCATCTTCCAAAATTTCAGTTCCAATATTGGTTTCAAGTATCGTTCGATAGGTATCAAGCAGGGATTGATTTGGAGATGGCGCTTCTTCTGATGCAGGTGCGGATGTTTTTTCGGCAAGTTTTGATTTCGCCTTGGCTGCTGCCGCGGCTTTTGCCTTTGCTACTGCAATTGCTTTGGCTTTTTCTGTTTCTTCTAGTGGTTTGGTGGATTCGGTGTCTCCCTCTGTCCGTTTTTGCTTCGCTAATGCAGCTGCCTTTGCCTTGGCTGCGGCTGCCGCCTTTGCTTTCGCGAGGGCGATGGCTTTTTCTTTTTCTGTTTCCTCTGACGGTGTGGCGGATTCAGAGTTTGCTTCTCCATCTGTGCGTTTTTGCTTCGCCAATGCTGCCGCCTTTGCTTTGGCCGCTGCTGCCGCTTTTGCTTTCGCGAGGGCGATCGCTTTTTCTTTTTCTGTTTCCTCTGGCGATGTGGTGGATTCAGAGTTTGCTTCTCCCTCTGTTCGTTTTTGCTTCGCCAATGCAGCTGCCTTTGCCTTGGCTGCGGCTGCCGCTTTTGCTTTCGCGAGGGCGATGGCTTTTTCTTTTTCTGTTTCTGTTTCCTCTGGCGGTGTGGCGTTCTCGGAGTTTGCTTCTCCCTCTATTCGTTTTTGCTTCGCTATTGCGGCTGCTTTTGCCTTGGCTGCGGCTGCCGCTTTTGCTTTCGCGAGAGCGATGGCTTTTTCTTTTTCTGTTTCCTCTGGCGGTGTGGCGTTCTCGGAGTTTGCTTCTCCCTCTATTCGTTTTTGCTTCGCTATTGCGGCTGCTTTTGCCTTGGCTGCGGCTGCTGCTTTTGCTTTCGCGAGGGCGATGGCTTTTTCTTTTTCTGTTTCCTCTGGCGGTGTGGTGGACTCAGAGTTTGCTTCTCCCTCTGTCCGTTTTTGCTTCGCTATTGCAGCTGCCTTTGCCTTGGCCGCGGCTGCCGCTTTTGCTTTCGCGAGAGCGATATCATCTTTATCTTGATGAGGATCTGCTTTAGGTGATTGCTCGGAGGATTGCTTTTCAGCAAGCTTTTGTTTGGCTGCTTCCTTCGCCTTTTCTGCTGCCTCTTTCTTTTGCTGGGATAAGTCTTTTTCGCTCAACTACAACACCTTCTTCCCAGTTTTCGCCTCATATTTAATCTTTTCCTTCAATTTATTGATTCCATATATGAGAGCTGCAGGATTGGGAGGACATCCTGGTATATAGACATCAACCGGCACTATTTGGTCGACTCCCTTCACTACACTATAGGAGCGCACATATGGACCTCCTGCGGTAGCACAGGAACCCATCGCGATGACCCACTTCGGTTCAGGCATTTGGTCATACAGTCTTCTTAAAATAGGAGCCATTTTCTTTGTCACAGTCCCTGAAACAATCATGACGTCTGATTGACGTGGAGATGTACGAAAAAAGGAACCAAATCGATCAACATCATAATGCGAGGAACCAACAGCCATCATTTCAATAGCACAGCATGCCAGTCCAAATGTAAGTGGCCATAGGGAATTTCCTCTCGCCCATCCCTTTACCTGTTCCAGTGTTGCCAAAAATATCGTACGTTGCAGTTCATCCTTCTCCCTTGGAGAGAGCTCTTCCAATTTTAATTCCATTTCAGCACCTTCTTTTTCCAGGCATAAAGTAATCCAAGTACAAGCATCAACACAAAAATCAGCATTTCAATTAATGCAAATACGCCTAATTTTTCATAGGCTACCGCCCATGGATAAAGAAATACGGTCTCTACATCAAATAAAACAAACAGCAAGGCAAAGATATAATAACGTACATTAAATTGAACCCTTGAATCATGAAAGGGCTCCAAGCCACTTTCGTAGGTTGTACCTTTTGCGTCGGTAGGTTTGTGAGGTCTTAATAACTTCCCTAAAGACAATGCTACAATTGGAAGCAATATTCCAAGGCATAAAAAAACCAGAACGATTATATAATTGTTCTGATACCAATGTAGTGATGCCAATCTCATCCCCCCATTTTTCCCACTAAAATTTTCTAAATATTCAATATGTAACCGTATACATTATAACATTCTGATATATACGTGTCGATATGATATGGTGATTTTGGTCATACCACTTTTATCTCAATTTTATTGGATAGGTGGGGATGATAGGTGACTCATAGGTAGTTGATAGCAGAGCTTTCTACGACCTTTCACACACCTTTGACCGACCTTTACCCCGGTATAGGTGGGGTATAGGTGCCTGATAGGTACCCCAGAGCTCCTTTCCCCCACCTTTCACATACCTTTGACCGACCTTTACCCCGGTATAGGTGGGGCATAGGTGCCTGATAGGTACCCCAGAGCTCCTTTCCCCCACCTTCCGCATACCTATCACCGATCTTTCACCCATCTACCACCGACCTATGACCGACCTCCCACCGACCCAACAGCAAGAGACAAAGTCCTCTCATCCCACTTGTTCCATTCTTCCTTCCTCATATTCTATATATATTTCTCATTTGCCAAGTTATGTACAAAAAAACTCCAGGGGCCCCTCTCCCCTGGAGTTTATTCAACGTTTAACGTTGTCTTTGTTCAGCAATATCTAGACGGTTTAAAGCACGCTTAAGTGCCAATTCAGCACGATGTGCATCAATTTCAACTTGTCTGTCTTGAAGTCGTCTTTCAGCACGTGCTTTAGCCTGTTTGGCGCGAGCAGTATCAATATCTTCAGCACGTTCAGCTGACTGTGCGAGTATGGTTACTTCTTCACCGTTGACTTCCATGAATCCACCGGATACAGCAACCCATTCTGTATTGTTACCCGTTTTTAAACGAACGGAACCGATATCAAGTGGAGCTACCATTGGAATATGTCCGGCAAGAATACCAAGTTCCCCCGTTTTTGCTTTCGTACTGACCATTTCTACTTCTTCATCCAACACAGGACCGCCAGGAGTAACTACAGAAACTTTAATCGTTCTCATATATGTGCCCTCCTATAAGATCCTTCGGTTAAGCCTCAACGCCCATTTGCTTAGCTTTTTCTACAACATCTTCAATGCGTCCAACTAGGCGGAATGCATCTTCAGGAAGGTTGTCGTATTTACCATCAAGGATTTCTTTGAAGCCTCTAACAGTTTCTTTAACTGGTACATAAGAACCTTTTTGACCAGTAAACTGTTCAGCTACGTGGAAGTTTTGAGATAAGAAGTTTTGAATACGTCGTGCACGGGCAACAACTAATTTATCTTCTTCTCCCAATTCATCCATACCTAGAATGGCAATAATATCTTGCAACTCTCTGTAACGTTGTAATGTAGATTGAACGCTACGGGCAACTTCATAGTGTTCTTCTCCTACGATTTCAGGAGAAAGCGCACGGGAAGTAGATGCCAACGGATCCACCGCTGGGTAAATACCCATTTCAGAAAGTTTACGCTCAAGGTTTGTTGTTGCATCTAAGTGGGCAAATGTTGTAGCTGGAGCCGGATCCGTGTAGTCATCGGCTGGTACGTAAATTGCTTGAATAGATGTAACAGAACCCACGTTAGTGGATGTAATACGTTCTTGTAATTGACCCATTTCTGTAGCCAATGTTGGTTGGTAACCAACGGCAGATGGCATACGTCCAAGCAGGGCAGAAACCTCTGAACCGGCTTGTGTGAAACGGAAGATGTTATCGATGAAGAAAAGTACGTCCTGACCTTGTGCATCACGGAAATACTCAGCCATTGTCAAACCTGTCAAGGCAACACGCATACGTGCACCAGGCGGTTCATTCATTTGTCCGAAGACCATGGCTGTTTTCTTGATAACACCGGAGTCAGTCATTTCGTGGTAAAGGTCATTTCCTTCACGAGTACGTTCTCCAACGCCTGCGAATACGGAGATACCACCGTGTTCTTGGGCGATATTGTTGATTAATTCTTGGATTAATACAGTTTTACCTACACCGGCACCACCGAACAATCCGATTTTTCCACCTTTGATGTAAGGTGCAAGTAAGTCTACTACTTTGATACCTGTTTCAAGGATCTCAACTTCAGTAGATAACTCTTCAAATTTTGGAGCTTCTCTGTGGATTGGATCTTTTTGATAGTTGCCTTCTAAAGGAGCATCTAAATCAATTTTTTCACCCAATACGTTGAATACACGACCAAGTGTTATGTCTCCAACCGGTACAGAAATTGGTGCTCCTGTATCGATTACTTCTGCATTACGGACTAATCCGTCTGTAGAAGCCATTGCAATCGTACGAACCGTATCATCGCCTAAGTGAAGAGCAACTTCCAAAGTAAGGTATTCTGCCTCATCAGCAGGCGCTCCTTTGGAAATGTTGATCTTCAGAGCGTTATAGATCTCAGGTAGTTTGCCGTTTTCAAATCTAACGTCGACAACCGGACCCATGACTTGAGTAACGCGTCCTATGTTCATTCCATTCCCTCCTATTTACTCTATGCCGTGTGAATGTTCGAATCTATATTTCCATTTTATCTATTCGAGTGCAGCGGCTCCGCCGACAATCTCGGTAATTTCTTGTGTAATTGCAGCTTGGCGTGCACGGTTGTATGTCAATGTTAGAGAGCCGATAAGCTCAGAAGCATTATCAGTTGCACTCTTCATTGCTGTCATCCGTGATGCGTGTTCGCTTGCCTTACCATCCAACAATGCGCCATATATTAAACTCTCAGCATATTGTGGCAGTAACACTTCAAGAATCTCTTCCTGGTTTGGTTCGAATTCGTAAAGTGTAGCTACAGCATCGCTTTCTACACTTCCAAGAGGTAAAAGTTTAGTTTCCGTTACTTCTTGGGAAATAGCACTAATAAAGTGGTTGTAGTACATATAGATTTCGTCAACAGTTTCGTCTGCGAATAACTTTACCGTACTGGCGGTTATTTCTTTAATGTCATCAAAGCTTGGCTGATCAGACAATCCGACCATTTCCTGGATAACGTTCATACCGCGGATACGGAAGAATTCACTTCCCACCCGCCCAAGAACGATAATACCGTATTCATCCGGGGATTTATGGCGTTCATTGATTGTCTGATAAACTTTTCTTAAGACACTACTATTATATGGTCCAGCTAATCCGCGATCGGAAGTGATAACCAGATATCCGGTTCTTTTCACAGGACGAGTGACCAGCATCGGATGAGATGCATCCGAGCTTCCATTCGCAATGCTCGCTACGACCTCTTGGATTTTCTCCATGTACGGTACAAAAGCTTTCGCGTTTGCTTCGGCACGATTCAATTTGGAGGCGGAAACCATTTGCATGGCTTTTGTGATTTGGCTCGTCTTTTTCGTTGATTTTATACGCGCATCTATATCACGTAATGATGCCATTTCTTCTCACCATCCTTTATTAAATGCCTATCCTGTTATTCCGATACAACAAATTGTTTTTTAAATTCAGCGATTGCTGCTTTCATATCCTCTTCTTTTGGCAGATCGCCAGTAGTGCGGATATGTTCAAATAATTCGTTGTGGTTACGTGCAGTCCATTCAATGATTTCAGCTTCAAAACGTCTGATATCAGCCAATGGAATATCATCTAAGAATCCACGAGTCAAGCAGTATAGAATTAATACTTGTTGTTCTACACGCAATGGCTTATGAAGATCTTGTTTTAATACTTCAACTGTACGTTGACCACGATTTAATTTCGCTTGAGTTGCTTTATCCAAGTCAGATCCGAATTGGGAGAATGCTTCAAGCTCACGGAATGATGCCAAGTCCAAACGTAGAGTACCGGCAACTTTTTTCATTGCTTTAATTTGCGCTGATCCACCTACACGGGATACGGATAGACCCGCATTAATCGCAGGACGTACGCCGGAGAAGAATAAATCAGATTGCAAGAAGATTTGTCCATCTGTGATGGAGATAACGTTTGTTGGGATATAAGCGGAGATATCTCCAGCTTGTGTTTCAACGAACGGTAATGCTGTGATTGAACCCGCACCAAGTGTGTCGTTCAATTTAGCAGCACGCTCCAATAGACGGGAGTGCAAGTAGAATACATCCCCTGGGAATGCTTCACGGCCTGGAGGACGACGAAGCAACAAGGAAAGCTCACGATATGCTGCTGCTTGCTTAGATAAATCATCATATACAACAAGGACATGCTTGCCTTGGCGCATGAAATATTCACCCATTGTTACCCCACTGTAAGGAGCCAAGTATAGCAATGGAGCTGGTTGAGATGCAGATGCTGAAACAACGATTGTGTAATCCAATGCACCATGCTTACGGAAAGTTTCAACTGTTCCACGAACTGTTGATTCTTTTTGACCGATTGCTACATAGATACAAATCATGTTTTCATCTTTTTGATTCAAAATGGTGTCAATCGCTACAGATGTTTTACCTGTTTGACGGTCACCAATGATTAATTCACGTTGTCCACGTCCGATAGGAACAAGGGCATCGATCGCTTTAAGACCTGTTTGTAAAGGCTCGTGTACAGACTTACGATCCATTACACCCGGTGCATTGTTTTCGATCGGTAATGTTGCAGTTGTAGCGATTGGACCCATACCATCAAGTGGTTGTCCAAGAGGGTTAACGACACGTCCGATAATAGCCTCACCTACTGGTACTTCCATGATGCGGCCTGTACGGCGTACTTCGTCTCCTTCTTTAATGTCGCGGAAAGGACCGAGGATAATAACACCGACGTTATTTTCTTCCAAGTTTTGCGCCATACCAACTACACCGTTTGAGAACTCAAGCAGCTCTCCGGACATGACGTTGTCCAATCCATGAACACGCGCGATACCGTCACCAACAACGATTACGGTGCCGACTTCACTCATTTCTATATCAGATTGATAGCCTTCAATTTGTTTCTTAATCAGCGCGCTGATTTCTTCAGCTCTGATGCTCATGAATTTCACCCCTAACTTCTAATATTAACCCAGCAAACGACGTTCCAAGCGTTCTAGCTTACCTGAGACCGTACCATCAAAAATACGGTTACCGATTCGCAGCTTGATTCCACCCAGAAGACTGCTGTCTACGATATTTTCAATGCGCAGTGCCTGTTTTCCAATTTTTTGGGCAAAAACCTTTGAAATGCCTTCTTGTTCCTGCTTCGTTAAAGGACGGACAGAATAAACTTTAGCATCGACTACACCTGTGTATTCGTTTACTAATAAAATAAACTCATCTGCCAAAGTCGCCACAATATCCTCGCGATGACGGTCTACAAGAATCATTAACAGGTTTTGAATAGATGGAGACATAGTAGCAAAAGCCGTTCTTATGGCGTCTTTTTTGCTCTCCATAGATACCTTTGGATGCTCAAGGAATAAAGTAAGCTCCTTGTTTGATAGAAATACTTCCTTCAAAGTCCGCATTTCGCCTTCCAAACGGTCTATTTGATTATCTTCCTTGGCAATTTGGAAAAGAGCATCTGCATAGCGTTTTGCTACAACTGTATTACTCATCGCTCTTCTCCTGCCTCTTGAATGTAATCGTTAATCAATTTTTGTTGATCAGCTTCACTAAGTTCTTTTTCAATCACTTTAGACGCAATTAGAACAGACAAGGATGCAACTTGCTCACGAAGTTGAACCATAGCTTGTTCTTTTTGCTGTTCAATTTCACGTTTCGCTGACTCTTTCACACGTTCAGCTTCCTGACGGGCAACAACGATGATTTCTTCGCGTTGTTTTTCACCATGTTTCTTAGCCTCTTCAATAAGAGATAAAGATTCCTGGCGCGCTTCTTTCAGCATAGTACGTTGTTCTTCTAACAAAGCGGCTGCTTCTGCACGATTCTTTTCTGCTACTTCAATTTCACTCGCAACGTGTTGTTCACGTTCTTTCATAATGCCCATAAGAGGACCAAATGCGAATTTTTTCAGTAAAAGCATCAAGATGATGAAAGAGACTAATTGGAAGATGATATCTCCTGTATTAAGTCCGCTATGTGCTGCAGCTCCAAGTACCAAATTATTAAATAACACCCCTATTTCACTCCCTTCAGAAGTCTTTACGGCTTACCTTTTTAGTGCATATACGTTTAAACCGTGAACTCACGGTCAGATTTTAGTAAACATAAAGGAATGGCGAAGATAATCACTCGATTCTCCGCCATCAGTATTGTCAATTACATTACCATGAACGCGATAACAACCGCGATGATAGGAATCGCCTCAACTAAAGCTACCCCGATGAACATTGTAGTTTGAAGCATACCACGTGCTTCTGGTTGACGTGCAATTCCCTCTACTGTACGAGATACGATCAAACCATTACCAATACCTGCTCCAAGAGCTGCTAAACCGATTGCGATTGCTGCTGCTATAACTCCCAAATCCATTATGAAGTTCCTCCTTTAATTTGTATAACTATAGTTAAATTTTTTATATTATTAATGGTCTTCGCTGACTTTGTGGGCCATGTAAACCATTGTTAACATCGTAAAGATAAATGCCTGGATTGCTCCGATAAATATACTGAAACCTTGCCATACAATGGTTGGACCAATAGCAAGGGCACTGCTCCAGAAATCTGTTGCAAGAGATCCTGCCAGTAGGCTGAGTAAGATTTCACCCGCATAAATATTACCGAATAGACGCAAGCCCAGTGTGAGGGTATTCGCGAACTCCTCAATAATCTTAAGCGGAAATAAGAACGGCATAGGTGATACAAAGTTTTTACTGTACCCTTTAAAGCCTCGCATTTTGATACCATAGAAGTTTGTAAGGACTACGATCATTACTGCAAGGGTTAAAGCGACTACTGGATCGGCTGTTGGTGACTTCCACCATAGGTCTCCATTATAAGTAACTGAGAATGGAAGACCGAGCATATTTGAAACAAATATGTACATGATGAGCGTCGTTCCAAGCACTAAAAAGCGCCCGCCAGTGTTCCAGTCCATATTGCTATTAATAATGTTTCTGACGAAGTCAATGACCCACTCCATAAAGTTCTGCATACCAGATGGCTTAACTGCCAATTTTCTTGTCGACAGTACGGCGATTAAAAATACAATCACACTTGCGACCGTAATCATCAGAACGTTACCAAGATTAAAAGTAAGGCCCATTAATTCGACTGTAGGTGCTCCATGATTCAATCTAAATTCACCTCTTTTCCCCCCGCCTTATGTTATGGATTGTTAAATCTATCATAATGACAAGGTAACCCGTCATTAATCCCAATACGACAAAAAAAACATTAAATTGATCAGGATATCGCATAGCAATGGCGACAGCTAAAACTGCAGCTGCCATTCTTGAGATTGTCCCAAGTGATTTCATGCTGCTTCCCTCAAGCACTTTCTCACCTAATTGAGCAGTTTTTCTTGATAAAAGCCAAATATTATAAATACCAATTATACTGCCAAGTGTCATTCCCAAGGCTTCTGTTTTATAAGGG
Organism: Bacillus sp. E214; assembly: GCF_008087365.1. Classification (NCBI taxonomy): domain Bacteria; kingdom Bacillati; phylum Bacillota; class Bacilli; order Caryophanales; family Bacillaceae; genus Bacillus; species Bacillus sp. E214. The sequence continues at coordinate 187,870 of NZ_VENN01000002.1, read as the reverse complement.
GTTACTCCCCATAGGATAACATAAATGGATAATAAGGTGAACGTATACCTCAGATAGCGTCTGAAAACAATGTGGACTTCTAGCATTTGAATAGGTTTCTCCATTTAGTAGTTATTTGAACGGATAGCATATACACCTTTCACCAATCCGATCAGGAGACAATATGGGGTTCCAACTGTAAGCGATTATAGACACCCACCAATAAAGATCCGATAAGCATTGGGCCGATCAATTATAATAAACCAGCAGACATTGTAAATTGTTGCAGAAAAACACTGCGATTATTATTTTGTATCGAATCAACTCAGATATGTATATTAGAGGTATATAATCAACACAATTGACAATATAAATGGAAAATTGTCTGTCAATTTGAAAACCCTACCATTTATACCCTATGTAAGAATACAATAGGCAAAAATGATTGTCAATTCAGATAGGTATGAAATCCATTCCCTATACTAGAATAAATTATCAATTATGTTAAAAATAAGTGTATAAATTTCATTCTAACTGAAATTTCAAGTAATTTGTATTCTTAAGCACTACTTTTTGATGGTCTTTTTCAACTTCTGTCACAATTTCGTAATAATTTGAGAGGATATTTTCCGGTAAGTCGACTTTTTGTTTAAGTACCCCTCTTTTAACACCTTTCACTTCTACTAGATCTTTTATGTAAAGAAGTGAATCTGCATTATACAAGGTAAATCTTACAGAATCGGCTCCAAACGGTAAATAAACACTTATTTCCATCTTGCGATCGCCTTTCTCTTGAACAACCTCTACCCCTTCAGCAATTGGGTAATCAGGTTTCGTCATTGCAAAAATGTAAGGGATCTTGCGCACCTTATTTCTTCCCGCTTCATTGAGGTATAGATAACCATCATCCAGTTCACTTTTCTCTTTCCAATTATCCAATTCAAGCTGAACTTCCAGTTTCTTCTTTTGGCCTCCTTCAAGTACAAAAGCTAACGGCAGTTTCCATGTCATAAATCTTTCCTTACGTGGAATAGAAAAATAATATCGCTTTTTTCTACTACTTCTATTTTCTACTACTATATTCGCTTTATACATTCGACCATTGCTTGCCATGCCAAAAGTTACAGATGACGGAGCTAAAAATGTATCCTCTTGCAGTGCATCCTTCACATTTACCCGACCAGCTCCCTGTTCAAATGTATGATATATTTCATCCTTATCATTTTTCAATGATATAGCACTGGTCATTAAAGCCGATTTGATTTTTTCTGGGCTCCAATCAGGATGAACCTCTTTAATCAATGCACACACCCCCGCCACATAAGGAGCAGCCATACTCGTTCCTTGCAAAGAAAGATACGTTCCGCCCGGTATCGTACTTTCAATTCTCACACCTGGCGCTACTACATCCGGCTTTATCGCTATGCTATGAATAACCGGACCTCTTGAACTAAAGGAGGCTAATTTCTCTTTTTCTTCTATATCAATTGTCCTACAGGTGAGTTGTCCATTTTCCAGAGCCTTTTTCATTTTTCGCCCATCTTTTTGCGAAACGGTGATTACGGGAATTTTTGAATTCATTTCGAGAGAAGCGCTTAATTCACCAGGTTCATTATTAAAAATAATTACACCCAGAGCTTCGGCATTCACTGCATTTTTTACTTTATCTTTAAATGATATTACTCCCCGCTCCACTAACACAATTTTATTTTTCGCATTGATATTTTCGTAATTCTCCCTTTTACCAAGGCCTGCATAAGTCATGATCATAGAATGTGAAAAATCCCACTCGGGGGAGCCTGCTGTTAATTGAAAATCAATGTCCGCCCATGGTTTCGTAAAATTCAACCTCTTCGATTTACCTGCATCTGAACTCGCCCCTACACTGATCGCTCCCCCTGATGTCCCAGGCGTACCTACCGTCCAAATACCCGGTCCATCATTTCCATTTGCTACAACAGCCACTATTCCCTTTTTAACTACCTTATCGAGCGCTTTACTTGTAGGAAGATCCGGACCATTCATCGTATCTCCCAAGGACAGATTGATAATATCCATCTTGTCCTTTACCGCTCTTTCTATTGAAGCAATGACTTGATCAGTTGTTCCGTATCCTCCCGGCCCTAGTGCTCTGTATGCATAAATGCTTGCTTCAGGAGCTATCCCTTTCATTTTTCCATTAGCCGCAATAATTCCAGCCACATGCGTCCCATGAATGGTTGCTTTTTTAGAGCTCCCCATCGTCTCCATTGGGTCCTCATCTTGATCCACTAAATCATAGCCGCCTTTATAGTTTGCTTTAAGATCAGGGTGCCTATAATCAATTCCCGTATCAATCACTCCGACCTTTACACCTTTGCCCGTAGCCTGAATTGGCTGGTTGAATTGAAGTTGCGGCTGACCTTTTGGCAGAGAATTCTTTTTAATAGTAGCTTTAATTGGACCCGATAGAAAAATAGCTGAAACTGATTCTTCCTTTTTTAATCTCGGTATTAATATAGAAGGTACGCTAGCAGAAAAGCCGTTGCACACTAAATTGAAATAATAGCGCGGTTTGATTGCTGGATACTTTTCTATCAGCTCTTTCGCCACTCGATGAGCTGATGTGTCTTTTACTGTTTCAATCATCACCACCTCTATATCCTCAGCAGAACTATGTGGAGCATATACTATTAATTGAATAAATATGAAAGCTCCAATTAAAATTTGCTTCAATGATTATCACATCCTTGTTTTTAGAATGGATTAACGGCAGTCTCTTATGCATGTAAAAATAAATAGTGGTTGTTCTGTGTTCTCCATTTTCGGGTAATGGATTGATTCTCCTGATTACAAAAAAATGAATGTCCACATTCTTCCTGTTTGTATGTTAAATAGGTCTGGGTATGAGTGTCAGGTATATGAGTAATTTAAGTTAGGATGTGTAGAGTTATGTTTGGTCTGGCCGATCTTACGTCATTAGTGATTTCTGCCTTTATCATCTTGCCTGTCGTTGTTTTTCTTCGGGAGACAGGCTATCTGTTAGTCAGCTGGTTATTTGGCGTAATCAATCCGAGACTTACGATTGGTTCCGGCCCCCGTATCAAAAAAATTGGAATGATCGATATTCGCAAATACTACCACTTATATAGCTGGTTTTCGTATGATGAATTAAAGCGCAAGAGTAAGTTTGCTTACATCTGCATCTATCTAGGTCCGATTTTAATGAACCTATCCATCGCCCTCCTCATCAACTTTTTAATTGCCAACCATTTTATTGAGGAGTTCAAGACATTTTGGGATCGCTTTGCTTTCTATGCGATTTATTATGTTCTGTTTGACGTTATACCAATGCATACAATTAACGGAAAACCTAATAATGGTATGATCATTTATGAAATGATCCGTTACGGAAAAAGGGTTGATTATAATAATGAATCCTTCCTTCCGGCCACATCAGAAGTCGAGGAACAATATCAGGAAGAAATAAAGAGAATTCAAGAAATCAAAAAAGAGCGCGATGAACATTTAAAATCTTAGGCTTTTAATGAAATCAGTTCTGCTATCACAGCATATTTTTATGCCTGAATAGCATATGCTGGAATCCTTAAAGCGGTGTAGTTGAGGTATCGCCCAGAGAGCTTACTTGATCTAAGACGAGTCAATTATCCGCAAAAAAAAGAGGTGTTCATCAGTCAGAAACGGCTGATGAACACCTCTATAAATTATCTTTATTTTGTTCCGAACAATCTGTCGCCCGCGTCACCTAGACCTGGAACGATATAGCCGTGATCATTCAATTTTTCATCAAGTGCAGCGATGAAAATATCGACATCCGGATGGACTTCTTCCACTGCTTTAACGCCTTCAGGCGCAGCAACTAGACAAACGAATTTAATATTTTTTGCCCCGCGCTTTTTGATTGCGCTAATGGCATCGACAGCAGATCCACCTGTCGCAAGCATTGGATCAACTACAATAAATTCTCTTTCCTCTACGTCAGCAGGAAGTTTTACATAATACTCAACTGGTTTCAATGTTTCTGGATCTCTGTATAAACCTACATGTCCAACTTTTGCTGCCGGAATAATTTTAATCATGCCGTCAACCATACCAAGACCAGCACGTAAAATAGGGATAATGGCTACTTTTTTACCCGCAATTGTTTTAGATGTTGATTTGCTGACTGGCGTTTCAATTTCCACTTCTTCTAACGGGAGATCTCGGGTGATTTCAAAAGCCATTAAAGTAGATACTTCATCTACCAATTCTCTGAATTCTTTTGTACCCGTATTTTTATCACGGATAAATGTTAACTTATGCTGTATTAACGGATGGTCAAACACATAAACTTTTCCCATATGGATCTCTCCTCACTTTTATGTTCCTATTTTTGCACTCGTTTTATTGTACAGAAAATTCTCCATTAGTTCAATTAAGTTTCTGTATGCCAAAATCTACCGCATTCAAGGTTTATTTAATCTAGCTTCAACAGCTAGAAGCTCAGGACATAAGCATGACCTCTGCAGGAGGGAAGTACACCTCCTTCCGAGATCCTGTCTTATACTCCTCGCGGGCCTACAGGATGTAGGTCATGAAGACGTTGCCACAGGACGTGGCGATTTTAGTCTTCGTTCCCTAAATCAGTTTCAGCTTTTTATTCAATCTAGCTTCGGCTCCTAGCTCCTCGAGGTCATAAGTGTAGCCACTACGGGAGGAAAGAGCGCCTCCCTACGTGCCTCCTCTTATGCTTGTCGGAGCTGGGCAGTCGCCTCAGCTTTTTAGTCTTCATTAGTTTTTTATTAAAACTTGATTCTATACCTTCTTCTCTATTATCCACTTTTTAAAGAGTTAAAATCGTTATAGAAGCGTAAATGGATGTGAAATTTCCGTGAATTGAGCGGAAATGAGAATTAATTGAGCCAATGCGGCGATTATTCCAGCCGATTTTGACATTAATTTAGCCGACCCACGGATTTTACCAGCCAAAACACTCCTCATTCCAGCCATTCCTAAATTTCAAGGCTCATTGATCGCCATTCAGCATCATTTTGCCCAAACCATATAAAACGACATGTTATACTGCCAAACATCATAAAAAGAGGTGTCGATAAGTCCTATCAGACTCGCCAACACCTCTTCTATTCACCCTTAATACTCAGGGTATAATTCATATTTTCCAGATAGCTTAGTCACTCGCTCTGCAGCTTCTTTCAGTTTCTCTTCGTCCTCATGGTTCTTGAGCGCGAGACTGATGATTGCCGCGATTTCATCCATATCCTCCAATTTGAATCCACGGCTTGTAACAGCCGCTGTTCCAATACGAACCCCACTCGTTACAAATGGGCTTTCTGGGTCAAATGGAATCGTATTTTTGTTCACTGTAATACCAATATCGTCCAGTACCTTTTCTGCTACTTTACCAGTTAAGTTGATGGAGCGGACATCGATTAATAATAAGTGATTATCTGTACCGCCTGAAACGAGCGTAAGTCCTTCCTTCTGCAGACTTTCACCAAGGCGTTTTGCATTCTCTATAATTTCCTTTGCATAGTCTGTAAAGGAATCCTGAAGTGCCTCGCCAAATGCCACTGCTTTTGCAGCAATTACATGCATTAGAGGTCCTCCCTGAATACCAGGGAAAATGGACTTGTCTATTTTCTTGGCAAACTCTTCTCTGCAAAGGATCATTCCTCCGCGTGGTCCGCGCAATGTCTTGTGAGTTGTCGTCGTGACGAATTCCGCATAAGGAACTGGACTTGGGTGCAAACCGGCTGCAACAAGCCCTGCAATATGAGCCATGTCCACCATTAAATAGGCGCCTACTTCATCTGCAATTTCACGGAATTTCTTGAAATCAATTGAACGTGGATACGCACTCGCACCGGCAACAATCAATTTAGGCTTACACTGGATTGCTTTCTCTCTAACATCCTCGTAATTTATAAGATGGGTTTTTTCATCAACACCGTATTCAACAAAATTGTATTGGATTCCGCTGAAGTTTACAGGGCTTCCGTGAGTTAAGTGGCCTCCGTGGGATAGGTTCATTCCAAGTACCGTATCTCCTGGATTCAAAATCGTAAAGTAAACAGCCATATTTGCTTGAGCGCCTGAATGTGGCTGTACGTTTGCATGCTCCGCACCAAATATCTTTTTGGCACGTTCCCTAGCCAAATCCTCAACTACGTCCACATATTCACAGCCGCCGTAATAGCGTCTGCCTGGATATCCTTCCGCATACTTATTCGTAAGCACGGATCCTTGAGCTTCCATTACTGCTTCGCTGACAAAGTTTTCTGAAGCAATCAGCTCAATCTTACCGCGTTGTCTGCCCAATTCTTGTTGAATTGCATCAAATACTTGCGAGTCTTGCTTTTGCAAATGCCTCATCTTATAGCTTCCTCCCTTTTCGTCAAAACGGACAAATCTTCAATTTAATCCCTTCAATTCTAGCACGAAAAAGGACAATAGTCATTTATTCCATTGACGTATAATTCTTACATTTCTCTAATATTTACTCTATCATATTGAGCTCTCGGCCCACCTATCAGTTTCGGCCGGGTCATAGCAAATGTTACATGCGCCTTCCCAATCTCTCTAATCGCTGAACGCAACGGGACTGCAACATGCTTCAGATGCATTCCAATCATTGTATCCCCAATATCGATGCCTGCATCAGCACGAATATGCTCAACCACAACTGCATTCTCGAAATTAGCAAATGCACAAGCGGCCAATGCTCCACCCGCATTCCGGGCAGGCACAACTGAGACTTCATCCAGATTATATTGAATAGCTGTCTTTCGTTCAATAATCAGAGCCCTATTAATATGTTCACAACCCTGAAAAGCCAAGTAGACTCCCTTTTGTTTAGAAAAATCATATATGGCCTCAAAGATTGCTTGTGCCACTTCCATCGTCCCGCTTGTACCAATTCGCTTTCCGATTACTTCACTTGTACTGCAGCCAATTACCAACAAACGGCCATTCATCGGAAAATGAGCTTCCAAATCTTCGAGAATGGCAGTCACCTGAGTTTTTATTTCTTTTAAATTAATCTCACTCATTCTTCTACTGCCCTTCTAAGATTTATTTTTCTGCCTCAGCTATTTTTCCAATCCGTGTTTCATGGCGGCCGCCTTCAAATTCCGTTGTCAGCCAAACGCGGGCAATTTCTCTGGCTAAACCAGGACCAATTACACGCTCTCCCATTGTTAGTACGTTACTGTTATTATGAGCTCTTGTAGCTTGGGCACTAAACATATCATGTACCAATGCTGCACGAATTCCTTTTACTTTATTCGCCGCGATGCTCATTCCGATTCCAGTACCGCAGATCAAAATCCCTCTGTCAAATTCTCCTTTTGCCACTCTTTCAGCAACAGGCAACGCATAATCCGGATAATCAACAGATGTTTCACAATCGCATCCAAAATCCTCATATTGAATCTCAAGCTCTTCCATTAGGTTCATAATTTCTTTTCTTATATTTATTCCACCGTGATCTGATGCAATGATAACTTTCATGGTAACATGGCTCCCTTCAATTTGAACTGCACAGTTTCTATCCTAAATCTAGTCTTTTAATTTTTCCACAAGCTTTTTAATCCATTTAGATAATTCATGGAAAGTTTGCTCATATACTTGTTCATTACCCCCGAATGGATCTGAAATATCTCTGTTCCCAGGATCGTCACTTACAAATTCCTTTAATGTAAACGTCTTTTCAATCGCCTGAGGGTAATGCGAAGCAATTAACTGCTTATGGCCTTCTGTCATCGTTAATACATAGGTTGCCCACTCGATGTCTTCTCCTTTTAATGGAGATGAGGCATGGTCCTGCGCAATTTTGTGTTTATCAAGTACCGTAACCGTATACTCAGATGCCGTTTGACCCCCATAGGCATAAACCCCTGCTGATTTTACTTCTATATCAAACAGATTATAATTTCGCAAAATAGCTTCTGCCATAGGACTTCGACATGTATTTCCTGTACAAACGAATAAAATATTCTTCAACGTATTTTCCCTCCTGTCCCCATTATAGAATATTTACGGACAATAAAAAAATGTATCAGATTAATCTGATACACATCTTTATCCATGCAGGTGCAGGATGATCTTTAACCCAACCGCAAACATGATGCTCCCCCCAAAAACAAGGCTGTATTTGCCGAGATATGTATGTACTCTTCTCCCTAACAACAACCCTGACACCGTCAAGAAAAAGGCGGCAAAGCCAAAGCACAGGATGGTCATCAGCGCTCGGGATCCCAGCATTCCGAGGCTCAGTCCAACTGAGAAACTATCCAAACTGACACTTATCGCAAATAGAATCAATCCTGTTCCAACTGGAGCCACAACCGTTTCACCTTTACCCTGAATTCCAGTGAGCAGCATTTGCAAGCCAAGAAATAGTAATAAACCAGCACCGGCGTATGAGGCAAACAATCCAAACTGAGCGGATAATAACTTTCCTGAAAAGATACCCAAGAGCGGCATCCACACATGAAAAATACCAACAGTAAAACCAATGATGAGTACTTGCTTAAGCCTCAGCTTGTACGATCCCATTCCCAATCCAATTGAGAAGGCATCCATTCCGAGTGCGAAAGCCATAAAAAGCAGGCCAAAAAATTCAACCATCGTTTGTTCCATCCAAGTAACCTCCCGGGACCAGCCTAAATAAACATATGCCTGTCCCGGATCAATTAGAACTTGTCTTGTGTGATGATTCTTCCTCCTGCCGCTTTCTTCAAGCGATTCATGATTGCAATCCCAATCCCATCCTCCGGATACACTTCTCCGAAAATTAGATCTGGCTGCTCTTTATCAAATTGGCGCAGCACTCCATACATTTTTTCAGCCACAGTGTCCAGCTGCTCACGGCTTCCGCCAGTAATAATAACATCAGCTTCATACAAATGGGCATGTTCGTCAACCGTGTACACACCCACTCGCTTACCTAAGTCCCGCTCTTCATTTATTAATGTTTGGATAAACTGAGGGGTACCCTCAACCAAGGTCAATGGGGCTTTCGGTGCGTAATGTGTATATTTCATACCAGGAGCTTTCGGTGCATCACTGTCCTTCACCAAGCCAGGGTCCACAGACACTTCACCGACTACCTTCTCCAGTTGTTCACGCGTAATACCACCAGGTCTAAGTATTTGCGGAATACAGCCAGTCACATCAAGTACTGTTGATTCCAAGCCAACCCCAGTTGGACCTCCATCCACGATCCCAGCAATTTTACCATCTAAATCCTCGCGAACATGCTCTGCTGTTGTCGGACTTGGTTTACCAGACAGATTTGCACTTGGCGCGGCTGTGGGACAGCCCGCCTTTTTCAGTAAATCCAATGCCACCGGATGATCCGGCATTCGGATCGCTACTGATGAAAGACCTGCTGTTACAACATCCGGGAACACGCCCTCTTTCTTTTGGAAAATTAGCGTCAACGGACCTGGCCAAAATTGTTCCATTAGTTTATCTGCGACTGCAGGAATTTCTCCTACCAATCCATGAACCTGTTCCTTTTCTCCAATATGGACGATTAAAGGATTATCACTCGGTCTTCCCTTCGCCTCATAAATAGCTGCTACAGACCCTCCAAGTAAAGCATTTGCTCCAAGTCCATAAACCGTTTCAGTCGGAAAAGCAATCAGCTCTCCGGCTTTCAATTTTTGGGCCGCATCCATCAATTGTGGATAACCCTCTTCTTTATCCACAGTTTTATCCACTGTCCACATTTTTGTTTCCACTATTATCACCTGCCACCAATCTACAACATTCTCTATAAATTACTTATTAAATAAGGATTCCTCGACATTTTTCACAAAATCACCTTGCAAGTATAAAAGAATTTATACAATAAAACAAGCTTTATCCACAGTCTGTGAATAAAGCCAATAAAATCGTGGATAATTTCATCCTTATAGGGCTCTTTCCATGATATATGTTTCGTTTATTGTCCACACCTTTTCCACAACCGAGGAATCTCTTACGTCTTTAGGAATCTCCCCGTTTTTCACTCTTTCAAATTGAAGAGCCTCAAAAAATCCTAACGCTTGCAGTTTATTCGATATCAGAAATATCTTTTTCAACCCTTTTTCCTTTGCTAAAGCCAAGATCGTTTCAAACAGGGCAGGTACTTGCACCTGAGCCTCCTCTTTAAACAGAAAAGACCTAAGCACCCCATAATCTCCACATGGCTCCAGACCAATCATTCCTTTAATAGAGCCTTCTTCTTTTAATAAAACAAATTTTCCTGAACTAATGTCTTCATGATGCAGCTCAACTCCTTGAGGTGCCGCAAACCGCTCAATTCCTTCAATATCGGTACTTTTTGATATAGATAAATAATACACCTTCTATTCTCCCTTCACTATCAAATCACAACTACTATATGGATATGAATTAATAGGGAAAATAGAACCGGATCAGGCTGATTATCCGGTTGGCTGCTATTTTGGCAAATTCAGCTGAATTCTATGCCAGTTCGGCTGAATTCTGTTCAACTTCGGCTGGTATTTCCCAGTTTCCCGCTCTATTCTGAAACCACTTCGGCTCCAGCACAACACTTCCTATTTGTACTTTTAACTTGATTTGCTCCGAGTACTATTCTGTTTCTCAAAACAAATCCTTCAAGATCTCTTTTAAAAAGAATTTCACCTTAACCGGCTCTTCATCCTGATTTTCATAAACAGGAGGGGCGATATCTTGTCCGGCTTCTTCAGACTGGTTCTCGTAATCCATTTGCGTTTCTTGATCTTCTGCCTTTTCAATCGATTTATCCGTTTGGGCGGCAGTCTTAATCGGTTGTATTTTTTGATCATCCGTTTGCGTTTGTTCTGCAGTTTCCTCGTTCATACTATTATTAACTGGCTCAACTTCTTCAGCTGACTCTTCATACGCTGAATCATTTGCTACAGCTGTTCCGCTGTTGAAATCCAGAAAGCATAGCGGCGGGAAAAGGACGCACCACCAGTTCTCACCTTGACCCTCACCCAATGTGATTTTAATAGCTTCATACTTGCCTGCCGGATATAAATATTGTCCATATAGCTTAGTTGGAAAAACAGTTTCACCAAAATCAACCTGTATCTTTTGTACATTACCTTCTTTGACCATAACATCTTCAGCTATAGCTTCTATATCAGACAAACGGGAACCAATCACTTTTCTGGCTTCCTCAATTGAAGTTAATTCTGCTACCCATTTGTTAATTTCTTTATTGACCTCATCCCTGATGGATCGTTTCAATTCCTGGTCAGCTTCTTTATTACTGTTTGCTAAGATCCGTAAGCGGATCGCTTCATTCGGGATTACTTGAACCTCTGTTTCTGTCGCAGAAGAACTGTTTTTCGGTGTAATCATTCCAGTCATTGTTGCCGCACAAAGTAATACAATATATATTAAAGGCAAATATTTTTTTGCCATCATCGTAAACACCGTCCCTTCACTTACAAACAGTGTGGACAGTTTTTTTCTATCTTAAACTATAATTATCTGAATTTTATTTCTACTGCGTTTTATTTACCGCATTCTTGAAATTAAGGGAAGGGAGAGTATAAAAATGGATAATTTTTTGATGGATGATGGTGGGTTCTTTGGCATTTTTTTAACTGGATTTCCAATCATCTTTGGTATTATTTTTATTTTAGTCATTGGCACTTTTCTATTTATTATCATCAAAAGCCTATCTAAATGGAGTCATAATAATAAACAGCCCAGGCTGAATGTAGTTGCTAAGGTTGTCACCAAACGATCAGAGAGCAGAGGAAGTGACAATTCGTCCAATACCTGGTATTATGCGACGTTTGAGATGGAAAGCGGCGACCGAATGGAATTGACTTTAAGTGGAAAAGACTACGGGATGTTAGCAGAAGGAGATATTGGGAATCTATCTTTTCAGGGCACACGGTATCTCGGATTTTTGAGAATCTAGCTTCGACTCCTAGCTCCTCGAGGTCATAAGGATAGCCACTACGGAGGTCAACAGGAAGTTGATCACAAAGACGTTGCCACACGATGTGGCGTTCTTAGTCTTTGTTCCTTAATAGCCTCCCTTCATGCCTCTCCTTATGCTTGTCGGAGCTGGGCAGTCGCCTCAGCTTTTTATGTAATCCAGCTTCTGGGCCTAGGAGCTCGAGTCATAAGCAAATACTCTACAGGAGAGAAGAACGCATCCCTCCGAGTATTCATCTTATGCTCGTCGCGGGCCTACAGGATGTTGGTCATGAAGACGTTGCCACAGGACGTGGCGTTCTTAGTCTTCGTTCATCGATACAGGCCCTTCAGCTTTTTATGTAATCTAGCTTCAACGGCTAGAAGCTCAGGACATAAGCATGACCTCTGCGGGAGGGAAGAGCACCTCCCTCCGAGCCCCTGTCTTATGCTCCTCGCTTCTGATCAAGCCGTTTCAGCTTTTTATTTCGCCAAAGACCATTCGATCTTTTCCGTTGATATCGAACAGGACTTCTACATGGGCTTCAGGGTAAACAGCTTGCATTAGTTCTGCTACTTGCTCTCCCTGACCGGCGCCTACTTCAAATCCAACCAATGCTTTGTCTGCAAGTACACTTGGCAGATCTGATGTAATTTGGCGATAACAATCCAAGCCATCATTTCCAGCAAACAAGGCGAGATGAGGTTCATGGTTTTTAACCACATCCGAAAGGATTGCATGATCTGATTCAGGAATATAAGGAGGATTAGAAAGAAGAACATTCACCCTTTTACCAGCATCTATTAATGGTTTGAGCAAATCCCCCTGCAAGAACGCCACCTCAGCCTGAAGGCGTTGAGCATTTTCAGCTGCCTGTTTCAATGCTTTCTCTGACAAATCGACAGCCGTCACTTTCATACCTGGGCATTCCAAGGCCATCGTAATCGCAATAATCCCGCTGCCTGTCCCAATATCAGCCATGTCCAGCTTCTCTTCAGGATTGAAAAGCTTTTTTAGTTTAGCTAAGGCATGAAATATCAGCTCTTCCGTTTCAGGACGCGGAATCAATACATCTCCATTCACCAGAAATGTCCTGCCATAAAACTCCTCGCTGCCAATTATATGCTGCACAGGTACTGCTTCGATTCCATGCTTTTTTACATCCTTTATAAAGATAGCTTCTTCCTCTTCCGTTAACTCATCATGCATATTCGCAAGCATTTGAGCACGGGATAGACCCAGCTGATTCATCAACAGCCATTCTCCAGCATTTTCATCACGGCCATTCTCCCTTAAAAAAGAAGAAGCCCATCGAAGAGCTTCATACACTTTCATCATTCTTAATCCTCCGCATTTTGAAGACGGCTAGCCTGGTCCTCAACAATCAATGCATCAATCACTTCATCCAATTTGCCTTCCATGATTTGATCCAGCTTTTGAATGGTTAATCCAATGCGGTGATCTGTAACACGGTTTTGCGGATAATTATACGTACGGATACGTTCTGAGCGATCCCCTGTTCCGACTGCAGATTTACGAGCACTGTCATACTCAGCCTGTGCTTCCTGCTGGAATTTATCATAAATACGAGCACGCAATACTTTCATTGCTTTCTCTTTGTTTTTAATCTGGGATTTTTCATCCTGGCAGGATACAACAATCCCCGTAGGAACGTGAGTAAGACGTACAGCTGACATGGTAGTGTTAACACTTTGTCCGCCCGGTCCGCTGGATGCAAACGTATCTACACGGATATCTTTGTCATGAACTTCAACCTCAACCTCTTCTGCCTCCGGTAAGCAAGCCACAGTCGCTGTTGATGTGTGAATACGACCGCCTGATTCTGTTTCAGGGACACGTTGTACACGATGGGCACCGTTTTCGAATTTCATCTTGGAGTATGCGCCATTTCCATTAATCATAAAGATGATTTCTTTATAACCGCCAAGCCCCGTTGGATTTGAATCCATTACATCAATCTTCCATCCTTGTGCCTCAGCATAACGGCTGTACATTCTATAAAGACTTCCTGCGAATAGGGCCGCTTCATCACCGCCGGCTGCTCCGCGAATTTCCATAATAACGTTTTTATCATCATTAGGATCTTTGGGAATTAGCAATACTTTAAGCTTTTCTTCCAACTCTTTCATTTGTCCGGAAAGTTCATCTACTTCTTCCTTCACCATTTCACGCATTTCAGCATCCAGCTTCTCTTCAAGCATTGCTTTCGCATCAACAAATTGGGAACGTACATCTTTATATTCTCGATACGCAAAGACAGTCTCCTGAATATCTGATTGTTCCTTGGAATATTCGCGAAGCTTCTTAGTGTCATTTACGATTTCCGGGTCACTCAAAAGCTCATTTAATTTGTCATATCGGTCTTCTACCGCTTGTAAACGATCGATCAATTTCTTCACCTCATTAACAGGTTTTTAAAAGAGGTTTTTACCTCAGTATTTGATTTGTTTATTGTACCACAATCAGACGGAAACGAAAAAAAGAGACGGCAAAGATGAACATACATCCTTTAATCTGCCATACCCTTTTATTTCTGACATACAAAAACACCCCCAAATTCCACTTATTCCTCCGGAGGTGTTCATTCCTTTTAAAGCCTGTTTGTTTTTATGTTTTCGATACCACCGTTAATCGGTGTATGTACCGTTTCTTGTTTGCCTGGTACTTCATGATGATGACGGCATCTTGGCTCATAGGATTCCGATGCACCCACTAAAATAACAGGGTCCTCATAGCCTGCAGGCTTCTTATCAATCAAACGCTGCGTCCGGCTTGCAGGGGATCCGCATACGGAACAAACTGCCTGTAGTTTTGTTACCTGTTCTGCCAGGCACATTAACTCCGGCATCGGCCCGAATGGCTCTCCTCTAAAATCCTGATCAAGGCCAGCCAGGATTACTCGATAGCCGCTGTCTGCCAAATGCTGAGCAACCTGTACAATTTCTTCGTCAAAAAACTGCACTTCATCAATGGCAATTAAATCTGTATCTAAATCTATATGATCGAAGATATGGGATGAATGCGTAATGCCTTTGGCAATAACAGAAGTTCCATTGTGGGAAACCACCGCTTCCTCACTGTATCGATTATCAATAGCCGGTTTGAAAACAGCAATGGATTGCTTAGCAAAGACCGCTCTCCTTACCCTGCGAATCAGTTCTTCAGATTTTCCGGAAAACATGCTGCCACAAATTAATTCTATCCAGCCAAATTGTTTCGTTTCGTACATGTGTTGGGGTCTCCCTTCCTGTCTTTACTAGGTTCATTAGGATTTTGCTTGTAACATTCCTGCATTTACTATACCAATAGATAATTATACATCATAAACTGCTCAAGAAAAGATTTTTTATCATTTGTTAATAGAGACCTTTGTTGTTAAAAAATTGATATAACTCCTCTAAAAACATACAAACACAGACCAACATGTTTTTCTCAGTACATTAGCCTGTGTCTGCCTTAAAGCAAAAAAACAGGCAAGCGGCTTACCCGCTGCCTGTTTCCGAAAATCAAAATTATTGTTCTTGTTGTTGGGATTTGAAACCATACTTCTTGTTGAAACGCTCAACACGTCCATCAGCAGAAGCAAACTTTTGACGTCCAGTGTAGAATGGGTGGCATTCATTGCAAACCTCTACGCGCACCTCTTCTTTAACAGAGCCAGTTACAAATTCATTACCACAAGCACATTTAACAGTTGCTGTTTTGTAATTAGGGTGAATTCCTGTTTTCATCTTTTCCACTCCTTCCGCCCTGAGTCTTTCGAAACAGAGTTATCAAGCGTGCTCTTTTTAGTATAAGCACACTCAAGATATTATAACAGACGTGTTATTTTAAATCAACAGCTACTGCTACTATTACAAGATTCTTTTCGATCCGCCCGTTGACTTTTTCATCTCGTCATCGAGGTATTGAAAGAATTCTTGGTTGGTTTTAGTTTGTTTAAGTTTTCGTAACAGACGCTCAGCAAAATCAGGCATATCTGACATCGTTTTGCGAATAGCCCATAATTTTTCCAAATGGTCTTTCGGAATAATAAGCTCCTCTTTCCTTGTCCCAGATCGGCGAATATCAATAGCAGGGAATATTCTTCTTTCTGCTAGTGAGCGATCCAGGTGAAGCTCCATATTACCCGTTCCTTTAAATTCTTCGTAAATAACGTCATCCATTCTTGAACCTGTATCCACAAGAGCTGTTGCTAAAATGGTTAAGCTACCGCCTTCTTCAATATTACGGGCAGCTCCAAAGAAACGCTTCGGACGGTGAAATGCCGCCGGGTCAATCCCACCTGACAATGTTCTGCCGCTTGGAGGGATTACTAGGTTATAAGCACGTGCCAATCTTGTTATACTATCCATTAAAATAATAACATCTCGTTTATGCTCAACCAGACGCATAGCACGCTCTAATACAAGCTCTGCTACTTTGATATGGTTTTCAGGAACCTCATCAAATGTTGAGCTGACTACATCTGCCTGTACAGATCGCTCGATATCTGTTACTTCCTCAGGACGCTCGTCAATTAAAAGGACGATTAATTCCGCATCCGGGTGATTCGTTGTAATGGCATTGGCGATTTCTTTAAGAAGCATCGTTTTACCAGCCTTTGGAGGTGCGACAATCAATCCACGTTGCCCAAAACCAACAGGTGCTACGATATCCATTACACGTGTAGATACATTGCGGGGAGTTGTTTCAAGTACAACCTGACGATCAGGATACAGCGGAGTTAATGCAGGGAAATGCACCCTCTCCTTAGCTGATTCAGGATTATCCCCATTCACTGCTTCAACATGCAATAATCCATAATACCGTTCATTTTCTTTTGGAGGACGTACCTTACCGGATACTTTATCACCGTTTCTTAGATCAAATCGGCGAATCTGAGATGCCGAAATATAGATATCCTCTGAACTTGGTGAGTAATTGATCGGTCTTAGGAATCCAAACCCTTCAGATGGAATGATTTCTAAAACACCTTCCATGAATAGGTACCCATCTCGCTCCGCCTGAGCTTTTAAGATGGCAAAGATCAATTCTTTCTTTGTCAGCTTACTATAATAGGACACTTTATACTTTTTAGCTTGTTCATAAAGCTCTTTTAGCTTTAAATTCTCTAAATCGGAAATTGTTAATTCCATTATGACACCACACTTCAGTAAATTAATTAGATTGATTTTAGTGATTTGTTTATTACTACATGGATAGGGTTATCAAGAAGAAAATATTTAGGAAGGTAAAAGGATGAGTTGCGGTTTAAATCCACGTAAACCATTTGTTGCTTTCATTAGCAATTATATTCTATTCTATTTTTTTCTCAAAAACAAATCCATTTTACTCGCTTTTGATTCAGACTTCAACTATTAACATCACATAGAGGTTTTTAAAACTATTGCAACATTCTCAATATATCACAATTTCATAATTTTTATAATAAAGTCCTCCAGATTTTCACCTGGAGGAACTACTATTTTTATCTAAATTACGTTTTCATAACCAAATTTGGTTTCTTATTTAGATTGTTACATTAAGAATTCTTAAGCTGCTCAATCTCTCTCGGCGATAATTGTTCTCTCCATATGGTCGCTCCCAGTCCTGAAAGCTTGTCCACTATAAAGCTGTATCCCCGATCGATATGCTCGACACCGGTTATTTCGGTAACTCCCTCTGCTAATAGACCAGCAATAATTAAAGCAGCTCCGGCGCGCAAATCACTTGCCTTCACTTTTGCTCCATTAAGCTGAACAGGTCCATTAATAATTGCAGAACGGCCTTCTACCTTAATATCGGCGTTCATCCTGCTTAATTCATCTATATGTTTAAATCGAGATCCATATATGGTATCCGTAACAACGGAAGATCCAGTAGCCTTCGTCAATAATGCTGTTAAGGGCTGCTGTAAATCCGTAGGGAAACCAGGATATACAAGGGTTTTTATATCTACTGCTTTTAATTTTTCAGCCTTCGGTATATAAATCTGGTCGTCCCGCTCTTCAATATCAATTCCCATTTCTCTTAGCTTTGCAATCAGGGATTCAAGATGCTGCGGTATTACATTATCAATCAATATACCTTCTCCAACTGCTGCGGCAACAATCATATAGGTTCCTGCCTCGATACGGTCAGGAATAATGGTATGTCTGCAACCATGAAGTTTTTCGACACCCTCGATACGAATGACATCCGTACCTGCACCTTTGATACGGGCTCCCATATTCGTTAACAATGTTGCAACATCGATAATTTCCGGCTCTTTCGCAGCATTTTCAATAATGGTTTTGCCTTTAGCTAATACAGCTGCGAGCATGATATTAATCGTTGCTCCTACGCTGACAACATCCAGGTAGATTCGGGCTCCACGTAATTCTTCAGCACGCAAATAGATTGCCCCCTGCTCATTTGTTACCTGAGCACCGAGAGCTTCAAATCCTTTGATATGCTGATCAATTGGGCGAGGTCCCAAATAGCATCCCCCCGGCAAGCCAATAACTGCTTTCTTAAATTTACCGAGCATCGCTCCCATTAAATAATAGGAGGCACGTAATTGTTTGACCCTTCCGTTTGGAAGAGGCATTGATATCATCTTACTCGGATCAACAGTCATTTCAGTTGAGTCAAGTGTTACCTGACCGCCGATTTCTTCAAGTAATCCTTTAAGCATTTCTACGTCAGAGATATTTGGAAGCCCCTCAATTGTTACAGATGAGTCAGCAAGAATAGTTGCTGGTATTAAAGCAACTGCACTATTCTTTGCACCACTTATGCGAACTTCCCCTTTTAGCGGATACCCACCCGCTATTTTAAGCTTTTCCATAATAACTCCCTTCTGCGCCCTTGATGTGATTTTATCCGTCCGGCGAGAATAAGGTAAATATTACCACAAAAATCACCTGAATTAAAGCTAGTCTGTCAAATTATTTCACAAGCTCGGATCATTCATACATATTTTACCACGATTATTTTTCTGTTCTTGTTTCCCAATCCTTAAGGAATGCTTCAATTCCTTTGTCTGTTAGCGGATGCTTACAAATTTGAAGAATTACGTTATAAGGAACCGTTGCAATATGTGCGCCGCGAAGTGCTGCTTGCGTCACATGCTGTGGATGACGGATACTTGCTGCAATAATCTCTGAATCGATATCATGGATTGCAAAGATTTCTGCAATTTCAGCTATTAAATCAAGTCCATTTTGTCCAATATCATCTAATCTTCCGATAAAAGGAGAAACATATGTTGCACCTGCTCTAGCAGCTAATAAAGCCTGATTGGCATTAAAAATTAAAGTTACGTTTGTTTTGATTCCTGCTTCAGTCAATGCATGAACTGCTTTTAATCCGTCTGGAGTCATTGGTACTTTTACTGTGATGTTCGGAGCAATCTCAGCTAATTCTTTACCCTCACGAATCATACCTTCCGCATCCAGTGCAATAACCTCTGCACTTACAGAACCAGGTACCAACGCTGTTATTTCACGCAGACGATCATGGAAAGAAACATCTTTTTCCTTCGCAACTAATGATGGGTTCGTTGTTACACCTGCCAAAATACCAAGTGCATGGGCCTCTTTAATTTCATTTAAGTTTGCTGTATCTATAAAAAACTTCATTTAAATTCCTCCTTGAATGAATTTCTATGTCTTTTATATTGTGTCATTGTTCTCCATTTTGAGCAAATAATTTCACCTTTAAAAACGTATGATTTAACCAAAATTATGTATAGTAAAAAAGAGGATCCCATGATGAGTGGCATCCTCTCGTAAAGATATCTTTTATGCTTTGTTATTAGAACCGAATTCACGAATTTTACCGATAACCGTTTCTTTAATTGCTTCACGAGCTGGTCCAAGGTATTTACGTGGATCGTATACTTCTTTGTCCGCAGCCAATACTTCACGTACCGCTTTAGCAGAAGTGATTTGGTTTTCAGTATTTACATTAATTTTAGCTGTTCCAAGAGAAATAGCTTTTTGGATATCGTGTAAAGGAATACCGGATCCACCGTGAAGTACTAATGGCATACCAGTTTCTTTTCCGATTTCTTCCATCTCTTTGAAACCTAATTTCGGTTCACCTTTGTAAGGTCCGTGAACAGAGCCTAACGCTGGAGCAAGACAGTCGATATTTGTACGTTTTACAAGATCTTTACACTCTTCAACGTCAGCATAGATAACGCCATCAGCTACTACGTCATCTTCTTGTCCGCCAACTGTTCCAAGTTCTGCTTCAACAGAAACACCATTTGCATGAGCATATTCAACCACTTTAGAAGTAATTTCAATATTCTCTTCGTATGGGTGATGAGAAGCATCAATCATAACGGAAGTGAATCCTGCATCAACAGCTTCTTTACATTTTTCAAAGCTGGAACCGTGGTCTAAGTGAATAGCAACTGGAACTGTTGTCTTGTATTCTTCCATTAAGGCTTTTGTCATTGCTACACACACTTTAAAACCGCCCATGTAACGAGCTGCCCCTTCAGAAACCCCTAAGATTACTGGAGATTTTTCTTCCTCAGCAGCTTGAAGAATAGCTTGGGTATACTCTAGATTATTGATATTAAATTGTCCAACTGCATATCCTTCTTCTTTTGCTTTGTTCAGCATTTCAGTCATTGATACTAAAGGCATTTTTCTTCCTCCTTGTTAATAATAAGCTCGAGCCAAACGGCTTCCCTTATCATTTTCCCTAATGGATCGATATGTATTCCCCCTTCTGCAAAAAGCGTCAGAGGGAAGTTATCTCTAGCATATCAACTTGTCCTCAAACTATCAACAAGTGTGCAAAATGTACATTTAACTGTCAATTTTAGCAACCGGTAAATGATCCTTTACCGCTTTCCTAATATCATCAATATCAAATGGTTTTGCAAAATGAGTCAAGGCTCCCAGGTTCATCGCTTCCTGAATCATATCTAATTCTCCATACGCTGTCATAATTAATACACGAATGCCCTGATCTTCTTCTTTCATTCTTTTTAAAATCTCAATTCCGTCCATACCGGGAATTTTCATATCCAGCAACACTAAATCTGGTGATTCACTTTTCTGGAGCGCCAATGCCTGCTCTCCATTTGCCGCCAGAAATGTTTGATATCCTTCCTGCTGCAGTACTTCATTCAGCAAAATACGGATGCCAAATTGATCATCAACAATTAAAATTTTTTCATTCATTTTACACAGCTCCTTCTTTCCGTTAGCCTGTATAAATAAGACACTTAAATCTATAAGTTCTACTAATAGGTAAATAATACCTTTATTCAAACGAAATTGTCTTTCGACAATTTACGTTCAAGCATTTATACTTTGACAGGAACTTATCATTTTAATGCTGTAAAAACAGTAAAAATGAAAGCATCTATTACTATTAAAATCAGGAGTTGACCCAAATGCTGAAAATATATTTAACTCAATTAACTGGTATTTATAAAAAAATTGAACAAGATGAACAGGAAAATATGGAGGACGCAGCGAGATTATTAGCTCAGGCTTTAGTCAGCCATGGTATTGTTTATCTTCATGGTTTTAAAGAAATGGATGGGATTATCAGCCAGGCAATCGATGGACCTGAACCGATCAAAGGCGTGAAGCGATTGTATAACGGCCAATATATGGCTCAAATCGAGCAACGAGACCGCGCCATCATTTTTGCACGAACTGCAACCGAACCGGAAGCAGTTGCTTTAGCTGAATCCTTAAACGGACAGCGTATCCCTTTTGTTGCCGTTTCCCTGGCTCCTGCTGCAGATGATATCAATACGCCGAACCTTGCCAATCTGGCAGATATCCATATTGATTTAAAAGCAACACGAGGTCTTATTCCAAATGAGGATGGAACAAGAAGCGGGATTCCCACCCTTGCAGCCGCCCTCTTCGTTTATCAGGGAATCACTCTGTCAATCGATGAAATCATTAAGGAATATGAAGAAGAATAATTATCCTGCTTGGCCAAAAAATAACTTTACATTACGTAAGCGCATACCAGCAAGTTTCTTGTCTGTTTTTGTTTGATAAAAGTTTTCTGATAATGATTTCGTTTACTATATAAAGTTGTAAGTTTGGACGATTGAGGTTAGTTGAAATTTTATAATTTCAACTAATTGAATAGCCTTTTCAGATGAGCGTTTTCCAATTTATTGAACCTTTATAGGACGAATTGTATATTTAATCGCCCTTATGAGTACAAATATCACTTTTGAGTAAAAAATCACTCGAAAATAAAAAAGGTGTACAGAGCTATCAGTAGTAACTGATTTTCTGTACACCTTTATTTTTATTATTTTTCGCCTAGTGATGCATGAATGAATTCACGGAACAATGGCTGCGGACGCTGTGGTCTTGATTTGAATTCTGGATGGAATTGAGAAGCAATGAACCAAGGATGATCCTTCAATTCAATAATTTCTACCAGACGTCCATCCGGGCTGGTACCTGAGAAGATAAAGCCTTGTTTCTCCATATCTTCGCGGTAATGGTTGTTGAACTCATAACGATGGCGGTGGCGCTCATATACCACTTCATCTTGATAAGCTTCAAATGTTTTCGTTCCAGGAACAATTTTACATGGATATAAACCAAGTCTAAGAGTCCCGCCAAGGTCCTCGATATCAATTTGTTCAGGAAGTAAGTCAATGATTGGGTTTGTCGTTTCCGGATTAAGCTCAGAAGAATGAGCATCTTTTAACCCAAGAACGTTACGTGCAAATTCAATGGATGCTAACTGCATACCAAGACAGATTCCAAAGAACGGCTTTTTGTTAGTGCGGGCATATTCGGTTGCTAGGATTTTTCCTTCAACACCACGGTCTCCAAATCCGCCCGGCACCAAAATACCATCCACATCATCAAGCATTTCATTTACATTCTCTTTATTTACATGCTCTGCGTTAATCCATTTAATCTTCACATCTGCATCAAATGCATAGCCGGCATGTTTTAATGCTTCTACTACAGAAATATAGGCATCTTGAAGCTCTACATATTTTCCAACAAGACCGATTTTCACTTCTTTGGTCAGATTCGTTACTTTATGTAGCAACTCTTTCCATTCTGTCATATCTGCATCGTTTGTTTGCAATTTCAAATGGTTACAAACAATTTCGTCCATTCCTTGTGCCTGAAGATCCAATGGAATGGAATATAAAGTTTCTGCATCACGGCACTCGATGACAGAATTTTTATCAATGTCACAGAACAGAGCAAGTTTGTCTTTCATATCCTGAGAGATTGGTAATTCTGTACGCACGACGATAATATTTGGCTGAATACCTAAGCTGCGCAATTCTTTAACACTGTGCTGTGTAGGCTTTGTTTTCATTTCACCAGCAGCTTTAAGGTAAGGAATCAATGTACAGTGAATGTATAGAACGTTATCGCTGCCAATATCACTCTTAATTTGACGAATCGCTTCCAGGAATGGCAAGGATTCAATATCCCCTACTGTTCCGCCAATTTCGGTAATAACGACATCCGCATTTGTATCATGGCCAGCTTTCAAAATCCGCTCTTTAATCTCATTCGTAATATGCGGGATTACTTGCACCGTTCCGCCTAAATAGTCTCCGCGGCGCTCTTTCTTTAACACGTGAGAGTATACTTTACCTGTTGTTACATTGGAAAGCTTAGATAAATTGATATCAATAAAACGCTCATAATGGCCTAAGTCTAAATCTGTTTCTGCACCATCATCTGTTACGAAAACTTCACCATGTTGATAAGGACTCATCGTTCCCGGGTCCACATTGATGTATGGGTCAAATTTTTGGATTGTCACTTTCAAGCCTCTGTTTTTCAATAAGCGGCCAAGTGAAGCAGCTGTAATCCCTTTTCCTAAAGAAGATACAACTCCGCCTGTAACAAAAATATATTTTGTCATCTATAAAAACCTCCTAAAAGATCGTATTGATTTCATTTGGTAAGCACAAATCTATTAATAGTGATTAGTTTTTGTTTTTTCATCGGGCCTATCCCCTAAAAAAAATAAAAAAGCCCCCTTGCAAGCAAGGGAGCTTAAAATCGCTTAATAGTGTTTCCTTTATTTTAAAGGAGCCCAATGAATATTCTACAAAGATTGACACTTTAAGTCAAGGTTAAAGGATTAGCGATTGTCGTCCTCTTCTTCTTCGTCAATCACAAGATCTTCTTCCTCTTCTTCTTCGTCAAGATCATAATCATCCTCAACGATAACTTCGTCCTCGATTAGATCCTCGTCATCATCATCCTCATCATCATCGATGTCATCGATATCGTCGAAATCATCAATTAAAGAATCATCCTCATCATCGTCGTCATCGAAGTCATCAAGATCATCAAAATCAAGAACTTCATCCTCATCATCAAAGTCATCAACGAGTGCTTTTTTGCCTTTTTTCTTCTTCTTCACTTTAGAAGCTGGAACTGTTTCTTCTTCAACTTGTTCAACAGGGTACCATCCTTTTAGTCCCCAGCGATTGTCTCCAATACTGATAAAACGGCCGTCTACATTTAGATCTGTATAGAATTGGCCCATTTTTGCACTAACTTCTTCATCTGTCAAACCAAGTAATTTTTGGATTTTATCCATCATTACCTTAAAATCTATTGCTTCTTTCTTTTCTATAAGTAACACGTTCGCAATTTCAATGTAAGCCATTTCACTTACTTCTTCCTTAGACAGGTTGGCTAGTTTCATTGTTCGCACTTCCTTTCTATCAAATCAACATGAATGCCCAATTATGCATATCCCATTATAACCAAACGATTCATCTTTTTGCCACTTTATTTTATCCGTTCTATCCTTTTTCCTCTTGCGGCTTTATAAGAATATAAATAAAAAGCCATCACAAGGACTTAAAGGGGCACTGATCGGTCTTTGTTCAACCCGTTTCCAGTATCCTCTCGTTTCTCCATTATAACCTGCTTTTATGTATCTTATAATAAAAAGCTTCTACTTTTTTATCCTACCATACAACCAGCTATTAATGTTCAATCCCATACACAAATATTGAGCAAATGATCAATCCTTTGAATGTCATCCTAAAAAATCAGAGTACAGACATTAATTAGTCTGTACTCTGGTAGCACAGAAACTTACATATTTCTGCGATATTGCCCTCCAACTTCATATAATGCATGGGTGATTTGGCCAAGACTGGCTGTTTTAACAGTTTCCATCAGCTGTTCAAATATGTTCTCTCCATTAATGGCAGCCTCTTTGAGTTGAGTTAGAGCATTTTCTGCAGCCATTCCATGAATCTCCTTAAATTTATCTAGATTAGCAATTTGTAAATTCTTTTCATCCTTTGTGGCACGGGCCAATTCCATATTGTTTACTTCATCTTCACTCGGCGGATTAGGATTTAAATAGGTGTTCACACCAATAATCGGAAGCTCACCCGAATGCTTTTTCATTTCATAAACAAGAGATTCATCCTGAATTTTGCCACGTTGATACTGCATTTCCATTGCTCCAAGGACTCCACCTCTGTCGTTGATTCGTTCAAATTCGCGGAGAACCGCTTCTTCTACTAAATCCGTTAATTCCTCAACAATGAAGGAACCCTGAAGAGAATTTTCATTCTTCATCCAGCCAAATTCTTTCGTAACAATCATCTGAATGGCCATGGCCCTTCGTACGGATTCCTCCGTTGGTGTAGTGATTGCTTCGTCATAGGCATTGGTATGCAGGGAGTTACAATTATCCTGCAAAGCAAGCAAAGCCTGCAGAGTCGTACGGATATCATTAAAATCAATTTCCTGAGCATGCAGGGAACGTCCCGAGGTTTGGATATGATATTTCAGCTTTTGGCTTCGTTCATTCGCACCGTATTTATCTCTCATAACAATTGCCCATATTCGCCTTGCCACACGTCCGAGAACAGTATATTCTGGGTCCAGTCCATTTGAGAAAAAGAACGAGAGATTCGGTGCAAACGAATCAATGTCCATACCTCGGCTTAAATAATATTCTACATACGTAAAGCCATTCGACAGTGTAAATGCTAATTGTGAAATGGGATTTGCTCCTGCCTCAGCGATGTGATAACCGGATATGGAGACAGAATAATAATTTCTCACCCGATTTTTTACGAAGTACTCCTGGATATCGCCCATCAGTTTTAATGCGAACTCAGTAGAAAAGATACATGTATTCTGTCCCTGATCTTCCTTTAAAATATCTGCCTGAACGGTTCCTCTGACAATCTCCAGGGTCTCTTTTTTTACAGTTTCCTTTTCCTCAGAAGTAAGAGTTCTTTTAAGCTCTGCTTGCTTTTTCTCTATTTGTTGATCAATGGCGGTATTCATAAACATAGCAAGAATGATGGGAGCAGGGCCATTGATTGTCATAGAAACGGAAGTACTTGGTGAACATAAATCAAACCCATCATAGAGTTTTTTCATATCCTCAAGGGTACAGACACTTACACCGCTTTCCCCAACCTTCCCATAAATATCTGGGCGTATATGCGGATCCTCGCCATATAGTGTGACCGAATCAAAAGCCGTGCTCAGCCGTTTGGCCGTATCATCCTTTGATAAATAATGAAAACGGCGGTTCGTTCTCTCCGGTGATCCTTCTCCGGCAAATTGCCGCTTCGGATCCTCTTCCTGTCTTTTAAACGGAAACACACCTGCAGTGAACGGAAATTTCCCGGGAACATTCTCTTTCTGTACCCAGCGCAGGATTTCTCCATAATCCTGAAACTTAGGTAAAGCTACTTTCGGTATGGTCAGACCACTTAATGTACTAGTCCTCAATTCTGTCTTAATTTCCTTATTTCGTACTTTCGTAATCAGTTCTGTTTTTGAATATAATTCCTTCTGATTATT
Organism: Bacillus sp. E214; assembly: GCF_008087365.1. NCBI lineage: Bacteria > Bacillati > Bacillota > Bacilli > Caryophanales > Bacillaceae > Bacillus > Bacillus sp. E214. The sequence goes on along the minus strand of NZ_VENN01000002.1, from coordinate 161,137 downwards.
CCAGCCATCAAGAATGGCTTTTGACTCATTGGTTAGATTTTGCCTGTATCCCTTTTGAAGCTCGCTCAGCGGCTCTGTTCCATCCGCTGAATATCCCTCTTCCTCTAACGCCTGTATGGTACCTTCTATTTGAAATAATCGCCTGGCAATCTGTTGTTGCTCAAGTGAGGCGGCATGATATTGCTTTACTGTTTCAGCGATTTCCCGTAAGTAATATTGACGGTCGGGAGGGATGATGACATTTTGCTTTTCTGAACGCACAGATGTATTAAAACGGCTTTTGTATTCCTGACCTGTTTTCTTCTCAATGACTTCAAGCAACGCAGCAAAAAGTGCGTTTGTACCCACATCATTAAACTGGCTCGCAATCGTTCCGTACACCGGCATTTCAGCCAGATCCTTATCAAATAGATTGCGGCTGCGCTGGTATTGTTTTTGAACCTGGCGCAATGCATCCTCTGATCCTTTTCTTTCAAATTTATTAATAACAATTAAATCAGCAAAATCAATCATATCTATTTTCTCAAGCTGTGAAGGGGCTCCAAACTCACTTGTCATGACATACATGGATATATCACATACTTCCGTTATTGCCGCATCTCCCTGGCCAATTCCGCTTGTTTCAATAATTACAGCATCAAATCCGGCTGCTTTTACGACAGCTATTGCATCTTTTATCGAATTGGAAAGCTCAGAGTGTGAGTTCCGCGTCGCCAAGCTCCTCATATACACACGCGGATGAAAAATGGCATTCATTCGTATTCTGTCTCCAAGCAACGCTCCGCCTGTTTTCTGCTTCGTTGGGTCAATCGAAAGAATTGCTATGTTTTGTTCAGGGATTTCATTAATGAATCGCCTTATTAATTCATCTGTAAGCGAGCTCTTTCCCGCTCCCCCAGTACCGGTTATCCCAATTACCGGAATATGATTAACCTGTTTATCATCTATTTTTTGCAGTTCATCTGACAAAGCAACGGCTTCCTGCCCAGCCAGCAAGCGATTTTCCACCATCGTAATCGCGCGTGCTACAGTTAATGGGGCCGATACGGATAGATTCCCCTCATTCAACTCTTCAAGCGGGGGCAGTGGATAATCACATTCACGTATTAGCAATTCCATCATGCCCTCAAGGCCCATTTCTCTTCCATCATCCGGTGAAAAAATCTTTGCAATCCCATATTCATGCAGCTCTTTAATCTCCCTTGGTATGATGACTCCTCCGCCGCCCCCATAAATACGAATATGGCCGGCTCCTCTTTCCTTGAGCAAATCGTACATATACTTAAAAAATTCTACGTGACCACCCTGATAGGAAGAAACAGCAATCCCCTGAACATCCTCCTGAATAGCTGCATTAACAATTTCCTCAACAGAACGATTATGACCAAGGTGAATCACCTCCGCTCCTTTTGCCTGAAGAATTCTTCTCATAATATTGACACTGACATCGTGCCCATCAAATAAACTCGAAGCCGTCACAAAACGGATAGGGTGTTTCGGTTTATATCCTTTATTCATCTTTTTTCATTCCCCTTTGCTTATCTGTTTTCCCCATTGGCTAAACCGCTTAAAAGAAGATGCGATTGCATTTCAATATATTGATCGATTGTAAAGCTTTTTCTAAGTCCCCATCTCCTGAATGCCCACATTTGTCCATGAACAATAATGTTATGTGCAAGCAGGTGAATTTGTATCGGGCTTAAATCAATTTCCTCATGCTGTACACATGTCTGAATAAGTTCCTCAAACATTTTCGTCATTTCATTTTCTTTATTTAATACATATGGCAGTGCTGCCCTACTCAACGATTTTGCTTCCTGGTACATCACCAATACTTCATCCTGCATTTCATCACAAATTTTAAAATAATAGGCGATACCTAAGCGCAGTCCGGCAAATGTCCCCTCGCTTTCTTCAAGCGCCTTTTGAAGCCGGTCCTTCACCTCATCGTAAATATTGTCACAAACGAGATATAAAATATCATCCTTGGATCTGATATATTCATAGAGCGTTCCAATACTGAATCCTGCTGCCTTCGCTATTTCCCTTGTTGTTGTTCGGTGGTAGCCCTTCTCTATGAATAAAGAGACCGCCCCTTTGATCATCTCGTCCCGGCGTTTTTTCACTAGCCTCTCATCCTTTACTGAGGCATGGACTACGATTCTCTTCACCCTTTCACCCACCTACCTACAAGTATTTCTTTTAAAAATCAATTCTCCCCGGATAAAGATAGCCGGGAAGAACCCTATAAAAATTTGAAATTAGTTTTTGGTGAGCATTCTTGAGATAACAAGTCTTTGGATTTCCTGTGTTCCTTCATAAATTTGTGTTATTTTCGCATCACGCATATAGCGTTCAACCGGATAATCCTTTGTATATCCATACCCGCCAAATACCTGTACCGCTTCTGTTGTGACCTTCATTGCTGTATCGCCGGCAAATAATTTGGACATAGCCGACTCTTTTCCATACGGAAGTCCCTCGGATTCCAGCCAAGCCGCCTGATAGGTTAAAAGTCTTGAAGCCTCTATACTGGTTGCCATATCTGCAAGCTTAAAGCCAACTCCCTGCTGGGCAGAAATTGGCTTGCCGAACTGAACTCGCTCCCTCGCATAATCCACTGCAGCGTCGAGCGCTCCCTGAGCGATTCCAACAGCCTGCGCAGCAATGCCATTTCTTCCTCCATCAAGGGTCATCATGGCGATTTTAAATCCTTCTCCCTCTGTACCTAATAGATTCTCCTTCGGTACTTTACACTCTTCAAAAATAATCTCTGTTGTTGGAGATGAACGAATCCCGAGTTTCTTTTCCTTTTTTCCAACACTAAAGCCAGGGAAATCTTTCTCCACAATGAATGCGCTTGTACCTTTATGTTTAGAGGACGGATCTGTCAATGCAAAGACCACATATGTATCCGCCACGCCCCCATTTGTAATGAATATTTTAGAGCCATTTAAAACATAATGATCTTCTTCCAGACGGGCAGTTGTTTTCATAGCTCCCGAATCCGAGCCCGATCCCGGCTCCGTCAGCCCATACGCTCCAATTTTCTCTCCCTGCGCCATAGGTCTTAAATATTTTTGCTTTTGTTCTTCATTGCCAAATTTATAAATTGGCCAGCCAGCCAATGATGTATGAGCAGATAGCGTAACACCTGTTGAAGCACAGACACGCGAAAGTTCTTCAATGGCAATGCAATAGGCTACATAATCACTGCCGATTCCACCATACTCCTCTGGCCAAGGAATACCTGTAAGCCCGAGCTCCGCCATTTTGTTAAAGATTTCCCTGTCAAAACGCTCTTCCTCATCCCGTTCGGCCGCAGTCGGTGCGACTTCATTCCGGGCAAAGTCCCTAACCATTTTGCGAATCATTTCATGTTCCTCTGATAATTTAAAATTCATTCCTATTTCCCCCTGTTCTATTAGCCCATCAAATGCTTACTGATTACTATTCGTTGGATTTCGCTTGTACCTTCGTATATTTCTGTCACCTTTGCATCCCTGAAATAACGTTCTACTGGGTATTCCTCGGTATAGCCATAGCCTCCAAAAACCTGGATTGCTTCGGTCGCCACTTCAACTGCCGTACGCGAGGCAAACAGCTTTGCCATGGATGCCTCCTTTGTACAAGGCTGATTCGAACTTTTTAAAGCAGCTGCCTGATAAACCAGTAATTTTGAAGCCTCAACCATTGTCCCCATATCGGCGAGCTTAAAGCCTATTCCCTGCTGAGCAGAGATTGGTTTCCCAAATTGGCTGCGATTCTTTGCATATTGGACAGCATGCTGAAAAGCCCCTTCCGCTATTCCAAGTGCCTGTGCTGCAATCCCAATCCGCCCTGTATTCAGGTTATTCAGCGCGATGGACATTCCCTGTCCTTCTTCCCCTAGCAGATTCTCGGCCGGTACTCTCATATCCTCAAAGATGAGCTGAACTGTTCTTGATCCATGCAAGCCCATTTTATTTTCATCCTTGCCGATGATAAGTCCGGGCGTGTCTTTGTCTACAATAAAAGCGCTGATTCCCTTATTTCTCTTAGAAGGATCCGTAGAGGCAAAAACAATATAGACATCTGCCTCACCGCCATTCGTGATAAATATTTTTGAACCATTGACGATATACTCCCCATTTTTTCTTACAGCTCTTGATTTCAGGGAGCCTGCATCTGATCCGGCACTTGGTTCAGTTAGACAGAAAGCCCCCAGATATTCGCCACTTGCAAGCTTCGGTATATACGCCTTTTTTTGTTCTTCATTACCAAAATTCAAAATCGGGTAGGTTCCAACAGATGTATGGACGGATAAAATCACGCCGACTGTCGGACTTATTTTCGATATTTCATGTATCGCTGTAATGTAGGAGATATAATCCATTCCGGCCCCGCCATATGACTCCGGTATCGGAATCCCCATCAGTCCAAGCTCCGCCATTTTGGATACAATCTCCCTCGGAAACAATCCAGCTTCCATCTTTGGTACAAATGGCTCGATTTCCTTGACGGCAAATTCACGAACCATTTTTCTCATCATTTGCTGCTCATCCGTAAACGTGAATTCCATTGCAGCCAGCCTCCTTTTTGACAAACTTAGTTGTATTGGTAAAATCCTCTGCCGGATTTCTTGCCGAGCCAACCGGCACTTACATATTTACGTAGCAGCGGACATGGCCGATATTTGTCATCTCCAAGACCTTCATGCAAGGTTTCCATAATGTACAAACATGTATCAAGCCCAATAAAATCAGCGAGCTGCAGCGGACCCATTGGATGATTCATCCCCAGCTTCATCACTTCATCAATGGCTTCCTTGGAAGCAACCCCTTCATATAGGGTGAATATGGCTTCGTTGATCATCGGCATGAGTATGCGGTTTGAAACAAAGCCAGGAAAATCATTTACTTCTACCGGAATCTTTCCGAGCTCTTTAGCGGTCTCTTCAATTTTTTTATATACTTCTTCAGAAGTTGCGAGACCGCGAATGATCTCCACAAGCTTCATGACAGGCACAGGATTCATAAAATGCATACCGATTACCTGCTCCGGACGTTTTGTTGCTGCTGCAATTTCCGTAATTGGTAAGGAAGAGGTATTCGTAGCGAGAATTGTGTGAACCGACGCAACCTCATCAAGCTCTTTAAATATTTTCTTTTTGATATCCATATTTTCTGTAGCTGCTTCAATTATGAGGTCGACATGACCTGCATTTTTCATTTCAGTTGAGGGTGTTAATCTTTCCAGGATCTCTACTTTTTCCTGTTCACTTAAACGCCCCTTCTCCACTTGCCTTAACAAATTATTTTCGATGGTAACCAGACCCTTTTTTACAAACTCTTCAGTTAAATCGTGCAGAAACACCTCGAACCCTGATACCGCACAAACCTGTGCAATTCCAGACCCCATTTGCCCTGCACCGATAACCATTATTTTTTTAATCTCCATCCCACTTCACCCCGTTTTTTTATTCTTTTGCCTTTGGCACTTCGATCATAATGGCATCTCCCTGTCCGCCGCCGCTGCAGATAGACGCGATCCCTATGCCGCCGCCACGTCTCTTCAGTTCATACATGAGGGTGAGAATGATTCGCGCCCCACTAGCTCCGATTGGATGGCCAAGGGCAACCGCTCCACCATTTACATTCACTTTTTCAGCATCAAGATTGGCAAGCTTGCCACTCGCAAGGGCAACCGCTGCAAATGCCTCATTCACTTCAAATAAATCAATATCATCCAGTGATTTTTCTGTTTTCTTAAGCAGCTCATTAATGACTAAGCCGGGAGTTTTTGGGAAATCCTTTGCTTCCACAGCAATTTCGGCATGGCCGATAATTCTTGCACCAATCTTGTATCCTTCATCAATTGCTTTATCCTCACTCATTAAAACAAGTGCTCCAGCCCCGTCATTAATCCCCGGTGCGTTTCCAGCCGTTATTGTTCCATCCCGGTCAAATGCCGGTTTCAAGGAACTCAGCTTCTCCACTGTCGTATCTTTTCGCGGCGCTTCATCGATTTCCACAACAACCGGCTCACCTTTACGCTGTTTGACCGATACTGGAACGATTTCTTCCTGCAGAAGGCCGGATTCAATTGCTCGAATTGCCTTTTGATGGCTCTGATAAGCCCAGTTATCCTGATCACTTCTTGATAATTCCAGGTCCTCAGATGTGCTGTTACCGTAAGACCCCATATGTACACCGGTAAAGCTGCATGTCAAACCATCATGGACCATCATATCGACCAGCGGCGTATCTCCCATACGAGCTCCCCACCTTGCTTTCGGAAGAATATATGGAGCATTGCTCATTGATTCCATCCCGCCGGCCACGATAACTTCTTCTTCACCAAGCCGAATGATCTGGTCTCCGAGCGTGACGCTTCGTAAACCCGATGCACATACTTTATTAATCGTCTCTGTCTTTACTGACCATGGAAGCCCTGCATGTCTTGAGGCCTGACGAGAAACGATTTGCCCTTGGCCACCCTGTAATACACATCCCATAATGACTTCATTCACATCTGCCGCATTTACACCTGCACGTTCTATAGCCTCTTTGATTGCTATTCCGCCTAACTCCGAAGCTGTTAAACTGCTTAATGCTCCTCCAAATTTTCCAAAAGGCGTCCTAGCTCCATCAATAATTACGGTTTTCCCCATCGTTATCCCTCCGCTTTCAAATTTCATACTTTGGTTAATTGACTGAACGCTCGCTCGTCGTTGGCAGAAAATATGTAAGCGCTTTAATTTGGTATATTTGTATTTTACTGTAAATAAGAAAGAAACGGAAATATTTACACAATATTTCGAAAACAAATAGTTGTGTAAATTTCCGTTTCTGTCTCATCTATTACTATATGAACCCCTTCATATATCGGTGAAAATTAAGATGCAAGCTCCCTATGTTCCCCAAATACCGCTTTTTCAAGCAGTTCTGCCACATCGTATGTTTTAACTTCTTCTTCAACTTCCTTCGCCTTTGTGCCGTCACTTAACATAGTTAAGCAATATGGACAGCCTGAGCTGATAACTGTCGGATTGACCTCAAGAGCTTGTTCCGTACGGGCAACATTGATACGGTGGCCTGTTTCCTCTTCCATCCACATCAAGCCCCCACCCGCTCCACAGCACATTCCATTTTCGCGATTTCTTTCTATTTCTACAAATGAGGCTCCCGGAATTGCTTTTAAAATATCCCTCGGTGCATCATAGACATCGTTGTACCTTCCCAAGTAACAAGAATCATGGAACGTAATTTTTTCATTAACGGCATAAGTTGGTTTTAATCTGCCTTCCTTCACTAGATCAGCCAGCACCTGTGTATGATGATAAACCTCTGCCTGTAAGCCGAAGTCCGGATATTCATTTTTGAAGATATTGAAAGCATGCGGATCGATTGTAACAATCTTTTTGACCTCATTTTTTTCGAACTCTTCAATATTCTTTGTAGCCAGCTCCTGGAACAGGAATTCGTTCCCAAGACGTCGCGGTGTATCTCCGGAGTTTTTCTCCTTATTACCGAGAATCGCAAATTTAACGCCGGCTTCATTTAAAAGTTTCGCAAATGATAAAGCAATTTTTTGTGAACGGTTGTCATAGGATCCCATTGAGCCGACCCAGAATAAGTATTCAAACTCTTCACCAGACTTCTTCATTTCCTTCACAGTCGGTACAACTACATCCTCACGAGCTTCACGCCAATCTTCACGCTCTTTACGGTTTAATCCCCAAGGGTTTCCCTGACGTTCGATATTTTGCATCGCACGCTGAGCATCAGCAGGTACTTTACCTTCCGTTAATACAAGAAAGCGACGCATATCAATAATGGTTCCAACATGCTCATTCATAACCGGACACTGATCCTCACAGTTGCGGCATGTAGTACATGCCCAAAGCTCTTCCTCTGTAATAACCTCACCCACCAAAGCTGGATTGTACAATTCAGCTGCTGCCGCAGACTCCGCAGCACCCGCACCCTGTGCAGCCACCGCGATTTGATTGCCTTTCGTATTACTGAATACAAATCCCGGAACCCATGGCTCTTTCCTTGTAACTGCAGCTCCCGTAAACGTTAAATGGTCACGCATTTTAATTAGAACGTCCATTGGTGACAGCATTTTTCCTGTCCCGGTTGCCGGACACATATTGGTGCAACGGCCGCACTCCACGCATGCGTATAAATCGACGAGCTGCAGATCCGTAAAGTCCTGAATCTTACCTGCTCCATACGTTTCCTGTGTTTCATCCTCAAAATCAATTTTCTTTAATTTTGGCGGAGTTAATCTGTGCAAATAAACATTGGCTGGTCCGGCAATTAAATGTGCGTGCTTCGATTGCGGAATATATACCAAGAACGTCAAAATGAATAGTAAATGTATCCACCAGGCCACATAGAATACAGCTATGGCAGCTGTCTCATTCATCCAGCCAAGCGCCATCGCAATCGTAGAAGCAACAGGCTCTGACCAATGAAGCTCACCGCCATGCCATACAATAGCAGCCCCGTTCGCTACAAGCGTTGCTAGCATTAATCCTCCGATAAAGATCAGAACTAGACCGGCTTTAAATCCCCTCTTTAGCCGAACAAGCTTCTCAATATAACGGCGATAGAATGCCCAAACAACAGCCACCAGTACCAGGAGTACAACTATCTCCTGGAAAAAAGTAAAAATCGGATATATAGGTCCCAATGGCAAATGAGATCCCGGTTTAATCCCTTTCCAAATTAGATCAATCGCTCCAAATTGGACAAGGATAAACCCGTAAAAGAAGAGCACATGCATCGTTCCGCTTTTCTTATCCTTCAGTAATTTTTTCTGCCCAAATACAAATACCCAAATCTTTTCCAGCCTCTTCTTTACGTCATTATCAAACTCAGTTTTCTTGCCAAGTTTAATATAGGCAATCCTTGTTCTGATCAGATACGTGAACAGCCAAACTGCGTAAGCGGTTACAAGAACAGCTGCAACTAAGTTGATCCATAGAAGACCATTCATCTCCATCCCCGTCTTCCCCCTTTTGCTACCGAAAGCATGATTTAAAAGTTACCTACAACATAAAACGACACTAAACCCAATATAGTATAACTATATTTTATATAATGAATGAGCATTCAGTCAATCAATAACTTACATATTTTAGATTAATTATTAAAACATGGTAAATATAATCTAGTTTGTCGAATAGATCATTTGAGATTTATTTTTATATTTTTAGTCATACTAAGATGAGTAGATATTGGTTAGAGGAACTACTTTGAGGTATACATTGATTCAGTTTCAATCCATATCCAGGAAGTATTTTACAGTTTAATACCAATACCCTGCCGCATAGCTTAATAAACGGCTACTACTTAAAAACATGGAAAGGAGAGGCCTTTATTTATGGATATTCGATTTGGATATGTATCCACTGCTTTAAATCTTTGGAATTCAACCCCCTCCAAAACCATCACCTATACACGATGGAGCGGACTATCTCAAGAAGAGCAAATCGAACGATTACTCGCAATTACTAAACAAAATATCGAAACCACCAAACGAATTCTCCATTATAATATTGCACATGAAATACCGATCTATCGTTTCTCAAGCTCGATTGTACCGCTTGCAACTCACCCTGATGTTAAGTGGGATTTTATTACACCTTTCAAAAAAGATTGGGCTGAAATTGGCAAACTGGTACGGAAACACAAGCTTCGTGTCAGCTTCCACCCGAATGCCTTTACACTTTTTACCTCTCCTAATCATGATGTGACAGATAAAGCGGTTGAAGATATGGTTTACCATTATAAAATGCTGGAGGCTATGGGAATGCCAGACCAAGCACTCATTAATATCCATGTCGGCGGATCATATGGAAATAAACAAACGGCTATTCAACGGTTTTATGCCAATAGCCAAAAAATCCCTGAATCCATTAAGCAGCTCATGACACTCGAAAATGATGATAAGACTTATACAACTGAAGAGACTCTGCAGGTTTGTGAGCATGAGGATATCCCGCTTTTATTTGATTACCATCATCACGTGGCAAATCCTTCTATGACTCCATTGGAAAAATTGTTGCCCCGTATTCTTCTGACATGGGAATTAAGAGGCTGGAAGCCTAAAATCCATATTTCTTCTCCCCGTTCGGAGCGTGAAATTCGCGCACACGCATCCAACGTCGATGTTGACTTTATCATGCCATTTATCCAAATGCTGAAGCAAATAGGAATTTCTGAAATTGATTTCATAATCGAGGCGAAAAATAAGGATATCGCGATGATGAAGCTAATTGAGGATTTGGCCTCATTAAGAGGAATCAATCGAATCAGCGGCGGAAGCATCAGGATAAGATAATATTTGTTAGCAGTCTGTCACTAGACTAACAAAAACAACCCACACCTCTCTTATGGTGTGGGCATTTTATTAGTATGAGATTACATTTTTTCTGGAGCAGATACACCAATTAGTTTTAATGCATTTGCCAATGTAATTTTTGTTGCCTGAACAAGAGCAAGTCTAGCTTTACTTCTTTCAGGCTCTTCCTGATCTAATACTTTATCAGCATTATAGAAGCTATGGAATGTGGAAGCCAGATCAAAGATATAATTCGTGATTCTGTGCGGCATACGTTTTTGAGCCGCTTCTGCAACCGCTTGTGGGAATTCACCAAGTTTCTTCAGAAGGTCAATTTCTTTTTCAGAACCCAATCGGCTAAGCTCTGCGTCGCCTTCCAATGTAATACCCACTTCAGCTCCCTGACGAAGGATACTGCAAATACGAGCATGTGCATATTGAGCGTAGTACACTGGATTATCATTGGATTCGGATACAGCCAGATCAAGGTCAAAGTCCATATGCGTGTCCGCACTTCTCATCGCAAAGAAATAACGCACGGCATCTAAACCAACTTCCTCCATCAAGTCTCTCATTGTGACAGCTTTTCCTGTACGCTTGGACATTTTCATTTTCTCACCATTTTTGAACAGGTGAACAAGCTGGATGATTTCTACCTCCAACGTATCTTTTCCGTAACCCATCGCCTGAATCGCAGCTTGCATACGAGGAATATACCCATGATGGTCTGCTCCCCAAATGTTGATTAATTTTTCAAATCCGCGTTCCAGCTTATTTTTATGGTATGCGATGTCTGGTAGGAGATAGGTGTATGAACCATCATTCTTAATTAATACACGGTCTTTATCATCGCCAAAATCAGTAGATTTGAACCAGGTAGCTCCATCCATCTCATAGATATATCCTTTTTCTCTTAACAGCTCCAATGCAGGCATAATTTTGCCATCTTCATAAAGAGATGTTTCAGAGAACCATACATCAAATGGGACACGGAAGCTCTCAAGGTCTTTTTTCAATTTTTCCATTTCATATTTCAACCCGTACTCACGGAAAAATTTAAAGCGCTCTTCTTCATCAGCATTTACATATTTATCGCCAAATTCTTCAGCCATACGTTTACCGATATTGATAATGTCTTCTCCATGATAGCCATCTGCAGGCATTTCTTTCTCCATTCCAAGCGCCTGTAAATAGCGAGCTTCAACTGAATATGCCAGATTATTGATTTGGTTACCCGCATCATTAATATAGTATTCACGGGATACATCCCAGCCAGCTTTAGCCAGGATATTGGATAAAGAATCCCCAACTGCCGCACCGCGGGCATGACCCAAGTGAAGATCTCCTGTTGGATTCGCAGAAACAAACTCAACCTGAATTTTTTCTCCTCCGCCTACATTAGATTCACCATAAGCTTCCCCTGACTCCAAAATAGCGGGAATCAGATTTGTTAAGTATCCATTGTTTAAATAAAAATTGATAAATCCCGGTCCGGCAATTTCAATTTTTTCAATTGATGCCTTTGAAGTATCAAAATGATTAATGATTTCCTCTGCTATTGTCCGAGGTGCCTTCTTAGCAATACGGGCAAGCTGCATAGCCATATTAGTAGAATAATCTCCATGTGTTTTATCCTTTGGCAATTCAAGAATTACACCTGGAATCACTGCTTCTTCCGCTAATCCAGCCTTAATTACTGCCTGCTTAATCTCTTCTTTAATCTGATCCTGAATCTCTGTTACGATGTTCATCTTGTCTTTTCCTCCTTGACCGTCAATGTAAGTGAGTAGTTGCCCACATTCTCTTGTTGTAAAAATAGGTTGTAGGAAACATGGAAAATCTCTTCCTTCGTTTCCGGATGGACGGTATGCTCCAGCTTATTTGTACGTGTCGTTAAATCCAGTGTACCATGAATGCTTTCATAAGAGCCGCTGGTTTCTGTGCCAATTTTGTAAAGCTGTCTCATTTTAACCGCGCCGCTTCTAATAATTAGCATTTCATCCCCGTCATATTTAACAGTTGTATTGATTTTCCCATTGTTTTCAACGTGCTCAATATAGCGGATATATGTGGCATTTGGCATGTGATGCAACGTGCCAAATGTAATTAGCTCGATGTTCTCTTCATCGTCAACATATTGGATATGCGTCTTTAGCCGTACCATGACCTCTATGGGTGCGTTGCTTTTTTCCTCGGTCATTTAATGAATTCCCCCTGGAATTGATTATTTTACTCAATCATACAAGTATAAGGTAAAGAAAAACTCTCTGGCAACTTGTCCGAATCTTTTTTTCTAAAAAAAATCCCCTTGCTCTACTATCATAGACAGGGGATTGCTAGTCTTATTCAATTACAGGCGTTTATTTACCCAACCTAAAAGAATTTCGCGAATAAATTTAGCTGCAGCAATTTGTGTTTGTTCAGAGGAATCATAAGCAGGAGCAACTTCTACAAGATCTGCTCCCACCACATTTACGCCAGAGTTTGATATAGCAGTTATAGCCTCAAGCATTTCTTTAGATGTAATACCGCCTGCTTCAGCAGTTCCCGTACCCGGTGCATGTGCTGGGTCAAGTACATCAATATCAATGGTGACATACACATTTCGGCCGGCAAGGGTGGGCAGTACTTTTTTTAATGGCTCCGCCACATCAAATTTATACATATGCATTCCGGAATCCTTGGCAAATTGAAACTCTTCCCTCATACCTGAACGAATGCCGAAAGAATAGACATTCTCTGCACCAATCAAATTACAAATCTTCCGAATCGGAGTTGAATGGGAAAGCGGCTCGCCTTCATATTCTTCTCTCAAATCTGCATGAGCATCAAAATGGATAATAGCCAAATCCTCATACTTCTTATGAATTGCTTTTATAATCGGCCATGTAACGAGATGCTCGCCGCCCATACCAAGCGGGAATTTCCCTTCTGCCAAAAGGGTTTCAATGTACGCCTCTATCATATCAATGCTTCTTTGCGGATTTCCAAAAGGGAGCGGAATATCGCCCGCATCAAAAAATTTAACAACCTCTAAATGTCGATCGATATAAGGGCTGTATTCTTCCAAACCAAGGGATACTTCTCGTATACGCGCTGGGCCAAACCTGGATCCAGGACGAAAGCTAACTGTCCAATCCATTGGCATTCCGTAGAGAACCGCCTCTGAATCTTTAAAATTGGGATGACTTCCTATAAAAACATTACCGGAATAGGCTTCATCAAATCTCATAATCTGCACTCCTTTAATCCTCATCTATATGTTCATTTCTGTTTATTTTAAAAGATCAGCTACAAATTTAGGCAGCACAAAGGCAGCCTTATGAAGCTCCTTTGTATAATACTTTGTTTCCATTTCAATGAATCTATCATCACAAATCTCTAAAGGATGGTGTTTTTTTGAACCAATTGTAAAGGTCCATAAACCGCTCGGATAGGTTGGGATATTAGCCGTATATAGGCCGGTAATCGGAAAAATCTCTTTTACATCTTTAAAGACCGATTGAATTAAATCCGCTTTAAACCAAGGGTTATCCGTTTGTGCAACAAAGATGCCCTCTTCCTTTAATGCCTGATAGATTCCTGCATAGAAGCCCTTCGTAAACAAATTTACGGCCGGTCCAACCGGCTCTGTAGAATCTACGATAATTACATCATATTTATTTTCGCTTTTGGCAATATGCATAAATCCGTCATCAACCAGTACTTCAACCCGATGGTCAGTCAGGCTTCCTGCAACTTCTGGTAAAAACTGTTTTGAGTACTCAATGACTCTGCCATCAATCTCTACCAAAGTAGCTTTTTTTACATTCTCATGCTTAAGCACTTCACGGATTACGCCACCATCCCCGCCTCCTACAACGAGGACATGCTCTGGACAAGGGTGCGTATGTAGGGGAACGTGGGCTACCATCTCATGATAGACAAATTCATCCTTCACAGATGTCATCACCATATCATCCAGCAGCAGCATCTTACCCCACTCTACTGTCTCTACAATATCCAGTTTTTGAAAGTCTGTTTGTTCCGTATGCAAGGTACGACTTATCTTCATGGTGATTCCAAAATGATTTGTTTGCTTCTCCGTGAACCAAATACCCATGATGAACCTCTTTTCTTGTTTCAGTTTCAGCGGCCCAATTATCATTCACTATCTATTAAACTTAGAAGAGTATAGTGCATTCTTATAAAAAAGTAAAGATTTTCCGATATTTCCAATATTATCGTTTCTATGTCTGTTTTACGTTTAAAAATGTTGGTTTATTTTCATACTACTAATATGAATAATTTCACAACAGATCAGGGGGAAGACATGTGTCTCCAAGCAGACTTAGAAGAAGGAAATTACTTGCCTATAAGAGATCCCTTATACTTTTCGGATCACTGATTGCTACATTTGGAGTGATTGGGTTTGTTACCGTCCTACTTATTGTAAAGCTTGCCGGACCTCCAGCCATATCCGTCCCGCAAACCACTCAATATTTAGCTGATGATTTAAGTACATTTACGGAAAGCCACGGGGCCGAGAGGCGGTATTGGGTACCTCTCAGTGAGATATCGCCTTATTTAATACAATCTACTCTGGCAGTTGAGGATCGAAATTTTTATCATCATAACGGGTTTGATACAAAGAGAATTATAGGAGCAATTGTATCTGACACGATTGCCATGGCCAAGGTGCAGGGAGCCAGTACAATCACTCAGCAGTATGCCAAGAACCTCTTCCTTGATTCAGAAAAAACCTGGTCACGAAAGGCTAAGGAAGCTCTCTACACTCTTCGGATTGAAGACCATTTCAGTAAGGATGAGATTCTCGAAGGTTATTTAAATACGATTTATTACGGGCATGGAATGTATGGTATACAGGCTGCGAGCCACTATTATTTTCATAAGGATGCCAAAGATCTATCCTTGGCTGAAGCAAGCCTGCTTGCTGGCATTCCAAAGGGACCAGGCATTTATTCACCACTTGTTTCGAAAAAGAACGCAAAGGAACGGCAGGCTATTGTCCTCAACTCTTTAAAGGAAACCAGTCAGCTGAGTGCAGAACAGGCAAAAGAAACATTGGCATTAGCCGACCGCTTGCCCATATACGGTTCCCTGATTACAGAGAAAAAACAGGAGGCACCCTATTTTCTGGATGCAGTCAATCATGAGTTACGTCAGGTCTTAAAGGGGAATGAGGAGCTGATCAGGCAAGGGGGATTAAAGGTGTATACAACCTTCAATTCCAAGCAGCAGGCCATTGCTGAAGAGGCTATTGCCAAGCATGTGCAGCCGGAAGGTGATTTTCAGGCTGCTTTAATTGCGATGAATCCCCATAACGGTATGGTTAAAGCATTGATTGGCGGAACCAATTATGAGCATAGCTCATTCAATCGTGCGACCCAGGCACTTAGACAGCCCGGTTCCACGATTAAGCCGCTGCTATATTACACAGCTTTAGAAAAAGGGTTCACACCATCGACGACCTTGCGAAGTGAAGTGACCACCTTTTCATTTGAAGGAGGAAAAGAAAAATATACACCCCATAATTTTAATAACCGATATGCCAATGAATCGATTACACTGGCTCAGGCCCTGGCTGTATCAGACAATATATTTGCCGTCAAAACACATCTGTTCCTTGGAGAGGATGAACTGGTTAAGGCTGTAAAGCGATTTGGATTAACCACTCCTATGACCAAGGTTCCCTCACTGGCGCTTGGAACGTCCGGAGTTAAGCCTTTGGAAATGACAAATGCCTATAACTTATTTGCCAACGGAGGAAAAAAGGTTAAACCTTACTTTATCACTAAGGTTACAGGGCGTGACGGAGAGGTTTTATATCAGAAAAAATTAGAACGGACAGCCGTACTGAAGCAAGCGGATGCCTATGTCATGACACAAATGCTGACAGGTGTGTTCGATAAAAAGCTAAATGGTTACGCATCTGTGACAGGCGCCTCAATCGCACCTAAGCTTTCAAGGCCCTATGCTGGAAAGTCAGGCTCAACTGAGTATGATAGCTGGATGATTGGCTATACTCCTCAGCTTACGACAGGTGTTTGGACCGGATATGATCGCTCTCAGAAAATCGAAACTAAACAAGATAAAATTGCAGCCAAAGAAATTTGGGCGAGCTTTATGGAGCAATCCCTAGAGGATGAGCCTGTTAAAGAGTTTAAACAGCCGAAAAATATTGTTGCGGTAGAAATTGACCCCGAAAGCGGCTTGCTTGCACACGGAGCCTGCCCGGTTAAACGCCTTACTTACTATAAAAAAGGAACCGAGCCGAAACAGTATTGCCATAATCATATAAACAAGGGAAACGATCTAAGCCCTTCTGATGAAAAGAATAAAGAAAAGTCACATGATCCGTGGTACAAGAGAGTATGGCCATTTGGAAAGCTTTAAACAATCCGACCCATGAGCATAAGAAAACAAAAATCCCCAAACCATTAACGGTTTGGGGATTTTTGCGTCCTAGCTCTACGTGCTTGCACACTGTTTTTAGTGTACTTTTTTTACTGAAAACCGACAAGTAATATGCTGAATTACTTTACAAAAAAATCCATAATTTTCACGTTTTTGTCAATATTAGTTAGCGTTTAGCTTTTCCTTCAATTCATCAGGGGAGTTTTTCCAAAGCTCTTCATTATGTTTTTTCAGGAAGTTAGCTAAGATGATTTTTGAAGGTTCATCCATATGCTCAACGATAATATGTCTTTTCAATGATTTATCCATGCGATTCACATGCTCTGGCAATGATTTATAGCCGCGGCGAATCTCTTCATCAACCGTCATTTCGCATGCCGTCACACCAGCATAATAGGCTCCCTGTTTCGTCTGTTCAATTGTAACCCAAACAAGCCAGTATGGCTTTCCGTTTGGTACTTCATCTTTATTCGGTAAAAATTTGATTCGTCTTTCGATAGCACTTCTTGCATGCATAGCACCAATATCGACAAACGCTTCACCTGCTTCCACATCAATAATGACAGGTGAAACATTTTCCAGGCTCAACGCCCCCATTCCAAAGCCTTTATGGCCATCAGTAGGGTCGTTTTTAATGATATTAAAAGTTGGTTTTTTCTTCTCTTGACTCATGGATATGTACAAGCCTCCCTTTAAATAAATATTGAAACTAAGAATCGCTCAATCGCTGGTACTAAATTATAAATGATTGGATCGATTGTGTAATTACCAAGCGGTGTAATCACCAGGATAAGGAAAATCAACGCTCCATATTGTTCATACTGTGTCATTTTTGGACGTATATCAGCCGGAACGAGGTCCTCAATAATACGATACCCATCAAGTGGAGGAAATGGCAATAAATTAAATACAAACAGTACAACATTCAAGCGGATAAAAATATTAAAAAACGTGTAGATAAACTCAGGTAAATTAAATCCTGCGATGCTTATAATATATATCAATAGGACACCAATAAAAGCCAGCACAAGATTACTCAAAGGGCCTACCACTGAAACAACAATACTGTTCATCCGTGGATTTTTAAAGAAGAAGCGATTGACCGGTACAGGTTTCGCCCAGCCAAACCCGACCAATATAATAAATATCGCACCTAATGGATCAATGTGCCGAAGCGGATTTAATGTCAGCCGTCCCTGATTTTTTGCAGTCATATCTCCAAATTTATAGGCCGCATAGGCATGTGCATATTCATGAACAGTAAACGCAATGGCGAGAGTTACAAGTGTATATGGTAAATTGACCAATATGCTTTGAAAATCAAACATCAAAACATCCCCTTTTTCCTTAATATAAAACCTTTCAGTTAGGTTCAACTTTCCATTCTGCTTTTCACCACTTGCTTTCCGCCGGCGATTATGAAAAACTATCAACATAATCACTTGTTTTACAAATGAGGAGGACATTATATGCCGTATGTAACCGTTAAAATGTTGGAGGGCCGCACTGAAGAACAAAAAAAGGCCTTATGTGAAAAAGTCACTGAAGCAGTTTCTGAAACAACAGGAGCACCAAAAGAAAGAATTACGGTGTTCATTGAAGAAATGACTAAATCTCATTATGCGGTTGGCGGTGTACGCGCCAGCGATCAATAAACTTTGTTCGGATTGCGTGTCTTTCATCCACACCGAACATTATTGATCCAATTACATATTATTGGACCCGACTTTCGTTTTTAAGTGGGAGCCGAATGGAGCAAATATGCTCCATTCTTTTTATTTCTCCAGTATTAAAAAGAACTAATTCGCGTACATTGGTTTATTTTCCTTAATAAGCTGTGCTGCATAATTGAAGGCTTCCTCTATTTCCTCAGGCAAATACTGTTGCTCCGCCTTTAGTTCCTGGATTTTCTTAATAATCTCATCCTTGGATAAATGGTCGAAATAAAAAACCGTAGAAACCAATTCAAGAAAACGTGCATTATGATTGTTCAATCCCTTCACACATGCAGACAGCTCGTCGTTTTCATTGTCTTTGCTGTATAAAGAAAGAAATTCTTTGCCTGCCTCTGTTAAAGAGTAGTCATAATGAACATAGCCATTTTCCTTATCCTTTATTTCAGATAAAAGGCCTAAATTGCAAAGCTCTTCTATCTTTAACGTTAATTCCTCTGAATAGGGTCCATAAAAATGAAATTCAAATCTCTCCTGAAAAGGATATTCGAGTTTTTTTGAGATAAACACCATCTTTTGAAGCTTTTTTCTTCCCCCAATATGCCCGGCCGCATCTATGGCTGAAAGAATTCTGGCATGCTCCTTCAACACCATTCTTCACTCCTTCAATATCAATTAATCCCAATCAAGCAATTCTTTTATTTTTTCCTTTATTTCTTTATGATTCGCTTCATCTTCTAAAATATCAGCAGGAAAGTACAGTTTATGATCCGTGCGTCGTTTACCGGAAATCGCGTCTACGATATCCGATTGTCTGGAAAGCTCTTTAAGTTCTCTCGTTTTGGATAACAGATAAATCGGTACCCTTTCTCCTTCTTCTCCAGGCCGATAAAAATCATACGGTAAATCCGATGAAGAATCTAGCACCAAATAATACTCCGGATCGAGACCGGCTGCTGCGAACAATTGAGTGAGCTCCATCACTTTTTTCATTTCCGCACTGGATGACGGAAGGAATTCTACATACTGGAACAAATTCCGGTTCATGAACCTCGTGCATAAATCACTCAGTATGCTATCCTCTTCTTCTCCCCATAACTGAAAATAGTACAGCATTATACTATCGTCTAATTTCAAATAATCATATAGGGTAACAGACTGGGTAAATAAAGACGAAAAATGATGAGGTTCCTGTTTAAATTGATAATTCTTCTTATATAAATCTTTAGCGCGGTGCAAGATTTTTGTCAAAATCACTTCTGCGCTTCGAGATACTGGATGGAAATAAACCTGCCAGTACATTTGATAGCGGCTCATAATGTAATCTTCTACAGCATGCATACCGCTTTGCTTGAAAACTACCTGATCCTCCGTCGGTCTCATCACTCGGAGAATCCGCTCCATATCAAACTGGCCGTAGCTCACCCCAGTAAAATAAGCATCCCGTAACAAGTAGTCCATCCGGTCTGCATCAAGCTGACTCGAGATTAAGCTGACAACCAATTTATTGGCATGTGTTTTGGCAATGACTTCAGCTACCTCTTTCGGAAAGCTGGCATCTACCTTTTTTAAAATTGCATTAACCTCAGTATCCCCTAAAATAATCTTCCTTGTGAATTCCTCATGGTCCAAATCAAAGACTTTTTCGAAGGCATGTGAAAAAGGACCATGCCCGAGGTCATGGAGCAAAGCTGCACATAAAGAAAGAAGACGATCTTTCGGGTTCCATTCCGGCCTATTAGCAAATACCCCATCCACAATTCTTCTCACAATCTCATATACTCCAAGAGAGTGATTAAAACGGCTGTGTTCAGCCCCATGAAATGTTAAATAGGTCGTTCCAAGCTGTTTAATTCGCCTTAAACGCTGGAATTCCTTTGTATCAATTAAATCCCAAATGACCCGGTCATTCACATGCACATAGCGATGCACCGGATCCTTAAATACTTTTTCTTCGTTTAATTTTTCCAGAGAATATTCTATCATTCTATTCCCTCTTCCTAATCGGTCATGGTTTTATTATAGCTTGTTTAATCTAAAAAAACATAATCATCTTCTTCCACAATAATACACAACAAAAACCCTTTGAATAGAAATCGATTCTGTTCAAAGGGCACTTTATCTTTATTTAGTCGTAAATTTCCAGACCGGAGAACGTGATCGCCCTCCATAGCTGTCGCTCACTTCTACATACCAGAAATAATCCTGCTTGTTTTTTAGATCCTTTAGGCGGATTTGTACTTTTTCCCGATTCTTTCCGTCCTTATCTTCACCCAATAAGGTATTCGAGTACACATTTACGCCAATATAGTCTGTTGCCACCTGTTTCTGAATCGGGTTCAGCTCCAGTTGGTCAATTGTAAATTCATCGACTTCCGGCTCAAAATAATTATAATCATCCAAGTAAGGCGAGTACGTTTTGACTGATAACTGCTTTGCCTCCGGATTGAAATGGAGCATCCGCATATACCCCTCCCCGCCTTCCGGACCACTCTGATAATCGGCCAGCATTTCATACACTTTACGGAATTTCGACGGTTTTCCCTTCAGAGGAATGGTAGCTACATTACGGCTTGCCCCCGAAATATGCCCTGCAAGAACCAATTTAATATTCTCGTATTTCCGGACAATTTCTTTAAAGACCTGATTACCGTTATACGTCCGTTTTCCTTGATGGTCGAGATAATTATGGACCGCAAGCACCACATTTCTCTCTGAGTATTGGTTTAATACCTTATTAACCCAATCTAGGGTTGCAGTCGTGGTTTCTTTACCCCAGCCCAGATACAGGAAGAGGAAATCGTGCCCGCCAAAGGATGCTAAATCATAGTGATTTGTGTTATTTTCCATCCCGCCTCCGTAATGGGATGTATGCTTAAATCTTTTTTCTCCAAAGTATTTACCATAATTGCGATAATCCAGTACCAAGTTTCCCACATCATGATTTCCGGACACTACCCCATAAGGAACATGATGTTCATCCAAAATGCCCATACTCTTATCCGCGATATCCCATTGCTCCAAATCCCATCTGACATTAATAATATCCCCTGTATGAATAACATATTCCGCATTTCCAAGCTGATTTTGGATTCTAATCCAGTTTGTCATTACTGGGAAAATATGTGGGAATGATTCGGAATAATATTGGGTATCTGACATCCAGACCAAATTAAATGGACGATTCACTTCGCCAATAATCTGGTCCTGCACAAGGACCTGCAGCTTTTGATTTTTCAAATAGGCCTCTGTCTCAACCTTTGCTTTCAACGAAAAATCCTTATTTCCGTAGCCATACGCTAATGCATCCCATCTAGATTTTTGTATATTCCAGGCATATAAAGTGACCTTTCTTCCCTGTAAGGAATGCCCGATCCACTTTACTTCAACCTCTTTCATTTCCGCGGGTGTTTCATCCAGTGAAATTTCAAATCGCTGATACGGAAATCCTTTATTTGAGGCAGTCACCCAATAAGTCTTATCTGCTTTGGCTATCTGATTTACTTGCTTGGCTAAGATACCTGTTTCACGCGGATAAGTTTGATTGGGCGGCGGTTCCTCATCTGCAATGTTGGAAAATGCTTTTAATTGTTTCCTCCCTTTGGAGGTAAAATCATAGCGATTGCCTGAGAAAAACTTAGCCATTATTTGATCATTAGTTGGATCTTCTACCTTCACGCTTAGCTTCGGATGAACAGATACTTTTTTATCATTATCAAGCGGTATGGCTTGATTCATAATAATAGGTGCTTCATCCACAATCTTAAAATGAATCGTTTCCTTTTTGCGATTCCCAGCTGCATCTACTGACATGAAGGTTACCTTGTGTTTCCCTTTAGACAGTCTGCCGGAGGAGGTCGTATATGGCAGGGTGATTTCCCGACCATCCAGATAGCCTTTAATCGAGGCTATTGAAGTCACCTCATCCTCGGGGTTTGCATCAATGGTGAATGTTCCCTTATAGGTTCTGCCATTCAGCGGTGTTTTTACATGGAGCTTTGGTGCTGTATTATCAAAAACAACATCTGCTTGGTGAATGGATGTGCCTTTAGATTGAATATTATGGACTCCATCCTGATAAGCCATCGTATCAATCTCTGCCTCCTCTGCTGTGAACATAGCTGCCGGGATGATAAATTCGTAGGATAGGATTAACACTCCCTGATTTCCCACCTTCCATTCCTGGGCTTCCCGAGTGCCTTCTCGATTCTCATCACCATCTGCCGTGATTGAATTTACACTGATTGGGCGAATCATCGTACCATCACCCATCAGTAGCTTTATATTCTTGATAGAAAAGCGATCGACATCTTTTTCTTCAACTGCACTTCCGGGCATAAATGTTTCCTTCTTCGTGCCTGTGTGGATGGAAATCGTATTTTTACCCGGTTTGAGTTCATCAATTGGAATTGACAATTCATATGGAAGATATAACCCTGCTGTAGGTTTTAATTTGGATATTAAACGGTCTCCCATGTAAACTGCACTTTTCTTTCTTTCATCAATGCCAAGGCCTTCAAATACAATTGCAGCAGGACGGCTCAAGATCCTCTGTGTCTTCAGTTTTTGTCCATCAACCGTAAGCTTAATCTGTTCCTCAGCTGTTGCCTTTTGAACTTGTATCTTTTTTGTACCTTTTAAAATCGTATTTTTTTGGACAGAAAGCCCCGGCTTTAGGGGTTTGTACATATCTGGATTTCCTATTTTTATCGTCTTTGTCCCTTTTTCGGGGTATCTAATGACATGCTGTCCATCCGATATTTCTATATAATACTCAAAGGTTGGAACAGAACCATAAACATCGTATCGAGATATAATTGATTGATAAGAAGTCGTGGTTTTCATAAGCATATTTGCTTGTGTAAAGGCAGAATCCTGACCTCTTTTATAAAATATTTCTGCCCGCTTAATTAGATGTTCATCCTCAATTTGAATCTCGATAGAGACATCCGAGCGTTCTGGTACTTCTTTTGGCATGGTCACAGGTCTAACAATCGGCTTAGTGGTATCCGTCTGCTTATTGGCATTTAACGGCACCTGTTCATTACTCACTTGACCTGGTGTACTTTCTTTGATTTGTTTATCCTGTTTTAATTTTTTTGCTCCCATATCCTGCTTATAATGGATGAGTCCCTTATCGTAGGTTACATATGAAATAACCGCTCCTGTATCAGTTGCCAGAACGACCGTATTTTTGCTGCTATTGTGTAAGTTACCTTCCAGGCGAATCAGTTGCTTATGATCCACCGAGGCATGAAAGTGGTGTTTGAAATCCTCAAAATCAAACTCATCTTTGCTGGCAGCATTTTTAATCCAAATGATTTTCGTAGATTTTGGCTCTATAAAAGTTGATTCTTTTATATCCCATACTTGCATCGATTTATTCATAGAGAGGTATCGCAGATTGTAATCACGTAAATCGATTGGTACGTCTGTATTATTATAGATTTCGATATAT
This sequence comes from Bacillus sp. E214, assembly GCF_008087365.1. Lineage (NCBI taxonomy): Bacteria > Bacillati > Bacillota > Bacilli > Caryophanales > Bacillaceae > Bacillus > Bacillus sp. E214. The sequence goes on along the minus strand of NZ_VENN01000002.1, from coordinate 137,254 downwards.
TCATACGTTTTCCCCTGCGGAGAAATCTCTGTAATCAGTAAATCTGGTGGATCATTCGAAAGCGCTATGCTAATTTCGGGATTAAGCCATATACAACAAACTACAGTTAGAATCAGTACACCTATTTTTTTCATATATAATCCTCAATTCCCCATTCAAAGATTGATACCTTAGTATGGATTATTAGATAGGATTTTATGAAAAAAAGTCGCTCTTCTAAAATTTGATCTTTTAGAGGAGCGACTTTTTATTTATTTTATCTTAGCTTTTACTTTTTCAATTAATTCATCTTCTGTTGGTGCAGCTACTGGACGATTATTGACGAACGCAAATGATTTTTTGCGTCCAGGTCCACAGTAGGACTGGCATCCAATCTCAATTTTTGCATCGGGATCGAGCTTGTTTAATTTTGGTAGCAATGTCTTTAGGTTTGTAGCCTGACAGTCGTCACATACTCTAAATTCGTTCGACATGACCGCCTATCCTTTCTTGCCAAAAAATTTGACTCTTTGTTAGTTGTGAGCCTCTTGGGACTAAAGCGTATTGTATCACTCCGGCTCCCTTATTTGCAAGAATCGGCTAAATATCTATTAGGTTAATGAAAAAATCTAGTAACCTGTATAAACTTTGTTCTTTTTGTCCATGCTAGAACCATAATTTGCAAATTTATTTTAAATCTTATAGAAAAGGGAGTTGCAGATCATGAAAATCAGACAAGATGCATGGACTGAAGAAAATGATTTATTACTAGCAGAAACTGTTTTAAGACACGTCCGCGAAGGCAGTACCCAATTGAATGCATTTGACGAAGTTGGAGATAAATTGAACCGTACCGCAGCTGCTTGCGGATTTAGATGGAATGCGGTTGTAAGACACACTTATGAGAAAGCATTGCAGCTTGCCCGTAAACAGCGTAAACAACGCCAAAGATTGCTTGGAAAGGATCAGGGCGGCAAAAAGAAAATCCTGTACCAGCCACCGACTCCATCTTTACGAGACTTTGAAACAGTAACTACCGCAATGGAAGATGAATTGATGGACATGGATATTTCCACCGAACAAAAAGATACTGAAACATTTGAGCAAACAAGCCTATTTCCAGTGCTGGAAGAATACAAGACTCCGGCTTTGACGATGGACGATGTTATTGTATTCTTACAATCTTATGATACAAACAGCCTGAAACTGCAAACATTACAATCTGAAAATGAAAGATTGCGCCTTGAAATCAGGGAACTGAAAAATACAAATAAAGAATTGCAGCACAAGCTTGATAATGTTGAAGAAAATACCGTTACGATTCAGGAAGACTACGAAACACTCATGAATATTATGAATCGTGCCCGTAAATTAGCTTTATTGGATGAAGATGACCGACAAGCTACTAAATTTAAGATGGATCGTAATGGAAATCTAGAAAAAATCGCAGAATAAATATAAAAAGCCGGCTCTTTTCAGAGGAGCCGGCTTTCATCTGTAATATCAAACCATGCTCACTTTCATTCGAGCATGTAAGAGACTACTTTTAACAGCCCCTCCTAAAACGATGGAAAGAATTAATCGATTTCCAATTTCGCATTGCGGTCTTGCATTCTTTCTAAATAGGATTCGAACAGTGGCATTTCTGCTTCCGCCAAAGAATTCATCTCAATCTGCCCGGCATGATCCTGTAATGCCTTCATTAAGCGAAGCATTACATCATTTACAGTCAGCTCGACACCGAGCAAATCAGATAAGGAAGCCATAACTTTTGGATTCACAGTAGGGTAAACAAATTTCGTCTCAGTCCCATTTAGAGCAATTTTATAAAAATCTCTCACTAATGCAGCTCTTTGTTCAGCATCCCCATTGATATCCAAGTAGATTTGTACTGCTACACCATGACGGATTCTCCTTTGAGAGATACCGGCAAATTTTTTGCCATCAATGCTTAAATCATAGCTTCCCGGACAATAAGAGCCTACGATTTCACCCGCTTTAATCTCATTATCAAAGTCTCGAAACATGTACTTGATCAGTTCCCACATAGCGTCATATCCGCGATTAATCTCAATTTTCCGGTCTTTTTCCGGAAAAACAAGCGTCAGGTTCAAAATTCCTTCATCCAATACAACGGCCAATCCGCCTGAATTTCGGACAATACAGTCATAGCCCTTCTCATGCAGGAAATCAGCAGCTTGCTTCAGCATCGGGAGCCTTCCGTCCTGGATACCCAACACAACTGTTTTTTGATGAACCCAAGCCCGTGCGGTAACTGGTGAGTTCCCAGCTCCAACCGAAGCGCATAATGTATCGTCAATCGCAAATGATTGAATGGCACGTGTATGCATACCTGATTGACTATGGTCAATGATTCTCCAGCGATCCTGCTGTAATAAATTCATCTTACCTCTCTCCATCTATAAAAAAATAGGCGCCAAAGGGCGCCATAGGTCACTTATAAACTTATTTTACCAAAGCTTGAGAAGCTGTGATCAGTGCAAGGTTGTATACATCCTCTGCGTTACATCCTCTGGATAGGTCGTTCACAGGAGCATTTAGACCTTGCAGGATTGGTCCAACTGCTTCAAATCCGCCTAGGCGTTGTGCAATTTTATATCCAATATTACCTGCTTCAAGGCTAGGGAATACAAATACATTTGCAGAACCTTGAAGTGGAGAGTTAGGAGCTTTAGATGCAGCAACAGATGGAACAATCGCTGCGTCGAATTGAATTTCTCCGTCTACGATTAATTGTGGGTCCATCTCCGTTACAAGCTTAACAGCATCCGCCACTTTTGTTGTTTCTTCAGATACAGCAGAACCAACTGTGGAGAAGCTAAGCATTGCAACACGTGGATCTAGATCAAACATACGCGCTGTTCTAGCACTTTCAATTGCAATTTCAGCAAGATCCTGGCTGTCAGGAGCAATATTGATTGCGCAGTCTGCAAATACGTATTTTTCATCACCTTTAACCATGATGAATACGCCAGACGTCTTTTTAACGCCTGCTTTTGTTTTAATGATTTGCAATGCCGGACGTACTGTATCTGCTGTAGAATGTGCAGCACCGCTGACCAAACCATCTGCTTTATTTAGATATACAAGCATTGTTCCGAAATAGTTTTCGTCAAGCAAGATTTTACGTGCTTGTTCTTCAGTCGCTTTACCTTTACGACGTTCAACGAAAGCTGTCACAAGCTCGTCCATCATAATATATGTAGCAGGATCGTAAATTTCCATATTATCTACAGAAATATTCATATCCTTCGCTTTTTTTGTGATTTCATCAATATTTCCAACTAAGATTGGAATGATTGTTTTCTCAGCTGCCAATCTTCCTGCTGCTTCAAGAATTCTTTCATCCATTCCTTCTGGGAATACAATTCGCAATTGATTGCCAGAAACTTTTTCTTTTAAAGTTGTAAATAAATTACTCATTTTTTATGTCCTCCTCAAAATGTCACTCTACCTAGAATACACCTTTATGATGAATTATTTAATAGGTTTGCCTTATTTTTTAAAATTATAGCGGTATGTCAAAATATCGACAAGTTTATCGAAGCCTTGATTCAAGAAAATATGCCATTGATTGTGATATAGTAAATGGCATGAACGAAATGTTATGTGGGAGATGATAAGTATGAGTGAAGCAGCTAAAACATTAGACGGTTGGTATTGTTTACATGACTTCCGTACAATTGACTGGTTATCCTGGAAAATGTTACCTGAAGACGAACGTGCCACTGCCATCAATGAATTCCTGGGATTGGTTGAAAAATGGAATAAAACTCAGAATGAAAACCAAGGCAGTCATGCTCTTTATACAATTGTCGGACAAAAAGCAGACTTTATGATGATGCTTTTACGCCCAACAATGGAAGAATTAAATGCACTTGAATTAGAGTTTAATAAAACTAAATTAGCAGAGTTCACAATTCCGGCACATTCTTATGTATCTGTTGTTGAGCTAAGTAATTATCTGCCTTCTGATTCAGATGAAGATCCATATCAGAATCCTCATGTTCGTTCCAGACTATACCCGATCTTGCCGACATCTAAGCATGTTTGCTTCTATCCGATGGACAAGCGTCGTCAAGGCAATGATAACTGGTATATGCTTCCGATGGAGGATCGTAAAAAACTTATGTATTCTCACGGAATGATTGGCCGACAATATGCTGGCAAGGTTAAACAAATTATTTCTGGATCCGTTGGATTCGATGACTATGAGTGGGGTGTTACCCTTTTCGCAGATGATGTTCTCCAATTTAAAAAATTGGTTTATGAAATGCGTTTCGATGAAGTGAGTGCCCGTTACGGTGAATTCGGTTCCTTCTTTGTTGGAAATATCCTTACACCGGACTGTGTCAGCGAATTTTTACATGTTTAAATAGGATAAAAGGAAGTGCCTTTAAAAGCCATTATACATGGTGGATAGGGCACTTTTTTGTTGTCCAAGCACCAAGATCCCCTTTATTTCAAAATACTCTGTTCCCCTCAGATAAAGGTTGAAGCATTTCCCCAATAACCGCCTGTCTCTTCATTTGCTTCAGTATCGACTTCCCCTGTGTTGTTAACCTTTTTAAATTCCACCACACAGGAAAATCATGTGAATAGTGCGACCTGCAAAAACAAAGCAATCTCTTCTGCTCTTCTTGAAATGGATGAAGTAATATCCTTTTTTATCATAAGCCGGTCTCCCCCTGCATAATTTTCTATAGTGAGCATACCTTTTACGTATCTACAACACATCATGAAATGACCTATCGAAAAGAGGTGCTTCAAGCATGGCAGTTATAAAAGCTACTGAGGAGGATATAAAAGTTCTTGCCCGATTAATGAGAGCAGAAGCTGAGGGTGAAGGAAATTTGGGCATGTTAATGGTTGGCAATGTAGGTGTCAACAGGGTACGTGGTGAATGTTTGGATTTCGTAAATATCCGATCGATTCCTCAAATGGTTTTCCAAAACCCCGGTGGATTCGAAGCGACACAGAAAGGATACTTTTATCAACGTGCCAGAGAGAGTGAAATCAGGCTGGCAAGAAGAGTCGTCAACGGGGAACGTTTTAATCCGGCCACGAACGCTCTTTGGTTCTTCAGACCGGAAGGGGACTGCCCGGCACAATGGTTTGGACAATACAATTCTGGGCGTTACAAATCACACTGCTTCTTTGCACCGACACAATCTGATTGTCCAACTGTTTTTTAGAATACTATTGTTTATAGAGGAGGAGTCATTTTATGAAACAACCGGGTTCACAATCATACGGCGGGGGGCAAACGTATGGAGGCGGATATCAAGTCCCTTATAATCCCTATATGGCAGGACAAACAGGCATGGGGCAGCAGCAACAGTTTCAGCCACAACAACAGCAACAACAACTGCCCTTTCCGGCGCAGTCGTATACTCTAGGCGGTGGTGGATCACCGTTCCAAACTTCTCCGTCGCCTGCTCCGGGTCAATTCGTAGAACAATCCTATATCGAAAATATTCTGCGTTTAAATCGCGGTAAACTCGCTTCGGTATATATGACCTTTGAGGGAAGTAAGGATGGTAATACAAGACTATTCAAAGGAATTATTGAAGCAGCCGGCCGAGATCATCTTATCTTAAGTGATCCGCAAACAGGCATGCGCTATTTATTGCCACTGATTTACCTCGATTATGTAACTTTTGATGAAGAAATCGAATACTCCTATCCTTTTGGTTCTCCATCTCGTTAATCGAGAATGGTTAGCATACCGAGAATAAAAAATATTTGACGAACTAATCCCTATAGTACATAGAAGAACCGCTTATGTCAGACATAAGCGGTTCTTCTATGAACATATCAAACTTATGAATATTTATAAACAGCCACAATCATTAATACCCAGGAAGCAATAAATGCAACTCCGCCAAACGGCGTTATAATACCAAGCTTACCAATACTTGCTACACTGAGTACATATAAGCTTCCAGAAAAGAGAATAATTCCAACTAACATGAGCCAACCTGACCAATTTAACAATTGATGTGAGGATAATCGATCCCACAACAATCCTATTGCCAATAATCCACCTGCATGGAACATCTGATACTGAACGGCTGTTTTCCAGACCGCCAGAGACTTTTCAGAAATCTTCCCCTCCAGCCCATGAGCTCCGAATGCACCGCATGCCACGGACATCGCCGCATTAATGGCTGCAATAATAATAAATGTTTTCATCCCCATTCTCTCCTTTGCGTTTAAAAATCAAGCAGTGAATCCCCGTTTGCGTCCTCCATCTTAACTGGTTCCTCCTGAGGAAGAGAGACAGTCGGATTCGTTTGCTGAATTGGATTATATGGAACAGTTTTCTTCACAGTTTGTCCTTCCGCCTTCGTATGATCACTTATGACCAAGTCGATTAAGCTTTGAACGGCAATTAGGTATCCATTCCTTTTTTCAGCAGGCGCCATTTTAGCCTTCTGAATCAGTTCATCCATTTTGTCCAATACCTTTTCTGATGTTATTTCCACAGATTCACACCTCTTACCTTCATCTCTTCTTATTCAATTCTATCCTAACTTCGCCAAGGAATCTATTTTTCACAACCTCACAAATCAGGAATGGCCCAATCGATTTCCTTCAGCCCATTTTGTCGGAGAAGTTCATTCGTTTTAGAAAATGGCTTACTTCCAAAGAAACCTCGCCGAGCAGATAGCGGGCTCGGGTGAACCGAGGTAATGATGTGATGCTTCTTCTGATCAATTAAGTGAATTTTGGATTGTGCTGGTTTTCCCCATAATAGGAAAACAACCGGTTCTGATTTTTCATTCAATGTCTCTATTATTTTATCTGTTAATCGCTCCCATCCTCTCCCCTTATGTGAATGGGCTTCTCCCTGTCTGACAGTCAAAACGGTATTTAACAAAAGTACCCCCTGATCCGCCCAACTTTTCAAGTATCCATTGTTAGGGACTGGAATTCCTAAGTCATCATTTAGTTCCTTGAAAATATTCCGTAGCGAGGGCGGGAGAGCAACTTCAGGCTGTACAGAGAAACTTAATCCATGAGCCTGATTGGGGCCATGGTAGGGATCCTGCCCGAGCAATACCACTTTTACGGATTTAAAATCAGTATAGTTCAAAGCGTTGTAGATATCTTCAGCCTTTGGATAGACAATCTCGTTTTCATACTCCTTTTTTATAAAATCACACAGGGCTGCATAATATGGTTGTTTAAATTCATCCACTAAATACTCCAGCCAGTCATTCTGTAAAATTTGGTGACTCATCCAATCCACTCCTCTATATACTTCAGAAATTATTATATTTGTCGAACAATATTTTCCGCTTACACTCTCTTTACCCTGCTCAACTTATGTTTATAGATTTTTTAATAGGTTATATAAACACTGTAACTACATTTTAAATTAAAATCCAAAAATCGAGGAGGATGCAAGATGTATCAAGTTTTTGTAGTAGAAAATTCAGTTCAAGCTAAAGAGAAAGTTGAACAACTTGCAGCTGAGGGATTTACAAAAGAGAATGTTTATCTGTTTTCCCATAATAAAGAGTTTTCGAAGGATTTAACTGATGCTACGGATACAGGCAACATTGGTATTGGTGAGCAAGGTTTCTTTGAAAGTGTAGGAAATCTGTTCAAAAAACGTGGCGACGAATTGCGCAGCAAGCTCCAATCACTTGGATTATCTGAGTTAGAAGCACAACAATATGAAAAAGATCTTGATGACCACAAAATTGTTATTGTTACTTCGAACCAGGCAAGTGATATTGATAATACAAAAATAATGTAACCGATACAGCATAAAAAGGGCTTAAGGATGGGTTCTCCCTTCCTTAACGCCCTTTTTTTTACTGGCTTTTTTACTACTCTGATCAAGTTACAATGCATAAGAAAAAACTTTTTTGCATATATCAATCTGATGTTATTAGAATCAATCATTGTTCATTCTCGTCTCCATGATCATGAGCATCTGCTTACTATGTCTTAAATCATATAAGCGTTATTGTTATCCACTATTTTTCACTTATAGTATCATTACTATATGAGCTTTTACCTTTATAAACTCTTACTGTATACTTCCGGTTTATACCTATGATAAAATACCGCAAAATGGTAATTCAGAATTTATTGTTCACGGATTATGTATACAATTAACAGCATCAGTTTTTTTCCATACATATTGTTTTGGTATGTATTATAAAGTATAACTAAATTAAGTTTTATAATGAGGGAGGATAGGCCAATGAGTCTAAAAAAAGCATTGACTATAGCTGGATCAGACAGCAGCGGCGGAGCAGGACTTCAAGCAGATTTAAAAACATTCCAGGAGCTTGGCGTTTATGGAATGACTGCTGTTACTTCAATTGTTGCAATGGACCCTAAAAATAACTGGTCTCATAATGTATTTTCTATTGATGTTTCAACTGTGGAGGCACAACTGGATACAATCCTTTCTACAGGAATTGATGCCATGAAAACAGGGATGCTTGGGACCGTTGATATTATTGAATTGGCTGCACGAAAAATTAAAGAGTATGGCCTTGATAAAGTCGTCATAGACCCTGTAATGGTTTGCAAAGGGACAGATGAAGTGTTAATGCCTGAGAATACAGTGGCAATGAGAGAATTGCTTCTCCCTCTTGCTACGGTTGTAACACCAAATCTTTTTGAGGCTTGGCAATTATCCGGGATTGGCCCCATCACTACTATTGATGAAATGAAACAAGCTGCAAAGATTATCCATGATCAAGGGGCAAAATATGTCCTTATCAAGGGTGGCACTAAACTTGATGGGCAAGATAAAGCAATTGACCTAATTTATGATGGAACAGACTATACCATCCTTGAATCCGAAAAGTTTGCGACTACTTATACCCATGGTGCCGGTTGTACAACTGCTGCAGCCATTACTGCTGAGCTGGCTAAAGGAAAAACAGTTGAAGAAGCCTTGGCTACTGCAAAGGAATTTATCTCAGCCGCTATTGAACATAGCTGGAAGCTAAATGAATTTGTTGGACCAGTTATGCATGGTGCTTACCGTACATATAAATAATTTCTTTTTTATAACAGGCTGTCCGAAATTTAGGACAGCTTTTTTCCATCTCCATTTTTAGCAATTTTTCAGATACTTTAGTATCATAATTAATACAACACTAATTTAATAGGAAACTAATGTGTTCCTTTTTATATAGGAGGTAATCTTAATGAAGCCAATTGACCTGCTTGATTCACAAAAAGCACTGCAATCATATGCCGGTTTACAGGTTTATTTGCATTTAGAGACAACAAACGGCGCTTATGCCACTCATAATGATGAATCATTCTTCTCAGCAGGTGCGTTTATCCGTAATGTTTCTATTTGTTTTGAAGAAGGTAAAATTATCGGAGATGGCCCTTATCGGGTAGGATTAAGAATGAAGGAAGGCTGGGTATACGCTGAAGGGATTACCCATTACGAAATCGATGAATTCGGCCGCCTTTTAATGGCTGGACTTGACCAGAGCGGAAGACTGGCTGTCGCTTTTGAAATCAGTACCGCCCCATTTGATAAATAACAAGGAGTTGGGATAAATGGATAAAGAGAAACATGTATTAGTCATATTCCCTCATCCTGATGATGAGGCATTTGGGGTTTCCGGAACAATCGCCTCTTATACAAGAGCTGGTATCCCCGTTACCTATGCATGCTTAACGCTTGGTGAAATGGGACGTAATCTTGGAAATCCTCCTTTTGCAACACGGGAGAGTCTCCCGAAGATTCGCAAGAAAGAATTAATAGACGCAGCACAAATAATGGGTATTAAGGATTTACGTATGATGGGACTGCGCGATAAAACTGTTGAATTCGAAAATGAAGAGTGGCTAGCTAATCAAATGACTAAGCTTATTGATGAGCTTGATCCTTCCCTCATTATCACTTTCTATCCGGGATTCAGTGTCCATCCGGATCATGAGGCTTGCGGAAGAGCTGTCGTACAGGCAGTCTCTGAAATCAATCCTGAAAAAAGGCCAAAGCTTCATTGTGTAGCCTTTTCCAACAACCATCAGGATGTCCTTGGAGAGCCTGATATCATAAATAATATTCAGGATGTAATCGAGACTAAACTAAAGGCAATCTCTGCCCACCGCTCTCAAACTGAGGCGATGATGGCTGGTTGGCCTGAATTACTCGCCCAAAAGAATAAAGAGCTTGAAAGCCGCCTTTGCTTTGAAAGATTTTATTCATATAAATGGCCTGAAAAAATATAAGAATTAGATTTATAAAAGCTGTCATACTAATGACGGCTTTTTTTGCGGGCATCTTTATTTCATAAAAAAAACCGCCTTCATTACTAAAGGCGGTTCAAAAAAAAGGGGGGGATACTTTGGAAAACTTCATTGTAGTACTATGATAGCCATATTCTGGACCACCTATACCTAATTTTTAAATTTATTTTTGAACGATGTACTTATAAATGATATGGGCGACACCATCCTCTTCATTTGTTAAGGTAACATCCTTGCACAGCCCTTTAATCTCATCGGATGCATTACCCATAGCAACGGACATCCCCGCTTTTTCGAACATAGATAAATCATTAAAGTTATCTCCCACAGCAATTGTTTCTTCAAGTGGGATTCGTAATTTTTCTAGCAATTTCTCCAAAGCTATTCCCTTAGAAACACCACTCTGGTTAATTTCAATATTCCCCTTACCGGATGAAGTGACAGTTATTCCTTCCATCTCTCCAAGAATAGTGCCAGTATTTTTTAGTTTATTCATATCAGAGGAAAAGACTAGTATTTTGTATATTTCGATATCCTCTTCATTAATTAGCTGGAAGTAATCGTCTGTCGCAAATAAGAATCCAAATTTAATTCTGCCTTCAGCAAATTCACGAACTTTATCTTCTTCCTGATCAGGATTGGCACTCAAGAAGATATCGACAAGTGAATCAATAGCCTTTTCGGGGTTTTTGGAAAATGTCCCCCTGTTTGTATACATTTCAAAATAAAGATCCATTTCTTCCAAAAGCTTGACTGTCTCCACTAAGCTTTCTTGCTTCATCGGATTGGAATCCACCAAACTGCCTTCCTGATTATAAACAGCTGCTCCATTTAAACTGATAATAGGACAGTGAAAGTTAATCTCATCAAGTGCAAACCTTGCTTCTTTATAAGATCGGCCCGTAGCAACAATTACTTGTCCCCCGCTATCCCTTACTGCCTCCATCGCCTTTCGGTTCTCGTCACTTACCATTTGATGCTCATTCAGTAATGTTCCATCCATATCGGTTGCTATACACTTCATACAGTCTCCCCCTTTAGAAAATGCTTACTACCTTCTCTTCTGCTGAGAGGTGCAAGCTCTGTTTTTTTTATAAAGTTCTTCACAGACTCCGGATCCGTTTTTGAATATTCTCTCAGTGCCCACCCAATCGCTTTTTGAATAAAGAATTCTTTACTATCCGCATTTTTCAATATGTAGTCATATAAGATTCTCTCATTTGTTTGACCTTTATAGGAAAGTTGAAAGAGGATTGCTGTTCTACGTAGCCACATATTATTATCTATTACCCAATCATTCATGATAGTATCTATTAAATCAGGATTTCTTAATACCAAATTGCCAACCTGCTTAGAGGCAATCATATCTACGGTATCCCACCAAGATTTTGTCGTAATTAATGTTTTTAGTAGCGGTAAATCCTTTACTTCCAGTTTGTCGATATAGTTAGCAAGGTAATCAAGCGCAGCATTTTGCCATTCTCTCTCCGGCATATTCCAAAGCTTTAAACAAAATTCATGTGAAAGCGGCATAGCAAGAATACCTGTTTCCTTAAAGAATACAGACATACATTTTCTTCTTTCCGGGGTTTTAATCCCGTAAAAAGGAAATTGATTCTTCATATATTGCGCCATTGCTACTGCTTGTTCTTCATTCTTTTCATTCTCAAATAACTGTTTTAAACGATTAATATAATCCACATTTCCACCTCACCTATTCTTCCCTTATAAGCCAGCTTCAGGGCCTAACCGCTCGAGTCATAAGTGTAGCTGCTGCAGTAGAGGAAAAGCGCTCTCCCTCCGTGCTTGTCGGAGTTGGGCAGTCGCCTCAGCTTTTTGATTAATCTAGCTTCGGCTCCTAGCTCCTCGAGGTCATAAGGATAGCCTCTACGGAGGTCAACAGGACGTTGATCACAAAGACGTTGCCACACGATGTGGCGTTCTTAGTCTTTGTTCCTTAATTCGCCTGCCTTCGAGCCTCTCCTTATGCTTGTCGGAGCTGGACAGTCGCCTCAGCTTTTTGATTAATCTAGCTTCGGCTCCTAGCTCCTCGAGGTCATAAGGATAGCCTCTACGGGGTAGAACACCCCTTCGAGCCTCTCCTTATGCTTGTCGGAGCTGGGCAGTCGCCTCAGCTTTTTGTATAATCCAGCTTCAGGGCCTAGCCGCTCGAGTCATAAGTGTAGCTGCTGCAGTAGAGGAAAAGCGCTCTCCCTCCGCACCTCCTCTTATGCTAGTCGCGGCTGGGCAAGACCCTTCAGCTTTTTGTATAAATGAGCCTGTATTGGATAAACATACAATTAATTAATTGAGTGTTACCTCTTTTTTATTAAGTCTAAGAATATTAAACTAGGGAAGTGGCTTCATGGAAGCTATTGCCAGAACTCATAATAACCTGGCTATGTATATACATATATTCTACGCATACATAATGACTGTTTTCAAATATAGTGATGAAAGAATTAGGAGTGACTACTATGACTAAACAAACTCAATCTCCTTTATCATTTTGGGGAGGTCTTGGCTTTACGGCCTTATTGGCGCTGCTTGGATTTGTCCTTGCTGAATTGCCCTTTTTCGAATACATAGGACCATTAGCATGCAGTATTTTGCTCGCCATCCTGTATCGTAATATTCGCAGCTATCCAACAAATTTACGGACGGGCGTTCATTTTTCAGCAAGAATTCTCTTACGTGCTGCCATTATTTTATATGGGTTGAAATTAGATATGCAGATTATTTTTAGTGAAGGTCTTGGCCTTTTGGGTAAAGCTCTGATTTGTATCGTATTCTCTGTAGCCCTCATGGTATTGCTTGGCAAATGGCTGAAAATTGATCCAATGATTTCTTTCCTGCTTGGTGCAGGGACAGGAATATGCGGCGCAGCGGCTATAGCAGCGGTTTCACCTATAGTGGATTCAAAAGAAGAGGACACGGCGATGAGCGTCGGGATGATTGCATTGATTGGTACTATTTTTTCAGTCGCCTATACGATGCTTATTCCGATTCTCCCCCTAACACCTACTGAATATGGAATTTGGTCCGGACTTAGCTTACATGAATTGGCTCATGTAGCTTTAGCGTCTGAGCCTGCTGGGGAAGCTGCTGTTACAATGGCTTTATTAGCTAAATTATGTCGTGTTTTCTTATTGATTCCTTTCTGTTTTGTATTAGTGTTCTGGATGAAACGTAAACAAGGCGCTGGCAGCCAATCCTCCATTCCATTTCCATGGTTTCTTCTAGGATTTCTGGCCTTAAGTATTTTTAGAACTTATCTTGCTGGATCCTGGTTTCCTGAATACCTATATGATTACATTGCCATGCTGACCACTTTTCTACTTTCGATGGCTATGGCTGGGCTAGGCTTAACGATTGATTTAAAAGAGCTTAAGAAACGAGCAAGCCTTCCCTTGCTTACAATGGTTATTACGTCCGTTCTTTTATCAATTCTGACATATTTTTGGGCATGAGCCATTTGAGGCTTATGCCTCTTTTTTATGTTTTCCTTAAACTATTCTTTTTTGTCGTACAAGCCTGTATACATGCATATGATAATTTGAGCAATTAAAATGGAGGTATAAATTGTATGTATGGATTATTGGGATATGTCTATCTAGGAATTTCCTTATCGGCTCCTATCGGACCAATTAATGCTGCACAAATGGAAATTGGTTTAAGGCATGGATTCTTAAATGCCTGGGTATTCGGTCTGGGCGCTATACTAGCCGATATCTGCTATATGCTTGTTGTTTATACCGGGTTGGCTCAATATATGCAAGTTCCTCTAATCCAAACCTTTCTCTGGTTATTCGGGGCTTTCGTGCTTACTTATTCCGGAGTAGAGAGTCTGGTTGCTGTTTATCATAAAAAAAACCAAAGCAATATACGGAACAAGGATATCACTCGTTCCTTTCGCTCTGGCTTTTTTATGTCGTTATTGAATCCATTATCCATTCTTTTTTGGTTGGGCATCTATGGCTCTGTACTCGCCAAAACCGTGAGTCACTTATCTCCTCAGCAAATCATCATTAACAGCTTGGCCATCCTTTTGGGGATATTAATTTGGGACTACTCGATGGCGATGATGGCATCCATATTTAGGCGCTATTTAACCAATAAACTCTTAGCGGGAATATCAATCATATCCGGAATTTCCTTAGTTGGCTTTGGGATCTATTTTGGAGTTATGGGGGTTCAATCCCTAATTTAATCGTTAGTTATGGATTCTTCGCCTTGTTAAAGGCCGTTTTCGTTTTCGAATAATAGCCATAATAATTGTAATCAGGCTTACAAAAGAAACAAAAGCTAGACTTACGAAAAAGCCCATTCTCGTGTCCTTTTCAATGACCGTCCCAACAATAGCCAGCAAAATAAGCCCAAGCCCTATAGTTCGTTTTATTTTATCCTTTGTTTTTAGGTCAGCAAGCTTGGAATACGTCAACAGGATTAATATCCAATTGTAAAGGATGAGTAAACTCGCACCAGTCGTAAAGTATTCATAGACCTTATCCGGCATCACTCTCGACAGAACGATAGAGATTAGCAAACCAGTCACTGTTACAGCAAAAGCAGGCAGAGGGATTGCGAACTTCCCTTTTTTTCCCAATATTTTCGGGGCATCTCGATCCTCAGCTAAGGTCGTCAGCATATTTGCAACAGAAAAAAGTGAAGCCGACATTGTTGAAAAACCGGCAATTATCAAAGCTCCATTAAAAAGATGCATAATGAACCTAAATGGATAATAACTCAAGACCGTTAAAAACGGGCTTTCTTTTAGATTAACCTTATCCCATGGCAACAGCATTACGACTAAGCCTAGGGATATGATGTAAATGACGGTTAATGCTAGAATCATGACTCTCCCTGCTTTTGGAGCATCCTCTTTTTTCTCTAATCGCATAGACATAATACCCAGAACTTCAATACCTCCAAAGGCAAAAAAAGCAAAAACGAGAGATGACCAAGTTTTCTTCCAATCTGTAGGAAAAACCTCCTTAACCGTTGAAGGAAAATCAAGTGTTTCTTTTCCATCAATCACACCACACAAGCCAAGGATCACGATAATGACAAACATTAAAATTGCGGATACTTTAACGATTGCACTGACATTCTCCATCGGTTCAAACAGCTTTGCCCCAATAATAATAACAATCAGTCCAAGTGCTCCGTAGATGGCTGCAAATATCCATAAAGGAAATTCAGGAAACCAAAACCTAGAAAATAGAGACAGGGCTGTTAATTGGCTTCCCATTATAAGCATTTCTGAAAACCAGTAAACCCACCCATTTAAGAACCCAAAAGAACGTCCAAACGCCTTACGGGAGTATGTACGAAAAGACCCTTTTTGAGGATCTTTTTCCGTCATCTTTGCTAAAGCTTCATATACGATATATGTCGTACAAGCGGCAAGTATAAACGCAATTAATATTGATGGGCCGGCAAGCCTGATTCCTAATCCGGAACCTAAGAAAAAGCCGGTTCCAATTGTACAGCCTATCCCTATAAGGGAAAGCTGCCACCATTGCAGTTTTTTCTTTTCTTGATTTTTTGTCGCTGCTGCTTTTTTCATATCCTATTCCGCCCTTTGATTTATATCAGACTGTATCCTCAATTAATCTGCTCCATCCAGGCGAAACTTATGCTTTATTTGCTTGCCAATATAAAAAGGGTACAATCCGAAAAGGATTGTACCCGATGGTTTTAAATTTAATTAGATACGCTCTACATTAGCAGCTTGTGGTCCGCGATTTCCATCAACGATTTCGAATTCAACTTCTTGACCTTCTTCAAGAGTTTTGAATCCTTCACCTTGAATAGCAGAGAAGTGTACGAATACATCGTCACCATCTTCACGCTCGATAAAACCAAAACCTTTTTCTGCATTAAACCATTTTACTTTTCCGACCATTTTTTTGGCCCCCTAACTTTTAGTGAAAATTTTAAAAGTAGAAAACCAGAAAAACCTTTTCTGTCTAAGCATGTACTTAAAGACTGTAAAAATTTTTTTGATCTTCAAACCTTTTTGCTGTTTTATTGTAACATACAGCTTACTAATTAACAAACAATTTAAACAAATCAAACTAATCCAAAATGTGATGGTTATTCCAATATAGGGTAAAAATATAATTTGTATCTTCTTTATCAATACAAAATGAAACTTTTGAACTGTCTTCTTCGTAAAGGCTCGTTAATTCATCTGGTACCACTTGATCTTCATCAGTCTCCTGATTTTTAACAAAAACGCCTATCCTCTAAAATTAGGATAGGCATTTTTGTTTTTGAAAAATTAACTTAATTCTCTAGTCAAATTTCATTCCTTTTAATAAATCAGCAAATGGATTGTTGATAGGCTCCGTTTCCTTTTCTTGCTGTTTCAGGTACTTTTGTACAGTTCGTTTATCCACTTTTCCGCCAGACTCTTTTTTACGTCTCTCTTCAAAAGCAGATAATTTTTCACGGTATCCACATTTACAGGTAAATATTTGTCCCTGACCTTCGCCACGGAGTTCCATTTTCTTTTTGCATTGAGGGCATCGTGCATTAGTGACACGTGACACGTTCTTTCTATGACCACATTCGCGATCTTGGCAGACAAGCATTTTGCCTTTCTTTCCGTTTACTTCTAACATTGGTTTCCCGCATTCTGGGCAGGATTTTGTGGAGATATTGTCGTGCTTATACTTTTTATTGCTGGCTTTAATTTCTGCCACAATTTCTTTTGTATGCTCTTTCATCTCATTAATGAACACAGCCTTTTTCATTTTCCCTTTAGCGATTAGCTCAAGTTTTTGTTCCCACTCTGCTGTTGTAGTTGGCGACTTCAATTCTTCCGGTACTAAATTAAGTAACTGGCGTCCTTTAGAAGTAATATATATATCTTTTCCACCACGTTTTTCGATTAAGAATGAATTGAATAATTTATCTATAATATCTGCACGGGTTGCAACTGTACCAAGCCCGCCAGTTATCTTTATCGTATCTACAAGCTTTTTATCTTTTGTTTCCATGTACTTCGTAGGGTTTTCCATCGCTGACAGTAAAGTAGCCTCTGTAAAACGCGCAGGTGGCTTAGTTTGACCTGAAGTTTGCGATATTATCGTAATTGCTAATTTGTCACCCTTATTGATTTTCGGAAGTAACTGTTCCTTCACCTCATCGCCAGATTCCTCTTCCTCAAAACGATTGTTATAGACTTCCTTCCAGCCTGGCTGAATCACTGTTTTACCACGGGCGATAAAGGACTCTGGGCCAATCTTCGCATGGACTGTTAATTGCTCGAATTCATGGGCCGGAAATAGAACAGCGAGAAACCGCTTCACGACCAAATCATAAATTTTACGTTCCTTATCATTAAAGGCAGCATAATTAACGAAGCCTTCCGTTGGAATGATGGCATGGTGGTCGCTGACTTTACTGTCGTCAACAAAGGCCTTCGTCGCCTTAATAGGCTTATTTATAATCTTAGTTACTAACTTACGATACTCATTACCGCCGATTGCCTTTAAGCGCTCTGGAATGGTGCTGACAATATCAGATGATATATAGCGTGAATCAGTACGTGGATATGTTAGTACTTTATGTTGTTCATATAGTTTCTGCATAATATTCAGTGTTTCTTTAGCTGAATAGCCAAAGATCTTATTAGCATCACGTTGAAGTTCTGTTAAATCATATAAGGCAGGTGAAAAGTTTTTCTTTGCTTTGCGTTCAATAGAAACTACATTCGCATCTTTATATCCAAGCGATTTAACAATTGCATCTATTTTTTCTTTATTAAAGCTGCGGCTATTACCATTCACATCTTGCCATGTTAATTTAAGCCCATCAGCTTGCGCTTCAATACCATAATAAGTTTGCGGTTTAAAGTTTTTGATTTCATCTTCACGTGCCGCTACCATAGCAACTGTTGGTGTTTGGACGCGACCACAATTTAATTGTGCATTAAATTTAGTTGTTAATGCACGACTTGCATTTAAACCGATATACCAGTCTGCTTCTGAGCGTGCTACTGCGGAAGCATATAAATTTTCATACGATTTACCAGGTTTTAAGTTATTAAATCCGTCTTTTATCGCTTTATCTGTTACAGAAGATATCCATAGGCGCTTGATTGGCTTATTGACTTTTGCTTTATCAATAATCCAACGTGCAACTAATTCTCCTTCCCTTCCCGCATCAGTAGCCACAATTATTTCATTCACATCACTGCGACTTAATTGTGCTTTTACAGCATTAAACTGTTTTCCAGTTTGTTTAATGACAACTAATTTCATACGTTCTGGAAGCATAGGAAGATCTTCTAGATTCCATGTTTTATATTTATTATCATAAGCTTCAGGATCAGCTAAAGTAACTAAATGCCCTAATGCCCAAGTAACTATATATTTGTTTCCTTCGAAAAATCCATTGCCCTTCTTTGTACATTTCAGTACATTCGCAATATCACGGGCAACGGAAGGTTTTTCAGCAATGACTACACTTTTTGCCATATTTCTAAACTCCTTTACTAACTATGTACTGTCAATATACCATAGTTTCAATGTTTGAATTGAATAGACATCCTATCGCTTTTTTTCCAAATTAAAACTGCCCCATAAAAGTTAGATTTAGTCTAACCTTTAGTGGGCAGTTCAACTATCTTTCATTTAGACTTCAATAATTTCTTCAAATCATCACGGACTGTACGGTCGGTAAGTTTTACGTTTGAGCGATAAGCTGCCCGGCAGATGATATGGCCTGCTACCGGAGCAGTCAGGAATACAAAGAATATTCCGAGAAGCAGCCGTATACTAACATATCCTTCACCAATTAAAAAAAACAGAAATGCTCCCAGAAGGATGAATAGTACTCCAAGTGTTGTACTTTTTGAAGCTGCATGTGATCGTGTATAAACATCCGGAAGCCTAATCAGCCCAACACCACTTAGAAGCGTTAAGATTGTCCCCGTAAGAATACAGACAGCAGCAATCCACTCACTTATCATTTCCACGTTCAATGACCACACCCCTTTCTATGAATCTCGCAAACGCGATAGTCCCGATAAAAGAAAGGATCCCTAACAACAATATGATGTCCAAGAAGGCATGGGATTTGAACAGTACAGAAAAAATAGCCACACCTGAAATTAAGTGGATTCCAATTGAATCCAGTGCCATAACCCTGTCTGGCATGGATGGACCTTTATAGAGGCGATAGATGGAAATGAGAATGGATAACGTTAAAATGAATAGCGCTACAGTCATGGCTTTTTCAAACATTATCGTGTAACCTCCTTAATCGCCTTTTCAAAGCTCATTTTTGCCTGAATAATCGCTTGTTTAGATTCTTTGTAGTCCATGGCATGAATATAGAATGTTTTGTTGTCCGGCGAAATCTCCAATACCACGGAGCCTGGTGTCAGCGATAATAGCAAAGCCAACATTGGTATTTCCCAATCTCCATTCAGATCTGTCTTTAAGGCAAAAACCGCCGGCTGAACATCTATTTTTTTACGTGTGACCTGCCTCAGAACAAGCACCGTAGAAGAAACGAGCTCTTTAAGAAATACAAATAGCAACTTTAATATAGAGAGAAATGTCCCCATGTAGAAGGATTTATTGAAAAAGCGACGCACAAAAAACAAAATAACGATTCCCACTAGATATCCGGCAAAGAACGAAGGGAAACTCCATTTATCCTGCAAGAGCATCCATAAGAAACCAATGAATATATTAAGCAAGACTTGAACGGGCACAACGACCACCCCTTTTTGTTTATAGACTAGCTACTATTCTCCTAAAACCGCATCGATATATAAATCAGGGTTCATCAAGCCTTCGGCAGCCAACTGGATATAAGATGAGATTATTTCTCCACCCAATCCCAGAAAAATTGTTGCAGCCGTCAAAAGCGTAATTGGTATAATAACCCCTCTTGTTGTCCCTTTCTCCATTTCTTCACTTAGGTTTGTCTCACCCCAGAATGCATTCATGAAGATTTTCATAACAGAATATAGCACTAACAAGCTTGATAGTAATCCAATTGCCCCCAGCCAATAATCTCCGGCTTCAAAGGTACCTTTTGTAATCAGCATCTTCCCGAGGAAACCACTGAAAGGTGGGATACCTGCCAACGCCAAGGCTGCGACAAAGAACATCCAGCCAAGAAACGGATGAGTCCGGATCAAGCCGCTGATTTCCTTTAATTTAGCAGTGCCAGTTAGGTAAATAACTGTACCGCCGATTAGAAAAATCAGTGCTTTCACATTGATGTCATGCACAAGATAAAAAATGGAACCTGTGATGCTGCCTGTGGTGAAAGCAGCAAGTCCGGCCATAATCAAACCGACAGAAATGATAACATTGTAGGTCAAAATTCCTTCTATATCCCATCTCGAGACCGCACCGATTGCTCCGAGTAACATTGTCGCTGCCCCTAGGATTCCGATCAACAAGTGGGTGATTTCCGGTTGATGATAGAAAATCAATGTAAACATACGGAAAATAGCATAAATTCCAACCTTGGTGAGCAAAGCCGCAAAGATTGCTGCCACCGCTGTAGGTGGAACACTATATGATCCTGGTAACCAATGAAATAGCAAGAGACCGGCCTTCAGGCTGAAAACCATGAGCAGTAAAATCGCAACGGTCGTCAGCAGCCCATTTTGTCCCGCTTCCGCAACACGGACAGACAGATGCGCCATATTCAACGTACCTGTTACAGCATATAGGTAGGCAACGGACACAAGGAAAAAGAAGGATGACATGACATTAATCAATATATATTTGATTGATTCCCTGAGCTGTTTTTTCTCCCCGCCAAGTGTAATCAATGCATAGGAGGAAATCAGCATCAGTTCGAAAAAGACAAATAGATTGAAGATATCTCCGGTCAAAAAAGATCCGTTCACACCGCTGATCATAAACAGGAACAATGGATAGAAGAAATTTTTCTCTCTTATCTTTCCAATTGTGTAAAAGGCGTAAAGCAAACAACAGAAAGACACAAATGCCGTTATAATCAACAGAATGACCGCAAACATATCGGCGACAAGGCTAATTCCATAAGGGGCCGCCCATCCCCCTGCCTGCAGAACCTGTATTCCCTCCACCTTTACTTTCATAGCCATTAGCACTGAAACCATTCCCGTGGCTAGAATTGCCAGAAGAGCAATTGATCTTTGCGCATATAAGTTTTTTCTGAATATGACCATGATAAGTCCCGCGATAAGCGGAATAATGACCGGCAGAATGATTATATTATTCATCTTCATTTCCCCTTAATTCATTCAAATCGTCAGTTCCCAAGACTCGGTAACTACGATAGGCAACCACCAGAAAAAGACCTGTAACTGCAAAGTTAATAACAATCGCTGTCAGGATGAGCGCCTGTGGCAGCCCGTCTGTAAAGGAAGTGCTTTTCAATCCTAACAATGGCGGACCCCCGGTCTTTAATCCCCCCATTGTTAAGATTAAAAGATTGACAGCGTGGCCGATCACCGAAGTCCCAAGAATGATTCTCAGCAGGCTTTTGGATAGGACCATATATGTTCCAATTGTGAAAAAAACACCTACAAGTATAGACATAACTGTTTCCATAATTATCGATCCTCACTTATGCTCAGGATGATTGTCACAGCTGAACCAATGACAGCTAACGCTACACCAGTGTCAAATATAAGAGCGGTAGCTAGTTCCGTTTTACCTAAAATCGGAAAATCTACATAACCATACGTTTGGGAAAGAAAGGGAACACCGAACAGAAATGAACCGACACCCGTAAGAATTGCAATCAGTACACCGATCGCTGCCACTGTTTTAAAATCCACAGGAATAATCTTATTGACCGCTTCCGTCCCAAGCGTCAAATACATGAGTACAAGTGCACTGGCAATTCCCAACCCTCCGATAAATCCTCCTCCAGGGTTGTGATGCCCCGAGAAGAACAAATCAATGGAAAAGGTGAGGATAATCAATACTGCAACTTTTGTTACGGCCGTCAATAAAATATCATTAGGCTTCATTTTTTATCCCTCCCTGTAACATTGACCTTGATTAATGTAAAGACAGCCAATCCCGCAATACACAGGACCGCCACTTCGACCATCGTATCAAGTCCCCTGAAGTCAACCAAGGTCGCGTTCACTATATTTTTAGCTCCGGCAAGCGTATAGGAATCTTCGAAATACCCAGAAATCGTTTCAAACAAACGGGTTCCATTGGCGGAAAGGGCCAATAGTGTTACCGTCAACCCCACTCCAACTGAAATCAACATATTGGTGAATTTGAAACGAACTTTACTTACTTCTTTTCGAAACTCTGGCAAATGATAGAAGCACAGCAGGAATAAAGCGACTGTCACTGTTTCCACAACCAATTGCGTCAGCGCCAGATCCGGTGCCTGAAAAATAACGAAAAGAATAGACACTAGATATCCAAGGGCACCAACAGCAATAATCGATGTCAGTCGATACTGGGAAAACAGTGCGATTAAAGCGGTCACCACCATACCAATGACCATCACAGCTTCATAAATGCTCACCGGTGAATCCTTAGACATATCGAAAGCAAAACCGTTGAACAGCCACAGAGAACCACCAACAATGAAAATAAAAAACGCAAAAATATAAACTAGATAATCACGTGTATATCCAGTCATGTACTTCTTCGTTGCATAAGCAGATATCGATTCCATAAGCAGCAAAGACTCATTGTATATATTGTTAAACGTCAGGCTTTGCGGATACCAGCTGAATACCCTGATCCACTTAGGCAGCAGCTTGTATAGCAATAGGCCAACTAATACGACACCGATTGTCATCAATAATTCTGTATTAAAACCATGCCAAGCACTAATCTCCTTACCCAACCCTCCTGCTGCCTCATAATCCGGCAAGATTGATATAAGGGCAGGATCTAAAATGTATTTTGCCA
The DNA here is from genome assembly GCF_008087365.1 of Bacillus sp. E214. Classification (NCBI taxonomy): domain Bacteria; kingdom Bacillati; phylum Bacillota; class Bacilli; order Caryophanales; family Bacillaceae; genus Bacillus; species Bacillus sp. E214. Next base: position 114,098 of record NZ_VENN01000002.1, on the reverse strand, counting down.
AAATGTTGGGGAAGAAGAATATCAGGACTACAAACATCGCCAATATAGCAGGCGGAATCAGCATACCGACGGGCGGTTCATGAGCAGCCTTTGACAGCATCTCAGGTTTATGTTCTCCAGTGAACGTCTTAAAGACCATAATCATACAGTAGACGAACGTTAGGATACTTGCTATCCAAGCAACAACAGGGAATATCATGCCGAACTTTTCCATCCCGAAAATATCCATCCCTGAAGCATTCACCACGCCGGTAAAAAACATTTCTTTACTCAAAAAGCCATTGAATGGCGGTAATCCTGCCATAGAGAAACTTCCAATCATAGTGATCGTGAAAGAAATCGGCATGAGGCTCATTAACCCACCCAGCCTTTGCAGATTCCGGGTTCCTGTCTCATGGTCAATGATTCCGACAACCATGAACAGACTTCCCTTAAAGGTTGAATGGTTAACCAAATGGAATACAGCCGCCATAATAGCGATTGCATATACTTTCGATTCATCGCCATAGCCAAAATAAATGGCAGCAGACCCCAATCCTAGTAGACTCATGATCAAACCGAGCTGACTAATTGTCGAATAAGCGAGCAAGGCCTTTAGATCTTTCTGACGAACTGCATTCCAGGATCCGTATAATAAAGTTACAATTCCGACCAAGGATACCGTCCAGAACCAAACTGCATCACCGCCAAACAAAGGGGTTAACCTAGCCACCAAATAGATGCCGGCTTTGACCATTGTAGCCGAATGGAGGTAAGCACTGATTGGTGTCGGTGCCTCCATCGCATCAGGTAGCCAAAGACTAAACGGAAACTGAGCTGATTTAGTGAAAGCTCCCAGTAAAATTAAAATCATCGCAGGTAAAAAGAGGACATTCTCCGGCAATGATTTAGCTTGGAAGATCATTTCACGGATGCTATATGTATCGGTAATGATGGAAAGGAGCAACAACCCGGCCAACATAGATAATCCACCGAAAATGGTGATTAGCATCGACTTCCGTGCTCCTTCTCTCGATTTTTTCCGTTGGTACCAATAAGCAATCAACAAGAAAGATGAAATACTGGTCAGTTCCCAGAACACGTAAAGGACGACAACATTATCCGAGAAAACGACTCCAAGCATGGCCCCCATAAACAACATCAGATATACATAAAAGTTATGCAGCTCCTCCCGAGCCCTGGACATATAGAAAATCGAGTACAAAATGACAAGCGATCCGACACCTGTGATTAACAAACCGAATAAGAGGGACAATCCGTCGACATAAGCTGTGAAATTAATCCCGAATGATGGCAGCCATTTAAATTCACTGGTCAATGTATTCCCAGTCGTTGTAATTGGGATATACTGTAATAAGGAGATAAAGATGATGACCGGCAAAAAAAGAACAAACCAGCCTATATGTAATTTTTTATTGAACATACTATAGAGGAAAGGTATCAGAACCGCAAAGAAAAACGGTAATAAAATCATTAAATTAATCATGTCCTCGCGCTCCCTTCATCATAGAATACTGTACGCACACACAAAAGTGACGATATATCCAACGGACCCTTTTTATATTAGAAATATTTACTCTATTTTGTGTAATAATAATTGACTGAAAATCTGGCATGGGCTATATTCGTAATAGTCCAATGAACTACCATCTATTTAGAGGTGAACTTTTAATGAAAAAATGCAAAAGCCGAATGGACGAAAGCATCCTTGTGTGTGTCTATTACGGCCCCAATGGTGATCGCTTGATCCAGCGTGGCAGTAAAATCGCCAACATGTTGGATTGTCCCCTATATATCTTGACAGTGGACCCAAGTCCTTTTGATGAACTAGACGCTGAGAAATCCGAAAGTATTGAGAGATGGCGTCAGCTCGCCGAGGAATTGGAAGCAGAGGAATTCATTTTGAAAGATAATGAGAAACGACCGTTTGCAAAAGTAATAGCGGATGTCGCACGTGAAAAACAAATTTCACAGATCATCCTTGGTCAAACAGCACAAAGCCGTTGGGAACAGATTGCTAAAGGTTCGATTATAAATACTTTGTTGCGAGATATTCCATTTGTTGACATTCATATAATATCCGTCGCCCGGGCATTGAGAGATGATCCAGACGGCCTTTACGAAAAAGGCGTACGTGCCTATCTCGAAAAAGAAGACAATCATTATCGGCTGAGCTTTGAACATACAAAGAAAAGTGAATTTGAGGGTATCTTCTTTAAAGAAATCGGTACTGATTTCAATACTGGTATCTTTAAATTTATGAAAAACCAAAAAACACTGCAAGTAACCGTGACTGATAACTATGTCAAAGAAACTTTATGATGTGACACCTCCACAAAAAAATGTGGGGGTTTTTTCTTTTCTAAGGAAACTGGAGTCTGTTATACCTATAGATTCACATCAACTTTGACAGGAAGTTTTTCATTTTTGTCGATTCCCAAATACCGTAATGTTTCACCAGGACTATGATGATGATAAATGTTCATCAGGATTGAAATAGCAATCCCTTTTCGATAGGCATGATAACCGAATGTCTTCCGTAACGTATGGGTTCCGATTTTTCCCGGTATCCCCACTTCCTTAGCCGCACAATTAATAATCCTGTATGCCTGTTGCCTTGAGATAGGCTGCTGATTTTTTTTGGATTTGAATAAATAATCATCCGTAGAGAAATCAAAGGTTTCTAAATAATGTTTCGCAGCTTCTCTCACATTTTGATTGAGGTAAAAAGCCCTCTCTTCCGAAGTCTTTGCATCTTTTATATAAAGGAACTCCTTGAACTTCCCGCCTTCCCAGATATCACCCACCCGTAAAGAGAGCAGTTCACTGACACGGAGACCAGTATTAATTCCAAAAACAAATAATAGTAGATCACGCAAGGATTGCTTTTTAAGAATCCTTTTTATTGCGGTAATCTTGCGGATATCCTTTATGGGATCAACGTATTCCAAGGAAATACCCCCTAACTATAATGTTACTTAATTATGATATTATCAAAAATTAAGTAACATTACAAATATAGTGACTTGTTTGATTTTTTAATCTAAAACGCTTTATAAAGAGGCTTTATTAAAGTAAGGCAGCTCCATTTACTCCCTTTTCGCGGTTCTGGCAGTGGCCTGCAGGAGCACTCCCTGGATTTCATTAGCAATGTTATGTAGTAATATCCATCTTTTAGAATACAGGCTAACGAGGAAGTATTTAATTGCTACTTAGGAATAAAAAGAGTAAAAAAAGCGCCCCAAAATTGGGACGCACTTAAATTGCTTAGTTTTGATATTCCTTTATTAATTCATCCAGCGATAGGTAAGATGTATTGCTGTATAGGAGATCCGCTTTAGCCAGTTGTTCTTTAGAGCCTATTCCGACCGCAAACATGCCAGCACTCTTAATGGCTTCAACTCCTGCTTCTGCGTCCTCAATCCCAATGCATTCATCAGCAGGGACACCAAGCTTTTCAGCGGCTTTTAAGAAAATTTCCGGATCCGGTTTACCCCTCTTAATTGTACGCGCATCAACCATATAATCAAACTGGTCACTGAGCTGTAAGGAGTTCATCACAGCCGGCGCGTTTTTGCTAACAGAAGCAAGACCCAGCTTATAGCCGGCAGCTTTTATATCAAGCAATAGCTGTTTAATGCCAGGTAAACTATCATTTGGTGTAATTTGCTTGATTAGCTCCATATAATGCTCATTTTTCTGCGCAGCCAGTTTTTCTTTTTCTTCAACCGTATAGGAAGATTGCTTATTCCCAATTTCCAGAATGATTTCAAGGGATTCCATTCGAGAAATTCCCTTTAATCTTTCATTATCCGCTCTGGTAAACTCAATTCCCAATTCACTGGCAAGCTGTTTCCAGGCAAGATAATGATATTCTGCTGTATCCGTAATAACACCATCCAAATCAAAGATAAACGCTTTTAATTCCTTACTCACGCGACCGTGTCCTCCTTCATTAGCGGTATTTTTACAACACCATCAGCAGGCAACTCAAATTCACTGTCGTAAACCTTGAGTTTCATTACCGGGCCAGTTTGTGAAATACTCACTTCGTTTTTATTCACTTCAATAGTTAAATGATGATCTCTATAATTGATATTAAAGCTATAACGGTCCCATGCTGCCGGAATAAATGGTGCAAACGACAGCTCCTCATTAAATGTTTTCATGCCAGCAAAACCTTGTACAATCCCTAACCAGGAGCCTGTCATACTTGTAATATGAAGGCCATCCTCCGTGTCATTGTTATAGTTATCCAGATCCAGCCTTGCTGTTCTGGTATACATCTCATATGCTTTATCTTCCAGTCCAAGTTCAGCAGCAAGTATCGCATGAATGCATGGAGACAGAGAGGATTCATGTACGGTCATTGGCTCATAGAATTCAAAGTTTCGGCGTTTTTCCTCACGTGTATATTCATTATTCAGGAAATAAATCCCTTGCAGGACATCCGCCTGCTTGATAAAGCAGCTGCGCAGAATTTTATCCCAGGACCATTTTTGATTTAGCGGGCGGTCTTCTGGCTTTAATTGCGAAGCAGGCATTAAATCCTTATCCATAAATGTATCATGCTGAATAAACACTTGATTCTCCTCATCAAATGGATAGTACATTTTATCAATGATATCCTGCCATTTATTTAATTCATCGTCTGTCATATATAAATCTGAAAATCTCGCTTCATGCCCGTTCTCTTTTAAATATCCAATAACTTCAAGGGTGTAACGTAAAGTCCAGGCTGCCATTGTATTCGTATACCAGTTATTATTGACGTTATTTTCGTATTCATTTGGACCGGTTACTCCATGAATCATATATTGATCTTTCATTTTATTATAATGGACGCGGTCTGCCCAAAAGCGCGAAATCCCGACCAGCACATCTATGCCATATTCGTTAAGGTAACTCTTATCTCCTGTATAATTCACATAATTATAAATAGCATAGGCAATAGCTGCATTACGGTGGATTTCTTCAAAGGTAATTTCCCACTCATTATGGCACTCCACTCCTGTGAAAGTGACCATTGGATATAATGCTCCTTTTAATCCTTGTCTCTCAGCATTGAGATAGGCTCCTTCGAGCTGGTTATGACGATAGATTAAGAGATTGCGAGCCACTTCAGGCTGAGCTGCTGCCAAATATAATGGAATCGCATATGCTTCAGTATCCCAATACGTTGCACCACCATATTTCTCGCCTGTGAATCCCTTAGGTCCGATGTTTAATCGGGCATCTTCTCCATAATAGGTTGAAAACAGCTGAAATAAATTAAAACGGATTCCCTGTTGTGCTTCAATATCTCCATCAATTTGGACGTCTGCTAACTCCCAGCGCTCTGCCCATCGATCGCAATGTGCCTTTAAGCAAGCTTCATAGCCTTGTTGCATAGCTGTATTAACAATTTCCAGACCCTTTTCACTTAAAAATTCTGAAGCATGATCACGGTCTGTTGTAATGCCCACATATTTAGTTAACGTAACAGTCTTACCTTCTTCAGTTGGAATTTCAATTTTATTATCTACATATTCTTCGTGTTGGAACGGTTTGATATCGGCCGTGTTGCCATTGATTTCAAGACCCATCGTCGCAGAGACTGTAAATCTGTCTGTTCCGAAAGGGTTTTCATTTGTTTGCATAACCAAATTACCCATGAGCTCAGATGAGCTGGAGGAAATATAATTCCAGAAGTCTTCTTCATAGTTGGAATCTTCATTGCGAACTTCACCATCTAAATAAGGAATAAAGGTAATCACACTATCATGGTTAATTGGTGTAACCGCATACTTGATCACCGCTAGTTGCTTCTCTGCAATTGATAAATAGCGTACTACCTCAACAGCTGTTTCTTTACCAGCTTGTGAGACCGTAAAGCTTCTCGTAAGAACACCATTTTTCATATCGAGTTCACGGCGGTAATTACTCATTTCCACTTTATTAAGGTCAATTTCCTCCTCACCAATAAAAACACGAATTCCGATAAAATTAATGGTATTGATCACTTTACCAAAGTAATCGGGATAACCGTTTTTCCACCATCCAACCCTGGTTTTATCCGGAAACCAAACGCCTGCCACATATGTCCCTCTATGACTATCACCTGTATAGGTTTCTTCAAAATTACCTCTTAACCCCATATGCCCGTTTCCAAGACTTGTCATACTTTCAGCAAGTCTAAAATCCTCTTTATGTAACTCTTCTTCAATAATTTTCCACGGATCTATTGAGAACAGTCTTTTCATATAATACCCCTTTCCATCTTCCCTCAATTATTTATTTAATAGAATATATATAGGCTTCTACTGTTTGTGCAATCGGTTGCATAAAAGTACATTCTCATTATAACCGATTCATTAACTTATGAAAGCATAAAATTAAAAATTCTAAAATTTATCTAAAATTTATTACATCTACGTGAATTTGAATAGTAGGATAAAAAGCCTTTTTTAATGCCCTACTATCCTTTCTTCTATAATTACTCAAAAATAAAAATACCTCTAAAGAATTCTATTCCTTAGAGGTTATTCATGCTTTATTATTCGTTAGATTCAGTCCCAGGACTGTTTTCATGCGGCGGCTTACCAGGGTGGGTACCTCCAAAAGGATGTGGAGGAATATATCCGTTTGCCTGTATTCTTTCAAATCTTTTATCCATATGATTCTTTAACATATCAGCATTCTGCTTAGACATCACACCGAATTCAACATACTTTTCAACAATAGCCTTTTCCTTTTCCATCACTTCTTTATGCATCGCAGCAAGCTCTGCTTTCTGTTGTTCCGTTAAAGTTGGCCTTGTTTGCTTTGTTTGATTATCGCCATTTTCTGCCGCATGTACGACGGTATTGGATATACCAATTGAGGTAAAGCTCAAAACACATGCCATTATCAACAAGAGAGACATTTTTTTCATTAGTATTTTCACTCCTTCTTTATTTTCTGCCCCTAGTTTTTACCAACTTTAATTATTTATGCATGCTGTTTTCCTATAATAAAAAAGGCTGAACTCTAATTAGAGCCAGCCCATTTCATTCTTTATTTTTTATACCTTTTAGGATTCGGTTTCTTCTTTATAGACTTTGAATTTTGATTATATACAGGTCTCTGATCTACAATTTTACCTTTAAACAGTTCCTTTTTCTGAACTTCAATATGCAGTTCCCGAGCGTATTTCTTTAATTCACGTTCTTCACGAGCCGTTACAATTGAAATAACCGTTCCACTTTCTCCCTGGCGTCCAGTCCTACCTGAACGATGCACATATTGAGCAATCGTTTCAGGGAAATCCACATGGATTACAAATGGCAGCCCTTTAATGTCCAAGCCCCTTGCTGCCACATCTGTAGCAAGTAATATAGTTGACTCCTGCCTACGAAACTCACGTATAGCCGCTTCTCTTTCTATTTTCTTGGAATCGCCATGAATAACTCCTAAATCTACTCCCTTGAAACGAAGCTTTGAAGCCATCACATCCAAATTTCCGATGTCCTTTCCAAAAACCAATGCACGCATTTCAGGCATTTTAACTAATTTTTCAAGAATATTTATTTTATCACGCGCCTCAGTGACAAAATAAATATGATCCACCTTTGATTGAACGGTATCTTCCTTTTTAACCCGTACTTTAACAGGGTCATTCATCCATTGCTCGGCTTCTTCCTCTAACCCAGCCGGCAAAGTAGCTGAAAACAAAACTATCTGACGGTCTCTCATAGTACTTTTAATAATTGTCCCAATAGTTGGCAAATGCTCAGGGATCATTAGTTGGTCCCCTTCATCCAGCACAATTGTTTTCACTTCATGCATCTTTAGCTTTTTCTGCTTAATCAGTTCTTCTAGTCTGCCTGGTGTTCCGATGACAACATGCGGATGCTTTTTCAGCTTTTCCAATTGACGCTTCGGATTAGCACCGCCGATAAACGAAGCAGCCGTAATACCTGTTTCTTTTGACCATGCTTGTACAACTTCAAAAATTTGCATAACAAGCTCTCTTGAAGGAGCAAGAATAACAGCCTGTACTTTTTGTTCGTCTGCTTTTATTTTATTTAAGATTGGCAGGACATAAGCAAGTGTCTTTCCTGTTCCTGTCGGCGATTCTGCCAAAACATCTTTTCCTTCATATATAGGACCAAAGGTCTCCTTCTGAACTGTAGTTGCTTCTTTGAATCCGGATAATTCCCATTGTTTTTTTAATCCATTTATTAACTCATTGACTATTGAATCATTTGTATTCATTAATTTCTCCTAACTAAACACATACTTGTATGATTCTTATTATACATATGCCAAACGATGATTATCAATAAAGGAGAGGTTCCTCCCATAATAAAGAGGTCTCTCCGTGTAAAGCCATTTTTTATTTAATGGAATATATACCTACACACCAGGCTCCACTGGTGCCGGTGGTGTAGTCATTACCGTGCCTGCAAGGTGTCTATTTTGGCCGGTAGCCCGATTGTTTAGGAATTGTCAACTTTATTCCAACTGCCGTTAAAGATGTTGCCACATAAACAATAAGTAAAATGAATTATTATAGTCCGGATGACTTGTTCCGGGCTATATTTTTAAGCATTATGATGTATTGGCAGGAGGAAATACAGTTATACTACATATAAACAATAAAATTACTATATTAGAAGAACGCACAAATAGTGAAATGTAATTATTTTTAGGCTTCTTGCGACATGTGATTATTTCCATTAGAATGAAACTACTAGTTTATGCGAAAGAGGTTGAAGATGGTGGAGCACAATACGTCAAATTTTATTCGTAACATCGTTATTGATGATATAAAATCAGGTAAAACAGATCAAATTATTACTCGTTTCCCTCCTGAACCAAATGGTTATTTGCATATTGGACATGCAAAATCTATCGTTTTAAATTTTGAACTTGCTGATGAATTTAAAGGAAAAACAAATCTACGTTTTGATGATACAAATCCGTTAAAAGAAGATACGGAGTATGTTGAATCTATTAAAGAAGATGTCAAATGGCTTGGATTTGATTGGGACAACCTCTTCTTTGCCTCTGATTACTTTGAAGAAATGTATAATCGCGCCATCTTGTTAATTGAAAAAGGATTGGCTTATGTTGACGATTTAAGCGCAGACGAAATCCGTGAATATCGCGGTTCATTAACTGAACCAGGTAAAGAGAGTCCCTACCGTAACCGCTCTGTAGAAGAGAATTTAGAGCTATTTAAACGTATGCGTAATGGTGAATTCGGCAATGGCGAAAAGGTACTTCGTGCCAAAATTGATATGAGTTCACCAAACATCAATTTGCGCGACCCGGTTATTTACCGAATCGCTCATGCAACTCACCATAACACTGGTGATAAATGGTGTATCTATCCTATGTATGCTTTCGCCCATCCAATTGAGGATGCTATTGAGGGCGTCACTCACTCCATTTGTACGTTGGAGTTTGAAGACCAGCGTCCGCTTTACGACTGGGTTATTAAAGAATGTGAGATGGAAAGCACACCAAGACAGTATGAGTTTGGCCGTTTAAATTTAACAAATACCGTTATGAGTAAACGTAAGCTAAAACAATTGGTTGAGGAAGGCCTTGTAGATGGCTGGGACGACCCAAGAATGCCTACTATTTCCGGTCTGCGAAGAAGAGGCTATACTCCAGAAGCAATTCGTAATTTCTGCCGAGAAATTGGTGTCGCTAAAACAAGCGGAATTGTGGATGAGAAAATGCTCGAGCACTTCGTAAGAGAAGATTTGAAATTAAAAGCACCAAGAACAATGGGAATCTTAAAACCATTAAAGGTGGTTATCACCAACTATCCGGAAGGACAAGTTGAAATGCTTGATGCAGAAATCAATCCAGAAAATCCTGAGATGGGAACTCGCCAAATTCCATTCTCAAGAGAAATCTATATTGAGCAAGAGGACTTTATGGAGAATCCTCCAAAAAAATATTTCCGACTATTCCCTGGAAATGAAGTGCGTCTGAAGCATGCTTACTTCATCAAATGTGAAGAAGTTATTAAAGATGAGGAAGGCAATGTGATAGAGCTTCGTTGTACCTATGACCCTGAAACAAAGAGTGGAACTGGTTTCACTGGACGTAAAGTAAAGGGAACTATTCACTGGGTTGAAGCTACACAAGCTATTCCAGCTGAATTCCGCTTATATGAACCGCTTATTCTTGATGAAGAAGCAGAGGAAGACGGAAGCTTCCTTGATCATGTAAACCCTAACTCATTAATTATTGAAAACGGCTTTGTTGAGCCAAATATGAAAGATGTTCAACCTAATGAGAAATTCCAATTCTTCCGTCATGGGTACTTTAATGTTGACCCTAAGGATACAACAGCTGAACATTTAACCTTCAACTTAATTGTATCTCTGAAGAGTTCCTTTAAAATCTAAGGCTATAAACACTGAAGGACCGTGGTCATACACGGTCCTTTGTCATGTTGATTTGAAATGGAATCGGTTTTTATTCATAATTACTTGCTTTTAAATACTCCCTCGGTGACAGCCCAAACTCCTTTTTAAAGGCCCTTACAAAGGTTGAATAATCATTAAAACCTGCACTTTGGGAAATATGTGTCATGGATTCCCCCTTCGAGAGCATCGATTTTGCTAGATATAATCTCTTCTGCAAGATATACTGATGCAGCGTGTACCCTGTATAGGATTTAAACTTTCTCATTAAATGATACTTACTCAAAAAACATTTTGATGCTAATACCTGTATGGAAAGATCCTCATTTAAATGTTGATTAATATACGTTAAGACTTCTGTTATATTTTTATCAAAAAGGATATCCTGTGAATGCGCTGCTGCTTCATCATGAATAAAAATACGATTAATAATAATCAGCAATTGCATTAACAGAGCCGATTTTAAAATATCATCTCCAAAAGCAGCCTCCCGTTCAGTCTCTATTAATTCCTGAACAATGCTTTTGATTTTTTCAAGTGGCTTATCTGTAATCCGTATTAGATTAATTTCACGACGGGCAGCCAAATCAAAACACATCAATAAATTGCTATTTTCTCTGCTATGTTTGGAAACCATAGCTGGGTCGAACCAAATGATAAAACGCTCATATTCTTCCGTTGGGTCAATAATAGGCTTATGGATTTGTCCATGCCCTATGATGAGCAAATCCCACGGTTTCAGTTTATAAGCCTTTCCTTCTATCATATAAGTGACGTTTCCTTTAATAAAGATGATGATTTTATTAAAATCATGATAATGATATTCGAATTCATTCACAATTTGGTCTTTAATGTGAAAGACTTTTATTTCCTGATTTAGGATTCCCCTTCTCTCTGATTGCCATCTATTGAATTCATGCATGATATTCCTCCTGTTTAAGAGCACTTTTTACCATGTTTTAAGCAATATTTTCATAGAATGTGGTAAAATAGTCAAGTATGCTTATAGTACTAATTATTGAGAGGCAGTGAAAATAGTGAAACAAATCTTTTTAAATTATAAAGGTTCCATCATCTTACTGCTGGCGATCGCGATTGGTGGGGTAGCCGGTTATCTGATCGGTCCCGATATAGCAGTTATTAAGCCATTCGGGGATTTATTTCTGAACTTATTATTCATGATTATCGTTCCGCTTGTATTTTTCAGTATCACTTCCGCTATTGCAAATATGAGTGAAATGAAGCGTCTCGGAAAAATCATGGGCAGTATTGTCATCGTGTTCTTCACAACCGCTCTTATTGCGGCGGTACTCGGCTTTATCGGTACAACTTTTATGAATCCAATTGGGGATTCCGATGTATCATCCATTAAAGAATTAATGTCAAACACTGAAGTGGTTGAAACAGAAGAAATTTCTTTCCTGGGCCAGTTAGTTAACACTTTTACAGTAAGTGATTTCTCAGAGCTCTTATCCAAAAATCATATATTACAATTAATCGTATTTTCCGTATTAGTTGGATTGGCTACAGCTATGGCTGGGGAAAAAGGTCGGCCTGTTGCACAATTGATGAGCTCAGCAACTGAAGTATTAATGAAGGTTGTCAAAATTATCATGTACTATGCCCCTATCGGATTGGGCTGTTATTTTGCCACAATTATTGGGGAGCTTGGGCCGCAAATTCTTGAAGGATATGCCCGTTCATTTGCTCTGTATATGATTTTAAGTATCATCTACTTCTTTGGTTTCTTTACTTTATATGCTTATATTGCAGCAGGCAAAAATGGTATCAATGTATTTTGGAAGAATGCCCTTCCTCCATCCATAACTGCTATAGCAACATGCTCAAGCGCTGCTTGTATACCTATCAACCTGGAAGCTACCAAAAGAATCGGAGTTCCAGACGATATTGCTGAGACGGTTATTCCTCTTGGTGCCAATACACATAAAGATGGATCTGTCTTTGGAGGGGTATTGAAGATTGTCTTTCTATTCAGCCTCTTCGGCAAAGACATGACAAGCGTATCAAGCATTTTAAGTATTCTCGCTGTTTCCTTCCTTGTCGGAGCTGTCATGGGAGCGATTCCTGGCGGCGGTATGATTGGAGAAATGCTCATTCTTTCTGTATTTGGTTTCTCACCAGAGGTACTGCCAATTATCGCTGTAATCAGCACAATTATTGATATTCCTGCAACCTTATTGAACTCAACCGGAAACACAGTATGTGCAATGCTTGTAGCTCGCCTGGTTGAGGGTAAAAATTGGCTGCAAAACTCACTTAGTAAAACAGCTAAAGCATAGAACATATTATTCGTTTTTTTCCCTATAAGGATCAATTCAGACTGCAGATAAAATTCCGTTTGGAATTTTGTCTGCAGTTTTTTGTATAATAAGGCTACTATCTGCTGCTTTCTGATTGATAAGCAATGTCATATACGACTTTTAAGGAATATGGTTCTGTAGGTCACTGTTGGTTACTAAAAAGGAAAAGAATCGTTGAAATTTCGTGAGACTACTACAGGAGAAGCCAGCACAGCAAGGACAAGCGAGGAATAAAACAAGGAAATATGACCGGTTGCCTGTAGAAAAAATGGGCTGGGGCCATAAGTAACATTGTTTTTATGAAGCTTTAAATATAGATTTCATACAGCCTATAACATTTACTTTTAATACTATACATATATAAAAGCAAAAAAATGACGAAAAAGAGGTTTGAACTATAAACATTAGGGAATATATGCCGATAATAGATATAGATAGGTATCCGCTTGGGGTAGGAGGAATTAGATGCTTACAATCATCTTGACTGGAATTATTGTTACCATTTTCTTTGGCATCCTGTTAAAATATTTTTTCACGAAACGTAAACAACATAATATTTTCTATAAGGAAATTTTTTCAACTGTTTATTCACCTATTATCATTAAGGCCCAGCATATAAAAAAAACATATGGTTTCTTTGAAAATCAACCCTATGTAATAAGGGAACATCGTATAAAGCAATCAAATAAAGTGACAGATTCCATTTGCCTAGCCGATGAAATAATGAAACAGTTAGAGGGAAATGAACAGTATATGTCAAAGAAGATGCTGGAACTATATTTTGGTATACATAGTAAAAATAAAGAATATCACGAATTGGAAACCTCAAATTTGAACGCAAGCCACAAGGATTTTTTACTGGCTAAACTTGAATATGAAATCAATACCCAAAAGTTAATTTTGATGAACGCCTTTTTTAAAGAGATGGAGCAAACTGCTGAGAACGCGGATCTTCTTTACCCAGAGCTAAAGGATATGTTACAATTCTATTCCCATTTTACAAACCATATTTTGCTGAATGAATTAATCTTGGCTCTTCCAACATCCACATCTAAAAAAGGTGTTTCCATACATAACTAAAATGTGAGGCTGCTGATGAATCTTGCAGCCTCACAATAATGGTTAGTATTATCATTCGTAAGTTATTAGTTTATCGAATATATCCAGAGTTGTCCCTGGATAAACACCTCTTCTTGGTATCTCCAACATATTATCACCTGGAGAAGCCATGCCATCTTTTATAGTGAAGGCCATATCAGTATCCAGTTCTTTCAGGATTTCTAAAGTGGATTTGTTATATTCCCCATATGGGTAAGCAAATGCACTAGAATCGCCGATGGTTTCATAGCCAGACTGAATGTCAGCCTTTACATCTTCATATTCCTTTGAAATCAAATATGATACCCCATTGTCATCGAGTTTATGGAATTCATCGGCGTGCCCGTGATAACTAAAAACATCTAAGCTTTTATTAATATCTTTAACGCTTAAAAATTGCGCGTCAGCAGGATCATAATCACGAGGATTTCGGTCTATTCCTCCTGTGATCAGGAAGATTGATGCGTTGAAATTATGTTTCTTTAAGACAGGATACGCATTAATATAATTATCCTTAAAGCCATCATCAAAAGTAATCAGGACACTTTTAGTTGGTATCGCAATGTCTTCTTTCATATAGGCCTGGAATTCGGGCAATGTCAGCGTTTTGAATCCCTTATCTTTCAAATATTGCATTTGCGCTTCGAAATCATATAAAGTGACGATTGTACCATGAAGATTTCCATCTTCATCATAGTGATTTTTAACAAGATCCTTATTATCGATGACTCTGTGGTACATCAAGACAGTAATTTTTTCTGCCTTATCGTTTTCTTTAACTTTAAAATCCCTTACATTAACGGTGTTTTCAATATCTAATGGTCTATCCACCCTTAAACTGAATTTAGCATGGGCAATTGTATCGAAATTATTTGTAAAATAGCCGGCTAATAATGTGAAGTGCCCTATAAAAACAATTAGGAATATAAGATTTACATTTTTCTTCAAAACTGAAACAATCCTCCTCAGCCCGCACTCTTTTTATGTTCATTCAGATCAATTACTTTTCCGTTATCCTGTATATCTTCATCATAGGTTTGATGTTGGCCGCCTACCCGCTTCACCTTATTCCAACTGTTCTTGTTTATAAAATAACCGACAGTACCAAAAGTATTGAATAAAACGCCTAAAAAACGGTATGTGACAATTTCGAATGGAACAAAGAATACAATCCGTATTTTGTCAATCCTTGAGAATGCATATCCAAATCGATTGGTAATAATCATGGCCACTAAACTTTGGAAAACCCCGAGGCTGAAAGAAAAAGCAAATAACATAAGCGCTAATATAGCCCCCTCACCCATAATCAGCATTACGAAAGGAATAATTAAGGTCGGGAATGCTGTTAATGTTCCAAGCATTAATGCATCCACAATCAAAAACAGTGAGATGCCTGGACCGAATTTTGTAAGCAGCGAAGGTCCGTATGTAATGATGCAGTCGATAAATGCTTTTTGCCAACGAATCCGTTGTTTGAATAAGTCTCTGAATGTCTCGGGACCTTCTGTGAAACATACAGCTTCAGGTATGAAAAGGATTTTTTTATAAGGATAATTTGTCTTAATCAGACGTTGTATCCTCATCGTAATGTCCATGTCTTCTCCAACAGTAATGCGATATCCTCCCACTTCAAATAATGCGTCTCGCTTAAAGACACCAAACGCTCCTGAAATAATGGCTAAAGCTTTGAATTTTGTCTGTGTAATTTTATAAAGATAAAAATTAACTAAGTATTGCAAGAATTGAAATCGTAGTAGGTGGGATATATTAAATTTCGGCTTTGGATTTGTATAATCGCCATAGAAAGCTTGTCCAATATGAACCATTCCGCCTGCTGCAATAACACTATTATCCTTAAATGCAGAATTAATGATCTGCAATGATTTTACATCCAGTCCGCTGTCAGCATCCAAGGTAATGATTGTTTCATATCCAGCAAACTCAATTCCAGCATTTAAAGAATCAGCTTTACCGCCATTTTCTTTATCAATGATAAAGATGGACGGATATAATGTAGACTGGTAAATTCCTTTGATAGGTTTATGAGAAATCTGTGCGGCTTTCTCCTTTTCAACCCTCTTTAAGTCCAGCATGGAAATAAGCAATTCCATAGTATGATCCGTCGAACCATCATTAATGATAAATGCCTCATATTTTTTGTAATCGACATGCAGGATTGCCTGAATACAATTCTTGATAACCGTTTCCTCATTGTAAGCAGGTATAAGGATGGATATACCATCTTCCGGTTCACGCACTATTCTACTCCGTTCCCTATTTACACTAAAAAGAGGGACAATGATA
Source organism: Bacillus sp. E214 (assembly GCF_008087365.1). NCBI lineage: Bacteria > Bacillati > Bacillota > Bacilli > Caryophanales > Bacillaceae > Bacillus > Bacillus sp. E214. Next base: position 97,969 of record NZ_VENN01000002.1, on the reverse strand, counting down.
TAGAGAATTTGGAATGCAAAAAAGATAACATACAAAATAAGTGTAAAAATTAGTCCAATTGTTAAATCCATTTAAATCCTCCTTATCAATAGATATGTATGATAAAAGCTCATCTAAAACTATTATCTTAAAAATAAAAGTACCTATTGAAAGTAAAAATCCTTGTCTTCTAAAGGCTTGTTACACATAGGTACTCATTTTAGATGAGATGCCATAACCCTTATAGCTAATTTGAGCTATTCCTGTTTCTATAACTGTGTAAGATTATCTTTTTAGTGAATTTCATCTAAATAGGACATTGTTTCTTACTCGAGGGGAAAAAGCAGGTGTGTAGTTCGAATTACATAATTATAAAAATATAGTAATTTTCTGACAAGCTTAGGTTCCATGATAATGATTCTTGTTACCTAAAGTCAATGTGCGAAAAGACATAATATACTACCATTCGACATCACTTTTTTTAAAAAATAGGTCAAATCTGCTAAAAAGACAGGATAAAAGAATCAATTATAGTGTAGGTATTTTTTCAATCCATAGTAATATAGCTCTATATGCTTAGTTCTAAAGTATTGTTTTTATATTAATTTAAAATATTTTTTAATTTAAAAATTAAATATGTGGTTTTCACTGCTAAACTGACTAATAAAATGATATCGGCTCTACTTAAAGGGACGTCCATATTACACGATCAATAAAGTGTTTAACTGCATGTTTTTACAAAATTTTCAAAGCAAGCACCAAGCCTTACAGTGGAGGAGCTTAATGATAATCTGCTTAAAGAAAACGGGTTGCTAGTACTAACGTTAAGCTTTGGTATATTGCGACAATACGTAGTAAAAAAGATACTTAAACATAGAACAGAAAAAGATCCATATGCAATCCATTTTTGAGTAGATACATTCATTTTGTAGTTATTTCATTTAATGACTTTCATATTGCCGAACGACAAAATTGATTGAACGTATGTCAATTCGGTATTTAAACAATCCCTTGTACGCAAAATTAAGCTGGGGTGATTATGTAGATTTATTTTCATGAAATTTCCGAGGAAATGTTAAATAGATTACCACTCTTAGTAGAGATCAACTTTGAAGAAGAAGTTAATACTTTATAACCTTAGATTGATAAAATTTCTGTAAACCCCTCGGTGTTCAAGAATGAATCTAATGATTGTATCATCAACCTAACAAGTAAGAATAAAACCCCTTAATAAATATTAACTAAAGGGCTTTTCCTTGCGGATGAATAGATTTTGATTCATTCTACGGCCGCACTGTATTGCTATTTTTGCGCACGTACAATTCGGTAACTCATCGCGTCACGATATTGAAGCACAAACGTTTCATGCTGTTCCATTAAATCAAATATTGCTTCAGGAACCTCCTCTGATGGATGAAACTCTGTCAAAGGCTCATGATCATCATAAAAGGATGGCAACGTTCTAATTTGCACGTCCGCAAACCCGGCCTTTTTCATAGCGTCTCTCCATCTATCTTCGTTCCACATCTGTTGAAATCCATAAAACTGTCCAATCTGTTTTTGTTCTATTTCAGAAAGCGGTCCTTGCATGGTCAGTTCAATGGCATACAAAACACCACCAGGCTTTAATACTCTTAGCATTTCTCTAAGAACAGGCTCTATTTCAACAAAGGATAGAACGGATTCAGCCAGAACATAATGAGTGGATTGATTCTTCATTGGAATAGCTTCCAACGAGGCTTCTACTGTCTGTATAGGTAATTGCAATTGCAAAAACCTGTTCTTTGCTTTCTGAATCATGAGTGGGTGGGCATCGAGCGCTATAATGTTTGCATGATAGGCATTATATAAATAAGCACTGGTTTGTCCCGTACCACAGCCCGCATCAAGAATGACGGTGTCTTGATTAATAGGCTCATCCTTCAGCATAATTTCTGTTGCCCTTAGCCCTCCCGGATGAGCTCCTCCAATTCCAAGCTTAGATAATAAATCCATATACGTAAATGTGGTCATCATCCACCTCTGTCAGTGTTTTACACATTGTATGCCTCTTCTTTTTTTTGGTTCTTGGCTTAGCATTGGATTTTTTATTGGAATTTTAGGTAAACAAACAGTCAAGTTGTCCATCTATCAATACAATACAAAGAAGACATTATTTGAAAGGGGCATCAGGTAAATGAACTATTACAACCTATGCAATAAACATATTGGTCGAAATGTGCGCATAACTGACCGTCATAATCGTGTTCATGCCGGGACAATCACAAGAGTCACTAGAAGCCATGTATGGATTAAGCCACATGGCGGACAGAATGGCTATGGCTATTGGGGCTGGGGCGGAGGAGGCTGGGGCTATCCGGTTGGACTTGGCCTTATTACCGGCTTTGCTCTAGGAGCTTTATTTTTCTAAAAAAGAAGGCCTCGTATATTCATTACGAGGCCATTTTTATTATCTTGCTAATTGGATAAACACTACTTTTAAGTAATTACCTTCTGGGTATTCATTGATCGTTCTAAAATCATCCGGTAATGAAAATTCTTCAACAATTTTATATTTCTGATGCATTTCCTTACATGCACTGTCGATAAAAGATTTGAATTTATCCATTCCAAACAGGCTGCAATTTGTTGAAGCAACAATCAGACCACCTTTTTCAGTGATTGCGATTGATTCCTTCAGCAGATTTGTATAATCCTTTGCTGCACTGAAGGTGAATTTCTTGGACTTTGCAAAGCTTGGCGGGTCGAGAATAACCATATCAAACTTTAGCTCTTTTCTGCGTGCATATTTAAAATACTTAAATACATCCTCTACGATGATATCCTGTGCTTCATAATCAATTCCATTTACACTGAACTGTTCAATCGTTTTCGCCCGGCTTCTATTGGCAAGATCCACACTGGTCGTCTTTTTCGCTCCACCTAATGACGCAAACACAGAAAATGCTCCCGTATAAGAAAACATATTTACAACTGTCTTTCCTTTAGCATAGTGGTCCCGGATTGTTTTGCGTACATCACGCTGATCTAAGAAAACACCTACCATAGCACCATCATTCAGATTGACTGCAAAATGCACGCCATTTTCCTTTACGATGATTGGAAACTCACCTTCTTGCCCTTCAACAAAATCATCATCTTCAATGTATTTTCCTTTTGTATCGAAACGTTTTTTTTCATAGATTCCTTTAAAATCTGTTAATCTGCGTAAAGACTCTAAAACATATCTTTTAAATGAGTAGATCCCTTGGCTATACCATTGAATGACAAAATATCCATCATAAAAATCAATAATGAGACCGCCAATTCCGTCACCCTCACTATTGAACACACGGAAAGCTGTTGTATCTTCTTGTTGGAAATAGTGCGCTCGCTTATCCAGAGCCTTTCGAATTTTTTCATCAAAGAACGCTTGGTTAATAGATTCATTTTCCTGTCTTGTTAATACCCAGCCATATCCTTTATTCTGCTTTCCAAAATATCCTTTGGCAATAAAGCGACCTGAATCATCAACAAGCTTAAGAATTTGACCTTCCTCCTGCAGTTTTTGAGGAGACACAATAGCCTCCTTTAAAATAAGCGGAAATCCATTTCTTAATTTTTTGCTATCTCTTGGTTTTACTTCACAAATTATTTCCTTATTACTTGAACTCATCTATATTTCACATACTCTCTTTTAATCTTTTCTACTTACAGTATATCGAAAACTGCCTTCCTCTCAAAACTAATACTAAGTAAAATGAAGGATTTTCCGCTATCTCCATCAAATACTTTATGTTACATTCACAGGAAGGAGGGAATTACATGAAGGTTAAATTACTTACTCTTCTCATTTTAGTAATGAGTATTATCTATATTTTTTTCATTCCAGCTGAGCCGTTTGGAATCAAATTGCTATTCAAGCTCATTCCAATGTGGTTAATTATCTACTTTGCCTATCTTCAAAAACCTGCTGAAGGACACAAAAATAAAGGACTCATCCTTACCGGACTGTTTTTTTGTATGCTCGGTGATGGGCTGCTTCACTGGTTTATAATTGGGCTAAGCTTCTTTCTGATCGGACATATCATTTATATCGCAGGCTTTCTAAGGAGATGGAATTTCTCTAAAATTCGCCTTTTATCCATTTTTCCGCTCCTTGCATTTGACCTGATCATAGGCAATAAACTTATAAATGCCCTTCAAGAGACGGGAAATGATGGATTAATTATTCCTGTTGTTATCTATATTGGCGCTATTTCTTTTATGGCATGGGCAGCCTTCATGACGGGGAATTTATATGCGGTAATCGGCAGCTTGCTCTTCGTCATTTCTGACACTATATTATCATGGAATATGTTTATATCTGATGTTCCATACTCGCATTTTTTAATCATGTCAACTTATTATGCTGCTCAATACACAATAGCCTCCAGTATTAGCAAGACATCTGGTCTGACCACTCCTTTACGTATAAAGCCGTTAAGGGGATAATTTCTGCGCAATACTGTAACTTTCAAACCTATTAAAAAAAGCAGATTCGCACGAATCTGCTTTTTTCTAATTTATATTTATATAACTAGAGAACCAAGCCTACAATAATACCGGATAATACACTTACAAGCGTAGCTCCAAAGAGTAATTTTAAGCCAAAACGCGCTACCACATTTCCTTGCTTTTCATGTAGACCTTTCACTGCACCGGATATAATTCCGATTGAGGAGAAGTTTGCAAAGGAAACAAGGAATACAGAGATAATTCCCAGTGTACGTTCACTAAATGTATCTGCTATTTCTGTCAGGCTAATCATCGCAACAAACTCATTAGTTACTAGTTTAGTAGCCATAATTCCACCTGCGGATACTGCTTCCGACCATGGTACACCCATTATGAAGGCAAATGGTGCAAAGATATATCCAAGTATTTGTTGGAAGGATACACCAATAGTCATATCAAACAAGGCATCTATACACGCCATTAACGCCACGAAACCAATTAGCATGGCTCCTACGGTAACTGCGACTTTAAAGCCATCCATGATATATTCACCAATCATCTCGAAAAAGGTTTGTTTTTCTTCCTCTTCTGCTACAACGAGAATATCTTCTTTATCATCAACTTCATAAGGATTGATCAGTGAAGCAATAATAAATCCACCAAATAGATTGACCACTAAAGCGGTTACGACATATTTAGGATCGATCATTGTCATATATGCGCCGACAATCGACATTGAAACTGTAGACATAGCCGATGCACATAAAGTATATAAACGGTGAGGCGGTAATTGCCCCAATTGTTTTTTCACCGTTATGAATACCTCTGATTGTCCGACCATAGCTGAGGCAACTGCATTGTATGATTCAAGTTTACCCATTCCGTTCACTTTACTTAACAGAAGGCCAATTCCCTTCATAATAAAAGGAAGTATTTTAAAGTGCTGTAATATTCCGATTAATACCGATATAAAAACAATTGGCAATAGTACTGTAAGGAAAAATGGTGCTTCTCCTTCATTTGCCATTCCGCCAAACACAAATGATACCCCTGCTTCTGCAAATTTCAGTAAATATCCAAATACGGTGGCAATCCCTTGGATTAAAACAAAGCCGAATTTAGTATTTAATAATAAAGCTGCTAACGCAATTTGAATAACAACCATTATCCCAATATATTTATACTTGATTTGTTTCCTGTTTGAACTCACTAACAAAGCCAACCCTACCACTGCAAGTAACCCGATGATTGAAATTAAATATTTCATAATTCCTCCACTAAGATGTTTAGATTATTTTACGTGTACACCTTAACTAAAAAACCCATTCTACTTTACAGAATCCGGCTCCAATACTACCTGTTTAGAGATTGGAGCCGGAAACGCTCTTGGTTAATGATTTAAATTATCCCGTTCAACTATTGGCCGGCGGTACCCCACCGAAGCATTAGTTTCACTTTATTTCCCCATGTCCGTCGATTTAAAAAATCCTGGCAGTAATTCTGCAATTGAAGTCTCCAACAGATCACCCTTCAAGTTGGATAGATAGACTTTTGTATTGTTATCACTAAACTCAGCTATTACTTGTCGGCAAGCTCCACATGGTGAAACCGGACCTTCCGTATCGGCAACAATAGCAATTGCCTCTACTTTTGGTTCACCTTCTGAAACAGCTTTAAATATGGCTGTGCGTTCAGCGCAATTTGTCAGGCCGTATGATGCATTTTCGATATTACATCCACGGAAAACATGTCCACTTGTAGTTAAGACAGCTGCTCCCACCTTAAATTTAGAATAAGGTGTATATGCCTGTTTACGTGCTTCGATTGCTTCTTGAATTAAACTGTTTTTATCCATTAGGGGGCCTCCCACAAACTTCTTCAATTAATTAATAGTCTGAATTTGCTGTTTCGCCTTTTGCAATAGAGACTCCAGAGCTTGCACCAATACGTGTAGCACCAGCTTCTGTCATCGCTTTTGCATCCTCAAGACTTCTAACGCCGCCGGAAGCTTTAACGCCGATTTCTGCTCCAACTGTTTTTCTCATTAGAGCGATGTCTTCCACTGTTGCTCCGCCTGTAGAGAATCCAGTTGATGTTTTAACAAAGTCTGTACCAGCAGAAACAGCCAGCTGACATGCTTTCTCAATTTCTTCTTTTGTTAATAGGCATGTTTCGATGATCACTTTTACTAATGCTTTACCTTTTGCTGCATCAACTACTGCTTTAATATCAGCTTCAACCTCATCATAACGGCCATCCTTCATAGCACCGATATTGATTACCATATCGACTTCGTCTGCACCATTTTCGATTGCATTAGTAGTTTCAAATGCTTTTACTTCAGGAGTATTCGCTCCAAGAGGGAAACCAATGACTGTACATACTTTTACTTCGGGTGTATCTTTTAGCATTTCTGCACATTTTTTTACCCATGTTGGATTCACACATACAGATGCAAATTTATATTCCTTTGCCTCTTCAACAATTGTCTTTACTTGTTCTTCTCTAGCATCCGCTTTTAATAACGTATGGTCGATTAAAGATGTTAATTTTGTAGTCATGTCTTAATTCCTGCCTTCCAAAAGCTTATATTAATGAATTTCTGTGTAAATTAATGTTGGAGCCTGTACTTTTTCAGTACTGATGTTGTATGCTCCGTAAATTTTTTCCAATACATTGGCAATTTCTTCTGAGTTGGAATGTACAGTTACAAGTGATTCGCCTTCCGCAACTTCATCGCCAACTTTTTTATTCAAAACAATTCCAACAGCCAAGTCAATTACAGATTCTTTCGTAGCACGGCCTGCTCCAAGCATCATGGCAGCAACACCAATTTCCTCCGCCTGAATACCAGCAACATATCCAGAAGACTTTGCAGGGACTTCAATAAGGTATTTAGCCGTTGGAAGTTTGGATGGATCATCTATCACAGATGCATCCCCGCCCTGTGAAGCAAGGAATGTTTTGAATACTTCAAGCGCTTTTCCATTATGCATAACTTCCTCAAGCATGCCACGTGCCTCTTCAGTTGTTTCAGCTTTACCAGCTAGTATGACCATATGGCTTCCCAAAGTTAAGCATAGTTCATGTAAATCAGCCGGACCTTTACCTACTAATGTGTCGATAGCTTCTTTAATTTCCAATGCATTACCAACTGCAAATCCAAGTGGCTGACTCATATCTGAAATGATAGCTTTTGTATTTCTGCCAACTCCATTCCCGATATCAACCATTGCTCTTGCTAATTCTTTTGCATCATCAAGGTTTTTCATGAATGCCCCATCGCCTGTTTTAACATCCAGGACAATAGCATCTGCTCCAGCTGCAATTTTCTTGCTCATGATGGAGCTTGCAATTAGAGGAATAGAATCAACTGTTGCTGTTACATCACGTAATGCGTATAGTTTTTTATCAGCTGGTGTTAAGTCACCGCTTTGTCCAATAACAGCAATTTTATTTTTATTTACAAGATTAATAAAATCCTCATTTGAAATTTCTACATGAAATCCTGGAACAGCTTCCAGCTTATCAATGGTTCCGCCTGTATGACCTAGACCACGTCCGGACATTTTTGCAACCGGTACTCCAAGTGCTGCTACTAAAGGTGCCAACACAAGTGTAGTTGTGTCACCAACACCACCAGTACTATGCTTGTCTACTTTTACGCCCTTTATTTGTGAAAGATCAATTTGATCTCCTGATTCAACCATTAGCTCAGTTAGGTTAACTCTTTCTTCCTGAGTCATACCTTGAAAATAAATCGCCATAGCAAATGCTGACATTTGATAATCGGGTATACTTCCATTCGTAAATCCTTCAATAACAAACTGGATTTCACTTTTATTCAACTCATGACCGTTACGTTTCTTTTCAATAACGTCAACCATTCTCATGATTTTACACCTCATTTTTGAATTATCGTAAAATAGCCACCATTACTTGGAATAACCATGTAAGTGAAAATATTGGTAGCACTTACAAAACTAACTATACCATATTAATTGAACAAAAGTAACATTAAAGTGTGAACAAATGTAAAACATTTTGTAGGTGTATCCTTATTGACCCCTTTATCCATTTTTTAACACTAAAAACCTCCTATTAGGATAAACAGGAGGTTAGAACCATATTCATATATAGGTGATATATTTATTTATCCAAAATAAACCTTGCCGTATATTGATCGGTGATTAATACATTGGCGAATTGTCCCTTTAGAGCCGCGTGAATGGAATCTACCTTTTGAGTACCGCCGGCAACCAATATCGAATATTCTTTTTCCTTCAGCTCTTCAAGGTCAATTCCCAAAGTACGTTCGTTCAATGAGTTGTTACATATATTTCCCTTTGAATCGAAAAAGCGTGAACAAATATCACCCACAGCCTTAGAATAAAGCATCTCCAAGTCTTCTTCCGTAAAATAACCAAGCTTAAAGAGCAGAGATTCTGGTTTAACCGGCCCACATGTGAATAATGCAATATTAGCTTCTTTTCCAGTTTCAATAATTCCTTTAATATGTCTGTCTGCCATCATTGCTTGTTTAACAACTACCTGGTCGACAATCGCCGGTAAAGGTAAATGCAATGGAGTAGTACGGAAAGCCTTCCCGAATAAATATAGAATTTCTGATACATAGGTATGCGTCTCGGAATGGCTGATTCCACCTTTAAGCTGCACAATCTTCACATTATTTACTGCCTTTTTCTTCAACTCCACTGCCACATGATAGAGAGTCGTTCCCCATGTCACTCCTATAATGTCATCATCCTTAACAATTGTATCAAGATATTCTGCAGCCTTTAATCCAATAGAAGTTTTGATAGTGTGATCCTCATATTGTGGTACAGGTGTTACTACTGCCTTTTTTAACTTATATTTTTCTTCAAGTTTAACCTCAAGATTCTCCAAATTTTCTTCCATATCATCTATTTTAATTTGGACAATCCCTTCTCTTTTAGCCGTTTGCAGCATACGTGACACCGTAGGCCTTGAAACACCGAGTTTTTTTGCAATTTCATTCTGTGTATAATCCAGTAAATAATAAAGTTTAGCAGCTTCTATCACTTTACTTTTTTTATCCGCTTCCATTTTGGTCCCCTAGTTTTCCACTAATTTTCACTCTTTTATTTTATTGACCTAAAAAACAATTGTCTTATTCCCCTGAACAATAATCCTGTCCTGTAAGTGCCATTTCACAGCTTTGCTCAGCACATTTCTTTCAATGGATTGTCCTATTTTCTTCAATTGCTGAATATTATCCTGATGATTAACCCGCATAATATCCTGTTCAATGATGGGCCCTTCATCTAAATCATCTGTTACATAATGACTGGTTGCTCCAATTAATTTAACCCCACGTGCAAACGCTCTTTCATACGGTCGTGCTCCCATAAACGCCGGCAAAAAGGAGTGATGAATATTAATGATTTTATTCTCATACATTTCAACAAAGCTTGGCGAAAGAATTTGCATGTAGCGCGCTAACACGATTAGATCGATTTGATGTTTATCGAGCAGCTCCTTCTGCCTTAACTCCGCATCTTCCTTTGTTTCCTTCGACACAGGTATATAGTAAAAAGGGATGTGCAGCGATTCTACCAGCTCTTTAGCAGCCAGATGATTACTGATTACGATCGGAATCTCTGTCATTAAATCTCCTGATTGCCACTCCCATAGCAGCTCTCTTAAACAATGGAGCTCCTTTGAAACAAATATAGCCGTTTTCTTTATGTGATAGTTAAAAATTATATCCCACTTCATCTTAAACTTATTCGCTATTGAAAGGAATTCTTCTTTTAGTTTCTTCTCGTTTTTAGCCAAATCAGGGCATTCGAATTCGATCCTCATAAAAAACGTACCGCCATTACTGTCTGTTGAATATTGATTTGATTCCAGGATGTTAGCGCCTTGTTTAAACAAGACATCAGATACTGCTGCCACAATTCCTTTTTTGTCCGGACAGCTAATTAGCAGGCGCCCTTTATCTCGCTGACTCTCTTTATACAGATTTACATGCTTTTCAGCGATCGTTTCCATTCCCTCACCATCCTGATCTGCACAGATATGTATTTATCCGCTTACATTCCTTACATTTTATCACAAATATTCCATCCTACCTGCTGAAATATTTTTATACTAATAATTTAATTGTTTCGGTAAAAGAGCAAAATGTAGCACTTCCTCATCAAGCCTTTATAATCGTTGATTTGCCAGCATTATAATTTTATTCACCAACGTTCTTATTCACCGTGTGAATGTTGATTCTTATTCATTTTGACTATTTGTTTTCCCATCTTAAGAGACGTACTTCTCGCAACAAATACGATTTATTAATTATATTTTCATTTCATGTTTCTAAAGGTATGCTTAGCGGGTAAATAGGTAAATATTGTTTTATAGTTGAAGCTGCTAATAGAGAGATGCGAGGTGGTACAAATGGGGCATAACCATACAATGATGCAATTTTTTGAGTGGCATATTTTACCTGATGGTACTCATTGGAAACGGTTGAAGGAATTAGCACCAGTATTAAAAAACTGCGGAATAGATTCTGTTTGGATCCCACCCCCAACGAAAGGACAAACACCTGAAGATACAGGTTATGGTATATATGATTTATATGATTTAGGGGAATTTGATCAAAATGGTTCTGTACGCACGAAATATGGTACGAAGGATGAGTTGATAGAAGCAGTTGAAGCATGCAAAGAAAATGATATTTGTGTGTATGCAGACATCGTTATGAACCATAAAGCAGGTGCGGATGAAACAGAGAGATTTAAGGTTGTAGAAGTTGATCAGAATGACCGTACACAAGAGATATCGGAACCATTTGATATCGATGGCTGGACGAAGTTCACGTTTCCCGGGCGCGGTAATACGTATTCTGATTTCAAATGGAATATGGAGCATTTCAATGGAACTGATTATGATGAAGGAACCATTCGAACAGGTGTATTTAAAATTCTCGGTGAAAATAAAGGCTGGAATGAACATGTTGATAAAGAGTTTGGAAACTATGACTATTTAATGTTTGCCAATATTGATTATCGCCTTCCAGATGTACGAAATGAAATGAAAAATTGGGGAAGATGGCTCGCTGAAACCATTAAATGTGAGGGGTATCGCTTAGATGCCATTAAGCATATTGATTATACCTTTATTAAAGAATTTGCCATTGAAATGAGAGAAGCTCATGGTGATGACTTTTATATGGTGGGAGAATACTGGAATCCCGATTTACGGGCATGCCAGGAGTATTTAGAAAAAGTTGATCATACACTTGATTTATTTGATGTGCCTCTCCACTATAAATTACATCAAGCTTCTCAAATGGGACGAGATTTTGACCTTACAACCATTTTTCATAATACTCTAGTAGAATCTAATCCTTTAAATGCGGTAACCTTCGTAGACAACCATGACTCACAGCCGGAAGAATCTCTGGAATCATGGATCGAAGATTGGTTTAAACCATCTGCTTATGCACTCATCTTACTTCGCCATGACGGTTACCCGTGTGTTTTTTACGGGGATTATTATGGAGTTGGCGGCGAAAACCCAGTTGGGAGAAAAAACAAACTGATTGATCCGCTTCTTTATGCAAGGGTCCATAAAGCCTATGGAGGACAGGTCGATTACTTTGACCATCCAAATACCATTGGGTGGGTAAGATTAGGAACCGAAGAAAAGGAGAACTCTGGCTGCGCTGTTGTTATTTCAAACGGTGACGAGGGCGAAAAAAGAATGTGTGTAGGAGCTGAACGTGCCGGAGAAATATGGACTGATTGTACAAGCAACCGACCAGATAAGATTGAGATTGACGAGGAAGGCTGGGCAACATTCCCTGTAAATGGTGGCAGTGTTTCTGTGTGGACCAAGCCTGACCCAGAAGATTAAAAAGCTTAAGCTAGAGTAGCATCCAGAATTTATATAAACAGGGGGCTTTTGAGTGATGAAACACTGTTTACTGCAGTGTTTCATCACTCATAGCCCCCTCATATTTTTCATCATTTCACTAAATCATACGAAATGATTGCCGGTTTACCGGTTCTGGGATCCTCTACAATAGAAGCATCAATCTGGAATACTTCTTTTAATACTTCCGAACTCATAACTTCATTAGAACTCCCCTGTAAAATTAACTGACCCATTTTAATCGCAACCAATTCATCTGCAAACCGGCTAGCATGATTCAAATCATGGATCACCATCACAATGGTTCGGCCATCCTCGTGATTCAGTTTTTTTAAAAGCTCAAGAACCTCCAGCTGGTGAGCCATATCCAAATACGTGGTTGGTTCATCCAGTAACAATAACCCCGTCTCCTGGGCAATTGCCATTGCAATCCATGCACGCTGACGTTGCCCGCCGGATAAGGAGTCCACTGCATGATCTTTAAAATCACTTAATCCAGTAACACGAATCGACCAATCGACCATTTCTCTGTCATGTTCATTTAAGCGTGAGAAACCGCCCTGATATGGAGTTCTTCCATAAGAGACCAAGTCGGTTACAGAAAGACCGGCAGGAGCTTCCGGTGACTGGGGCAGGATAGCCATTTTTCTGGCAATCTCCTTTGTAGGTGTATTCTTAATATCTTTTCCATCTAAAATAACTGATCCATACATAGCTGGATGTAATCTTGCCATTGTCTTCAAAATAGTCGATTTTCCACAGCCATTTGGACCAATAATGGCTGTAATCGCTCCTTTTTTTATATCTAAATTCAGTGAAGGAACAATTACATTTCCGTCGTAGCCTATTTTTAAATTCCGAGCTGACAATTCCAAAAGGTTTACCCCTCCTCTACTTTGATTTCATTAAGAGATAAATAAAATATGGAGCACTGATAATAGAGACGATTACCCCTGAAGGAATATCGACACGGAACATATTTTTACCCAGCATATCTGCCAACAGCAAAATAAGGGCTCCAATCATAGCTGAAGCTGGTAAAAATGCCCCATGTTTAGGACCAACAAGCTTCCTTGCAATATGGGGTGCTATTAGTCCAAGAAAAGCAATCCCCCCGCCAACTGTCACACCTAACCCAGCCAATGCAACTGCGGCACCAATTAAAACTAAGCGCTCTTTTTCTGTACGAATTCCCAGTCCTGACGATACAAGACTCCCAAGATTTAATACATTTAGTGTGTGTGATTTATATAAAATAAATGGAATTAAGATTAAAAACCACGGCAGCAAGGCCCACACATATTTCCACTGTGTAGCCCAAAGATCTCCGGATAACCAAACTATCGCTTTCATGAAATCATGCGGATTCAATCTGAGCTGCATGGCAGTTAAGACAGCTGAAAATCCAGCATTAATACCGATTCCAACTAAAAGAAGGCGAATCGTGTGCAGCCCTTTCTTCCATGATAATGCCAATATCAATACGGCTGTAAGCATGGCTCCGGCAAATGCAAAGAAAGGCATAATAAATGTACCTATCTGGCTCTGACTGCCAAGCGTAGATTGAAATACAGTAATATAAATTAATACAGCAAGACCAGCACCTGCATTAATCCCTAATATCCCAGGCTCCGCTAATTCATTCTGAGCAACTGTTTGCAATACTGCTCCCGATATAGCCATTCCTGCTCCTACCAAAATAGCCAGTAAGATAGCCGGCAACCGGATCTCAAATAAAACAAGCTCCTGCTTAGCTGTTCCATTTCCCACAATCGTCTGCCACACCTCTGCTGGTGAAATACTGACCTTTCCTATATTCAGACTGATTAAACTGACCGTAATAATTAGTATGAACAAAGCAATCCATACTCTTGGCAAATTAGCAATCTTCTTCAAAACAATTGCCTCCCTTCACTGCGAACAAGGTACAGGAAGAAAGGAACTCCAATAAGTGCTGTCATAACACCAACCGGAGTTTCATATGGGGGATTAATCACTCTTGAGGCAACATCGGCCAACAATAACAAGGCACTTCCGAGAACAGCTGCGAGAGGCAGTAACTTTCTATAGTCCGTTCCAATCAACATCCTGGTTATATGAGGAATGACAAGACCGATAAAACCAATCGTCCCAGAGACCGCAACCGAGCTGCCAGTCAGTAATAAAATAATGATAATTCCTAAAGCTCGGACTAGCTTGATGTTAACCCCAAGCCCCTTCGTTACATCCGTACCAAGCGATAATAACGTAAGCGAATGTGCAATACTAAGTAAAATAGGCAATCCTATTAAGCCAACCGCTGTAATTATTTTTACCTCAACCCAATGACTATTCGCCAATTCACCTGCATACCAGAAGCTAATATTTTTCGTGACATCAAAATATAAAGCCATGCTGGTTGTCAAAGAACTTAAAAACATCCCAGTTGCCATACCCGCCAAAGCCAATTTAACTGGTGTTACCCCTCCTCTGGATAAGGCAGATAAAGAAAATACCAATAGGACAGCCAATCCTGCTCCAATCATGGATGCACTAATAGAACCCATTATGGATAATCCAGAGAAAACCGTTAATGATAAAACTAAAGCAAATGCAGCCCCATTGGATACTCCCAAAAGAGATGGTTCAGCAAGTGGATTTCTAGTCAATGCCTGCATAACAGCACCAGAAATGGCTAAGTATGCCCCAACAAGGCCTGCCATCAGTGCCCGCGGCAATCTGATTTCCCAAATAATCTGATGTGTCACATTATCAGGATTTCTATGGAGCAAAGCCTCCCATACTGTTGAAAGGTCTATCATTTTTGTTCCAATTATTAATGAAGTAATAAAAATAACTAGTAGTAGTAAAAAAGACAGCGGGAGAACAATGCCAATCCGTTCCCTGCGAGATGGAATATTTCTATCCTCGTTCTTCTGCACGTACGTTCAGTCCTTCAAAATTATAATATGTAGTCCAAAGGAATCCACCTTTCTAGTGTTACCTTAAAATGAATAGGTATGAATTTCCTTTGACCCTTCAAATGAGAATGATTATCATTAATAGTAACGAATTTATTTTACATACTAAAGGAGGATATAGCAATGGTAATAAATAATAAATACACACGTCTTCTGGTATTCATGCTGTGTGCAGTATTATTGCTTGCAGCCTGTGGCTCAAATGATGACAATGATACTTCTAACAAGGAGCAGTCTGACAAGAAGGTTACAGATGCAATCGGTGAAATGAGCTTCCCTAAAGACCCTAAAAGAATACTGGCACCAAATTTAGAGGATTATTTAGTCACTTTAGGCATTAAACCTGCTGCTCAATGGTCAATCGGTACAACTGTTCATAATTATTTACAGGATGAACTTAAGGATGTTCCTTTGATTTCATGGGATATGCCGATAGAAGATGTGATCGAAGCGGAACCAGACTTAATTATGTTCGAATCTGAAGCTGCTATTCAGGAAGGCCAGTATGAGGAATACAAAAAAGTAGCTCCAACCTATGTATTTAAGGAAGAAGATGCTGCTGACTGGAGAACTTTACTGACAAAAATGGGCGAGTTGTTCGGTAAAGAAGATCAGGCAAAAAAAGCAATTCAAGACTATGAGGATAAAGCTGCGGAAGCTAAAACAGCAGTTAAAGAGAAAATCGGAGATGAGTCTGCCGCTCTGATTTGGGTAACAGGCGGTCAGTACTTTGTTTTCGAGGGTGATCGTTACGCTTCAAATGTACTCTATAATGATTTAGGAATTAAGATGCCAACTTATATTAGTAAACTTGGTGAAGCACAGGCAACATGGCAGGGCACTTCACTTGAGGCATTAGCGGATTTGGATGCAGACCACCTCTTTATTGCTGCAGCGAGCGGCGAACCAGGAATGGAAACATTGGAAAACAGCTCTATTTATAGATCCATTCCGGCTGTCCAAAAAGGAAATGTTTATACATTTGAAGATTCCAGCAACTGGACAACCAATGCTAAAACGGCCAATGCTAAAACAATCGATTTGGTACTAGATTCCTTAACTAAATAATAAACAAAGGAGGCTCTTTTTTAAGAGTCTCCTTTTTATTGTATGTCTGAAGCTTACTTTTTTCTATTATATAAATCCTCTCTTCGGTCCTCAAAAACGGAGATGCGAGTTCGTACCTGATCGACTTCCTGTATGTTTAAGTCAGCATAAAGGATAGATTCTGCTGTAGAACCAATTGCAATTGTATCGCCCCATGGATTGATAACCATGGAAAACCCGCCGAATGTGTTATTAGGATCTTTTCCGACTCGGTTGACAGCTATAATAAATAGCTGGTTTTCTATGGCTCGTGCCTTCAAGAGCGTTACCCAATGATCCACTCTTGCTTCCGGCCATTCTGCCACTACGAATATAAGCTTTGCTCCCGCCAAAGCATGTTTTCTTACCCATTCGGGAAAGCGGATATCATAGCAAATCAGGCCTCCGCTCATGTTCCCATCTATCTTAAATAAATTCTCTTTTTGTCCCGCTATAAGATATTGATGTTCATCCATTACGTTAAAAAGATGAGCTTTATCATACTCAGATATGACCTCTCCAAAGCGATTGAATACATACATTCTATTAAAATACCCTTTTGAGGTTTTCACAGAAACAGAGCCGCCAACAATATTGACATTGTACTTTAAGGCCAGTGAGGAAAGTAGCTTAATCGTTTCCTTTCCTTCAAGATCAGCAAGATCCCCCAGCTGTTGCAGTGCATAGCCTGTATTCCACATTTCAGGTAGCACAATACAATCCGCACCATTCTGGGCCGCCTCAGATATAGACTCTGTTACATGCTTAAAATTTTCATTTGGCTTTCCATACTCGATATCCATTTGTACACAGGCGATTTTCAGGTGGCTTCCCCCTCTCTCTTCTATTAAATAGGTTATTTCAATACATGGCTGATAGCAACTTTGATGCTATCTGTTTACCCAATATGTAAATGAAAATGGAATCGGGCTTAATCATCAACTCCATCATCCAATTCTCCACTAAGAATTTATAATTGTCTGATCATAACCATTCGGATTTTGCCTTTGCCATTTCCATGAATCTGCGCACATATCCTTCAGACTCTTTTCTGCTTTCCAGACCAGTACCTTTGCGGCCTTTACGGAATCAGCGTAACTAACAGCCACATCACCGGGCCTCCGTTCCACTAATTCGTAAGGGATTTTCCTTCCGCTAACACTTGCGAAAGCATACACCAGGTCCAGGACACTATATCCGTTTCCTGTTCCAAGATTAAATGCTTCTACTCCAGATCTACCCTGCAGATATTCCAATGCCTTCAAATGGCCCTTCACTAAATCGACTACATGGATATAGTCGCGAACACCGGTACCATCATGAGTTTCATAATCGCTGCCAAAAACGGATAATTTATCTCTTTTTCCAATGGCAACCTGTGTGATATATGGCATTAAATTATTGGGAATACCACTTGGATTCTCACCGATTCTTCCTGATTCATGAGCTCCTATAGGATTGAAGTACCTCAGCAAGGCGATACTCCATTCTGGATCGGAAACATGCAAGTCACACAGGATTTCCTCTATCATTAATTTTGAACGGCCATATGGATTGGTTGCTGATAATGGAAAGGACTCATCAATCGGTACCCGATCCGGCATACCATATACAGTGGCAGAAGAGCTGAATACCAGCTTCTTCACCTGATGCTTCGCCATAACTTCACATAGTCTGATGGTACCCGTCACATTATTTTCATAATATTTCAGAGGCATCGAAATGGACTCACCAACTGCTTTTAAACCGGCAAAATGGACAACTGAATCAAAATCATATTTTGCAAACAATTGGTCAACAGCTTCCTTATCTACTAAATCTATATTATAGAAAGGAAAGTTCCTACCAGCTAACTCTTTCACTCTTTCAATTGCTTCCACATGACTGTTAGAGAAATTATCCAGCACCACAATATCATAATTCGCTTTTAAGAATTCAACTGCCGCATGGCTGCCTATATAACCAGCACCACCTGTAATGAGTATCGCCATCCATGATCCACTCCCCTGTTTCTCACGATTGGTAATTAGAAATACACATACACTAATTTTACCTTATTTAGAATTATGTGGTACTTAATTTCTTTATGAGTTAAAAATACTAAAAGAAGAACAGGGCAGTGGATACTCAATTTATATTGTCGCAAGTCGATATTTAGGCTTGTTTAAATATCACTTGTTTTAGCTTTAAGGAATTCATCCTTAATCCTCTGCAGTAACGACTGATTTGTCAGAAGGCGATAACCTGTATTGGCCAAGGCTTTTGCACCAGTAATGACGGCTTGGTCTCCAAGTTCTGATATAGCACACTCTCTAAATTCTTTTGTGTGGGCGATTAGATCATTCGGACCAATTTTGATATAAGGATGCGCTGTCGGAACAACATGGCTTACATTTCCTGCATCTGTTGAACCGGATGCATTCCGCGTACCCTGTACAACCTCCTCACCTAGAGCTGCCAGTTCTTCTCGAAGTACCTCATCAAGAGCCGTGTTCAGAACGAAATCATGAACTTCATTTTGAAATCTTTCTATTTTTACATCGGCTCCGGTTGCCAACGCCGCACCTTTGGCAATCTGAATAATCCTTTCCGATATTTCCTCACAACTTTTCCAAGTTGAAGCTCTAATATAGAATCTTGCAGAGGCATAATCAGGAATGATATTAGGTGCATCTCCTCCATTTGGAATAATGCCATGAACCCTTATATCTGTCGGCAGCTGCTGTCTCAATGCGCCAATCCCATTAAATAACTGGATGACCGCATCAAGTGCATTAATCCCTTCCTCTGGTGCTGCCGCAGCATGCGCCGGTTTCCCATAAAAATGAAAGTCAAGGGGATTAACAGCCAAGAAAGGCTGAGTTGTTCTCGTTTGACCAGAAGGATGAATGATAATAGCTGCATCCACACCGTCAAACAATTGATGCTTTACATAACTGCCCTTCGCACTTCCATTTTGACCCCCTTCTTCTGCCGGGGTACCGTAAACAAGTACCGTTCCCCCTATTTCCTCGAGTACTAAACCAAGCGAAATTCCAGCCGCTACGCTGGTGATGCCAATGATATTATGGCCGCATGCATGGCCAAGGCCAAGAAGCGCATCATACTCGGCAAGAAAAGCTATCGTAGGCCCCGGCTTTGAGGATGATTTCCTCGCTAAAAATCCAGTTTTATGGCCAGCAATATCATTTGTTACCTCAAAGCCAGCATCGATTAATACCTTGGTCAGTGTTTCAGATGCAAAGAATTCTTCATTCCCTATTTCTGGATTTTCATGAATTTGGTGGCTTATATTTATATATTTGTTTTTCTGCTGATCTATATATTCATTGATAATATCTTTATGAAAAATGCGACCTTCGTTTTTAATCATTGCTCTGCCTCCAATCTCTCTAATAATCTTATACCTATGTTAGTATCCGAAGTAATTCATTGATCGACTGCCGGGCTGGTCCAGGCATCCTGATAATTAACCAATTCTTCTATTGAAACAAAAGCCGGAATGGTATTTCCTTTAAATGTTTTAAGGATAAAATCCTCCACTTCCTCGGAATGATAGATGTCTGCCAGTTTTTTTAGCTCAGCGCGGTCTTTATCCCCTTTTTTTATAGCGATAATATTAATGTATGGTTTGGCCGTTGCACTTTCATGGAACAAGGCATCCTTTAATGTCAATCCTGCCTCAACCGCAAAGTTATTGTTTATAATAGATGCATCTACATCTTCAAGAAAACGCGGTGTATTCCCGGCAGCTACCAGTTCGAGTTTAATATTTTTTTGATTTGATTTAATTTTTTCCAAAGAGCCTATTCCATCAAAATTATCTGTTAGTGTAATGAAGCCAGCCTCCTGCAAAAGAAGTAGCGCCCGGCCAAGATTTGTACCTTCATTAGGGACAGCAATTTTAGCCCCATCAGGCAATTCCTTTAAATCCTTATGCTTATTTGAGTAGATTCCCATTGGTGCAATAACAGTAGAGCTTAGTGGCTCAAGATCTAATTTTCTTTCTTCCACTTGTTCTTCAAAGTAAGAAATGGTCTGGAATGCGTTAGCATCCACTTCGCCATCATTTAGAGCTGTATTCGGCAAAATATAATCACTGAACTTTACAAGCTCTATATTGAGCCCCTTCTCCTTAGCGAGTTCAGCAATATAATCCCATATTCTTGTGTCTCCGCTGCTTACTCCAACCTTAATGGTAGAGCTGCCCTCTTTTGCACTGCCTTTCGAATCGCTTCCACATGCTGCTGTTACGACAGTACATGCAATTATTAAAATAGTAAGAAAAAGTTTTTTCATTTTTTCCATCTCCTTCTTTATCGTCTTCTTATTTTTCTAGCCAGCGTATTACCTATGGATTGTAAAAGCTGTACAATGATTACCAGTGCCGCAACGGTTACAATCATGGTGTTAGTGTCAAACCTCTGATAACCATAGGTGAGGGCAAGATCTCCAACTCCTCCAGCTCCTACTGCCCCTGCCATTGCTGAGGCTCCAACCAGCCCAATAGTTGCTGTTGTAAAGGTTAAAACAAGAGAGCTAAGTCCCTCTGGTATTAAAAACCGAAAAATGATCTGCCATTCAGTAGCGCCCATTGACTGAGCTGCTTCAATAATTCCCTTATCAACTTCCAATAATGAATTTTCAACCAATCTGGCAATATAAGGACCTGCATAAAATACAAGCGGTACAATGGCGGCATTCGTTCCAATCGCCGATCCAACAACCAATCGTGTAAATGGAATCAAAGCCACCAATAAAATAATGAAGGGAACCGAGCGTAAAATATTAATGATTGGGTTCAATATATTAAACACCCACTTATTCTCCAGAATGTGACCCTTTCTCGTTATGACGAGTAAAATCCCTAAAGGCAATCCAATCACGGCCGCGAATAGTAAGGAGAAGAAAACCATATAGAGTGTGTCACTGAATCCAATCAGTAACTGTTCAAGTGTAATTTCCATTCCTAAAAACTGTTCATTCATGATAGCTTAACCTCCTGCAAGAGCACATCCTCACTCTCTATGTATTGGATCGCCTTCTTTATTTCTTCTGTTTCACCGATGACCTCAACGATTAAATTCCCAAAAGGGGTTTCCTGTATTTCAGAAATATTGGCAGAAAGAACACTTAAATGGACATCAAAACTTTTCGCCACTGTTGAAAGTAGATGCTTGCCAGACGAAGATCCCAAAAAATTAAGTTTCCAAACTGCTGGTTTATTCTCCTTTAAGGATTTCAAAAAGCTCTGCGGAATCTCGTCGTGAATGACTGTTCTAACAAACCGCTTGGCAACCTCAGTGGTTGGCTTGGAAAAAATATCAAGAACAGGACCCTGCTCAACAACCCTCCCATTTTCCATGACAGCGACCTTATTGCATATCTCTTTAATCACCGACATTTCATGTGTAATAAGCAAAATTGTTATATTGTATTCTCGGTTTATTTTTTTCAATAGCTCTAAAACATCCCTGGTCGTCTGCGGATCCAATGCCGATGTAGCTTCGTCACATAGCAGGATAGATGGATTCGTGGCCAGAGCTCTCGCAATTCCAACCCTCTGCTTCTGTCCCCCTGACAATTCATCCGGGTAACTTCGACCCTTAGCTGATAACCCCACGAACTCCAGTAATTCTCGAACTCTATTTTGAATCGTTTCTTTACGAACGCCGGATAGTATCAATGGAATCGCTACATTATCAAATACCGTCTTAGATTGAAGTAAATTGAAATGTTGAAAGATCATCCCGATTTTCTTTTTCTCTGCCCTTAATTCCTTTGCTTTGAGACTGGCAAACGATTTACCATTCACAAGGACCTCCCCCTCAGTAGGCCGTTCAAGCATATTAACTAAACGCAAAAGTGTACTTTTCCCGGCCCCGCTGTATCCTACCACTCCAAAAATATCCCCTTTTTCAACCGTTAAATGAACGCCTCTCAGAGCATCTACGCTTTGACCATTTGCTTGATATGACTTTTTTATGTTTCGAAACTCAATCATGTTCTCTCCTCCAGGCCTAAAAAATTCGAAATGCAAAAAGCCCCTTCTGTCATTAGACAGAAGAGGCTTTGTATGAACATATACATAAAAAGACAAGTAGAAATATGTTCGCTTAAAGCTTCCTCTTATCTCTCAAACAGATGTTTGTTGGAATTAGCACAGTATTTTTACCATAGTAAAAATCCGCTGCCGAAGTATCACAGGGCCAAATCCCTCCACTTCTCTCGATAAGAATCGCTTGCTATTCAATTAAATTTGATGTTTCCAACTATATCCTATCTTGTTTAGCAATGTCAATAATAATTTATAATATTTAAAATATTTTTGATTTATAATAAAGAATATCCTAAATCAAGTTACAGCAACTAAAATTCATGAATATTTCCAATTTATGAATCATTTTGGTCAGTTATTCGTATAGGATATTAAGGTAAATTATAGAAAAAATAAGGAGGGGTACTTTGTGGGAAATATCTTCATCTATTCCATTATCATTGGGATTATATCGGCACTTATTCTTGTGCCATTCAAAAATAATGAAAAATTACGTATCCATATGAAGGGGAAAACAAAACTGCTTGTTTTTGTCAGCTTAGCTGCATTAATCACGATTGGAGCATTTTTATTTTATTACTTCACCCTATTGGATCAAACTATCTCTTCTCTTTGGATTTTTGTCATCATACTAACCTTGCTGGGTTCAATGCTTGCTACGGGTATGGAGAGAACCATTAAGGGTATTTTATTTGCAGGTAGTTTGCTTGTCGGTCTCTATTTTTTAACGGCATTTCTGTTCAATGCCGATGAAAAGTATACTATAGCTAAAATGGACATCAAAGAAGAAATTCAAACATTTGATGAAAATAAAAAGCCGGCCAGCGTGCCTCCTCAATACGCGCGCAATAAAATGAAAAAAGCATTTGGCCAGGTACCAAATACGAGCTACTACGAATTAGGGAATTTACAAATCCAAAAAGTAGATGGTGAGTATGTTTATATTGCTCCAGTCGAATTTTCAGGATTCTTCAAATGGCTGAAAGGGAAAGAAACTCCTGGTTACTTTATATTGAGTGCTACAGATTCATCAGCCAACCCAAAATTTGTTGATGCAGAAATGATCTACACTCCTTCTGCATTCTTCAATAAAGAAACAGAGCGCCGTATTCGTCTACAGTATCCATCCTACATATTCTATGGGGATTCACAGCTTGAAGTAGATGATAATGGCACGCCATTTTATATTCGCTCTTATGGTGATTTTGTCTCTGCCAGAAATGGCTTTAAGGTAAAAGGTGTTGTGGTGATGGATGCCAAAACTGGGAAGTCCAACTCTTATTCCCTTTCTGAAGCGCCCGAATTTATTGATGGTGCCGTTGCACCAGAAGTTGTCAGTACACAAAACAGCTACTTCGGAAATTATATTCATGGCTATTGGAACAGCCTATTTGGAAAATCAGATGTTAAACTGCCTTCTGATGAGGGTACCGAAGCGAATGTAAGTCCGATCTTTGATGAAAATGGAGATATGTATTATTTCACTGATTTCACGAGTCCTAAAGAAGGCGTCGATTCTATGCTCGGCTATGCGCTCACAAATTCCAGGACAGGTAAAGCTGTCTATTATACAGGTAATATGGAGGAATCCTACATGGATTCACAGGGTGCCCTGCAAATTATCGAGAAGAAGTTTATAGAAAAGAAATGGGAAGGAGAAATGCCCATCATCTATAATTTTTACGGTGAAGCCAGTTGGTTAACAGGAGTCCTGGATTCAAATGGATTCCTACAAAATTATTTCATTGTATCTGCTGCCAATCCTGAAATAACAGCATATGGGTCAACGCCAAATGAAGCCTTAAAGCTATACAAAACAGCACTTCAAAAAGGCGGCGGAACGGTTAACGGCACCTCCACAAGTGTTGAGAAGAAAATCGATGGGAAAGTTATCAGAGTCTATAAAGAAAAATCAGGTGAATATACCGTCGTTTCGTTCCTTCTGGATAATGGACAAAGCTACAATATGTCCTCTGAAAAGGATCCTTTGATCATATATCTGCAGGAAAACGATGAGGTATCTGTAACGTACCTGGATACCGGGGAAAACTTTTTACCTGTTAACGGTATTACAATTAAGAATTTACAATAATATATACTGAAGAAAATAGATCATCCTCACTCGAGGATTGATCTATTTTTTAACAACTGGACTAATTTTATTACCCATATTTAAATTATTGTTAAATATATAGTTAGAATCGTGTTGAATAGGGTAAATAAAATTAGTCATAAATACTCATAATAGGTAGTGTTTACATTATTAAGAGGAGGGCTTTGGAGTTAAATTCTATAGATCAATACCCATACTGGATGTAGTTCCAAAAGAATTAGAGCACAAATGGAAATATACTTTAGAATTCATTCTTCAGAACTAAAATTTGCTTAAGATACACTTACATGGTTAAAGCATTCTCAGCTGTTTTCCATACATAATCAGTATTAATATGTGAGTTAGATTATTTTCACATAACATTTAGGAAGTACTTTCCATTTACAAATCTCTATATATTTTATTAGATTAAATACGTATAATACTGCTCTTTTTTTATTTCTCCACCCTTTATTACATCTTTTTCTTCACAACAAATAAATGGAAATCTTATAGTAATCTAATATTATTTGGTAAGTATTGATTGCCAAAAAACCGTATCTTTATATATACTCATAGAGATACATACATTCTGTTATAAGATTAAAACATCCCTTTTAACCCGCCCCAATTGGATATAGAGGGTTTTTAAACGTTACTTATATGAAGGAGGTTCACAATGAAGAAATTTTCAAAATTCACATTCCTAATAGCAATGGCTATTGTCATGATTGCTTCATTTATATTCCCGGCTTTAAACACGAAAGCAGAAGGAAAAAAATATGAGATTGCAACAGATATTACATTTGCCCCATTTGAATTCCAGGAAACGAATGGCGAATTTGTAGGTATAGATATCGATTTACTCAATGCTATAGCTGAAAATCAAGGGTTTGAAGTAGAAATTAAGCCGCTTGGATTTAATGCAGCCGTACAAGCACTAGAGTCCAATCAAGTAGACGGCGTTATTGCCGGAATGAGTATAACAGATGAAAGACAACTGAAATTTGATTTCTCCGATCCCTATTTTGAATCTGGTGTCGTAATGGCGGTTGCCGAGGGAAATGAAGAGATTAAATCCTATGAAGATTTAAAAGGAAAAAAGGTAGCCATTAAAACAGGTACAGAAGGTGCCAGCTTTGCAGAAAGCATAAAAGATAAATATGGCTTTAAAACGGTAACCTTTGATGATTCCGCCAATATGTATGACGATGTTAAAACAGGTAACTCTGCAGCTGTTTTTGATGATTACCCAGTTCTGGCATATGGGATTACGCAAGGCAACGGATTAGAAATCGTTACTGAAAAAGAAAAAGGCGGCTCCTATGGATTTGCTGTCGCTAAAGGGCAAAATGCGGAATTGATTGAGCAGTTCAATACAGGTCTAGCCAATCTAAAAGAATCCGGTGAATATCAGGATATTATGGATAAGTACTTGAAGGCAGAAAAAAGCACCGATACTAATAACGGTTTCTTCGGCTTATTAGAATCAAGTATGCCAAGTCTGTTAAAAGGTCTTCAAATGACCCTGATATTGACTGTCGTATCTCTCGTTATAGCATGTATCCTAGGTATTATATTTGGTCTGATGCGTGTGTCCCATCTCAAAATCTTAAGGGCAATCGGCGTCATTTACGTAGATATCTTTAGAGGAACTCCACTGATTGTTCAAGCTTTCTTTATCTATTTCGGTATTCCAGCAGCACTTGACTTCCGTATATCTGCAGTTGCTGCCGGTATCATAACATTAAGCTTAAATGCTGGTGCATATATGGCTGAAATTGTACGCGGTGGTATCGAATCCGTTGATAAGGGACAAATGGAAGCTGCCCGAAGCCTTGGTCTTCCATATAAAAAGGCAATGGCAAAGGTTATCCTTCCACAGGCAATCCGTCTGATGATTCCATCTATCATTAACCAATTTATCATTACATTAAAAGATACCTCTATCCTATCCATCATTGGTATTAATGAATTGACTCAAAGCGGAAAAATCATTATTGCCAGAAACCTTGAGTCCTTCCAAATGTGGCTGATTGTAGGGTTTATATACTTTATCATTATTATGATTTTAACTAAGGTATCAAACCGTATGGAAAGGAAGATCCAAAATGGGAAAGCTTAAAGTAAAAGGATTAAAAAAATCATACGGGAAGCTGGAAGTACTAAAGGATATCAGTCTTGAGGTTAAAGAAGGCGAAGTTGTCTGCTTAATCGGCCCTTCTGGATCCGGTAAAAGTACACTTCTGCGCTGCCTCAATTTACTTGAAGAAGTAAATGAAGGTGACGTAACAGTTGATGATAAACATTTAACTGATAAAAACACAGACATTAATAAAGTTAGGGAAAATATCGGAATGGTATTCCAGCATTTCAATCTCTTCCCGCATATGACAGTACTAGATAATATTACTTTGGCTCCTGTTGAGCTGAATAAAGCTACAAAAGAAGAAGCAAAAAAAATCGGCTTAAAGCTATTGGCTCGTGTGGGTCTTGAAGATAAGGCCAATGCCATGCCAGCTCAACTGTCCGGCGGACAAAAACAACGTGTGGCGATTGCACGAGCTCTTGCCATGAACCCTGACATTATGTTGTTTGATGAGCCTACGAGTGCACTTGATCCCGAAATGGTCGGTGAGGTTCTGAATGTTATTAAACAGCTTGCACAAGAGGGTATGACCATGGTAATTGTGACTCATGAAATGGGCTTTGCCCGTGAAGTAGCTGATCAGGTCATCTTTATGGATGGCGGTTATGTTGTGGAAAGAGGAACACCTGAAGAAATCTTCTCCAATCCGCAAAATGAACGAACTAAGGATTTTCTTGATAAAGTTTTATAAGGATAAGTTAGGGCACAGTGCTTAAGCACTGTGCCCTTTAGTATTTCTATTTTGATAACCTCCTTCTTGCTGATGTAATGACTATCCATATATGCAGTTACTAAAAGGCCTGATATATATGAATCCTGCCTTTACTCTGATATAAACTTCTATTTCCTGGTTACATGCAACCCTTCATGCAAACACTCCAATATTTTCATAAAAACCTTTATTACGCGCAAAATAAGCTTTAGTATTAATCCAGTTCCCTTACTTTCTGAATTTTCCAGTTTCGAACCGTTCTCTCCAAATGATATTATTATTTTAGTATAATAAATAAAAGTAAAAGCTATAAAATAGGAGTGTTAAAATGGATTCAATTAGCTTTATTGAAATAATACAATTTGTTTTTTTAGGATTACTGCAAGGTCTTACTGAACCTATCCCTGTATCTTCAAGTGGCCACTTGGTCATCTTTCAGCATTTTTTCGGACTTAACATTCCGGGATTAAGCTTTGAGTTGTTTGTAAACTTTGCGTCCCTACTGGCCGTTATCTTTATTTATCGAGCAGATTTAATGAAGTTGATTAAAAATGGATTTTCCTATTTAACAGGTTCTGATAAATCTACCGCCACGAAAAAGGATTTTTATTTTATTCTTTACTTAATTGTTGCTACAATTCCAGCTGCATTTATCGGTCTTTTCTTTGAGGATCAAATCGCATCTATTTTTAAGGGTGTACGTGTCATTGGCTTTGCGCTGATTATCACAGGTATTGCTTTATGGCTTATCCGTAATTTAGAGGGCAGGAAAGCTGAGGGAGAACTAACATTTAAGGATGCCATTATTGTGGGATTATCACAGGCTGTTGCTTTAATACCTGGAATCAGCCGTTCCGGTGCAACGATCGTATCCTCTATGGCTATGGGAATGAACCGTGAAACTGCGTTGAAATTCTCGTTTTTTCTATATATCCCAATCAGTCTTGGCGGCATGGTATTTTCAGTATCCGATATGGTGAACGATCCTGATTTAGGAAGACTGCTGATTCCGTATGCATTGGCATTTATAGCTTCCCTCATCGCCTCCTATTTTTCACTGCGTTGGTTTATGGATATTATGAAAAAAGGGAAATTAGGTTATTTTTCTATTTACTGTTTTATCGTAGGAATCCTCGTTATTATCTTCGGTTAACTTATAAAAAGGAGAACAAGCATTGGTGCTTGTTCTCCTTTTTATATTTGCGAGTCGTTTTTATAGTACACTATATTTATATATACTATACATTTTGAGCTTTACATGACAAAACAACTAATACCCTAAAATAGTTCGAGCTACTTTACCACTATTCGTAATCCTAATAAATAAAGAACGGGTGATGGTTATGTTTAAAATTTTATTAATTGAAGATGACACCAGCCTTTTTAAAGAAATTAAAGAGAGGTTAACCCAATGGTCTTATGAAGTATATGGCGTTCAAGATTTCGGAGAGGTACTTAATGAATTTACGGATATTCAGCCTGACTTAGTCCTTATTGATATTCAGTTGCCTAAATTTGACGGTTTCCATTGGTGCCGGCTGATACGGACGCACTCCAATGTACCCATTTTATTTTTATCATCGAGAGACCACCCTACTGACATGGTGATGTCTATGCAACTTGGTGCTGATGATTTTATACAGAAGCCCTTTAACTTTGATGTTTTAGTTGCAAAGATTCAAGCCATTTTACGAAGAGTTTATAATTATAATGCTGATCAAACACAGCTGAAAATCTGGTGCGGAGCGACCATTAATTACGAAAAAAATACGGTTGAAAATGAACTTGGATCAATAGAGCTTTCAAGGAATGAAATTTACATTTTAAAGCAGTTAATCGATCATAAGAATAAGATTATCAGCAGAGATACTTTAATTCGCAGTTTATGGGATGATGAGCGGTTTGTCAGCGATAATACATTAACGGTCAATGTGAATCGGTTGCGAAAAAGGCTGGATGAACTTGGACTCGGACATTTTATAGAAACAAAAGTAGGTCAAGGTTACATGGCAAAAGAGACGGCTGATTCTTTATGATAAAGAGCTATTTAATTGAAAGACGAAGCTGGATTATCTTATTCCTATCAATTCATCTATTTATACTCTTTGTGGCTTATATTGACCAGTCTATCCCTTTTCAATCAATTGCTTATATCGTCTTTTTATCTGTAATTTTATTTACCATCTTCATTATCATACGCTATAAAACTGAAACGCAATTTTATAGAAGTTTAGATAAGCGGGAAACTGATTTAGACATCTCCACTTTGCCGGATGCAAGGAGCCCTATTGAACGAATTGTTCTAAATAGTATCCTGAATCAAACAGAGCAGCTGAAACATGCAACTGCACATAGCCAAACCTTAATTGAACAAGAAAAAGATGACTTACTCTCCTGGATTCACGAGGTTAAAACTCCGCTAACAGCCATGAATTTAATCATTGATCGCCTTGAGGATGAACGAACAAAATCTGAGCTAACCTATGAATGGATGAGAATTCAACATCTTCTTGATTCTCAACTTTTCCAAAAGCGACTTCAATTTATTGAAAACGACCTTTTAATAGAGAATTTAGATTTACGTAAAATTGTCTATAAAGAAATAAGAGAATTGCAGAGTTGGTGTATCCAGAAAAGAATCGGCTTTGACCTCCAGCTGGATATTACCGAGGTTGTAAGTGATGCCAAGTGGTTGAGCTTTATTATTAGACAGTTATTAACGAATGCAGTCAAATATAGTCATGACTCAGATATTATTATTTCAAGCCGCCCCCTGCCAAATGAACATATCATTTTAACCATACAGGATTTTGGCCGCGGCATTGATCAGAGGGATTTGCCGCGTATCTTTGATAAAGGCTACACTTCTGCTGTGGAACATACCGATAATGCTGCGACAGGTATGGGCTTATATCTAGCTAAAAAAGCAGCAAATCCTCTTATGATTGATATTGGAGTAGATTCAAAACTAGACGAAGGCACCCGATTTACGCTTACCTTTCCAAAGAAGAATGATTTTGTTGAGGTCATTAGCATGTGACAGGAATGTCACATGCTTTTCTATTTTGTTCGGAGAATAGAAGGATTTGAATAGAACGTCCTCTATATAATGAAGGTATCAATTAAAGGGAGACGATTCCATATGAATATATTAGAGGCACATAAAATCCATAAATCATTTGGTAGCAAATTTAATCAGCAAGAGGTTCTAAAAGGCATTGATATTACTATTAAAACAGGAGAATTTGTTGGAATAATGGGCGCCTCCGGTTCAGGAAAAACGACTTTACTTAATGTATTATCTTCGATTGATAAAGTCAGCACAGGGACCATCATGATTAATAATACAGAGATGACAGCAATGAAGGAAAAGCAATTAGCTGAATTCCGCAAGCATCATCTTGGCTTCATCTTTCAGGAGTACAATTTATTAGATACCTTAACTGTTAAGGAAAATATACTTTTACCATTATCTATTAGCGGCTTATCCAAAAAAGAAGCTATAAAGAAGTTTGATGAGGTAGCTAAGGATCTTAGCATCCTGGACCTGAAGGATAAATACCCAAATGAACTCTCAGGCGGTCAAAAGCAGCGAACATCTGCAGCAAGAGCGTTTATCCATGAACCAAGTATTATTTTTGCCGATGAACCTACAGGTGCCCTTGATTCTAAATCAGCATCCGATCTGTTAAATAAACTAAGTGAATTAAACCAAAAGAGGAATGCAACGATTGTATTGGTTACACATGACCCTATAGCAGCCAGTTATTGCAATCGCGTTATTTTTATTAAGGATGGACAAATCTATACACAGCTAACTAAGGGCCAAGAAGATCGTGAATCCTTTTTCAGAGGAATTATTAAAACACAAGGAATCTTGGGTGGTGTTATGGATGAGCGTTAAAACACTCATATGGAGAAACCTCAAAAAAAATATAAACAACTATTATCTCTATGTATTTGCTTTAGTTTTCAGCGTTGCCCTTTACTTTTCATTTGTTACTCTGCAGTATGACCCCGCAATGGATGCTGCTAAAGGTTCGATAAAAGGAGGGGCTGCACTTCAAGTAGGATCTATTTTGCTCATTAGCATCGTACTTGTATTCCTGCTCTTTGCCAATAGTATTTTTATTAAAAGGCGGGGCAAAGAAATTGGTCTATTCCAGTTAATCGGTATGACGAAATCGAAAATATTCCGTATTTTAAATATGGAGAATGCGATTCTCTACTTTGGTTCATTGGTGGTAGGTATTTTTATTGGATTCTCCATTTCAAAGCTTATTATGCTTATACTAATTAAATTAACTGGTGTCGAGGATATAGCTGCTCTACGTTTTTCAGGAGAAGCGCTAATCCAAACTATTATTGTGTTCAGTGTGATCTATCTACTAATCATGTTATCAAATTATCTCTTCATTAAAAGACAAACTATATTATCATTATTTAGAGTAACTTCTTCCACTGAAGTAAAAGTCAAAAAAATATCTAAATTTGAAATCACAATTGGTATACTTGGTCTTTTTTTAATAGGATCTGGATACTATATTTCAACTAAACTTTTCGGTGAAGATTTATCTACTGGCGATGAGTTAATAGCAGCAATGTTATATATTCTTGGGGCTGTGATAGTTGGGACCTATTTGTTTTATAAAGGCTCTGTGACCTTTATTTTAAATAGTATTCGTAAAAAGAAAGATGGTTATTTAAATGTGTATGAGGTTCTCTCTCTCTCATCTATCATGTTTCGCTTGAAATCGAATGCTATGTTATTAACAATCATCACAACTGTTTCAGCACTTGCAATCGGTTTACTCTCCTTAAGCTATATTTCCTTCTATTCAGTAGAGAAAACAGCGAAGAATGATGTTCCAGCTAACTTCTCCTTTATGAATGAAAAAGATGCTGATCATTTTACAAGTGTCCTTCGTGAAAATGGCATTGCTTTTAAGGAGAAGAAAGTTGACGTTATTCAATCGAGAGTTAATATTGAGCAAATTATAGAAACCAGCCTTAATGTACTTGATCTTCGACTGAATTCTATGCCAATGCCTGTTATCAGTGAAAAGGCAATTGACGATGTTGAGTTATCTGCCCATGAGGCTTATTTCACCGGGTATAGCGACATGCTGAAAAATACGTTGGATTTTAAAGACACAGGTAACATCCAAATAACAGGTAACAACATAACGATTGACCAAAAATATACAGGCCTAAATAGGGATTATGTGATTTCCTGGAACTTTACCATCAGCGGTATACCTGCTGTAGTTGTGGATGAATCTACTTTTCAAAGATTAAAGGATGATATAGATCCAGCTATCCAGGATGCTGACTCACTCTATATTGGGATTGATATCACAGATAATGAACAGCTTCCAGAAGCAAATAGTCTATTCAACCAATTAGCTACTCAGGATGATACACATGAATCTCGTATTAACATGATCCAAGATAACAAAAAAAGAATGGGATTAACGATGTTTATTGTCGGATTTCTCGGTTTAACATTCCTTATTACATCGGGCTGCATTCTTTACTTTAAACAAATGGGTGAAAGTGAGGACGAAAAGTTAAACTTCTCTATCTTAAGAAAACTTGGATTTACCCAACAGGATCTTTTGAAGGGTGTTAAGCTAAAACAATTATTTAATTTTGGAATACCACTCATATTAGGTCTTTGTCATAGCTATTTTGCAGTTAAGTCAGGTTGGTTCCTATTTGGAATAGAGATTTGGACACCGATGTTACTAGTAATGGTGTTGTATACAGTATTCTATTCTATATTTGGAGTATTATCTGTTTCATATTATAAGAAAATCATAAAAGAATCGTTATAAAATTATTTATGGAGCTCTTGCTTTAAATAGCGGGAGCCTTCTTTTCATTTTGAAGAAAATAATTCGAGGAAAATTCTATAAATAGCGTGTTTTAATGATGGGAATTTAAATTTATGGTGCATACTCTAATTGCCTTTGTCTATTCATTTTAGATAAAGGCATTTAATGAAGTATACACCATTCCTAAAGTAGCAACTTTAGAGACAAATGTTATCACAATTGCTTTCATATTAGATCCTCCCTTGTTTCAATATTAGCCCAATATCGCATATGATTAATTACATTAAACAAATAATACAAGAGCCATTGTTACAAATTTAAGTCCAAATACAATTCCTAATCCTTTCATTCTGCCTTTCCTCCTATCTTTTTTTCTTTACGTTTGCATTCCTACAAAGAGCAAATATTACTACATACAATGTTCATTACATAAATAACATTAACGCCATTGTTACAGCTTTAAATCCAAATACAATCGCTAATGGTTTCATTCCTTCTCCTCCTATCTTTTTAATTACATATTGTCCTATTACATAAAAATTTGCATTGCTGTATAAACTAACAATAATGATCCCGCTTTAAGCGCAAAAGTTGATACTACATTTTTCAATTTCACAATCTCCTTTTCAAAAATAAGTGATCTTTCAAGTTGATTTCTCAACCTTACAGATACAGTATAGTCCAAAATGACTATAACAGTCCAGTGAAATTTTCAAAAAAAGTTTGTGAAATTATTCACTTATATTTTGTTAAGCACACCGTTTAATCTATTGGTATACATAGTTGTATACAAGTATTCATAGAAAAATATGATTGTGAAAGCAATGAAAACACTTCCAAAATCATGTGATTTATTTCACAAACTGTATTACTCTATAAAAATATAGACTATAACAGTTTTGTTATCTTGATAATTTTTTTCTAGATTTTATTCACAAACTTTTGTCTGTCTGCACCCAATTAATTCGACCTTCAATCTTCAATAAAAAAACCTAACCGAATGTTAGGTTTAAATGAATGAGGAATTTAATCCTTTAACATAATAAAGATCAACTCGAACAACTCGAATATTTGTTTAGGATCTTTACTTGTTATCTCCTTAATTTTATCCAGACGATATTGCAGCGTATTTCTATGAATATGTAACTCTTTTGATGTTAATGTCATATTGCCATTCTTATTAATATAGATCTGCAAGGTCTCCAGCAATTCCGGCGAAGAGATAAGAGAACCTTTAATATAGGAGTGATTAATAAACGAATCTATACCTATCTCGCTGATTCTGGATAAAAAGGATACATCCATATAATGAATAACTCTCTTTTGAAGATTTAATTTTTCACTAATTTGCATAGCACTGATTGCTTGATGATAGCTCTCAGAAATAGTGTCTACATGACTTCCAACACTGATCTTTATAGTCGAATTTTCATTAGTTAACAGGTCAGCCAAGGGTTTGACTCCGCTATTATCCTGTAGCAGGATGATGGAATGCTCATCTTCCTCAAAAACAGGATAATTGATTCTTTTAGGACTTGGCTTTGGCTTTGCAATCAGGACAGATGTTTTTCTTGTCAGATCAAGCTGATAATTCAGGGCTTCCCTTTTTATTTCATCTGAGTATTGGTACTTCGTTTCTACTAATAACTTAAGAAACGCGGACTTCTTTTTACTAATCTCCTCCATACTCTTCAACGCGATTTCTTGTTCAATTAACAGAGAGACTGTGGTTTTGACTAGTTTGCAAAAAGGGATTACCTCACCCGGCTCGCCACTAATCCCAATAACACCTACCATCTTTTGATTAATGACAATCGGTTCATTTGTACCCTTTTTTTCGTACCTATTATCCTCTGTTATTGTAATCATCCTGCCTAAACGTAGGGCTTGGACTGCTCCAGTATGAAAGGTTCCGATTCTGTCCTTACTCCCGCTGCCGATAATGATGCCCTTTTCGTTCATAATATTGATATTATATGGAATATCCGCCATCATTTTATCGACAATATGTTGCGCCTGTTTATTAGTTAACTGATACATGGTGAACAAAACCTTTCTTTATTTCTGTACCGCCTTATCTTATGATCCGTAAATCTTCTCCTATATTTCCATTATAAACTAACAAACCTCTCATCACTTTCTTTGTGCGTTTGCACAAAGAAAATCATCTATCCATCAATAGAATTGTAACCGCTACCAAACTATAATAAGACGTATTCCACACTACTTAGGAGGTTACAAGATGGACGGGATTATGATTAGTTGGATTGGGGCTTTAGCTGGTCTGGCAATAGCCATTATCTTAATCTTAAAAAAGCTGAACCCGCTGTATGCTCTATTTTTAGGAGCCATACTCGGATGTTTAATAGGTGGAGCTAACCTTGAGGAAACAATCAATATACTTGTTGGCGGCACTCAAAGTGTTATGGGGACTGTTATTCGTGTTCTTGCCGCTGGAGTTTTGGCTGGTGTCATGATGGAATCCGGGGCTGCAGAAACAATCGCCCAATCTATTGTTTCTAAATTAGGGGAAAAGAAGGCTCTCATTGCATTAGCTCTTGCCACCATGATTATTACAGCGGTTGGGGTATTTATCCCTGTAGCTGTCCTGATTGTAGCGCCTATCGCTTTATCAATTGGTAATAAAATGGGCATTTCAAAAATTGCTCTATTATTAGCACTATCCGGAGGAGGAAAAGCGGGTAACATCATCTCGCCAAACCCGAATACAATTGCAGCAGCCCGAGGGTTTGATTTAGAACTTAGCGATGTAATGATTGCAGGTCTTATCCCAGCAATTTTCGGCTTAATCGCAACTGTTCTCATCGCCACTTTAATCAAAAATAAAGGCGAAAAAGTTTCAGATAATGAGGTTGTGGATCTTGATCATGGTTCAGCTAACTATCCTCCACTGAATAAAGCAATCGTAGCTCCATTAGTAGCCATTATCTTATTAATGATTAATCCAATCGGTTCAATTTTAAATATAGAGGCCTTATCCAGCTTTAAAGTAGATGCTATGTACATTCTCCCCCTTGCAGGTATCATTGGAACAATAGCTATGGGGAAATCAAAAAATTTATTGAAATATACAGCATCAGGCTTGGATAGAATGACAGTAACTGTGTTAATTCTAATTGGTGCAGGTGCCATCGGAGGATTAATTTCTCAATCCAATCTATCCGCACAGGTTGTTTCATTAATTGAAGCTACCGGTATCTCTGGTACATTCCTGGCACCTATAGCAGGTATTTTAATGGCAGCAGCCACTGCCTCTACATCTACTGGCGTTATTATTGCCACAGGATCATTCAGCGAAGCTATTTTAGACATGGGAGTTGCACCACTTGCCGCTTCAGTTATGGTTCACTCAGGTGCAACAGTAATTGATTCATTACCGCACGGAAATTATTTTCATGTTACAGCGCAAAGCATGAACATGTCCATTAAACAAAGGATGTCCGTAGTCGGCTACGAAGCAATTGTCGGTGCAACCATGACGATTGTAGCCACCATTTTATTCGGATTTATTTTATAACAGGAGGGGTTACAATGAGCAAAACGTTTGTACTTGCACCAGATTCTTTTAAGGAAAGCATGACAGCAAAAGAGGTATGCATTGCAATGGAAGCAGGTATTAAAAAGGTCTATCCAGATGCAGATTTTATCCATGTTCCGATGGCAGATGGCGGAGAAGGTACTGTCCAGTCACTCATTGATGCAACAGGCGGCACTCTCTATTCATTAGACGTTACAGGTCCACTCGGCAACCCCGTAACTGCTCGATATGGAATTATGGGGGATCATGAAACCGCAGTTATTGAAATGGCAGAAGCCAGCGGTATTCACTATGTCACCCAAGAAAGAAAAAATCCACTCATTACTACTACATATGGTACAGGTGAATTGATTCGCGCCTGTTTAGATAAAGGGATTAAAAAAATCATCATTGGAATTGGCGGCAGTGCTACTAATGACGGAGGAACAGGTATGGCTGAGGCGCTGGGTGTTCAGTTTCTTGATAAAGAAGGAAACCATATCCCTAGAGGAGGTGGCTACTTAAATCAATTGCATACAATTGATACGTCTAAAATAGATACACGTCTAGCTGATGTAACCATGATAGTTGCCTGTGATGTAACGAACCCTTTATGCGGCGAAACTGGAGCATCTCATGTTTTCGGGCCTCAAAAAGGCGCCACACCTGAAATGGTTAAACAGCTAGATCAGAATCTAGCGCATTATGCTGACATGGTAGAGCAGCAATTAGGACAAGCTGTTCGGAACACCCCAGGCTCTGGAGCTGCTGGTGGCCTGGGTGCTGGCTTACTCCTGTTTACAAATGCCACTCTTCAAAAAGGGATTGACATTGTAATCGAATTCAGTGGGTTACGAGAAAAACTTAAGAACGCTGACTACGTGTTCACAGGCGAGGGCGGCATTGACTATCAAACGCAATTTGGCAAAACACCTTATGGGGTCGCGCAAGCTGCAAAAGAACTTGACAAAAAAGTAATAGCAGTTGCCGGATACATTGGGGAAGGTATTGAAGAGCTTTACGACAAAGGAATCGATGCCATCTTCGGAATCATCCCAGAACTCGCACCCCTAGACCAAACCCTAAAAAACGGCCCTAAAAACATAGAAAGAACCTGTGAGAATATTGCAAGAGTGCTGAAGGGCCTTGATCAGGAGTAAGGAGCATAAGACAGAGGCTCGGAGGGGATGTTCTTCCCCCGCAGAGGCTATGCTTATGTCCCGAACTCCTAGGCCCTGAAGCCAGACTACTTAGAGTGCTGAAGGGCCTCTAAGTACGGAACGAAGACTAAAAACGCCACGTCCTGTGGCAACGTCTTCATGACCTACATCCTGTAGGCCCGCGAAAAGCATAAGACGAATACTCGAAGGGAGGGTTCTTCTCCCGTAGATTTTTGCTTATGACTCGAGCTCCTAGGCCCTGAAGCCGGACTACTTAGAGTGCTGAAGGGCCTCTAATAAAGGAACAAAGACTAAAAACGCCACGTCCTAATACACCTTCAAAAGACCTTTAGAACCCTCATCTCGGAAGCCTCCGACAACCATTTCTATGCGGTTAGGAACCTATGTCAAATCTGAAAGACTTTAGTGTATTTCCTAACATTACAAATAATAAAAGAGGCTGGGACATAAGTATTTCAGTCAATGATAAATCCGAACTATTAGGTGATATTTTAATAAATATTTCGCCTAATAGTTCGGATTTTTATTTGTTTTCAATAGATTAGTTAGTTCTATATACCATTATTAAACTTAGTGGAATGGAGCGGAAGCCACCGACTCCTGCGGGAAGTAGAGGAAAGACTGAGACCTGAGCAAGGCGCAGCCTAGGAGGCTAAAGCCCTCCTCCCCGCGGAAAGCGAGTGGAGTAAGCGCGCAATGAAACGAACTTTTCTTCCAACTTAACTCTTTAATAAGTAACAAAGTCGATAAATTAGATATCGTTCGTCTTTTCAGGAACGTTTATAAGTTATTGTTCCAATCTTCTTTTTTAGTCCTTATAATCCTCTTATCCCTTTTGATAGTCTCCGCATATTCTATTTTATGAAATACCAAACCAAATTCTCATGTCTTCTCCAAAATAACCGATTACTTTGACATCCATTATACCTATATTTAATTATGCACTGAGTAATGATAACTAGTTTTTTAACCTGAACCAATATAATTAATAGTAGTATTTAACTGTTATCCTAGATACCTATCCATATACCACTTTAAATTTGATATATTTGTAAGCGGAGCCTAAAACTCTCAAAAAAATACAAAGGATAGGTGCCTCGTATGAAACTATGGAGTAGTATTAAAGGTCGGATCTTTTTAACAAGTACAATGGCAATCAGCTTGGCAGCAACATCATTTATGACAAGTGAAGCAGAAGCCACCAATCACAAGCATCATAAGCCTAAGGGACAATCACAAGTAGAACTCCGTATTATGGAAACGACAGATATTCATACTAATCTTTTAAGCTATGATTATTATAAAGATAGCTCCGCCCCTAACATAGGTTTAGCTAAAACAGCTACTCTCGTAAAAAAGGCACGTTCAGAAGTAAAAAATTCTGTATTAGTTGATAATGGCGATTTAATTCAAGGGACACCTCTTGGCACATATAAAGCTAAAATCGATCCGTTAGAAAGAAGAGAAACACATCCAGCCATAAAGGCTATGAATATCATGGATTATGATATAGCGACTCTTGGAAACCACGAGTTTAACTATGGGTTGAAATATCTGAACGAAGTATATAATGACGCTGATTTTCCTGTCATTAATGCAAACGTATACATTGATGATCAGGATAACAATCCACGCAATGATGTACATAAATTCCAGCCCTATAAAATCGTCAATAAAAAAGTTAAAGACCAATCCGGAAAAACCAAAATCATCAAGATTGGCTATATCGGGTTTGTTCCACCACAAATCAACGAATGGGACAAGGCCCATCTTGATGGAAAGGTCATTACAAAGGATGTTGTAGCAACTGCTAAAAAATACATTCCTGTCCTAGAGAAAAAAGGTGCGGATGTAATTGTTGCTATGGCTCACTCCGGTTTTAATGGGAATCTCGATAATACAGAGGATACCGTATATGCTTTAAGCAAAGTACCTGGTATTGATGCTCTCACTTTTTCACACACACATAAAGTATTCCCAGCTAAAACCGTTACTGAATTAGATGCTTTATTCAAAGATTCTGCAGGAAATCCTCTTCCTGGTGTTGATAATACTAAAGGAACCATTAATGGCGTACCTGCTGTTCAGGCAGGGTATGGTGGCGCTGCACTTGGAATTATTGATTTGACATTAAAACAAGTAAAAGGTGAGTGGGAAGTATCCAAATCTCAATCCTCCACAAGGAGTGTTGACGAGTCTGTACAACCTGATAAATCGATTGTTCGTGCTGTTCAAAAGGATCACGAAGGTACGTTGAAATATATTGATACTCCTATCGGTACTACAACTGATGATATTTACAGCTACTTCGCACTGGTTCAGGACGATCCATCTGTTCAGGTCGTTACGAATGCACAAAAATGGTATGCAGAAAAGTACATTGAATTAAATAAACCGGAATTAAAGGATTTGCCTATATTGTCTGTTGGTGCTCCGTTTAAAGCTGGCCGAAACGGTGTTGATGAGTTCACCGATATTAAAAAGGGCGATTTAACCATTCGAAGCGCCGGTGATTTATATCTCTACGACAATACATTGAAAGCCGTTAAAATCAAAGGCTCCGTAGTAAAAGAATGGATTGAAATGTCGGCAGGTAAGTTTAATATGATAGACCCTGCCAAAGAAAGTGAACAAGAACTATTGAACCCTTCCTTTGCAGTATATAATTTTGATGTCATCGATGGTGTCAATTATCAAATTGATGTGACGAAGGCTCCAAAATATGCACCAAACGGTACTCTTATAAACCCAGAATCAAGCCGAGTAATTAATCTGGAGTACAATGGAAGTCCAATTGATCCAGATCAGGAATTTATCGTTGTGACAAACAACTATCGTGCCGGTGGCGGAGGTAACTTCCCTGGATTAAAAGGCAGTGAACTGGTCATTGATTCAGCAGATGAAAACCGCCAAGTTCTAATGGATTACATTTCTGAAGTAAAAGAAATCACACCAACTGCTGACCGCAACTGGTCTATTGCTCCAATATCAGGAAATGCGAATGTCACATTTACAACTTCACCAAAGGCAGAAGAGTATATTACAGATGAAACACCATTCACGTACACAGGAAAAACAGACTCTAAAGGCTTCGGAATCTTCAATATCAATCTAAATCGTGGAGTCAATGTTCAGTTACTGGGATTAAATGATTTACACGGACAGTTAGATACTGTCACTACTGTTGGAGATTTACCAACAGGACCTATTTCATATACAGCGGCAGCATTAAAGAAGGAAGAAGCTACAAATCCCAATACATTTCTAGTGCATGCCGGGGATATGATTGGAGGAAGTCCGTTAGTCTCCGCTTTATTCCAGGACGAGCCTACCGTTGAAATATTAGAAGCAATCGGATTTGATGTCGGAACATTTGGCAACCATGAGTTTGATGAGGGCATTGATGAACTAAAGCGTATGATGAATGGCGGCGACCATCCTAAAGGCAACGCTGACTATGACGGAATGAACTTTCCATTAGTAGCTGCCAATGCTTTTGACACTAGAGATGGGAATTTAATCACCCAGCCCTATACAGTTTTAGAAGCTGAGGGCGAAAAAATTGGTGTTATTGGCGTTGTAACTCAGGAAACGCCTACTATGATCGTAACAAAAGGAAATGAATCATTAAAAATCACAGATGAAGTAGCTGCCATCAACAAATATACAGATGAACTTAAGAAACAAGGAATTGAGGCTATTATCGTGCTAGCCCATAATCCCGCAACGCAAACTGGCTATACCGATTCCTTCGATGCAAGCCGGATTGCAGAGCAGATTAATGATGAAGTCGATGTGATTTTTGCGGCACATAACCATGTAAACGTGAACCGTGTTGTTGATGAAAAATTAATTGTTCAAGCTTACTCCTATGGAAATGCTTTTTCTGATGTAGATATCACCATTGACCCACTAACAGGTGATATCGTCAGCAAAACAGGGGAAATAAACACCGTTTACCAAAAGGACTATGCTCCAGATTCAGAAGTCTCATCTATTCTAAAAAAATACTCTGATCGCGTAGAACCCATTAAGGCGCAAATAATAGGCAATAATACGGCTTCTCTTGAAAAAAGCTATCCAACTACAGCAAGAGAATTCAGTGATATTGCCCTCGGTAATTTAATTGCAGATGGTATGAAGGCAGCCATGGATTCAGATTTCGCCTTAATGAATGGTGGCGGTGTACGCTCTCCATTAGACACAGGCGAGGTGACATTTGGAGATTTATTCGCCATCCAGCCCTTTGGTAACGTATTAAACAAAGTAAAGCTTAGCGGAGCTGATTTAGAAGTTATTTTAAATGAACAAATCACCGCAAGAGGTTTAGATTACCACGTGTCCGGTTTTAAATATACGTACACATATGACGACCAAGCGAAAACTGGTAAAGTAGTCGATATCCTTTTACCGGATGGCAGTAAAGTCGATCCGAATAAAGAATACACAGCCGTAATCAACAACTATATGTATGGAAATATCAGTACGAGCTTTGGTAAGCTATCAACAGATATGGAAGTCGGACCAGTTGATATAGATGCAACTGTTGAGTTTGTAAAAACCTTGCCTTCCCCGTTTGAGTATAAGGCAGAGGGTAGAATTCAAAAAATAGATTAACAAGTGATTAAAGGACTGCCAATTTCATAATAGGCAGTCCTTTCTTAGTTTTACTTATTAAATAAACTTAAATATTGACCGTATCCCTTTTCCTCTAACTGATCTAGAGGGATAAATCGGAGGGCGGCGGAGTTAATACAATAACGTGCTCGATCCGGGCCTGGCCCATCATCAAAAACATGCCCCAGATGAGAGTCTGATGTTTTGGACCTTACTTCAATTCTTCGCATCCCATATGAAGTATCAAGCTTTTCTTCCATTTCATGTCGCTGTATTGGTTTCGTAAAACTCGGCCAGCCACAGCCGGCATCATATTGGTCAAGTGAACTAAATAAAGGTTCACCCGAAATGATATCTACATAGATTCCCTCTTCCTTATTGTCCCAATATTCATTTTGAAATGGTGGCTCTGTTGCATTATTCCTTGTCACCTCGTATTGGAGCGGTGTTAATTCCGCTCGAAGCTGCTCATCACTTTTTGTATTCTTCCAATTATCTCTTATAAAACGAGCACGGCCAGATCCCTCTTTATAAAGATTATAGTGAAAAGGATTCTTCTTATAATAATGCTGGTGCTTCTCTTCCGCTCTGTAAAACGGACCAGCCGGGAGTATCTTCGTTACAATTTCCTTCTGAAATCGTCCACTGTTGGCTAGTTCCTTCTTAGAATCCTCGGCTAAACGATGCTGCTCTTCATTATGATAAAAAATGGCTGTTCGATAAGAATCGCCCCGATCATTAAATTGCCCTCCGGCATCTGTCGGGTCAATTTGCTGCCAATATTGTTTAAGCAATGTTTCATATGACATTTTTTCAGGGTCATAAGTAATTTGAACAGCTTCATAATGGCCTGTTGTATCACTGCAAACCTCTTCATATGTTGGATTCTCCGTATGTCCACCCGTATAACCGGATACGACTTTTATAATTCCCGGCTGCTCGTCAAATGGTGATACCATACACCAAAAACAGCCGCCCGCAAATGTTGCCAGTTCCAATTGATGATCCATTCAGTATACACCCCACTATCATTATTTTGGGTAATCAACCCTACTATCTTTTCCAACCCTACTTCTATCGTATTCAAACTCATATGCGTATTTATATAAACAATAAAAATGATTCCTACTATGTATCTTATCCCTCAAGTAAAAAGGCTGCTCTAAATGGTTTTATATTAAGGCAATAATAAAGGCAGTGCAAACAAAAGGTCTCATTACCCTTTGTTTAACACTGCCCCTTTAATTCATTTATTTTTTAAATGTACCAGGCATAACGACTGCTTCGACAATTCCCCTGGCACAAAGTATTTCATCAGCATAAACCTCTGTTTCCACTTTCCACTTTTTCGGGTGGATTTCAGTTAAAGAACCGATTGCAATTAATGGGACTCCCTCAGGTGTCGGTTTCATAAAATCAACATGTAATGAAGCAGTTACGAATCGAGGTGGAATTGCATCATCTCCCACATCAAATCCGTTTTTTCGATGGAGAGCCAGAGAGGCAGAGCCAGTCCCATGGCAATCAATTAAGGATGCAATGACTCCTCCATAGACAAACCCTGGTATTGCCATGT
Organism: Bacillus sp. E214; assembly: GCF_008087365.1. Classification (NCBI taxonomy): domain Bacteria; kingdom Bacillati; phylum Bacillota; class Bacilli; order Caryophanales; family Bacillaceae; genus Bacillus; species Bacillus sp. E214. The sequence goes on along the minus strand of NZ_VENN01000002.1, from coordinate 53,791 downwards.
GATCAGATTTTGGCTCATATACGGTTTTAGTCTTATTACCATCCCAGCCAGTTCGAAAATGATGTCCATCTTTATTCAGTCGCCCACAGCCATAGCACCAAGCAAAATCATCTGGATAAATATCCTGGATTGCTTTTTCAATCATCTTTATCACCAAATCACTCCTTACTAAAATGAGTAGCTAAAGATTTTTTCAATTCAATATGCATATAAATCTGAGCACATTATCCTTTGGTTGGGTTAATGGCTGCAGGTGCAACTTCTTTTTGTCATAATTATGAACCAGTCTTTTCGGATTCAATCCACATCTTCTGTTCTTCTTCCTCTACGATTCTACTTTTTTGTTGCTTTTTTAAATTAATATAGCCAATTGCTGTGACAGTGAACGCACCGAGAGCATCTACAATAATATCTCCCATCGTATCCATTACAGCGTCTCGCCCAATCAAGACAACTCCCTCTCCTGTAATGAATTTTTGCATGTTTGTTCCTAAGACACCATCAGCAAGAAACTCATAAATTTCCCAAACGGTTCCACAGGTTATTGCAAAACAAAAGGCGAATAGAGCCACAAAAAAGGGACTTAAATCAATTGTTTTCTTGGTATTGTTAAGGAAATTCACAATAATGAATCCTAACGCTCCCAGCATAGCTGCACTAAAGCAATGTAGAATTAAATCCCAGTAAGGAACTTTATAATAAAAGTTTCGAACCTCACCAAGATAGATCGCACAAAATAAAAAGATAAAATACATAATTTCCATGATATCCGGTATATCAATGCGGAAGCGATGTTCAAGTTGGGATGGCAGGAAAATAACTATACACCCTGTTAAACATTGCAAAATCATTAATACATAGTCACTTTTCACACGTTCATATTCATTTTGGGCAACGCCTGATGGGGCATTAATTAACATATAAATAGCATAAATGACTGATATCGCGAGTAATAGCAGAACTACTCTAAAGGTCCAGTTTTTCCTTTTTTCATATTTTATGTATTCCACTTTAACCCCTCCTCTCTCTTATTTTACCTTTATTGCCCTACTTATTGGTATGGCAATTGGATACATTGCTATAAAAGAAGAATTTTAATAGGATTACATAGTTTAGTAACTAAAGAGCTATCGGCTTAACTAGTTGTATGTTACACTTTCCCTTATTGGGTAATAATACCAAAATATCAGATATCTATGGCGGTGAACAGATGAGGCTTCCTAATGGGATAACCGGATTCTTCGATTCAGCAGATAATCAACTGTCACCAATGGACGAAAGGCAGTTCAAGCAGCTCTGTTATTCTATTGTCAATTATAATGGCGGAACGCTTAATGAATGGAGAGATCCTGCATATCCGACGAGTTTTTATTATGCACACCTATCATTTAATAATGAGGAATTACATATTTTACTGAATAAGTATTATCCCTTGCTTGCTTTTGCCTCAAGTGTTGAGTATGAATCCATTGAATTCATTGATCTCCCTCATCTTGTCGAGACATTTTCCTCTTTTTATAAAGTACTGCATACAAGTGAGCTGAACCAACCTGTCATTATTAAAAATCATTTAAAGCATGATTTTTTACAAAATGATCATGATTTAACTTTCGCTGAATTAGAGCAAATTAAGTATTGGAAACCTAATTTAGTTGGAGAGATTATTTTTAACTATTGGGATTAGGAAACCAAGGGCCCCTATTATAGGGCCCTCCTTGGATGATCGTAAAGGTAAAACAAGCAATCTATCAATCACCTATACCAACAGGCAAGTAATAGGATAGATTATTGGTAATCATTCCGCCAACCCTGTAGCCGAAGGCAGATGATTTTCCATTAAGCAGGAAGCTTCCCAAGAGCAACCGGCCTTCCTGAAGCCCCTTTTCACTTTGATATTGTACAGTTGGCTGTTCCATATAAAGTTGATAAACTGAGGTGTATTCAGAATATGACTTTTGGCTATCTGCGTACATTAATCGGCCATCTTCACTAAAGATTTCAACTGTGTCACCCTCACGCCCAAAGGCTGGTTTTTTCACATAGGGCAGTTGATTTTTCAAAAAGGGCTCGGCTTCAAGGTATGTCGGCAGAAAATAATCCTCTACCCACTTATGTTCCTCCTCCGTAAAAAAGGGATGCCTCTCTTCATGCAATCCCCAAATGACAGCCTGAACTGCTTTATTTTGCAGTAAAAATGCCGATGGAGGATTCAGGATGGATAGCTTCCCCTCTTCCACTAACTCCAGCAACCATAAGCCAATTGTATTCCCATCTTTGTCCTGATCCATAATAATATTTTCAATCGGAAAAGTCTGCCGATAAAGGATATCAATCCTGACTCCATTCTCATCGAATAAGCCTACGCCTCTTTGAATTTGCAGCTTATGCAAGGGAGTGAATTTGGATGATGGAACAGCCTTTTTAAGATACTGAACGGTTTCTCTGTCCTCAATATGATCCTCATGAGCCGTAAATACGATATGCGGAGCTTTCCCCTTACTGACTTGCTGGATACTATCCTGAACTGCCCTATACAACTGCACCTCCAAGCCATCATTTGGATTCCCTGCCCCAAACTCTTTGCAGATACGTCCATTTATATGAAATAATTCTTTTATAAATGTGGGAGTATCTGAATTAATCTCGATACACTTATAACCACCTCCATATGGAATTAGATCCAGGCGCGCAATCACACTTTCAGCCGGGTGAACTTTAAGTCTTAAAAAAGAAATGGTCTCTTCTGGATAACCCATCTCAAGAAAAGTTTCATATGGAACTTTACGTAATAGCGAAGCCATTTTTGAGTATACCCTGCCAATTCGTTCAGTAGCTAGGCGTATATGTGCTGCCTCTTGCCTGCCTATCAGCTTCATATCATATAAGGCATATTCCTCACCATAAAGATTAGCCCAAAAGCCCTCTATATGATCATAAAATTTGCTTCTTCTTTCATGGTACTTATCCATCAACATCATCTAACTCCTTAACATAAATCACATAAACACCCCGGTCTTCATCAATCTCAGTGGACGTCACTAACATCTGTCCGGCGCCCGGTACATCAACTACATCCTTCAAGAGATAGCGGAGTACTTCATAATGATTCTCGTAAGGAGTGCAAGAAAGCAGCCGATAGTTTTCCCGTAATTCATGGTTTCGAAATTCAATATGAATCCCTTGACCACGGTAGTTTTTTTCTTTCTCCCCCTGCAAATTCCTCCCTGTTTCCTTAACCACAAGGATTTCCTCTTCAGCAGACATTTCATTCGATATTAGCTCATATTGTGTTCCTCTTACAATAAAATACGTACAAAGCTGTCTGGCATAGCACTCATCCACCCCAACAGTTGGGAGATTGTATTGATAAAAGGGCTCAAACCGCTCATTTCCTTTATCTAAATAATACGTTAATTGCTTCACTCCACTTACCTGCCTTATTTAATAGGATAGACATTTCGCTAAAATTAACCCCACAGCCAGTGACAACGAGACTAACATGATTCCAACAGCATGATTATCTTCCTCGATTGCTTGATGAATGCTAAACCTTATCGTAAGAACCTCGGCAAGCAAGAACACAACAATCTGTGAGACAATCCCGATAACTCCCCATATCACCATATCTCTAAGTGATACGGAATATTCAATTGCTGCCCCAAGTACGATTGAGAGCCCAACGATCTTACCGCCGAGTGACATGGCTGCTGTAGAGTTCTTCTCAGAAATCAGCTTGAATTCCCTCAGCTTTGGCGTACTTATAGTAAATAAAGCAATCCCTGCAGCAAGCAATAACAAGGCTACTCCTAAATATGAAAGAAAATTAAGATATAAATTCATATAAATCCTCCTTTTTCAAAGGCTTAACCTCCAAAAGATTTTGTTCCGCTGCCAAATCCCGAACTAGCCTTAATCCCCCCCTTAAAAGAAGAACTATTTTTATAGGATTGGTAGCCCTTATTGTTCAGAAGCATGCTTCGATTTCCATAAAAATAACCGCCATAATAATAATGGCCGTGATACCTCGAGTTGTCATCATCACACTCCCAAACACCATCATCATCATCCCATTTCCAATCTCCGCAGTCTGAATCTGTGGGTTTTGGAGGAAGATCTGCATTTGATGTCCCACACCCGACCAAACCAATGGTCAACGCAGTTACAGTCACACCAATCATGATTTTTTTGGTTTTATTCAATCATCTCACCTCAATCCCTCTTTCGTTATATTTTACCAAATACTTCCAATAAAAAGTATAATAATTGGAAGAAGAATTTATGTCTTTCTCTTTAGTTATAGGGATTATTTATGTATAACACCTGCTTACGAAAGTATTTAGTATTCTAAAGTAACCGACACCCTACTAACCAACACATATAATCCCTGCTGAAAAACTATTAAAGACGATTGATTTATTCTCCGAAAAAAATCACCTTCCTTACTCAGGAAAGTGATTTTAGATTACTATATTGTAAATTTACTACAATACATTTTTATTAAGATTGGTTTTTTCTATAGGTTTAGTTATATTTGCCCTACTTCCAATTTTCTTGGTTATGTATAAACCGATTAGACAAATTAGAGCAGCTACGCCCAGCCAAACCCAAGTATGTACACCAAAGCCTGTTTCACTTGCGAGACCGAGTTTCGAGAATACGATATAGAAAGCAGTGACACAGAAGATCATTCCCCAGGCAGCTTCCTGACGATATTTCCATGGATCCAGGTTTACAAGATTGCGGCTTGGAAGAACGTATGCCTCTTCTCTTGGTTTGATTTTACCGATTATCAACATAAGCAGACAGCTGATGACAAACAGAATAGCCAATTGATATAAGAAGCTCATCTCAGGTTTAACAACCAGCTGAAGGATTGCATACGTCGCAATAAAGAAGGTTATGGCTATTTTCGCTGCGATAGCCGGAACTCTCTTTGTCACATAACCAATAAAGATAATCGTGAAAATCGGTACATTGAAAAAGCCGTTTATAACTTGTAAGTATTGGAACAACCCGCTTGGTGCATACATAATCAGTGGTGCGATAAACATGGAGATCAGAGCAATGAAGACACCGAACCATTTCCCTTTCCTGACAATTTCCTCATCAGATTTATTTTTCCCAAAGGTTGGCGCATACACATTGATCGCAAATAAGGTTGACGCGCTATTTAAGATTCCATTAAAGACACTTAATACAGATCCAAACATAGCAGCTGCAAACAAGCCAATTAACGGTTTCGGCATTACTTCTGTTACAAGAGCTGAATACATTGTGTCTGGGTTAGCTCCCGTATTACCGATAATCTGAAATGCCATAATCCCAGGGATAATAACAATAATCGGTGTAAAGATTTTCATTAAACCGACAAACATGATCCCCTTTTGTCCTTCTTTTAAATCCTTAGCTGCCAAAGCACGTTGAATAATAGATTGATCAGTTCCCCAATAATAAAAGTTCACTAGTAAAAGGCCCGTTAAAGCCGCTCCAAATGGGACAACATCATGATTGGTACCAATTGCATTAAACTTTTCAGGAGTCGCTGCAACAAATTGTGAAAACCCTTGAGATATGCTGCCGTCTCCTAAAGTAAGCAACGCAAAAATTGGGACTAATAAACCGCCAATGGCCAAAGCAACTCCATTAAACGTATCTGAAATCGCAACCGCTTTCAGTCCACCCAATACTGCATAGAAGAAGCCGATTATTCCGATTAACCACACCATAATCCAAATGCCAGCCTCATAGCTGATATGAAAAGTGCTTTCAATGTCGAACATTTGGCTTAATGCAATGGCTCCCGAATAAAGGGTCGTTGGCAGCATATTTAACACATATCCCAATAAGAATAATATAGACACAAACGATTTAACTTGACTGTCATACCGATCTTCTAGAAATTCAGGAATAGTTGTGATTCCTTGTTTTAAATAACGTGGAAGCAGATAAATAGCTACTAACGCTAAAACGAATCCGGATGTAACTTCATAAGCCATGTTACTCATATTCCCCGCAAAGGATTGCCCGCTCATTCCAACGAATTGTGTGGCATTTAGGTTCGTTAATAGCAGGGACATCCCAATAACGCCCCATGTTAGACTTCTTCCGCCTAAGAAATAATTATCCTTAGATACTTTTCCTTTAACCCTTTCTTTCCTCAATTTTGAAAATGTATAGTAGGCAACTACACCCGTAAAGAGAATAAAAGAAAGAATGATATACCACTGCACAATGGTTCCCCCCTGTTGACTTATTATAAAAACGTTTTCATGGGTATCATAATAAATTTTAGTAAATTAATCAATTTATTTACTAAATACACAGAAAATAATTTTGTATCTTCTAAAAAATATCAAGGAATTATTAACACGAGTGATTGGTAGTGGTTATCGTAATGGTTATCTATATTTTATGTATTTCATACTTCTATCCCTTACACCCTTCCTTAATAAAACGAAAATAATCTAAAGAAATTTACTAAAAAGTATAGTATACTGAAAGCGCTAAAATAACCGGATTTTACTTTTAGAAAAGAAAGGGGGCAGCTGTCCAATGGCCACCATTAAAGATATCGCAAATATGGTTGGAGTTTCGATTGCGACCGTTTCAAGAGTGCTTAATTACGACAACTCTTTATCAGTCAGTGATGAGACGAAAAAAAGGATTTTTGAAGCGGCTGAAGAATTAGACTATCAAAAAAAACCTAAACGCAAACCTATCATGTATAAAGTAGGAATCGTGAATTGGTATACTGAAAAAGAGGAATTAGACGATCTTTATTATATGGCAATCAGACTTGGCGTGGAAAAGCGCCTGGAATACCACAATATGAAGTTCACTAATTTTTCTATAGAGCATTTGCGTTCCCTCCAAAATGAAGGATTTCAAGGGATTATCGCAATTGGTAAATTCAGCGAAAACCAGGCTGAGGAACTAAAGAGTGTGTCAAGTAACCTTGTTTTTGTAGATAGTTCACCTAATGACGATCAATTCGATTCTGTTATAGTTGATTTCGAAAAAGCCACACGAAATATTCTTCAATATTTTCTGGATCAAGGACACACTAAAATTGGCTACTTAGGTGGGCGGGAAATTTATAAGGATCACACTTCCAAAATTGACGATCCTCGAAGAACTAGTTTTGAACGATTTCTATCGGACATGGGCCTCTATCAGGAAGCTTATGTGTATGAAGGCAAGTTTTCTGTTGAAGATGGATACCACCTGATGAAACAAGCAGTCAAGGACCACGAAGATGAAATTCCTACAGCCTTTTTTGCCGGAAATGACTCTATTGCTGTTGGAGCATTAAGGGCCCTTCAAGATGCAGGTGTCCGCGTACCGGATCAAGTTAGTATTGTTGGAGTAAATGATATTAGCATTTCAAAATATATGTCTCCCCCTTTAAGCACGGTTAAGGTCTATACCGAATTAATGGGTGAAACGGCAGTAGATTTATTGCTTGAGCAGTTTTCTGGAAGACAAGTCTCAAAGAAAGTAAGTATAGCTACACAACTTAAAATAAGAGGAAGCTCCAAGTAAAGCGCACAAATAAATGTGCGCTTTTTTGTATGGTAAACTAATTAGTAAAAATTTTAGTAAAATTAATTGACGTACTTTACTAATTTTTATTACAATAAAGTTGGATACGCTTTCAAAAAAAGGAAATATACTCTCGTTAAAAAGCAAACTGTTCGATTCACTAATTATAAAAAGCTTTACCTAAAATTTAGAGGGAAGTGACCAATATGGACCATCAAAAACTATTATCTGCATTTCACAGTATATTCTCAGGCAGTATGAATGATAAGGTTCGTACCTTTTTTTCACCTGGCCGAATCAACCTAATCGGTGAGCATACTGATTACAATGGTGGGTATGTTTTCCCATCTGCCATCACCTATGGCACATATGGGTTAGTACGACTGCGTGGAGACCGCACTATTCGGCTATATTCACTGAATTTCAAAGAGGTCGGGATAATTGAATTTTCTTTAGATGATCTGGATTATGACCCATCCCATCAATGGGCGAACTATCCTAAGGGAGTACTTCGATATATAGCCGAGAATGGAAATAATCTGCCGAACGGCCTTGATATTCTCATATACGGCAATATTCCAAATGGAGCTGGCCTTTCTTCCTCTGCTTCACTTGAAGTTTTAATCGGTGTAATGGTAAATGAAGTCTTTCAATTAAAGATAGACCGTATCGAGTTAGTAAAAATTGGTCAAAAGGTGGAAAACCAGTTTATTGGAGTAAACTCCGGTATTATGGACCAGTTTGCAATTGGAATGGGAAAAGCAAAATCAGCTATATTGCTTGATTGCCAGACTTTAAGCTATGAATATGCCCCATTTGATATAGCAGATCACCAGATTGTCATCATGAATACGAATAAACGAAGAGAACTGGCAGATTCAAAATATAATGAACGGCGAAGCGAATGTGAATCAGCGCTTGCAAGACTGCAAACAGCAACTGATATATCCTCCCTTGGAGAACTATCTATCGATCTTTTTGATCAACATAAAGCTGTCATTGCCGATTCCACACTTGAAAAACGGGCACGCCATGCAGTTTATGAAAATGAACGCACAAAAAAAGCCTTTCAAGCCTTACAGGATGGTAATTTAGTCCAATTCGGTATCTATATGAACGAGTCCCATATTTCACTTCGGGATGATTACGAGGTAACCGGACCGGAACTCGACGCATTAGTGGAGGCAGCCTGGCAGCAAGAAGGTACCGTTGGCTCTAGAATGACGGGGGCCGGTTTTGGCGGCTGTGCGATTGCATTGGTTCAATCAGCTCATATCGAACGTTTTATTCAGGAAGTCGGTGATGCGTACAAACAAACAATCGGTTATGAGGCAGACTTTTATGTTGCCAGCATTGGTGATGGAACAAAGGAAATTATAACGGAGGCGATTGTATGAGTACACTAGTTCTTGGTGGGGCTGGTTATATTGGTTCCCATGCCGTATACCAACTACTCGACGAAAGTTACGACACAGTGGTGGTTGATAATTTACAAACAGGCCATAAAGGAGCCATACATCCAAAGGCAAGATTTTATCAAGGAGATATTCGAGACAAGGACTTTTTACGCGAAGTTTTTACGAAGGAAAAGGTAGACGCTGTACTTCATTTTGCTGCCTATTCACTTGTTGGAGAATCTATGGAAAAGCCGCTCGAGTATTTCCGTAATAATGTATATGGAACACAAGTACTGCTTGAAGTGATGAACGAGTTCAATGTTAAGCATATTGTCTTCTCCTCTACCGCAGCTACATATGGAGAGCAGGAACAAACACCGATTACGGAAGAAATGCAGACAAATCCAACGAATGCCTACGGTGAAACAAAACTGACGATGGAGAAATTGATGAAGTGGTGTGATACAGCCTACGGCATGAATTATGTGTCGCTCCGTTATTTTAACGTTGCCGGTGCCCGTTCAACCGGGGAAATTGGTGAAGACCATCATCCGGAAACACATTTAATTCCAGTAGTACTTCAAGTAGCATTAGGACAGCGAGAATCGATTTCCATTTTCGGAGATGATTATCCAACGGAGGATGGCACATGTATCCGTGATTATATCCATGTTGAGGACTTAATTGATGCTCATATTTTAGCATTGAAGTATCTTCAAAACGGTGGAGAAAGTAATATCTTTAACCTTGGCAGCAGCAATGGATTTTCAGTCAAGGAGATTGTCGAAGCAGCCAGAGCTGTAACAGGCCACGAGCTTCCCGCTAAAATCGCCCCTAAAAGATCCGGTGATCCAAGTACGCTAATTGCCTCTTCTGAAAAAGCCGGGCGCATTTTGGGCTGGAGACCAAAACGGACGTCCATCCAAAATATTATTACCGATGCCTGGAAATGGCATCAGGCCCATCCAAACGGCTATGGAGATAAGTAACCTAGTTAAATCGATTAAAAGGGGAAGATATCATGGAGATCTATGCAGCAGTTCAACACCTTTTGAATCAGGCTAAAAGATTACAAATGCTTGATTCAGCAGATGAAATATACGCCAGAAATCAGATATTGTCACTGCTTCATTTAGATGGCTTTTCGAAACATCCAGTAAAGAACGAGCTGTCGATCCCAGATTTATTGGATGTTATCGCTGATTATGCTGTTAAAACTAGCATTATTGAGGATTTAATAGTCAATAAAGATATTTTAAAGGCCAAGATAATGAATGTATTTATGCCAAGACCTTCAGAGCTAAATTACACTTTTTATCAAAAGTATAAAGAATGCCCTGAGGAAGCAACCAAGTATTTTTATGAGTTAAGCCAGAATAGCAATTATATCCAAACTAAACAGATTGCGAAAAATATCAGCTACACGGTTGATACGGATTATGGGGAACTGGACATAACAATTAATTTATCAAAGCCTGAAAAGGATCCTAAACAAATCGCATTGGAGCGCGAGATGAAGCCTGCTACATCTAATTATCCAACTTGTCTCCTTTGTATTGAGAATGAAGGATACGCAGGACGGTTAAATCATCCTGCCAGGTCCAACCATCGTATGGTCCAGATTCCACTCGGGGAAGAATCATGGTATTTACAGTACTCACCATACGTATATTATAACGAGCATTGCATTCTGTTATCGGAACAACATCGTGATATGAAAATTAATTTCCATACGTTCACCAATTTGCTGATGTTTGTTAAAAAGTTTCCGCATTATTTCTTGGGATCTAATGCCGATATCCCTATTGTAGGGGGATCTATTTTAACCCATGACCATTATCAAGGCGGACGATATGAGTTCGCAATGGCCCGAGCGAAGGAAGAAGGGACTTTTTCAATTAAAGGGTTCCCTTCTATTTCTGCAAATATCGTGAAATGGCCTATGTCCGTAATTCGTATAAAAGGAGTTCGTCTGGAGGAAGTTGCAGGCGCAGCTGATCGGATACTCAAAAAATGGATTCACTATAGTGATCCATCAGTTAATCTTGTAGCCTATTCCGGAGATACCCGTCACAACACCATAACACCGATTGCAAGAATGCGAGATGGCCAATTTGAGCTTGATCTTGTTCTTCGCAATAATCGAACAAGTGAAGAGCATCCATTAGGAATCTTTCACCCTCACCAGGATGTTCACCATATCAAAAAAGAGAATATTGGTTTAATAGAAGTTATGGGTCTTGCTGTATTACCTGCCCGCTTACAAAAGGAGCTTATTGAGGTTGAAAAATATCTGCTCAATCAACGCAATGAAGTGGCAGATTATCACCAAGCCTGGGCTGAAGATCTAAAAGTAGTTAACGGGAAAGAAATCACTCCTGAATCCGTAAAAATGATTATCTCTCAGGCAGTCGGTTCCAAATTCCTGAGATGTTTAGAGGATGCCGGTGTATTTAAACGGACCCATGAAGGAAAGCAAGCATTCAAACGATTTATCGATATACTCTAACCGTAAAAGAACTTAGTTAGAAGAGAAAAAAGAAGGCAGATTTACGCCTTCTTTCTTCATTCCATTCATCTATACCAGTTTACGATTCCTTAAAATGGATTTGTTGCAATAAAACTTGCCGTTTTCACGTAAACACGAGGGTTCAATTTTAATTGGTCGACTATAAATTCTGCAAGATCCTCAGGCTGAATGAATTTTGAATCGTTATTCTCTTTAATTAAATCGAGGTCGAGAGCCAAATCTGTAGCAACTGTACTTGGTGTCAAAGCTGATACCCGAATATTATTCCGGCGAACTTCCTGCGCAAGTGATTCGGTAAAGCCAATCACCGCGAATTTTGAAGCACTGTAAGCACTGGATGTAGCTGCCCCATTTAATCCATTAGTGGAAGAGACATTGATAATATCTCCCCCATTTTTTTCGATTAGTTGAGGAAGTACAGCTCGTGTCACGTAATAAGTACCCATTAGGTTTATATCTATAATCCTTTTCCATTCCTCCGGATCCATCTCCGAAACTGTTCCGAATGCTGCAATTCCTGCATTATTTATCAAAATATCAGCAGTGCCTAAATTCTTGGTTAACACTTCAATCGCTGCTTCTACCTGTTCCTTTGATGAAATATCAGCTGTTGCATAAGCTACTTTTACGCCTAAACCTTCTATTTCAGCAGCTGCCTTTTTAAGATTTTCCTCTGACCTTGCAAGCAAACCAACGTTTACACCCTCTTTAGCCAGTGCAATTGCTGTCGCTCTACCAATCCCTCTAGCTCCCCCAGTGATAAACGCAATCTTTCCCTTTAATGTCTGTGCCATGATTAGAATCTCCTTTCCATATCAACCTTGAAGTTCTCTTCCACAGTATAATACGCAGCAGTTAATAAGATTAAAGGTATGCACCCGAGCTTCCTTCCTATAACGCCAATTATTTCATTAAGACAAATCTCATAGTCCAAAGTTTGAATTTCTTGCATTCACCTTTCTGGGCAATGACACATAAATTGAATAGGTAGCGTCAGGATTATTTATGATGATTTTATCAATTATGATTAACCGTAAAGACTATAAAACTTAGTTTTTCAGGAAAGGAATAATGCCGTGAATTTTATGTCATTTCGAGGTATTGTAACCGACATGAATGATTTTATGATGGGACAAAATGGGGAATCAGAGGGCTGTTTTAAACAACTTACAGTTGAAGATGGAAATAACGGAATAGTTAATTTCATCATATCACCGACTACTTACTTCGTAGAACAGGCAATTGTGGGCCTCGGTGATAAAATTACTGGTTATTATGATGGGGATGTACCAGTACCATTGATTTATCCGCCACAATATCGGGCTCTTATCGTTGTTAAGGAATATAACGATCAAAATGTTAAAGCAGATTATTTTAACAACCAACTGGTGAGCCGTGATGGTCAATTACAATTAAACCTCTCCCCTTACACTCCTATCATTTTAAGAAATGGGCAGCCATTTTCAAAAAATATCGGAAATCGGAATCTCATTGTCATCTATGGACCAGCTACAAAAAGCATCCCTGCCCAAACGACCCCCTATCGGATTATTGTTTGGTGCTAAAGTGGTTCCTAACTATCTATTTCTTCATATTATTTTAACTACACGCACGAAACTTCGTAATCAGCTACGTGCATGTTTGGTTAATTTTTTATGATAACGCCCAATATTTGGATATACTTTTTTAGACAGACGGTTCTCAAAAACATTCAAATTTGCTTCACATTGATTTTCTCTTTCTTTGTGAGAAAAGGTATTCCTAATAATAGTTAATGCAAAAAACCTACATTCCAATGGATCTAGGTTTTTTCTATATTTTCATATTTGTATTATTTCAGAATTATTAATAGTAAATTACAAAATACTACAATTTTATCAGTAACTTCTACTCGGATATCTTTCTTTCGCTAATCTATCTAATAAGATGCCAATCTCTATTTAAAATCTATTTTTCATGCATACTAAATGACCCTCTAGATTTATTTTTCTTAATTTATCTTTATATTGTTTGGGTTTATTTTTATTATAAATTTGAAGAATCAGATAATTTAGTATATCATTTCTTTATTAGACTAAAGTACACACACTAAATTACTGTTCATCTAAGGGAGGGCTTATAACAGCATGACTGTATTGACAGAGTTTAAAGACACAGAAACAATCACTGCAAAAAATTATGTTAATGAAGTATTTGAAACAGTCAAAAAGCGAAATCCTAATGAAAGAGAATTTCATCAGGTTGTTAAAGAAATCTTTGATTCACTCGTCCCTTTATTTACTAGGCATCCAGAATACATGGAGCAAAGTATCCTTGAAAGAGTTGTAGAGCCAGAAAGACTGATTACCTTTCGAGTTCCTTGGGTCGACGATCAAGGCAAGGTACAGATAAACCGTGGATTCCGTGTACAGTATAACAGCGCCATCGGTCCCTATAAAGGCGGCTTGAGATTCCACTCTACTGTTAATGCAAGTATAATTAAATTTCTCGGCTTTGAGCAGATTTTTAAAAACGCTCTTACCGGTCAGCCGATTGGAGGAGGCAAAGGTGGGTCTGACTTTGATCCTAAAGGGAAATCTGATGGAGAAATCATGCGATTCACTCAAAGCTTTATGACGGAACTAAGTAGACATATCGGACCGGATATAGATGTACCAGCTGGTGATATTGGCGTTGGAGCACGAGAAATTGGATTTCTGTTTGGACAGTACAAGAGAATACGCGGAGGCTATGAGGCCGGTATTCTGACAGGAAAAGGACTTGGTTACGGCGGAAGCTTAACTCGAACCGAAGCTACTGGATATGGCACTGTTTACTTTGTACAAGAAATGCTTAAAGAACAAGGCCTTAGCTTTAAGGAAAGTACAGTGGTAGTATCCGGTTCAGGTAATGTCTCCATCTATGCAATCGAAAAAGCTACACAACTAGGAGCAAAAGTTGTCGCCTGCAGTGATTCTGACGGCTATATTTTCGACCCAAACGGTATTAACCTAGAAACCGTGAAACGTTTAAAGGAAGTTGAGCGGAAAAGAATCTCGGCATATGTAGAAGAACACCCACATGCACAATATACGAAAGGTTGCTACGGAATTTGGTCCATACCATGCGATATTGCCTTGCCATGTGCCACACAAAATGAAATTAGCGAAAAATCAGCGAAACTTCTGGTTGCAAATGGACTAAAAGCCGTCGGTGAAGGCGCTAATATGCCATCTAGCTCCGAAGCTATTGATGTGTTTTTGGATAACCATATCCTCTTTGGTCCAGCAAAAGCTGCCAATGCAGGTGGTGTAGCCGTTTCTGCCTTAGAAATGGCACAAAACAGCGCTCGATTATCCTGGACATTTGAAGAAGTCGATGCAAAATTGCAGGATATTATGACTAACATTTACAAGGAGAGCGTCAAGGCTGCTGAGGACTATGGCCACCCAGGCAATCTGGTGGTTGGCGCTAATATCGCGGGATTTAAAAAAGTAGCCGATGCCATGATTGCACAGGGAGTCATTTAACATTTTATTTTATGAGATATCATAATGGCCTCGCCCCTTATTGTTATCCTTATCTGATATGACTTCGGTTGGTATAGGCAAAGACACGCCAAAAGTCTATATCCAAGGTTACTTCAATAACTATATAAGATAAGATAAGATGAATACAAAAAGGATGTCTCTTAAGGCCAGACATCCTTTTTGCTTGAGTTATAATTCCGTAAGACTATGTGTTTTTCGTATTTTTCAAGAATATCACTGATTTTTACAACCAGGATTGCGAAATTCTGCTTATGAAAGAATCTTCTATTTATATACTCAAGTCGTTATTAATTGGTCCTTTTGCTTAAGAAAATAGGCCATCAGCTTCTTACATTGAGGAATAGAAAAGCCTAAAATGGGACCCAATCCAAACGCAATGAACAAGGTTCCAATCCCAACAGGACCTCCTAACATCCAACCAATGAGAAAAACGATAACTTCAATTCCATTTCTGACCAACGGGATACTCCATCCCATTTTTTCAACAATTAATAACATAAAGCTGTCTCTAGGGCCTGCTCCAAAATCGGCAGAAACGTATAATCCAATACCATATCCCATTAAAATAACACCTATGATAAAGGCAATTGTTGCTCCTGCTAAATTATCAATACTAGGTAACATCCAATTAAAAAGATCAATAAATAAACCAAGCAACATCATATTCAGAAAGGACCCTATTTGGGGCCATGCTTTATTGAAAATTGAACTGATGAACAAAAGCAATAGACCACTAATGATCGACCAAGTTCCTATAGTGAATCCGAATTTAGTAAATAGTCCATAATGAAAAACATCCCATGGTCCAATCCCTAAAAACTTTCCTTTAATTGTTAGTGCTATACCAAATGCTAATACCAATAATCCGAGAATAAAAACAGACCAGCGTAACACCCATTTCCTCTTCATAACTCTGTCCCTCTAACTTATATTTTATTTTTTTACTATAACATTAAAGCAGGACAGAATACATAATTTATATTTTCTGAAATATAACCTAAAACAATTAAAAGTAAATCATCTTTTTGTAACCCTTCTTAATTCCTTAATTCCCATATGCCAACCAATCTTTTCATACTAAAGGAAGTTATTGATCTTTAACTATGACTGCTTCTTTTCATATACATTCCACAAGAAAAACATATTAAGATAAAACAAACACCTTACTTATGATATGGTTCCCCTCGATTAATCCGAAACGCGCGATACACCTGCTCCACTAAAATCAGCCTCATCAGCTGGTGAGGGAAGGTCATTTTCGAAAAAGACAGGGTGTCATTTGCTCTTTTCATTACATCTTTACTTAGTCCAAGCGATCCGCCAATGACAAAGGCTATCTTGCTTTTTCCGTAGGTGGCGAGTTTATCTATTGTTTCTGCAAGTTCTTCAGATGATTTCATTTTCCCCTCAATCGCCAAAGCAATAACATGAGTATCGTCAGAAATTTTTGCGAGGATTCGCTCTCCTTCTTTCGCCTTGACTTGCAGCATCTCCATCTCACTTAATGTTTCAGGTGCTTTCTCATCGGGTATTTCAATTATGTCTATTTTGGCATAGGCCGATAATCTTTTTACATATTCTCCGATACCCTGTTTTAAATATTTCTCCTTCAATTTACCTACAGTTATTATCGAGATATTCACATGTTACCCTCACTTTACAAACATTTTATCCACAGGAGTTATCCACATATACACAACCATCGTCCACATATTGTGCCCGAATATTAGTTCGCCACAATATATACAGCAGGTTGTCCACAGTATTCACAGGTGAATTCATTAGAATTGTTAGTAACTTCTTTATTTTCTTCCTCTGAAATCATATTTATAAAAGGAGGGACTTCCGTCTCATCCACGATTGTATCAAGTCCAACTTCTACATGATCTTTACAGCAATAAATTTTCATATTCATTCTCCTTTTCTTGTTGTCTTTTGTAATATCTGCTTCATTTTAAGCCCGCTTATTTAAAGCAGGGAATTTGGAATCCCCTGCTTTCGTACCTAACTATATCACATTTGGGCTTCAATCAATGTCATTTCGGTTGACGCT
Organism: Bacillus sp. E214; assembly: GCF_008087365.1. Classification (NCBI taxonomy): domain Bacteria; kingdom Bacillati; phylum Bacillota; class Bacilli; order Caryophanales; family Bacillaceae; genus Bacillus; species Bacillus sp. E214. The sequence continues at coordinate 36,739 of NZ_VENN01000002.1, read as the reverse complement.
TTTTGTCCATTCCTATAGTATGTCACTTTCATTTTATCGCCAATCTGCTTATTTACATATAAATGTTTACGGAGCTCCGGAACATTAGCGATTTTCTTCCCATCCAGCTCCACAATGACATCGAACTCCTTTAACCCGGCTTTAGCAGCCGGAGAACCTGGTTCAATACTTGTAATGACGACACCTTCTGTCACACCAGTAGGTAATTTCAATGTTTCCTGCCTCTGATAATTGGTCACTTCATTCAAGGAACGAAGACTAGTTCCCATATAAGCCCGTTTCACTTTTCCATGTGCCTCTAAATCCTCAATAATCGGTATAGCATAATTGCTTGGAATCGATAATCCAATTCCCTCAACGGATGACTCGGCTATTTTCATGGAGTTTATCCCAATCACTTGGCCGCCTATATTAATTAAAGCACCTCCGCTATTCCCTGGGTTAATCGCTGCATCTGTCTGAATAACCTCTGCATTCCAGTCCTCCACACCATCTGAATTCACATCAATCGGTATAGTTCTGTTCAAACCCGAGATAATCCCTTGGGTCACGGATCCGGAGAAATTCAAACCTAGTGGATTACCAATTGCAATAACTGGTTCTCCGGCTTTTAATTTATCAGAATTACCAAATTCAGCAACTACATCAATACCCTTATCATCTATTTGGATAACAGCTAAATCTGTCCATATGTCGCTTCCTAAAAGTTCTGCCTTTGTTTTAGTACCATCAGCTAAAGTAACCTCTAAGGAAGATGCACCCTCCACCACATGATTATTGGTAACGATAAACGCTTTTCCATTCTCCTTTTTATAGATGACTCCTGAGCCTGTGCCTGCCTCCTGAGTTTCATTAAAAAAATCAGAGCCTTGGATATTTGTAATCCCGATTACCGCGTCTCCCGTTTTTTCAACAGCTTTAGTAACGTCAGTCGTCACATCCATAGAAACATTTTGAGTCAATTTGGATGCATCATTACCGTTATTTGTACTAGTATTCTGATTTAATCCATTATTATTCAAGTTGCCTGTCAATAGAAGGACTAATAATGCACCAATAATAGCACCAATTAAACCAGAGAGAAAATAGCCTGCTTTACTTCCTTTTCGTTTAGTTTGCTGTTGTTCTGACTGATTATAATCTTGATCATAATAGCCCATTTGCCAACATTCCCTTCACTATTTACTTATGTAGGTCTAGTATTTGTTGTTTTCCATTTTATAAACAAAAACAGCATCGAAAGGAAATTCTTGTTGCAGAGTTTAATGATATGTTTAATAACTAGTGAGTATTCTCCAACCTTTACCAACATTATATATATTACCTAAAAAAATAACAGAGGAAACCTCCTCTGTTAAACAAGTATTAATTCAGTTGGTTCGTTAGGATCCGTATCATACAGGCTAAATTGCTCTCCCGCTCTGATCCCTTTTGTTTCAAGTGTTTGACTGACAGACATACGTGCCAGATCCTTCATATTATTGTCCTTACTTAAATGAGCCAGATAAAACCGTTTTGTACGGTCACCCGCAACTTCACTCATGGCTATAGCAGCATCCTCATTACAAACATGGCCTACATCGCTTAGTATCCGACGCTTTACACTCCATGGATATCGACCCATGCGGAGCATACTTACATCATGATTGCTCTCAAAGATGTACACATCTGCATTTTTAATAATGCCCTTCATTCGATCACTTACATACCCCGTATCTGTAATTGTCACCAGTTTCTTACCATCCTGGTGAAATACATAAAACATCGGCTCTGCCGCATCGTGAGAAACACCAAAGGACTCTACATCAAGGTTGCCAAATGACTTAACGGTCTCCATTCCAAATTCAAATTTTAAATCTGTAGGAATTTCGCCAATTAACCCATCCATTGCTCTCCATGTGTTGGCATTTGCATAAATAGGCAGCTGATATTTACGAGCCATAATACCAAGCCCTTTTATATGGTCACTGTGCTCATGTGTCACAAAAATTCCTGATAAATCCTCAGGCCTTTTATCAATTTTATTTAATAGCTCGGTCATTTTTTTGCCGCTTAAACCAGCGTCCACTAAAAATGAATGCTCTCCTGATTCCACATAGAGTGAATTCCCCGTGCTTCCACTGGCTAGAACGCTAAATTTCATCGACATTCTTCCTCACTCCGTTACATTTCCTTCTTCTGTATTCAGCACTTGTCCTTCAATACCATTTACGAAATAATCCTCTTGCTTATTTACTGTAAAATGCCATGTTGGTACAAGGACAAGCACTTTTGATTCTGATACTTCTATTAAGGTATAAAAACCAAGCTCTCCCTTTGAAACTTCACTTCCAGATGACAAGTATCCTCCATTCAACAGACTTTCTACTGCTTGAATTGGCGGATTAATCTCTTGGTTTTCATTAAATTCCTCAATATCATCGAGGTGTGTTTGTATATACGAAATTACTTCATCATTTTCATTAAGCGTAAATATTAAGGCGCCGTTTTTATTATTAAAAAGTAAACGGCTTTTGTAGGTTTGATAATATGTTATTGTCCCATCTTCTTTACGCCAAAATTTATACTCATCTCCCGAATATACATTTTTGTTAATGAAGCTTTCCAGCTCAAAATATTTCCCTTCACCAGTACCAATTTTAATTGGTTTATCCAGCGTCGATCGAATGGTTCTTTTATTATCAATAATTAAGGTTTGATTTTTGAGGGTATTTAATTCCTCTTTACTGAATTCCTTAGGCTTAGCACTTATCGTCTTTTCACTTACTCTTTCCTGAGTTCCTACATGATACTTGATTCCCTCAGCCTTTAGCCTTTCTTCAATGGTTGAATCCGAATCCTTATTGATTTCAAGCTTTGCTGCCCTAAAATCCAGGAACTGATATAGGAGGAATACATCCAGAATTAGAAACACAACAATAAATAAACCTTTTGTTTTATTCCAATCCATCCATAAGTCCTCCTAAATCCTTTTCGGGAATCTCCATCCAGCTGCCACCATACTGATAGTACCAGACAGGTTTCAATTCCAAAAGAGTCGTGCCTGAATTATCATCATAAATTAGCTTATAGCCGACAGTCATATCCGTAAGTTTATTTGCATCATATAGTTTACCCATACCGTTTTTGAAGGACTTTAAAGCTTCATTTGCAGAAGGAAGAGTAACTGCGCTTTGATCCAAGGGCTCATCCACAAGATTAAAATAGGAACGTTCATATCTCTTCACATTTTGAGTTCCATATTCCAGGTGAATTTCAGTCATACCTTCCTCATTAAATACAGGAAGTCCATCAATATATAAACGGAAAGCGACTTCTCTGCTAAACTCATCTAATGACGCATACCGGTGGCGTGTATCCCAACCGGCATGAATATTGATAAATTCTATGCTGCTTTGCAATATATGAGTTTCCAGCTTTTTCTCATCTTTGGCACCGACAACAAGATTTTTGTATTCAATCATTGATGTCTTTGGGTTCTTTTTCATTATACTCAATCCATCGGTATAGATATCCCCTTCCTGCTTAACAGTGCTTGGTCTGATAAACAGAGCTTCCTTAAAGCTTTTCACATCAGTAGCTTTTGTTAGAAAATCATATTTACTTACTTTTATTTCGCCGGATGGAACCAGGATTGAGTTAGTTTCTGATAATTTCAGCTTTGTGTAGGGTTTTAGATTTTCAACCCTCGCGTACTCTTTTGTGAAGTCTTCAATCAAACTTTTATCAACGGATGCTTCAATGACTGTTTTCTTTTCACTAGAAACAAAGTAGATAGAATCATTATCGGTATGAATAATAACCCTGTCAAATTTAACATTTGGCAACTCATTATCTTCTATTTTTAAATAATTTTTATAAAAAGACAGCGGAACGATATCATTAAATATTAATTCAATGAATCCATCCTTCTCACTAAACTTATTGATAGCAGCAGTATTTTTATACTTTGATGATTGATCCTGAAAGTTAAACATATTCCATTTTTTTATGGAGTTGATTGCTTGTGTAATCATTTCCTCAGAGTAAGTTCCATAGGATAAATTACCTTTATGATAAATCATTTTTGTTGGCTTTACGACTTCATCGGGTTCAAGATTACTGAAGATTTTCTCCTGAACATAGTTTGTATTCTCCGTCTCGTTATAGGTTGGCTGATAAAACCAATATGACCAAGTCAAAAGGCCACTTATCAAAATGAGGGACACCAATAAGATATTTTTAAATCCTTCCCAGCTCATTCCCAATCATCCTCTTGTAATGTTTCATAAGGGAGAGTAAAGAAAATGGTTGTCCCCTTCCCTTCCTCACTAGAAGCCCAAATATGCCCCTTATGTGCTTCAATCATTTCCTTCGCTATCGCGAGACCTAAACCTGTACCGCCCATCTTTCTTGATCTGGCTTTATCTACACGGTAGAATCTTTCAAATATCTTAGCTACATTTTCTTTTGGAATACCCATTCCTTCATCTCTAATGCTAATTTCCACAAATTGTCCGATTACTTGCAGCTTAAAGGTAACTTGTCCACCCTCAGGTGAATACTTCAATGCATTCGAAATAATATTATCGAGTACTTGAGTAATTTTATCCTCATCTATTTCAACACCAATTGGCTCAGATGGGATTAAACGCTTAAAAGTTACATTTCGCGATTTAGACATTTCAAAACGATCGATAATTCGGTGGAAATAACGGCCAAAATCGACCCAGGTTGTAGAAAGCTTATAGTCTGTATTATCTAGCTTTGAAAGCTGCAAGAGATCATTGACCAATCTGATCATCCGCTCTGTTTCTGTTTGAGCTATATTCAGAAAACGCGGAGCAAGCTCTTTATCTTCCATAGCGCCATCTGCCAAAGCTTCAAGATAGCTTCTCATCGTTGTCAGCGGCGTTCTAAGCTCATGGGAAACATTCGCAACAAATTCTCTTCTCTCTTCATCGATCTTTTCTTGCTCGGTAATATCATGAAGAACGACAATTAACCCATTAATAAAACCTGTTTCTCTTTGAATAACAGAGAAATTCGCTCTTAAATAAAGCAGTTTCTTTTCATTGCTGTAATTAAGGATAATGGAATCTTTCTCACTCAATAATTGATCAAAAGTGAACGTGTCCTCTAATCCTAATACCTCTGTAATCGGCTTAGATAATGACGTTTCACGTGAAACTTTCAGCATTGATAGTGCTGTGTCGTTAATCAAAATGACTCGGCCTCTGCGATCTGTTGTTAGCACGCCATCTGTCATATTAGTCAATACAGAAGAGAGCTTCCTTTTCTCTGCATCAGTTGTCGCCTGTGCATCTTGTAGCTTTTTAGTTAAACTATTGAATGTAATAGCAAGCTGGCCAATTTCATCGTATCCATACACCTTAACTTTTCTCGAAAAGTTACCACGTGACATCGCTAAAGCTTGCTTACGCATGTCAGATATTGGCCTTGTAATGGTTTGTGCCAGCAATATTCCTAAAAAGGCAGTCACTGCAAGAGAAATAATCGTTCCCTTCGCCATTATCGTATTAATTTGTTTTAATTGGGAATAGACATTCTCTATTTTCGTATTCAGATATAAATTCCCTATAATTTGTCCATCACTCAAAATCGGTTCTGACCAAAGGAGAATTCTTTTTCCCGTCTGAGAATCGATTCTGATTTCTGTTTGGGGCGTTCCTTGGTTATTTGCCCTATCAACAAGCTTTTCAGTTGAACGGCTCCCTATTATATCTTGTTTCTCCGGATCAGATGTGCCAATAATTTTTGAATCCTGATCCATTACCCGTATTTCCGTTATATCCCCAGAGGAATATCCCTCCAATGTCGTCTTAATGTCTTCTATTAAGGTGGGATCTTCAACTTTGCGGGTTTCCGTTATTTCTTTTTCTAAACTATAGGAAAGAATCGTTACCCGCTCTTGAATAGAGCTCTTAAAATTCTCCAATAGCTGCTGTTCAAGTCCCTGTGCAAAATAAACTCCGATAATTTGCATGGCAACTAAAATAAGCAGCACATAAATTAGTACAAACTTAAAATAAATCGATTTAAAGAAACCAACTTTTCTCATAATTTTTACTCCTGTTCAGGATGACGGAGGTAGTACCCAACTCCTCTTCTTGTAACAATCCATGCAGGATGGCTTGGATTATCTTCTATTTTTTCACGTAAGCGTCGAACGGTTACATCAACTGTTCTGACATCTCCATAGTAATCATAGCCCCATACTGTCTGCAGAAGATGCTCCCTTGTCATTACCTGGCCTATATGTTTAGCGAGATAAAAGAGAAGCTCAAATTCCCTATGGGTTAATTCAATGGTGTCACCTCTTTTGGATACCATATAAGAATCAGGATGTATCACTAGATTGCCAATCGTAATTTCATTTGTTTCCTCGTTATCTTCCTGCTGATTTGCAGCATGTTTTTGCCTGCGTAAATTCGCTTTTACGCGCGCAATTAATTCACGAGTACTGAACGGCTTTGTCACATAATCATCTGCGCCCAGTTCCAGGCCAAGCACTTTATCTATTTCGGAATCCTTTGCCGTCAGCATAATAATTGGCATATCATATTTCTTCCGCACTTCCCTGCATACTTCCATTCCGTCCTGTTGCGGTAGCATGATATCTAATAAAATCAAATCTGGCTGAAGTTCTTCTACCAGTTTAATGGCATCATTACCGTCATAGGCACAATACACATCAAATCCTTCTTTTTTCAAGTTAAACTGTAATATATCTGCAATAGGCTTTTCATCATCAACAACCAGTATCTTTTTATCCATCGTCTATTTCTCCCTTTTATATAATAAAATGTCTATATTAATGACATCTGCGAGTCACAATTTTGTTAAACTATCCTAATCTTACTTTACCATTTCTATTGAAACAGGTCATCTTTTTAAAATTTAATTCCAAATATATACAAGGGTGAATACCAAAAAGGATTAGACTGGTGTCTAACCCTCAAATTCTCTATGAAATATACTAGTACTAATGATTAATTTATTCAAAAAGCTGACAAACGTTTTTGTCTGTCAGCCAGTTATTTTTTATATACCGTATGGATTGCGGATTATATTCGTTTGATTACGGTCCGGTCCTACAGAAAAGATTGATAATGGAATACCTGTTAACTGAGATACTCTTTCTAGATAAGTACGTGCATTAGCAGGTAGTTCAGACAATGTTTTCACACCCGTGATATCTTCTGTCCAGCCTGGCAGTTCTTCATAGATTGGTTCACATTCAGCCAATATTTTCAGACTCGCCGGGAACTCCTCCAATACTTTTCCATCGTGTCGATAAGCAACACAGATTTTTAATGTTTCAATACCTGTTAAAACATCGATAGAGTTAAGAGAAAGATCGGTGATTCCACTAACGCGGCGCGCATGGCGGACAACGACGCTATCGAACCAACCTACTCTTCGCGGACGTCCCGTAGTAGTACCATATTCTCTTCCTACCTCACGAATTTGATTACCAATTTCGTTATCAAGCTCGGTAGGGAATGGTCCATCTCCTACACGTGTCGTGTAGGCTTTACATACTCCCACTACATGATTGATTTTTGATGGTCCAACTCCGGAACCGATTGTCACGCCGCCCGCAACTGGGTTGGAGGATGTAACGAATGGGTATGTTCCCTGATCAATATCAAGCATTACCCCTTGCGCTCCTTCAAATAAAACACGGCGTCCTTCATCCAAGGCATCATTTAAAACAACAGAGGTATCACATACATATTGTTTAATTTGCTGTCCATATTCATAATATTCTTCGAAAAAGTCATCCATCGTAAAGCCTTCAGTTTCATAAAAACGTTCCAGCATACGGTTTTTCTCTTCCAAGTTTCTTGTTAACTTCTCTTCAAATACTTCTTTATCTAATAAATCGGCAATCCTGATACCTATACGGGCTGCTTTATCCATATAAGCCGGGCCAATTCCCTTTTTAGTAGTACCTATTTTATTACTCCCTTTTCTCTCTTCCTCTACTTCATCAAGTTTCAGATGATAAGGAAGAATCACATGGGCTCTATTGCTGATACGTAAATTATCTGTGGTAATCCCACGATCGTGCAGATAAGTAAGCTCCTCAATAAGTGCTTTAGGGTCAACGACCATACCATTTCCAATTACCGATATCTTATCCTTATAGAATATGCCTGAGGGAATCAAATGAAGCTTATATGTTTCACCATTAAATTTTATTGTATGTCCCGCATTATTTCCACCTTGATATCTGGCAATTACTTCTGCGTTTTCTGAAAGGAAATCTGTAATCTTTCCTTTACCTTCGTCTCCCCATTGTGTACCTACTACTACGACTGAAGACATTCTTTACACCTCCACTAATTTACCAACATCTTGCACTTTGGCTTAACAAACAAATTAAGTGTATCAATTACATGAAGTAATTTCAAGGAATTCACGAACGTTTATATGAAAATAGTAAAATATGTTCGTGTATTGATGTAATAAAAATAAACCCACCTTTGTTTGGTGGGTCGGTCTATAAACTATTATGCTCCAGAAGGTATGGCATCATCCTGGAATCTTCTCTCTAAATTAACAAACTTATTGTATTCCTTCACAAATGCCAGTTGAACTGTTCCAACCGGGCCATTACGCTGTTTCGCAATGATAATTTCAATAACATTTTGGTTTTCTGTTTCTTTATCATAATAATCTTCCCTGTATAAGAAGGCTACAATATCAGCATCTTGCTCAATACTTCCTGACTCACGGATATCAGACATCATCGGACGCTTGTCCTGACGTTGCTCAACACCACGAGAGAGCTGGGAAAGAGCGATAACCGGAACTTCTAGCTCCCTTGCCAAGGCCTTAAGGGAACGGGAAATTTCTGATACTTCCTGTTGTCTGTTTTCGCCTGATCTGCCATTTCCCTGAATAAGCTGGAGATAGTCAATCAGGATCATGCCAAGTCCATGTTCTTGCTTTAAACGACGGCATTTTGAACGGATTTCACTAATTCGGACACCCGGAGTATCATCTATAAATATACCTGCATTTGATAAGCTTCCCATTGCCAGTGTTAATTTGCGCCAATCTTCGTCTGTCAGAGATCCTGTTCTAAGGTTTTGAGCATTTATATTACCTTCTGCGCAAAGCATACGCATGACCAATTGTTCTGCACCCATCTCCAAACTGAAAATCGCAACATTTTCATCCGTTTTTGTTGCAACGTTTTGGGCAATATTAAGTGCAAAGGCTGTTTTACCAACAGATGGACGGGCAGCAACGATAATTAAATCATTACGCTGAAAGCCTGCTGTCATGTGATCCAAGTCATTAAAGCCTGTAGGTATTCCAGTTACATCTCCTACGCGGTTATGAAGTAACTCAATATTGTCATAGGTCCGAACTAAAACATCTTTAATGTTGTGAAAGGCTCCGGCATTTTTTCGGGAGGCAACTTCCATAATGCTCTTTTCGGCTTCACCCAAGAGACTTTCTACTTCATCTTCACGTGAATACCCATCTTGTACAATGCCAGTTGCTGTATTAATTAATCTTCTAAGAACGGACTTTTCTTCAACAATTCGGGCATAATATTCTATATTGGCCGCGGTAGGTACTGATGACGCCAGTTCTGTTAAATAGGGAACTCCCCCTACCTCTTCAAGCTGCTTTGTTGCACTTAGTTCTTCTGTTACTGTGACTAAATCGACAGCCTTTCCTTTGTCGTTTAGCTTCAGCATAACCAGGAAGATTTTTTGGTGTGCACTTCTATAAAAATCCTCAGGTATCAAAATCTCAGAGGCAAGTATTAAAGAGGAAGGCACAAGAAAAATTGCTCCTAAAACCGCTTGTTCCGCCTCAACATTTTGTGGTGGAACCAAATCAGTAAAGAGCTCATTCATTCGGCAAACCCCCTTTATATATTTAAACGTAATTATATATTTTTATTAGCAATTAAAATGGATTGCTATTCTATTGTATATGGAAATGAAGAGAATAGGTACAGGAAATTATTTATTTTAACTTTCATTTGCATTAGTAACTTCTATCATACTAAAAAAAAGTGATGAAATCAGCTAACAAGCTTTTCATCACTTTTTTTAAGAAAATTATTTCCTGGGAAAATATTTTATTGTTCTTTCACATGAACATTTAAAGTAGCGGTTACCTCATGATGAAGCTTAACCGGAACTTTTGTGTAGCCGAGAGAGCGAATTGCGTCTTCTAATTCAATTTTACGTTTATCAATTTTATGCTTATGCTGTTTTTGTAATTCGTCAGCAATCTGTTTGCTGGTAATGGATCCAAAGATTCTGCCGCCCTCACCAGTCTTCGCTTTTAATTCAATTGTAAGCTTTTCTAATTGCTCTTTTAATTTTTTTGCATTTTCTAGTTCCTCAGCTGCAAGCTGTACTTCTTTATTTTTCTGATTTTCTAGTGTTTTCATATTGCTGCCGGTTGCTTCTACAGCTAATCCCTGTTTCAAAAGGAAATTATGTGCATACCCATCTGCAACATTTTTAATTTCACCTTTTTTTCCTTTTCCTTTAACATCTTTTAAAAATATTACTCTCATGTGTTTGTGCCTCCTTCATATAGCTCATCAATTGCATCTTTCAACATTTGCTCTGCTTTTTCCATTGAAATGTCATCCAGTTGAGTTGCCGCATTTGTAAGATGCCCTCCGCCACCCAAACGTTCCATAATAACCTGAACATTTATATCGCCAAGAGATCTTGCACTTATGCCAATGCTAGTTTCTGATTTTCGTGATAACACAAAGGATGCGATCACTTCATCCATTGCTAACAATGTGTCTGCAGCCTGGGCAATCAAAACCTGATCAGCAAATTCATTTAAATCACCATGAGCAATAGCAATCCCTTTATGATAAAAATAAACGTCCTCAATCAGCTTTGCGCGCTTTAGGTAAGTATCTACATCTTCCTTAAGAAGCTTTTGTACAAGGACTGTGTCTGCACCATGCCCTCTTAAAAAAGAAGCAGCATCGAAAGTTCTGGATCCTGTTCTAAATGTAAAGGATTTTGTATCCACTATAATACCAGCCAGCAAAGCAGTTGCTTCCAGCATACCTACCTTAACACGCTTTGGCTGGTATTCAATAAGCTCCGTTACTAACTCGGCTGTAGATGATGCATATGGCTCCATATAAACCAGGATAGAATTATCTATAAATTCCTCGCCACGCCTGTGATGATCAATCACCACGATTTTTTCAGCCCGGGAAACCAGTTTTTCCTCAATGACCATGCTTGGCTTATGAGTATCTACGATAACAAGTAATGTTTTATCGGTGATTAGCTCAACACCAATTTCAGGTGATATAAATCTGGAGTCCAACTCAGGCTTTTGCTTCACTTGAGATAGAAGTCGTTTAACACTTGAATCTAATTCACTTCTGTCTAGAATAATATATCCTTCACGGTTATTCATTTCGGCAATTTTTAATATCCCTAAGGACGAACCAATAGCATCCATATCGGGAAACTTATGTCCCATTACAATAACTTTATCACTATCGACTATCAAATCACGCAGTGCATGTGAAATTACCCGTGCGCGAACTCTAGTTCTTTTCTCCATAGGATTCGTTTTGCCACCATAAAATTTCACTTTTCCATTTGGGAGTTTAATGGCAACCTGATCTCCACCTCTACCCAGAGCCAGATCAAGACTTGATTGAGCAATGCTGCCCAATTCAGGTAATGCAGAAACTCCGCTCCCCACACCTATACTCAGTGTTAACGGAACATTTTGCTTGGCCGTTGTTTCCCGTACATCATCCAGTATGGAAAATTTCGTTTTTTCTAGTTGGTTAAGAATACTTTCGCTAAAAATAGCGATAAACCGATCCGAGGAAATTCTCTTTAAAAAGACTCCATATTCTTTAGCCCAATTATTTAATAGGGCGGTTACAAAGCTATTTAAGCTGCTTTTTCGCTGGTCGTCCATTCCTTGTGTCACATCGTCATAGTTATCTAGATAGATAATTCCAATGACAGTTCGCTCTTCTTCGTACATTTTTTCAATTTCTGTTTGCTCTGTAACATCGAAGAAATAAAGCAATCTTTCCTCCGGTTTATGGACTACTCGAAACTTACGATTATAAATTGCTACAATATCTTCGCTTTCCTCTCTTTTCACCAAAGGTATTAAGGGTTCTGCAACCTCAGAAATGTATTTTCCAACCAAAGTATCTTCCTGGAGACACTTAGCCATATATGGGTTGGTCCATTCAATTACATAATCCTCGTTGAAAAGCAGTATACCTATTGGCATTTCTAATAGAGCTTCTTCCCCCACTTTTTTTAATCGATAGGATAGAGTGGAAATATAGATTTCCGTTTCTTTTTGTATTCCATATTCAATTTTTAATATTAGAAAGAAGAGAATGCCAAAAAGCAAAGAAGCTACTATTGCAAATATCCAATTATAATAAGCAAGAACTCCGATGATTACTAAAGATACACCCAATAATGCGTAGATGGGATAACGGATCGCTTGCCTGTTTAAATAAGATGGCATAGATTCAGCTCCTAAATAATGTGGATCAATTTATGTATTACTTATCATTATACTTGATAAAACTCCATTATGACCAACAGAGCAATTAATTACCTGTTCAGAGGCGTATAATTAATACCCTTCATTAGTACCTATTTAAAACAATAAATACATACAAAGAATATTATAAAGCATAAATAAAATGTTATCCAAAAAACAAGACATTACATTGAACCATAATGTTATATTGAAATAATATTTAAAAATAATGTAATTCGATGTCTGTAATTTTATTAATAATTCCTCATGTCAATACTGTTTCCTTAAATACAATTAAAAAACGGAAAGGATTCCCTTTCCGTTTTTATGTGTAAAATCTTATTTTTCCTCTGCTACGAATGGTAGAAGAGCCATAGTACGAGCACGTTTGATTGCAATAGTCAATCTACGTTGGTACTTAGCGCTTGTTCCAGTTACACGACGTGGAAGAATTTTTCCACGCTCAGAGATAAACTTTTTAAGAAGATCTACATCTTTATAGTCGATGTGCGTAATGCCGTTTGCTGTGAAATAACAAACCTTACGGCGTTTTGCACGTCCGCCTCTGCGTCCGCCTGCCATATTATTCACTCCCTTTCATTATAATTATATACGTCCGTTCGAATTATCAATGTTAGAATGGAAGGTCATCATCCGAAATATCGATAGTTTGTCCATTACTACTGAATGGATCATCATCAATCTTCGTATAATTACTGTCCTTCCGTTGATTCTGGTTTTGGTTGCTATTTCCCTGGCCAAATGGATTGGTATCATGACCACCATATTGGCTTCCGCCGCTTTTTTCACCGGCAGATGAACCTTTAGGCTCTAGGAATTGTACGCTCTCTGCCAACACTTCTGTTACATAGACACGTTTTCCATCCTGACCTTCATAATTACGAGTTTGAATACGTCCATCAACTCCAGCAAGATTACCCTTTTTCAGATAATTAGCTGCATTTTCTGCCTGGCGTCGCCAAACAACACAGTTAATAAAATCTGTTTCCCGTTCACCTTGTTGGTTAGAAAATGGGCGATTCACTGCTAATGTGAAGGTTGAAACAGGAACACCATTCGGAGTATAGCGGAGATCAGGATCCTTCGTTAAACGACCTACCAAAATGACACGGTTTATCAACAGAATCAACTCCTAATATTAGAAAATTGTTCCACATGAAACAATTTATGTTCAATCAAAATTACTCTTCTTCTTTAACTACAATATGACGGATGATATCTTCGCTGATTTTAGCAAGACGGTCAAATTCTTGAACAGCCTCTGCAGTTTCAGCTTGGATTTTGTTGATCATGTAATATCCATCACGGAAATCATTGATTTCATAAGCAAGACGGCGTTTGCCCCATTCTTTTGTTTCAAGAACTTCAGCACCCTTGTCAGCTAAAATTGTGTTAAAACGCTCAACTAAAGCTTTTTTTCCATCTTCCTCAATGTTTGGACGGATGATATACATAACTTCGTATTTTGTCATCACTGTCACCTCCTTTTGGTCTAAACGGCCCTTATGGGCAAGGAGCAATTAATTACAATTACTCACAAGTTAAAAGTATAGCATACATATAAGAAGTTTGCAAATTGATAAAAAAGACCGATCATACTGACCGGTCCTCTTGTTTATACATTGAAACGGAAGTGAATAATGTCTCCGTCTTTTACTTCGTATTCTTTACCTTCTAATCTAACTTTACCCGCTTCTTTCGCAGCATTCATGGAACCAGCTGCCATCAGATCTTCATAAGAAACGATTTCTGCGCGAATAAATCCACGTTCAAAATCAGAGTGAATAATTCCAGCACACTGTGGCGCCTTCATCCCTTTACGGAAAGTCCAGGCACGTACTTCTTGAACACCTGCCGTGAAATATGTTGCCAAGCCCAACAATTGATAAGACGCTCGAATTAATTGATCCAACCCAGATTCTTCTATGCCTAGTTCTTCAAGGAACATCGCTTTTTCTTCGCCTTCAAGCTCTGCAATTTCCGATTCAATTTTGGCACAAATCACGATTACCTCAGCATTTTCCTTCGCTGCAAATTCACGAACCTGAGTCACGTAATCATTATCGGACGCATCTGCTACTTCATCTTCATCAACATTAGCAACATATAAAACTGGTTTAATCGTGAGAAGATGTAATCCTTTCACGATTTTGAGCTGTTCTTCCGTGAATTCAACTGCTCTGGCTGGTTTTTCAGCTTCAAATGCTTCTTTTAATAAGGAAAGAACTTCATACTCAACAACTGCTTCCTTATCTTTTTGTTTAGCTAATTTACCTACACGGTCAATTCTTTTCTCTACCGTTTCCATATCAGCGAGAATTAATTCGAGATTAATCGTTTCAATATCATCGATTGGATTAACCTTACCTGAAACGTGGGTAATATTTTCATCAGCAAAGCATCTTACTACATGGCAAATTGCATCTACCTGGCGAATATGGGAAAGGAATTTATTTCCTAAGCCTTCTCCTTTACTTGCCCCTTTTACAATTCCTGCGATATCGGTAAATTCAAAAGCAGTCGGTACTGTTTTCTTCGGTACTACAAGCTCTGTCAGCTTTTGCAATCTATGATCTGGTACCTCTACAATCCCTACATTAGGATCAATCGTACAAAATGGATAGTTAGCAGATTCTGCTCCAGCCTGTGTTATTGCATTAAAGAGAGTAGACTTCCCTACGTTAGGCAGACCTACTATTCCAGCTGTTAATGCCACATCATTCACTCCTTATGTGAAAACATATTAAATGTTATATAATCTATATGTGATAAACCTTTACCAATTATAGTGACAAGTCATCTAAAAGACAAGCCGCTATTATTTTTCAATTAGTATTTGAATTACACTTTATTATGATAGCATACAAGCTGTACATTAAGCTTTGAGATTATGCCTCGTGTTTCTGAAGTATCTTTTTCATCTTCCTAACAAAATCTTTACGGGGCAACATGACACTATGGTCACATCCTTCACATTTAATTCGGACGTCCATACCAAGTCTAATAATCTTCCAGCGGTTGATACCACATGGATGAGGCTTTTTCATTTCAACAACATCATTCAATCCAAAATCCTTATCATCCATAGTTTTTTAATCCTCCATTATTTAAACTTTTCCCTTTATATCCATGAATTATATCAGCATATGGCCAGACCTCCAATTAAAACCAACATCCAGAATAAACAGAAATCTACCTAGACTCCCGTTTCTCTAATTTCTTTCCTTTCATTTCATCATATAAGAATAACGTTTCACACTAAATTCGCTATAAAGAACCATTCACTATTATTACCTGGGTATATGAATTGAAACTAAATGTTTTTTTAATATAACTTATTCAAATCTACTAGGATCTAAATACCTATATAAATGAATAATGACAATGTTTCTTTATTCCTTATGCTTGGGTATACATATGATAAATCAATCTGTTTAAAAGAAACGTTAACCATTTTACTACATCTCAGCTTTGGAAGGAAAAAGTGTATATAAAAAGACAAGTATTTTCATCCTGATAACCGGATGGGAAGAATATAGGATTCGAAAGTCTGCAAAATATTCCAAAGTTCAGTGTATAAAATCCCTATATTTTCCGTATACTGATAGTACTTTTGCAGAGGAGTGGTAATTATGAACATGAGGCCTTCTTTTTTTGAACAACGCAATACAACAAATCGAATATCATATGAGGAAGAGAATGCCCACCATGTTATCTCTAGAGAATTACTCACAATCCTCCCTTCTCATAAAGTACGTCCTGTTGTCATTGTTTGTATCGGTACAGACCGTTCAACTGGTGATTCACTTGGTCCTTTAATTGGAACATTGTTAAGTGAGAAAACACTGCCCAATTTTTATATATATGGTACATTAGAGGATCCAATCCATGCTGTGAATTTACAAGAAAAACTTAATTATATTCATAGCATACATGAAAATCCATTTATTATTGGAATAGACGCTTGTCTTGGCAGAGTTAAAAGTGTTGGAATTATCCAGGTTGGTAAAGGCCCTGTAAAGCCTGGTGCCGGTGTAAATAAAGAATTGCCCAATGTGGGAGAAGCCCATATTACAGGAATCGTTAATGTTAGTGGATTTATGGAATACTTTGTGCTTCAAAATACTCGTTTAAATTTAGTCTTAAAAATGGCTAAAGCTATTACAAAAGGTATTTATTTAGCCGGTTTATCCTATAATCATGCCGCTTCCATAACTACAACATTTAATTGGAACTTCGAAGAAGAAAAGGTACATGACAATAATTTATAGAGAAAAATAAAAAACCATATAAATGGTTTTTTATTTTTCTAAAATTTCAAGGAGTCTCTCTAAATCCTCATTGGAGAAAAATTCTATTTCTATCTTCCCACGCTTATTATTCTGTTTAATATTAACTGTTGTACCGAAACGTTCTCTTAATTGATTTTCTCTTTCCTGAATAAATATATCCTTAGCAGGGACTTTTTTTGTTTCACGTGGAACACTTTCATTCAAACCTTGAATGATCCCCTCTAATTGCCTAACATTAAGATTTTCCTTAATTACTTTATCAGCCAGAGGTTTAATATCTTTTTTTGATTTCAGGCTTAACAATGCTCTTCCATGTCCCATTGATAATTTTCCTTGAGAAATATAATCCTGAATCAATGCAGGCAATGATAACAATCGAATATGATTGGCTATATGAGGTCGGCTTTTCCCCATTCTTTTCGCCAATTCTTCTTGAGTGATATCAAGGTTTCTCAATAATGACTGATAAGCAGCACCCTCCTCTACTGGATTTAAATCTTCTCTTTGAAGATTTTCCAATAAAGCAAGTTCCATCATTTGTCGATCATCAAATTCACGAACTACAGCAGGCACAGTTTTCATTTTTGCTTCTTTAGCAGCACGAAAGCGCCTTTCTCCAGCCACTATTTCATAGCCTTTAATACTGCTTTTCCGTACAATCAGAGGCTGTAAAATTCCATGTTGAAGAATTGAGTTCTTTAATTCTTCAATAGCTTCAGGCTGAAAAGATTTCCTTGGTTGATATGGATTTGGCCGCAAATTTTTAATCGCAATCTCTTGTACCACTTCTTCTTTGCTGACTTCCATGTTAGCAATAAGGGCATCAAGACCTTTCCCCAATCCCTTACCCATTTGCAACCACTTCCTTTGCCAAATCTAAATATACTTCCGCTCCACGTGACTTTGGATCATAAATAATAATCGGCTCACCATGGCTTGGTGCTTCACTTAAACGTACGGTACGTGGAATGATCGTTTTATATACTTTATCCTGAAAGTACTTCTTAACCTCATCTATGACTTGTATACCCAGGTTTGTCCGGGCATCAAGCATGGTTAATAATACTCCCTCTATTTTTAAATCATGGTTTAAATGTTTCTGGACTAATCTAACCGTATTAAGTAATTGACTGAGGCCTTCAAGGGCGTAGTATTCACATTGCACAGGTATAAGCACAGCATCAGATGCTGTAAGGGAATTTAGAGTTAATAAACCTAAAGATGGAGGGCAATCAATAATAATATAATCATACTCATTAACGACTGCTTCTAACGCTCTTTTCAAGCGTACTTCTCTGGATATGGTAGGAACCAATTCTATTTCAGCACCTGCAAGTTGAATAGTAGCCGGTATGACATCTAGGTTTTCAACTTTCGTTGCCTTAATAACATCAGCAACATCCACATCATCAATAAGTACATCATAAATGCATTGTTCAACATCAGCCTTCTCTATCCCTACTCCACTGGTCGCATTTCCTTGTGGATCAACATCGACTAGCAAAACTTTCTTTCCTATGTACGCCAAGCAGGCCCCCAAATTAACTGAGGTTGTTGTTTTACCAACTCCTCCTTTTTGGTTTGCAATAGATATTACTTTTCCCATGTTGTCACCTGCCTCACTTTACATTCAGACTTATAACGTTTCTATTTTAACATGTTTCTATTTTTCAAAGTTCATATATTTAAAATTATCACACAGAAAGTATCGATTTTTGTAAAAAGTTTTGATTATATAAAAAAAACTGGCAACCTATCGGATTGCCAAGTTATCAATTAATCAAACTATTATTTCCTCTTTTTTGGAATACGGATTGTAATTTGATAAAAATCATCAAACTCTGTTTCCTCTGAGTCTAAGTTAATTCCATTATCCTTAACCATGCTCATTGATTGACGGATAGTATTTACCGCTATGCGCATATCCTTACTGAATGCTTTTCGGATGGCACGAGGCTTTTTGTCTTCATCAGCTGAAAGCAGTTTGTTGACTCGTTCCTCTGTCTGCTTCACATTCAGTCCTTTATCAATAATTTCTTCGACAAGCTTCGCCTGTTTTTCAGGATCTTTTAATGGGATTAAGGAGCGTGCATGTCTTTCTGTGATTGCCTTTTGCATGACCGCATTCTGAACCACCTGCGGCAATTTAAGTAAACGGATTTTATTGGCAACCGTAGATTGTCCTATTCCAAGCCTGTTTGCAAGACCTTCCTGGGTCAATTGATGCAGTTCAATTAATTTACTGTATGCCACAGCTTCTTCAATAGGAGATAATTCCTCACGTTGAAGGTTCTCTATTAAAGCAACAGATGCTGTTTCAGTGTCTGAGAGATTATTAATAATGGCAGGAATTTTATCCCAACCCAATTTACTTATGGCTCGGTATCGACGTTCACCGGCAATTATTTCAAATTGTCCATCATGGATTTCTCTGACAACAATGGGTTGAATAATTCCATGCGTTTCTATAGTCAGAGCAAGTTCTTCAATTTTCTCATCATCAAAAATACTTCTTGGTTGAAAACGATTTGGTACAATTGAAGAAATAGGTAATTTATGGATTTCGTCATGGTTTATTTCTTCTTTTTCCGTCTCAATTTCCGATTCCCTGTCAACATTTTGTTCTTTATCTCCAAGTCCAAAAAAACGTGAAAAAGGATGTTTTGTCATCCCTACACCACCTTTAAAAAACTTCCAACTAGCTTAATCATTGGCAAAAATCATATTTAAATAAGTTCAGATTGTCTCATTTTTTGGTAATAACTATCTTTATTATACCGTTTTTTAGAATATCCGTCTCAATAAAGTTTACTCTAATGGCTGCTTATTTGGTGTTCCCGGTTTTCGTGGATATTTTTTTGGCGTTTCTTTTACTTTATCTATTAAGATAATATGACGTTTGCTGTCTTCCTTTGGCAGTTGGAAATAAAAGTCCTGATCCATTTTACCACCTAAAATTGTCAACGCCTTTTTCCCTGCCAATACTTCATCATCAGCACCGGCACCTTTTAAAGCGATAAATTTGCCTCCTTTTTTTACTAATGGAAGGCATAACTCGCTTAAAACCGATAATCTGGCAACTGCTCTAGCCGTAACATAATCATATTGTTCCCGGTGTGCTGCTAATTTACCAAATGTTTCTGCACGATCATGATATAAATTGACATCCTGTAAACCCAGCTCATCTGTTAAGGTTTTTAAAAAGGTAATCCGCTTATTTAAAGAATCTACAATAGACAATTTTATTGATGGAAAGCAAATCTTTAGTGGTATACTGGGAAACCCTGCTCCCGCTCCAACATCACATAAAGAAAGATCCTGATTAAAATCAATAAAGAAAGATGGTGAGATGGAATCATAGAAATGTTTCAAATAAACCTCTTCTTTATCCGTAATAGCTGTCAGATTTACTTTTTCATTCCATTCTACCAAAAGCTTAAAATACGTTTCGAATTGGTCAAGCTGAGATGGAGAAAGAACAATTCCCTTCTCCTCTAATGCATGTTTAAATTCTGATATGTTCATTTATTTACCTCTTAATTTTGGGGTATTTTTGCAATTTTCCCTTGTTCAATATAAACGAGCAAGATAGAAATATCAGCTGGGTTAACACCTGATATACGTGAAGCTTGGGCCATAGATAATGGACGAACCTGTTTTAATTTCTGACGTGCTTCAGAAGCAAGCCCTGTAATAGCGTCATAATCAATTAAATCAGGGATTCTTTTGTTTTCCATTTTCTTCAGCTTTTCTACTTGCTGAATCGACTTTTCAATATAACCCTCATATTTAACCTGTATTTCCACCTGCTCTGCTACATCCTCAGGAACTTCACTCTCTGCAGGAATTAATTGACTGATATGTTTGTACGATAATTCTGTCCTTCTAAGCAGGTCATTGCCGCGAATGCCATCCTTTAGTTCACTGCTTCCCCATTCTCTTAAATAAGATTGGGTAGTTTCATTTGGTTTAATGATGGTAGCAGCCAGCCTTTCGATTTCATTCTGAATAGCTTGCTTTTTAGTCAAGAAGCGTTCATAACGGTCCTCACTGATCAATCCAATGCGATGGCCTATTTCTGTTAATCTCAGGTCTGCATTATCATGTCTCAGCAATAAACGATATTCAGCACGGGATGTAAGCAATCTATAAGGCTCATTCGTTCCCTTCGTAACCAGGTCATCAATCAGAACCCCAATATAGGCATCCGAACGGCTCAGAATAATCTCCTCTTCATTCAGAGCTCTGCGGCCTGCATTGATCCCAGCCATTAGCCCCTGTCCAGCAGCTTCTTCATAACCTGATGTACCATTAATTTGGCCAGCAGTATATAAATTTTTAATATTTTTTGTTTCTAATGTCGGCCAGAGCTGTGTTGGTACGATAGCATCATACTCAATTGCATAGCCAGCCCGCATCATCTGTACATTTTCGAGCCCCGGTATGGTTGCCAGGATTTCCTTTTGAACATCTTCCGGCAAACTTGTTGAAAGCCCTTGTACATATACTTCATTCGTGTCTCTGCCTTCCGGTTCAAGGAAGATTTGATGGCGTGGCTTATCATTAAAACGAACTACTTTATCTTCTATTGATGGACAGTAACGCGGTCCAGTACCCTTAATCATTCCAGAATACATAGGAGAGCGATGTAAATTATTATCGATAATCGTATGTGTTCCTTCATTTGTGTATGTCAGCCAACATGGCAACTGATCCGTAATATAGGTCGTTGTCTCATAGGAAAATGCCCTTGGTACATCGTCCCCAGGTTGTATTTCAGTTTTATTGTAATCAATTGTATCACCGTTCACTCTTGGCGGTGTACCTGTTTTAAAACGGACTAAATCTAATCCAAGCTCTTCAAGGTGTTCAGATAGCTTGATGGATGGTTGTTGATTATTTGGACCGCTGGAGTATTTTAATTCTCCTAAAATAATTTCTCCGCGTAAAAAAGTCCCTGTTGTAATAACAACTGCTTTTGAATGATAGATAGCCCCTGTCTGTGTAATAACGCCCTTACATTCCCCATCCTCAATAAGTAAGCGATCAACCATCCCTTGCATGAGGGTTAGATTCTTTTCATTTTCGAGCGTTTTTTTCATTTCGTTCTGATAGGCGAATTTATCTGCCTGTGCTCTTAACGCACGCACAGCCGGACCCTTACCTGTATTGAGCATTCTCATTTGAATATGGGTCTTATCAATATTTTTACCCATTTCTCCACCAAGAGCATCAATCTCTCTGACTACGATCCCTTTTGCAGGACCACCAACTGATGGATTACAGGGCATAAATGCAACCATATCCAAATTAATTGTTAATACAAGTGTTTTAGCCCCTTGTCTGGCAGCAGCAAGACCTGCTTCACTCCCCGCATGACCTGCTCCTATTACTATTACATCATATTCACCAGCATGATATGCCATTGTTTTACCTCCTTATTTCCCAAGACAAAACTGCGAAAACAACTGATTGATTAAACTCTCATGGACACTTTCTCCAATAACTTCCCCTAATAGTTCCCATGACTTTGTTAAATCGATTTGAACCAGATCAATTGGTACACCGGCATTAATGCCATCCAGTGCATCATCAATTGCCTGTTTTGCTTTATTCAAAAGGGCTATATGACGTGAATTAGATACATATGTCGCATCGCCGGAATTTAAATTTCCCTCAAAGAAAAGTCCAGAAATAGCTTCCTCTAAGTCATCTACACCTTTATCCTCTTTTAGCGATGTTAAAATAATCGAATAGTTCTTTGCAACAGCTTTAACTTTATCAATTTCAAGCTTTCCAGGAAGATCTGTTTTGTTAATAAGCACAATGACATCCATCCCATTGACAGCTTCAAACAAACGTTGGTCTTCTTCTGTAAATTCTTCTGCATGATTTAGCACAAGAAGTATTAAATCTGCTTTCTTTAATACCTCTCTGGAACGTTCCACTCCGATACGCTCTACTATATCTTCTGTTTCACGTATTCCGGCAGTATCCACCAAACGAAGCGGTACTCCCCTTACATTAACATATTCTTCAATGACATCCCTTGTGGTTCCTGGAATATCTGTAACAATTGCTTTATTTTCCTGTACCAAACTATTTAATAAGGAAGACTTTCCTACGTTAGGTCTGCCGACAATTACGGTTGAAATACCTTCTCTTAAAATTTTCCCCTGATGACTGGTTTGTAGTAATTTTTCAATTTCCCCACTGACATATTCACAGCGTTCCTTAAATAAGTGGTGAGTCATTTCCTCCACATCATCATATTCAGGGTAATCTATATTAACCTCCACCTGAGCTAGTGTTTCAAGGATATCCTGGCGCAATTTCTTTATCAATCTTGACAGTTTACCTTCAACTTGCCCTAAAGCTACATTCATCGCTTTATCTGTCTTCGCTCTGATTAAATCCATTACAGCTTCCGCTTGAGACAAATCAATTCTTCCATTTAAAAACGCCCGTTTTGTAAACTCTCCAGGCTCGGCTAAAGTAGCTCCCTGTCTTAAGATAAGCTGAAGTACTCTATTCACGGAAACTAAACCGCCATGGCAATTAATTTCGACGATATCTTCACGAGTAAATGTATTTGGAGCTTTTAAAACGGTCACCATTACTTCTTCTATAATGGTATTCGTTTTAGGATCTATGATATTTCCATAGTGTATCGTATGACTTGGCACATCAGTCAATCTCTTCCCTTTAGGGCTCCGATAAACAGAGTCTGCGATACTTATTGCCTCATCTCCGCTTATACGAACAATTCCGATTGCTCCCTCTCCCATCGGAGTTGATATCGCAGCAATTGTATCAAAATCCATGACCTATACTCCTTTCATAACAAAATTAAAAATCTATAATAATCGACACATACCATTTGTACCCGCCGCTCTTATCCACAACCACTAAAATGCAGTACGTATAATTTTAACTTATCCACATGTGAATAACAAGAATCTAAGCACAATCTTCCTTTTAGATATAAATTATTCAGCTAAATTGTGAACTCTGTTCTTATATTTTTTTCACCTTATATCTACTTTGCCCTAATACACTCGTTTAGATATCAGAAAGTCCAGTTCTTTTAATTATTAAAAGCCGATAAATTCAATCAATTATAACTGGAAGCATTCAAAAAAAAATCTCCGAAATCATTCGGAGATTTTGTTCACGCTATTTATTTGGCGAAATCACGATATGACGATGTGGTTCAGTACCAGCAGAGTACGTTTTGACTTTTTTATTATTCATCAGCGCCGTATGAATCACTTTTCTTTCAAATGATGGCATGGGCTCCAATGAAACTTCTTTTTTTGTATAGATAGCTTTATTAGCCATTTTTTCCGAAAGATTAACTAAAGCTTCATTTCTTCGGCTCCGGTAATCCTCTGCATCGAGCATGATCGTTAGATATTGGGTAGAGTTCTTATTTACTACAAGCTGAGTCAGGTATTGAAGGGAATTTAATGTTTGTCCCCTTTTTCCAATCAGCATGGCTATTTTCTCACCAGATAACTCAAATGTAACAACTTTGCCTTCTTGCTTATGATGAACATGTACCTCTGCACCCATTTTTTCTGCTACATTCTCGATGAATTGTTTTGCTTCTGCTAACGGATCATGCTTTACAGTCACCTTCACGATAGCCGGTCTTGAGCCAAACAGGCCTAAAAAACCTTTTTTCCCTTCATCTACAACTTGGATTTCAGTCTTTTCCTTCGTTGTATTTAATTCCTTAAGAGCAGATTCAACAGCTTCATTAACTGTTTGGGCTGTAGCGGTTACTTGTTTCACTTTTTCTTACCTCCGGCTTTTACATTTGATTTATCGGCTTTTGCTTGCTTTAAATCAGGCCCTTTAATGAAGTAAGTTTGGGCAATCGAGAAAATATTACCAACAACCCAGTATAAAGATAGTGCTGCCGGGAAGTTAATTGCGAACACAATAATCATAATCGGCATAATATATAGCATCATTTGCATAGTTGGATTATCATCCTGTCCAACCATGGATATTTTTTGTTGAATAAAGGTTGTTGCACCTGCAATTAGCGGAAGGATAAAGTATGGATCCTTGTCGCCTAAATCAAACCATAGGAAACTATGATTAGCAATTTCAGTTGTTCTCATAATTGCGTGATAGAACGCAATCAAAATCGGCATTTGAACAAAAATCGGCAAACATCCTGCCAATGGGTTTACCCCATGTTTTTGGAACAAAGCCATTGTTTCCTGCTGCAGTTTTTGTTGAGTTTCAGCATCCTTAGAGCTGTATTTCTCTTTCAATCTATTCATTTCCGGTTGAATAGCCTGCATCGCTTTTGTACTTTTAATTTGTTTAATCATCAATGGTAAAATCAATAATCTAACCAAAATTGTGACCAGAATAATCGATATTCCATATTTATTACCTAATAACTCAGCCATTTTGATTATCAGCCAGGAAAGCGGATAAACAAAGTATTGATTCCAGATACCAGTACTTTCTGAATCTATTGGTTGATTGACTTCACTACATCCTGATAGAACAGCAATGAGAAAAACAACCGAACCAAAGAGAAGCATATGTTTCTTCTTCAAGCCTTATTTCCTCCTAACTACTTAAGAGGCATTAATACCTCTTATATGCCAATGAATGTATTTTAACATCTTTTAGATGTCTACGCCTAAATGTTTTAGGCTTTTTTATAACAGAAAACCTACACTACATTTTTCTCAAGACGCCAGCACGCTTTAATACATGGATTAGACTCGCTTTCGATTCATGGAAGTCCATTTCTGAGGTCGGTTTTCTTGCAACAATGATGTAATCATTCCCCTTCATGATTCGATCATCAAGCTCTAAAAAGGATTGCCTTACATAACGTTTAACACGGTTCCGTGTCACTGCATTGCCAATTTTCTTACTCACTGAAAGACCCAGACGAAAGTTTGTCTGTTCCTTCTTTAATACGTAAATAACAAATTGCCTGTTCGCAAAAGATTTACCTTTTTTAAATACTTCCTGGAAATCCTGATTCTTTTTAATCCTGCGCTCTTTGTTCATATATCCACCTGCACCTAACACATACGTTCAACTTTTAAATGGGTTTCGATTTATTTCTAATCCCATTATATTTCCATTGTACATCATTAACAAATTTACGCATTATTAAAACGCCAATCTGTATATAACTTTGATCTATTTCTCATCTTAATCATTAAAAAACGCTATAAGCTTAAAAAAAGACCACTGAAATGGTCAGTGGTCTAGGCAGATAATACTTTTCTTCCTTTACGACGACGAGCTGCAAGAACACGACGTCCGTTTTTTGTGCTCATGCGGGCACGGAACCCATGAACTTTGCTGTGTTTACGTTTATTTGGTTGGTACGTTCTTTTCATATTAGTACACCTCCCTGAGGATTACAGTTAAAGACAGTCTTTACAATTATATAGATGGTGATACGTAATTGTCAACTTATACTTTCAAACATTAAAAACTACCTTCTGATTTACAAATAAATAAATTTATATGGATCGCTTAAATTTCATTTTTAAAATTTACCTTGTTCTCTATGGATAGGTTGTGGATAATTAAATTATCACTATTTAACAATCCACACCCCTTTTCGACAGGTTTTGCACAAACCCACTTCTTGTGGAAAACTTTCATCCCCATTCACTGAGTCTTGTGGATAAATAACAAAAAACGTTGCAACTCAAGCAAATTTTTGATATCATATTTTTTGTTTTCATTCTTAATAACTTATCCACATAAATAATTATCCACAGATTGTTAATAAGTTGTGGATAGGATTTTACACAGGAGCGTATAACTTTGTCCACAGGAAGTGGATATTGTCGAAAACCTATATTCCCCATAATGTTCCTTATACATTGTTTTTTATATTTATACATTTCCTATTTATATTGTTTTAATTCAAGTTTATTGTGGTTTGGCTGTCTTTGAAGGAGGATTGACGAGTGAAAAATATAGATGAGCTATGGAAGCACTCATTATCAATATTAGAAAAGAAAATAAGCAAGCCAAGCTTTGAAACCTGGCTGAAGTCTACAAAAGCTTATTCTTTAAAAAAGGATACACTCACAGTAATTGCGCCAAACGAGTTTGCCCGAGATTGGCTAGAGGAACGTTACTCAGATGTAATAGGTGAGGTTTTATACGAAACTACAGGCGAACAATTGGAAGTTAAATTCATTATTCCTCACAACCAAAGGGAAGAAGAATATGATTTACCAGCACCGGCCAAAAGGGTTAGAAAATCAGATGACGATCAGCATGAGATACCTCAAACCTTATTAATACCAAAGTATACTTTTGATACTTTCGTTATTGGTTCCGGCAACCGTTTTGCCCATGCAGCATCCTTGGCTGTAGCGGAAGCTCCGGCTAAAGCCTATAATCCTCTATTTATTTATGGGGGAGTTGGACTTGGTAAAACACATTTAATGCATGCTATCGGCCATTATGTATTGGAGCACAACCCATCAGCTAAAGTGGTTTATTTGTCATCCGAGAAATTTACAAATGAATTTATTAATTCAATCCGAGATAACCGTGCTGAAGATTTCCGTAATAAATACCGGAATGTCGATGTACTGCTAATTGATGATATTCAATTTTTAGCTGGAAAAGAATCGACTCAGGAGG
Source organism: Bacillus sp. E214 (assembly GCF_008087365.1). Taxonomy (NCBI): domain Bacteria; kingdom Bacillati; phylum Bacillota; class Bacilli; order Caryophanales; family Bacillaceae; genus Bacillus; species Bacillus sp. E214. Next base: position 9,224 of record NZ_VENN01000002.1, on the reverse strand, counting down.
AATTTTTCCATACGTTTAATGCACTCCACGAGGAAAGTAAGCAAATCGTTATCTCAAGTGATCGTCCTCCGAAAGAGATTCCGACTCTTGAAGATCGGTTGCGGTCTCGTTTTGAATGGGGTCTGATTACTGATATTACACCACCAGATCTCGAAACAAGGATTGCGATCCTGCGGAAGAAAGCAAAAGCTGAACGACTGGATATTTCGAATGAAGTTATGATTTATATAGCCAACCAAATCGATTCCAACATTCGTGAGCTCGAAGGAGCCCTAATAAGAGTGGTAGCCTATTCTTCCTTAATAAATAAGGATATTAACGCAGACTTAGCTGCCGAAGCTCTAAAGGATATCATTCCGAATTCGAAACCAAAAATTATCGCTATATCGGATATTCAGAGGACAGTTGGAGAATACTTTAATGTAAAATTAGATGATTTTAAAGCTAAAAAACGGACAAAATCAGTTGCCTTCCCTAGGCAGATTGCTATGTATTTGTCCAGAGAGCTTACGGACTCTTCATTGCCCAAAATAGGTGAAGAATTTGGAGGACGTGACCATACAACTGTTATACATGCACATGAAAAAATATCTAAGCTTTTACAAATCGATTCTCAGCTACAGGATCATATTAAGGAAATTACTTTAAAACTTAACAATCACTGATCAACGAAGCAGTTACTAACTGTTGATAATCAATTAAGTTGCTATCAAGATTACTCACAGTCTGTCCACATGTGGATAGACTGTTTTTCGGTCAAATAGTTGAGTTATCCACATTTCCACAGGCCCTACTATTACTTCTTCTTTTATTTTTATAAATAAATTAATAAATATGTATCTAAAATCAATCATCATACTGGGAGGATTACTTATGAAAATTACGATTCAGCGCGACCGTCTGGTCCAAAGTGTTACTGATGTTCTTAAAGCGGTATCAACCCGTACAACGATACCAATTCTTACTGGAATAAAAATTAAAGCAAATGAAGAAGGGGTCACTTTAACAGGAAGTGATTCTGATATCTCTATTGAATCATTCATTCCAGCAGAAGAAGAAGGCAATGAACTAGTTGAAATTAAAGAGTCTGGATCAATCGTTTTACCGGCTCGTTTCTTTGCTGAAATCGTAAAAAAACTTCCAGAGAGCACAGTTGATTTGGAAGTATATGCACACCTGCAAACAATTATTCGTTCAGGAAAAGCTGAATATAAACTAAACGGACTAAATGCTGAAGATTATCCACAGCTTCCTCAAATGGAAGAACAGCATATGTATTCTATGCCAATCGATTTATTAAAAAATATTATCCGTCAAACTATTTTCGCAGTGTCCACCTCAGAAACACGCCCTGTGTTGACAGGTGTAAACTGGCGCATAGAAGATGGGCAATTAATCTGTATTGCAACAGATAGCCATCGTTTGGCTATGAGAAAAACGGTGATTAATGGGAATGGTGATAGCTACAGTGTAGTCGTCCCTGGAAAGAGCTTAAGTGAATTAAGTAAAATCCTCGATGACACGGATGAAGAAATAAAAATTATATTTACAGAAAATCAGGTACTGTTTAAATCAAAAAATTTATTATTCTTCTCCAGATTATTAGAGGGTAATTATCCAGACACTTCTCGATTAATACCGAATGAAAGCAAAACAGATGTTAGAATAAATACAAAGGAACTTCTTCATGCCATTGATCGTGCTTCTTTATTAGCGAGAGAAAGCAGAAATAATGTTGTTAAGCTTTCTACAATGGGAAATTCCTATATTGAAATTTCCTCTCATACACCAGAGGTTGGTACAGTAACTGAGGAAATTGTTACTCAAACGATTGAGGGAGAGGAATTAAAAATATCCTTTAGTGCGAAATATATGATGGATGCCCTAAAAGCCTTGAATGTAACAGAAGTGACTATTAATTTTACTGGAGCGATGAGACCATTTGTTCTTAAAGGTGTAGATGACGATAGTATGCTGCAGTTAATACTGCCTGTTAGAACATATTGATTTAAAAATTTTTGAGAACCTGTTTTTGGATATGCATCGAAACAGGTTCTTTTTGTGCAAAACCAAATTTTTTAGTAAAATAAACTTTTAGAGACTTTTACAGGTGGGATTATTATGATGGAATCAATACGTATTCAAACCGAGTATATTACCCTCGGGCAATTTTTAAAATTAGCGAGTATTATCGACTCTGGCGGGAACGCAAAATGGTTTCTTTCAGAATATGAGGTATACGTGAATGGTGAACTGGATGTTCGCAGAGGCAGAAAGCTCCGGGTTGGAGACCGTATTGAAATCCCGGATGTCGGTTCCTATATTATTACGGATTAAAGTAAAGGATCTAAAGATATGTATCTTGAAAAGATTAGTCTTCAACATTATAGAAACTATGAAAGTCTGACCGCCGAATTTGAAAATAAGGTGAATGTTATACTGGGCGAAAATGCTCAAGGAAAAACAAATGTGATGGAAGCTATGTATGTACTGGCCATGGCTAAATCTCACCGCACCTCCAATGATAAAGATCTTATTCGATGGGACCAGGAATATGCTAAAATAGAGGGAAGAGTACTGAAAAACAGAGGACCTCTTCCTATGGAATTGATTATTTCCAAAAAAGGCAAAAAAGCTAAAAGTAATCATTTGGAGCAAAAGCGTTTGAGCCAGTATATCGGCAATATGAATGTGATTATGTTTGCTCCGGAGGACTTAAACCTGGTGAAGGGCAGCCCTTTAATCAGAAGACGCTTTATAGATATGGAAATAGGACAAGTATCGCCTGTTTATTTACATGATATAAACCAATACCAAAAGATTCTCAATCAACGTAATGCGTTTTTGAGGCAAGCACAGCTGAGCAAAAGAGCTGACGATGCTATGCTTGCGGTTCTAAATGACCAATTCATTCATTATGCTGCAAGAATTCTTTTAAAGAGGTTTGAGTTTCTTGAATTGCTTAAGAATTGGGCAAAACCTATCCATAAAGGCATTTCTAGAGGTCTAGAAACGCTGGATATTCAATATAAACCATCCATAGAGGTATCAGAATCTATGGACTTGTCGAAAATAGTAGAAAGATTTCAGGAAAAATTTGATAAAATAAGTACTAGAGAAAAAGAACGAGGCACAACATTAATTGGTCCACATAGAGATGACCTGCAATTCTTCGTCAATGGTCATGATGTGCAAACGTTTGGGTCGCAAGGCCAGCAAAGAACAACAGCCTTATCTTTAAAATTAGCTGAAATTGAGCTGATTCATTCAGAAATCAATGAATATCCAATTCTTTTGCTTGATGATGTTCTATCTGAATTGGATGATTACAGACAATCGCATTTGTTGAATACCATTCAAGGTAAGGTACAAACCTTTGTAACGACTACAAGTGTAGACGGAATCGATCATCAAACATTGAGAGAAGCTGCAACCTTTCAAGTGAAAAGCGGAACAATGTCCAGATTGAAATGAGGTGGTTAAGATGTATCTTCATGTCGGAAATGATACTGTAATTAAGACTAGTGAACTAGTTACGGCACTTGATGCCAAAATGCTAACAGATTCACCTGTATTACAGAGATTTTTAGATGAAAATAAAGTTATTGATCTGGCTGAAGGTAATACAAAATCAATTGTGGTTACAGTTCATCACATCTATCTCTCACCAATTGGACTAACTGCTTTGAAAAGAAAATCAGCAAAGATGTCTACGTTGTAACACAATCGATAAGATACGAAATAAATGCATGAAAAGTGTAGGTGAAATGGTTTGACAATGGAGCAAAAAGAAATACAAAAAGAATCCTATGATGAAAACCAGATACAAATACTTGAAGGGCTAGAGGCAGTACGTAAAAGGCCTGGTATGTATATTGGTTCCACAAGTTCCAGAGGGCTTCACCATTTAGTCTGGGAAATTGTTGATAACAGTATTGATGAAGCACTGGCAGGATATTGTGATGAAATCAATGTATTCATCAATAAAGACAATAGTATTACGGTTAAGGATAATGGTCGTGGTATTCCTGTTGGTATACACGAAAAAGTAGGCCGTCCTGCAGTAGAAGTCATTATGACAACTTTACATGCCGGTGGTAAATTTGGCGGTGGAGGCTACAAAGTCTCCGGCGGTCTTCATGGTGTGGGTGCTTCAGTTGTTAATGCCCTGTCTACTGAATTGTCTGTCCAAGTAGAACGTGAAGGGAAAATTCATCTTCAACGTTTTGAAAGAGGTACACCAAAAGGCGAGCTTGAGATTTTAGGCGAATCCGATCGTACTGGTACAACTATTACATTTAAACCTGATGGTGAAATTTTTACGGAAACTCTTATATATGAATATGAGATTTTGGCGGTAAGGTTAAGGGAATTAGCCTTCTTAAACCGTGGTATTAAAATCACGATTAAGGATGAACGTGAAGATGGTAAAGAAAATGAATATTACTATGAAGGCGGCATTAAATCCTATGTAGAACATCTAAATCGTACGAGAGAGGTACTTCACGAAGAACCAATCTATGTCGAGGGTGCTAAAGATGGGATTTCTGTTGAGGTTGCTTTGCAATACAATGATAGTTTTACAAGTAATATTTATTCATTTGCTAATAATATCCATACCTATGAAGGTGGAGCACACGAATCTGGATTTAAAACAGCCTTAACTCGTGTAATAAATGATTATGCAAGGAAATACGGCATTTTCAAGGAAAATGACCAAAATTTAACCGGTGAAGATGTTCGCGAAGGCCTAACTGCGATTGTATCGATCAAACACCCTGATCCGCAGTTCGAAGGACAAACGAAAACTAAACTTGGTAACTCTGAGGCAAGAACGATTACTGACTCCATTTTCTCTGAAAAAATGGAGAAATTCATGCTTGAAAATCCTAGTGTCGCAAGAAAAATTATCGATAAAGGATTAATGGCTGCCAGAGCGAGAGCAGCAGCCAAAAAGGCTAGAGAGCTAACAAGAAGAAAGAGTGCATTGGAGATTTCCAACTTACCAGGGAAATTGGCTGACTGTTCTTCAAAAGATCCATCCATTAGCGAAATTTACATCGTTGAGGGTGATTCTGCTGGCGGATCGGCAAAATCTGGCCGTGATCGACACTTCCAGGCCATTTTGCCTTTACGCGGTAAAATACTAAACGTGGAAAAAGCGCGTCTGGATAGAATTCTTGGCAATCAAGAGATCAGAATGATTGTAACAGCTCTGGGAACTGGTATTGGTGAGGATTTTGATATTACGAAGGCACGATATCATAAAGTTGTCATCATGACTGATGCCGATGTCGACGGTGCCCATATCAGAACCTTATTGTTGACGTTCTTCTATCGTTATATGCGACCGATTATTGAAAATGGTTATATCTATATTGCTCAGCCACCGTTATACAAAATACAGCAAGGCAAGCGTATAATGTATGCTTATAATGATCGAGAGCTGGAAAGTATTATGAGTGAGCTCCCTAGCCAGCCAAAACCTGGTCTACAGCGTTATAAAGGTTTGGGTGAAATGAATGCAACACAGTTATGGGATACAACGATGGATCCGGAGCACAGAACATTGTTGCAGGTTAGTCTAGAAGATGCAATCGATGCAGATGAAACCTTTGAAATGCTTATGGGCGACAAAGTCGAACCGCGTCGGAATTTCATTGAAGAAAATGCGTTACAAGTTAAGAATCTAGATATATAAATTCGATTGATTTTTAAGTATGACTTCAATGGGATTGTTATTGAATTGGGGAATAGCGATCCATACATCTTTTCTGCAGGATAGACAACATCTATCCTGTCTTTTTACATGTATAACTGGATTTTGCGGATAAGAGGAGGTAATTCCATGGCGGAAATGGAAAACTCGAGGGTTAAAGAAATAAATATAAGTCAGGAAATGCGAACATCATTCTTGGATTATGCTATGAGTGTTATCGTAGCCAGAGCACTTCCGGATGTTCGTGATGGGTTGAAGCCTGTGCATAGGCGTGTATTGTACGCTATGAATGATTTAGGTATGACGTCGGATAAAGCATTTAAGAAATCGGCACGTATCGTTGGTGAAGTTATCGGTAAATACCATCCTCATGGTGATACGGCAGTCTACGACACGATGGTCCGTATGGCTCAGGATTTCAACCTTAGATATATGCTGGTTGAGGGGCATGGTAACTTTGGATCTGTTGATGGTGATTCAGCTGCGGCAATGCGTTATACAGAAGCCCGTATGTCAAAAATATCAATGGAGTTAGTTAGAGACTTAAACAAGGATACAATCGATTACCGAGACAACTACGATGGTTCAGAAAAGGAACCAGTGGTACTTCCATCACGTTTTCCTAACCTGCTTGTAAATGGCTCTTCTGGAATTGCGGTTGGTATGGCTACGAATATTCCTCCACATCAGTTAGGAGAGGTCATTGATGGTGTGCTTGCTTTAAGTAAAGACCCTGAGATCTCCATACAGGAATTGATGGAAATTATTCCGGGTCCGGACTTTCCAACTGCAGGTCAAATTTTAGGAAGAAGCGGTATTCGTAAAGCTTATGAAACTGGTCGTGGTTCCATCACGTTAAGGGCAAGATCGTTTATTGAAGAGAAACAAAACGGTAAACAGGTCATTATTGTAACGGAACTTCCATACCAAGTGAACAAAGCCAAACTGGTTGAACGTATTGCAGACTTGGTACGTGACAAGAAAATTGAAGGTATTACAGATTTACGGGATGAGTCAGACCGTAATGGTATGCGTATCGTAATTGAATTAAGAAGAGACACGAATGCAAACGTACTTTTAAATAATTTATATAAGCATACAGCAATGCAAACAACCTTTGGCATCAACATGCTCTCTCTTGTTGATGACCAGCCGAAGGTTCTGAATCTGAAACAAATGCTTTATTACTATTTGGAACATCAGAAGGTAATTATTCGCAGAAGAACGCAATTTGAACTTCGTAAAGCAGAAGCAAGAGCGCATATTTTAGAAGGACTACGAATTGCACTTGATCATATTGATGAAATTATAGCCTTAATCCGTGGCTCTCAAACTACTGATATTGCCAGAGAAGGATTAATGACTAAATTCGAATTGACTGAAAAGCAAGCTCAGGCGATCTTGGATATGCGTCTGCAAAGGTTAACAGGTTTAGAACGAGATAAAATCGAAAACGAATATAAAGAGCTTATGACATTGATTGGCGAGTTAAGAGCCATTCTTGCTGATGAAGAAAAGTTGCTTGACTTAATTCGTGAAGAGTTAACTGAAATTAAAGAACGGTTTAATGACGAAAGAAGAACAGAAATTGTCTTGGCCGGTCTGGAACATATTGAGGATGAAGACTTAATCCCTCAAGAGAATATCGTTATCTCTTTAACGAATAAAGGGTATATCAAGCGACTGCCAGCATCCACATACAGAAGTCAGCGTCGTGGAGGACGAGGTATTCAGGGAATGGGTACCAATGAAGATGACTTTGTTGAGCATCTGCTAACAACTTCAACGCATGATACAATTCTCTTCTTTACTAATAAAGGGAAAGTATATCGTTCGAAGGGGTATGAAATACCTGAATATGGACGGACAGCTAAAGGTCTGCCAATTATAAACTTACTTGAAATTGAAAAAGATGAGTGGATTAATGCAATTATCCCAGTTGAAGAATTTGTGGACGATTGGTTCTTATTCTTTACTACTAAACAAGGGATTTCTAAACGTTCCCCATTATCTTCTTTTGCCAATATTAGAAATAACGGATTGATTGCAGTTGGTTTGCGTGATAACGATGAATTGATTTCCGTTAAACTAACAGATGGCACCCGGAACATCATCATTGGAACAAAAGATGGTCAATTGATCCGATTCCCAGAAACTGATGTGCGTTCAATGGGACGTACAGCAACGGGTGTGAAAGGAATCACTTTAAGCGAGAATGATGAAGTAGTAGGTATGGATATACTCGAAGAAAATGATGATATATTAATCGTTACTCGCAATGGGTATGGAAAACGTACCGGAGAAGAAGAATATAGAATTCAAAGTCGTGGCGGTAAAGGAATTAAAACCTGCAATATAACCGATAAAACTGGTTCATTAGTATCTGTAAAAACTGTTACAGGTGAAGAAGATTTAATGGTTATTACTGCTGCGGGTGTTATTATTCGTATGGATGTTGGACAGATCTCCCGTTTAGGAAGAAATACAATGGGTGTTAAATTGATCAGACTTGAATCAGGTGATGATCAATATGTGTCTACAGTAGCTAAGGTACAAAAAGAAGAAGACTCTCCTGAGGATGACGAGCAGGAAGAAACAGTAGAACAAACAGAAATACAATCAGAAGAACAAACAGAACAAGGCACGGATGTTGAACCACTGGATTCACCTGAAGAAGAATAATAGGAGATAATACATTTGGTATATACAAAATAGCTTTTACTAACAACACCTCTTTTTAAAAGAGGTGTTGTTTTTATAAATGATTGTTTAAAGAAATTGGTTTGAGGTCGTATCATATTATGCTGTTTATATGGAGTTGATACATGCTAATAACAGCATTCATCTGTAGATTGGAGATGATAAGAGAGGCAGAGTTAAAACCTTTAAGCTAATACGATTAGTTGATTATATTTGTTTTATAGTTTTTTATAAAAAAGTGTTGCATTCCTGCCTGGGAATTGATATACTGATTTAGCTGACCGGGAAACACCGGGATGCACAAACATTAAATAAAAAAAGTTGTTGACAAAAGGTTGCTAACTTGATATGATAGTTAAGTCGCCAAAACGACAACAAAACAGATTGTTCTTTGAAAACTAAACAAAACGAAACGCCAAGCAAGTCTAAAAACAAGAGATTTTTAAAATCTCGTCAATTTGCTTTAAAATTTAGCTAGATCAAACATCTTTCGGAGAGTTTGATCCTGGCTCAGGACGAACGCTGGCGGCGTGCCTAATACATGCAAGTCGAGCGAATCTGAGGGAGCTTGCTCCCAACGATTAGCGGCGGACGGGTGAGTAACACGTGGGCAACCTGCCCCTAAGATTGGGATAACTCCGGGAAACCGGTGCTAATACCGAATAGTTTCCAACACCTCATGGTGTTGGAAGGAAAGTTGGCTTCGGCTAACACTTAGGGATGGGCCCGCGGCGCATTAGCTAGTTGGTGAGGTAACGGCTCACCAAGGCAACGATGCGTAGCCGACCTGAGAGGGTGATCGGCC